>JBEKGH010000097.1:0-23837 GCA_050012895.1 Occallatibacter sp.
CCCTTCCGCCGCCATAACACGCTTCGACAACGTAGTTATGACACAGAAAAGACGGCCTTTCCAACTATTTCCGCTCCCAAACTCACCCAAATCGACAATCCGCCTGTGAGATATGGCGGCTAACTCGGGAGGTTCATACGCGGCTATGCTTCAGAGTCGAATGCAGCGTTGTGGGCCGGAGGCGCGTGCACGACAAAGAATTGTTGCACAGAGACCACTCGGCCTTTGAGAGGCACTGTCGCCGTGGCCCATATCATGGTCCCAGGTTGTATTCACCTGTCCAGGGGGTGGCCTGCTCCGTTTTTCTCTTCCAGCGATAGCTGGAGCTTCTCGGCCTGATCGCCAAGGGCAGAACTCGATTCGTGGTCGTCGATTACCTTGCGGATCACGTCAAATCTACCATTTCGAGACAACTACTTGGGTAGCAGCGAGAGAACGCCCTGACTGGGATTGGGAATGACATGAGCGGCCACCAGGCGGCCGAGACCTTCCACTTTGACCTTTCCCGCCTCCACTGCCGCGCGCACGCTGGCAACGTCTCCTTTGATGACAACCGTGATATACCCGCCGCCGAGCTTCTCCCGCGCCAGAACCTCCACGGCCGCGGTCTTGAGTGCGGTATCAATGGCCTCAAACACGCCGGTAAAGCCCTGGGTCTCGATAAGGCCTACGGCAAAGCTGGCTTGATCGCTCATAATTTTCTCCGGTCTTTTGACTGATGCCTGTTCGATGAGAGTGTTGAAATCCGGGTCTGCTTCATAGCTGGCGCGCGAATGTTCCGCCGGCTTCTCGATCACATGGACGATGACCGGTGTCTGCATGGCCCTGGCAGTCTCTTCGGCGGCTTGTGCGGCGGTCTCAATATCTGCGATGGCACCGCATAGTTTCATGCACACGCCGGGAGCGTCGTTCAACTCGGTCTGGAGCACGCGCACATTGGCGCTTTTCTCCATCGCGTCCAGGACAACCATGGCCGGTGACCAACCGCCAATTTCGATCAGTGCAAGCGCATCCATCAGAATGCGCCCCTCTTCTTGAGTTCCTCAAGAACCTTCGTCGCAACTTGCTTCACCATATCCTGCCCAGAATCATCTGCCCGCACCGTGCAGCCGCCTGCTGGCCTCTCCACCAGCTCGAAATCCGCTAGAAGGCATTGCAGAGTGGTACTGAGGAGAGCATGATCGGCTCGCTGCGCGCTCGTCTGGGGCTGCCGTCCCCGGCCGAAATGGAATCCGCGCAACTCAGCGGCAGCCCGGAACCCATCTGGAAACTCCCACGGACTGAGCATTGCGTCGAAAAGCTCCAGGATCCTAAACTGCCACCGCATGGCCGCGGCGTGGTTTCCTGAGCGATACAGATCGTACATGCAGCGGGTGATCTCTGGCACCACGTTGCTCGATGCGTGCGTGCCGCCATCGCAGCCGATCATCAGCATGGGAACGAGCACAGCTTCCCATCCCGTGAGGAAGCTAAAATCCGGTCGATGCGGGCGCACCGCCGCAATCATCCGCATCATAAAACCGAGATCGCCCGAGGAATCCTTGATGCCGATCACTCTGGGGAATTCGCACGCCAGGCGCTGGATCGTCGGCACATCGATAGGGCTGGCGAACATGGGAATGTTATACAGAGTGATGTCGATCGGCGAGTTGCGTGCGATTTCAGCAAAGTACGCGTACACTGATTCGGGAGTCAGCTTATAGTAAAACGGCGCCACAATGGCTACCGCCCTTGCGCCCATCTTCGCGTAAGCTTCACACGCGGCAAGCGTCTCCTTCACATTCGCCTCTGCTGCGCCAGCCAGAATCGGAACCCGGCCACCGCACTCTTCCGCTACCACCTGGACAATCCGGCGCCGCTCTTCTGCCGTGAAACGCGTGAACTCACCCGTCGAACCATTCGGGTACAGGCCGTGCACACCGCGCTCAATCAACCAGGAAACGAAGCGGCGAAACTCCGCTTCGTTCACCCGGTCGCGCTCGTCCAGAGGAACCAGAAGCGGCGTGAAAATCCCTTCGAGTTTGTCGGCTTTACCCACATCCATCGAATGCACCCAGCTTTCCGTCGGTCGGGCTATAGAACCCGAACTCCTTCACCGCGATTTCTTGATAGGCCCGATCCTGGAATCCTATTATCGCCCGGCGGCGTGAATAAGGCGTCGTTGCCTGCGGTCGGCTGCGCCTGTTGTGCTCGGCCTTGCGACAACGGAAGCAAGCCGGCCAAACTCTCAATGAAAAGGGCGATTCGGTGTGCCAACGCTGAACTCAGTATCTTTCTTTGATCGGTTGTCATCACCTCTTCATCTCTCTCACTCTCAGTTGCTCGGTTCCATACGTGTTTAAAGCGCCTTTAGTGCCTATGGTATAGACGGTGGCTCCGGCAGTGGCCGGACAGATTGTAATCATTTCACCTAAGCTGATTGCGTGCCGGGCACAACGGCAAATTGTCGTGATAGGTCAAACGCTCTGCTTATCCTTTTGAAGCGCACCACCCTCGGGCCTGACAGTCATGAGATCCTCCAATTGCCGGCGCAGCAGAATGGTCTCAGAAACATTGTCGCTGCGATTGCACTGCTGCCAGTCGACCCAAACATACTCAAGTGCAAGGAACCCGCTGTATTTCTGCTTCTGCAAGCGGCGCACCATGCCGTCAAAATCAATCTGGTTCTCGTTCACTGAGGACTGCAGCCGGTCCGGTGCACCACCACGCACATGAATATGAGAAGCAAGAGGGAGCAGGGAGTGAATCTCAGATGACGCTATGCCCGACGCGACAAAATGGCCGTAGTCGAGTGTGAGGGTCAACTCAGATACTGACGCAAGAAAAGAGCGCGTGCTCGAGATATCCGAGCAAATCGAACCCACATGCGCTTCGATGGCATAGCTCACCCCCGCGCGAAAAGCTACATGTTGGCGCCATCCTGCCTCGTCTACAGCCAACGCCAAATCGGCAGCCTTATCCATCCCCTTGTGCCAGACGCCCGGAAGCCCTGTCATGTGGATAGAACCGAGCGTCGAGCAAAGATCGAGAGCTGCCAGAAAGGTCTTGCGATTCCGTGCTCGAACCAACAGGCTCGGATCGTTCGCGGCCGATTCAGCCGGATCTGCGCCAATTTGCAGGAAGACGTCCGCAACTTGCAAACCAGCACATTTCAGATCGCAATTCAGCTGTTTGGTGAACGTCCTTGGTTCAGCCAGAAGTTGGCCGGGCCTGAGTCCTTCACTCCGCTCGAATAGCCCGATGTCTACATGCTTGAAGCCAAGTAGATGCAGCAGTGCGAAGCGTTGGGCCCGTGCGAGCAAAGGAAACGTGTAGTCCGAGCAGGAGAACGGGATCATTGAGCGACCTCCCGTTCGTCTTGAGCCACATCAAGACTCTGGTGGTAAAGATTGTCCAGGTTCTCCAGAGTCTGCACGGCAGCCGCTTCACCTTGCAAGAAGCGAGCGATTGCACCTCCTGCGGCCTTCTGCAATGCGATGTAGCTCGGATAGCGCGGCCGCACGTACGCGGACTCGATGCTTGCCAAGGTACGTTCGAAGAAGTTGCCACTGATCCGGTTCAACAGCAGGTTGTGCCACGCGGTATTGCTGGCTGGCTGGCCTCCGCACACGCCATAGAGATGGCTTTGGCAATCACGCCCCGCAACGAACAGACAGAATGCAATCGCCTCTTCTTTGCGCGCGCAAGAGGCGGAGACAGCTACTCCGGTGCCGCCCAGCACTGTGCGCAGCGGGGCTGCGTCCCTGAGAGCTACCGGATTGGCAAAGGTCAGCGGGTTGGCCGCGAACCCAGGACGGGAGTAATTACTGTAGGTGTATGCGAAAGGACAATAGGCAAACTCATTGCTTATCGCCATTGCTTCGTACAGAGCAATCGGATGCATGGTGTAAATCGTCTCGGGCATGTGCGAGGCCAACTCCCGGAGTTCTTCAAGGCAGCGTGTCGTGATCGGGCGGTCAAACAAATGATCTCCGCAGGCAACGGAACTGCCTCTCGAAACGCACATGCCCATTAAATTGAGGAAAAGATCTGCGGGGAATCCGGGCATGCGCACAAGCCCGTTCCGCGCGAGTTTGACTACCTCATCCCAGCATGCTGGTACTTGATGGCCCCCGCGTTCAAGAAGATCAGCGCGGTAGCTTGCAGCTGGAGCGGCAGCGTCAATGGGGAGCGCGTAGAGACACCCTTCGTAACGATAGCTTTCAAGACACATACCAAGCGCATCAGCGTCGAGTTCGGCAATAGCTTCCGTCGGCAACCGTGGCTGCAGGTCGAGGAGAGTGCCGTCACGGTGCACCTCGCCGAGCATGGGGTGGTCGATGACAAGCAAATCGTAAGAGCGAGAGAGTTCGCCTAGGTGGGCATGGCCAAAATCATCGAGACTGCGCTTCTCCCATTCGAGATGCACTTGCGGATGCAACTCCTCATAACGCTGCGAGGCGGCAATCAGCGGAGGAAAGGCGCGGCTGTGGTTCCAGGTAATTCCGCGCAAGCATAGCCCGTTCACGCCGTTTGCTCCAGGAAACTGGGGATAAGGACATTCTGCCCGCTTGTTGCTGAGATACAGGCAGCTTCAATCATTTCCATTGCCGCTACGCCAAACGAAGCCTGGGACCGATTGCAGGTTGGATCAAAGATCGAGTCGATGAGGTTGATCGCGGGGGCTTGCTGCGGGTATATCTCGCTGGGACTAAGCTCCGGATAAGTTACCGATTGCCCGGACATGCTCGTGAAGGTCATTGTGCCGCGCCAAAGATCCAAGTAGAGCATTCCGTCCGTTCCGAAAATCCGCACTTCGTATGTGCGCAGGTTTAGGCTTGTAGCACCCGTACTGGCGATACTAACCAGAGTGCCGTCTTCCATGCGGATATTGAGCGAGTCGTATATGTCCACGCGCGCACCGTCATGATGGAATCGCGCGAACACATCGCTTGCGGATAAGCCGGTAAGAAAGGTAAGGTATGCAGCAACGTGGCATACCTGCGCGTAAATCTGCCCGCCACCGGCGATTTTGGGATCGCTATAAGTACCGCTATTGGGGTGTAAATAGGGAATATCGGAGCCGTGAGTGGGGGTTGTGCTTTCGCCACGCAGCAAATGACTGATAGGATTAGTCATCAGAACGCTGATCATTCGCAGTGAGCCGAGTTTTCCCTCACGAATCAAGCCCTGGGCAATCGCCGCGTGAGGAGTGAAGTGCCACGGACAACTGATGATGAATTGAAGATTGCGTTCATCCGCCAGATCGAGAAGTTTCCGGGCCTGGCTTGCGGTGATTGTCATGGGCTTCTCGATGAGAACATGCTTCCCCTGGCGTAATGAAGCGGCTGCCTGCTCATAGTGCAGGTGAGGACTGCTGCTGACCACTACAGCCTGCAGTCCCTCGATGGAAAGCAGCTCGGCTGCGGTCGTACAGGCATAAGGCACGCCAAAATCGGCAGCCACCTTGCGCGCTCGTTCGCGGTCGTTCTTTTGGATGGCCAGAAGTTCCGCACAGGGGTGCGACAATAGTGCTGGAATATGGGCGAACGTTGCCCACCAGCCCGCGCCGAGAACCCCGCACTTGATTTTGTCTTTCACCATTTTCTCCTGATTTTCTAGTCTTGATTCAATACTCTATTTGCTCGATCATTTCGCGGTTCAGTTCTACACCGAACCCAGGTGCATCGCCGAGCGTAACATGGCCATCGACTGGCAACGGTTCACCGAGAATCGCGTCAAAGATGGGGCGGACACTTGTGCCGTCTCCGACAGAAAGATACTCGGCAAAGGGCGAGTTCAAATTCGACATGACGAAGTGATAGTTGTACACTCCGGAGCCGTGCGGAATCACGGGCACGCCCGTGGATTTTGCCATCGCGGCGATGCGCCGCACCGCAGTCAGGCCACCGCACCATTGCATCTCTGGTTGGATCACGTCGCAGGCGCGCTCCGCAAGAATCGCAGCATACGCCTTGTAATCGAATTCCAGATTGCCAATCGCCACCTGGATCGGGGAAATGTGCCGACGCAACTCTGCATTCATCTTTTCGGCCCAGCCATTCTCAAGAGGATCCTCAAACCATTTCACGTCAACGCCGCGCACCCGTTCGGCAAGCCGCGTGGTGAACTCGAAATCCCACGAGAGATAGCAATCCACCATTAACTCCATCTCCGAGCCCAGTTCAAGCCGGCATTGCTCCAGGCAGTGCTGCATCTTAGCCAGGCCGTCCCGTCGGTCTGCCGCGCCCCAAGGCGCAGCGATCTTCACCCCCAGAAAACCGGAGTTCTTCCAACTCGCAACCAGATCGGGATGCGTGGTCACATAGCACGGAATCGATTCCTTTGTTTGGCCGCCGAGTAGTTTGTATACAGGCTGCTTGAGCGCCTTCCCCATCAGGTCCCATAGCGCCAAGTCGACACCGCTTATCGCCATCGCCGTAATTCCGCCTAACCCGTAAGGCAATGTCGAGCGATACATCTCGTCCCACAGTTTTTCGATATTGAACGGATCCTCGCCGATGAGAAAACGGCTGAAGTGTTTCGCGATCGTGAGGCAGGCCGCCGGGCCCCCTCCATAGTTCACCGCGCTACCGGTCACTCCGTCGTCAGTGAGGATTTCGATGGCATACGGATCTTGGCCCGGCCCCATCCAAAGCGAACGAAGCCTAGCATATTTTTTGTAAACCGACATGGGATTGGCAATCAGAGCATGTGTCTGCCAGCCCCCGCCCCAGTATTGCGATTCGCCAAACTCCGCGCCTCGTTCTCCGGTATTTCCCGATCGAACCTTATAAAGGCGGATTGCAACGATTTTCATTGAATCCTTTCATGTAGTGCTTAAGAAGCACGGAAATAGTCAAACGCAAATTTATTGACCAGGGCAACTGCAAAAATCTCTAGGCGCGTCCTTTGCGCCTGGCGCAACATTTCTCATTTCTCGCTGTGCAACAGAAGCTCGTCGATGCGATAATTTGCTCGCCATGGCCAGCCGCAAGGAATTGCCCGTCTCACCTTACACCCTTGAGAGTGTCACCCGCGCGTGCAAGATCCTGCGTGTTTTCGAGGACGACCGGAAGGCGTTCTCCTTAACCGAAGTCACCGAGGAAACGGGCTTGGAGCGCACCGTCTGTTTCCGGCTGCTGCGGACACTGGAGGAGCAAGGGCTGCTCCGGCGTAGCGACAGGGGAAGGTACGCGTCGAATGTGAGGATTCTGAGCGGCAAGCGCTTCCGCATAGGATATGCCTCTCAGACCAACGATTCGTTTTGCAGCGCGCTCGTCCAGGGATTGCGATGGGCTGCCGAATCGAGACCGATTGACCTGATCGAAGTTGACAATCGCTACAGCGTCAAAGTTGCCCTTAAGAACGCGGAGCACCTGGTAAGCTGGGGTGTCGATCTCGCCATCGAATTCCAAGCTTATGAGCGCATTGGAACCAAAGTCGCACAGTTTTTCGACGAGGCACAAATCCCTCTCATCGCCGTCGAGATACCTCACCCAAATGGGGTATTTCTTGGCATCGACAACCAGCGCGCCGGAGTGGCCGCGGGCAAGGCACTTCTCAAGGCCGCGCAGACGCACTGGGATGGAGAGTGCGACGAGATGCTCTTTCTCGACCTTGAAATTGCCGGGTCTCTGCCGCATCTGCGTCTTTCCAGCGCGCAGAATGTTTTGCGTAATGGCGTCCACAATGAATGCGTTCTGACTCATCTCGATTCGCGCGGGGAGTTCGTTCGTTCTTTTGAACTGACGCGCCGTCATCTTCAATTAGTGCCTAAGCGCCGCACGCTGGTCATGGGCATCAACGATTACGCAGTTCTCGGAGCTCTGCGCGCTTTCGAGGAAGCGGGCCGGAACAACATGTGCCTGGCCGTCAGCTTCGGCGGTGCACCGGAAGCGCGCCGCGAGCTCCGCCTGGCCAACACGCGGCTTGTGGCTACGGTGGCGTTCTTTCCGGAGAAGTATGGGGAAAACCTGGTTCAGTTGGCTCTGGACATCCTCAACAAGAGAACGATACCGCCAGCAGTCTACATGCCGGTTCAGCTCCTCACGCGAACGAACGTCGCCGACTTTTATCCGCACGACACGCTTACCGGTCCCTTGACGGAGAGCGCCAGCACCTCAATACCGCCGAAATAGACCCATCCTGGAATTTGTGCCCTCTTTCAAATGTGTGCGCCTGGCGCAAAGCGTGACATGGGGCATGATTGGTCTTTACTACGGCTCGTTTCTTTCCTAGTGTTCTCACCGGCAATGAAAAGGCCGGGCGCAAAGCCCCGGAACGAAACTCAGACGCGAATCCATGTTGCATCAGGCAGCGCAGTTCCACCGTGACTGAACTCTCGCTGCTTAGTACTACAGTTGTATTTGGCCGGACGATAGAGGCCCGGGCCTAAAGGCCGTTTCCTTTTGACCTGTTTTCAGGGGCCTGAAGGCCCCTGCTCCCTCCGAAATCCTTAACTCCAACTGTATTAGGGCACGCATCGGGGAACGTCAGCACACCCAATCATGCTTAAGGAGGCATGCGCGATGAACCACAAGGAATCAGCAAATCCCAAGCTAAAAACATTCCTGGCAATGATTTGTGCCGCGCTAATGCTCGCCTTCTGTGGCCGCGCATTGGCTCAGGCGGGCATTGATACGGGCAGCATCACCGGCACGGTTACGGACCCGAGCGGGGCGTTAGTGGTTGGCGCGAATTGCACGCTGACCAACACGGCAACCGGCGTTACACAAAATACCACCACCACCTCGGCCGGCGCGTACTCGTTCCCGATCGTGCAGGTGGGAACCTACACGATCAGGGTTGGTGCAAAGGGGTTCGAGGAATCTCAGGCCAACGGCATCATTTTGCACCTGGGGTCGACCGTGACCGAAAACGTGTTGTTGAAGGTAGGCGCATCGACAGAGGAAGTCACCGTAACTTCCGCCTCACCGCTCCTGCAGGCGCAGAATGCCTCGCTGGGAACGACGATCGACAGCGCGGTTGTCACCGGGCTCCCTTTGTTTGGCGGTCAAGGCGGCCGGAATTTTGAGAGCTTGCTCACCACCGTGGCGGGCGTCCAGTTCACGGGCAATAATGACAGCACAACATCGTTTCTGGTTCATGGCACGCAGAGCGGCGCGCTGGATGTGCGCGTGAACGGCGTCGACGATAATGCCGAGCTCGAACCCGCCACTTATCAATTCACCATACCGCCCATCCCCGACGCGATCGAAGAGATGAAGGTGGAGACCGGCGACAACGATGCCGACCTGGGCCGCGCCTACGGTGCAGTCGTGGACGTTGTGACCAAGCAGGGCACAAACAAGTTCCGGGGCAGCGCCTGGGAATACAACGAGAACGATATGTTCAACGCCAACGACTACTTCAACAAGCGCACCGAACTCTCAGGTGGCCATCCAAACCGGCCGGGACGCTTCAAGGAGAACTCGTTTGGCGCTATCTTCGGCGGTCCCGTAGTCATACCGCATGTGTACGACGGGCATAACAAGACCTTCTTTACTGTCGATTTTCAGAACACCTACTACGACGTCTCTAGTTCCGTTAACGAAACGGTTCCGACGGCTACGATGCAGAGCAGCGGCTTCACCAATCTGGTTGATATTCTCAATCAAAATGCAAACAAAATCGTCGACGGAACGGGCCGCACCTTCCAGGATGGCACCATCTTCGATCCTGCCACTACGCGCGCCATCGTTTGCGGCGCGACCGATCCCATTACCGGTTTACCCGCGGGCTGCGGCGGGCTCGGAATCGTGACGGATCCGAATGTGAATGGCGGCGTGAAGAGCGCGATCCTCCGCGATCCCTATTTCCAGGAACTCGGACAACCGGCTGGATGCCCCAGCCTTGCGGGAACGACGAACTGGGTTTCGACGGTAGCGGGCGGCCCGGTTGCTACTTCCTGCTTCAACCAGCTTCCGGGCAATAGAATCGATCCCAATGCCGTCAAGATGCTCAGTCTCTACCCGAAAACCTGGAATAACGTCGGCATCAGTTCCACAACCGGACTGAGCACTAGCGGTACCCACAGCTACTCCAGCAACTATTATGATCAAATATTTACCCCCACCGTTACGAAGCAATACGACGTACGTCTCGATCACACCTTCAATGCCAAGGATTCGGCGTTCCTGACGTTTAGTCACTTCAACGAGGTCCAGACGCCGAGCCTTACCTTACCAGCACCTCTTGAGGGCGCTACATTCTGGGTTTACAACCCGTCCTATCTGTTCACTTTCACGGAGACCCACGTCTTCAATTCTCACCTGATCAACGAGTTTCGTGCTGGTGAGAACCACAACTATTATTACCGCGTAGAAGGGGACGGCATTAGCAGCACGTCGGGCATACCCTTGCAGTTTGGAATCCAGGGCATTCCGACGACATACGACAATGGCGGCCTTCCAGACTTTAACTTCGGCAGCAGCCTCTCCACCGTGGGCGTTCACGCCAATGGCAACTGGCAAAAGGACGGTTCGTGGCAGTTCTCTGACAACCTGACCAAGATTGTCGGCAAGCACCAGTTGAAGTTCGGCGCCGAGGACTGGTGGATCTTCGAAGTCGGCCCGGTGAAGGCTAATTCGAGAGGCTCCTTCAGTTATGGCCAATACTCGAATCTGCCCGCCTCCGGCGACGGCGGCCCCAGCATGACCGACTTCCTCCTCGAGCCAAGCGCCAACCTTGCAAATTCCACCTACCTGGCTGCCGGCGGCCTGAGCACCGCGTCCAACGACCTTGGCGGCGTAAACGGCTACAGCGGGTCCAACACGTCAGATAGGGACTTTCACGTGCCCTACATTGCTCTCTACGCAGTCGATAACTGGAAGGTTACGCCTGCGCTGACGCTGGATCTGGGAATCCGCGAGGACTACTTTGGCCCGTTAATAGGCGGGAGCGGCATAGGAGGCGTCGGTAACTTCTGGATGGGCGGCGCGGACGGCAACCAGGTCAGCGGCAGCGCCTATTACATTAACAAAGACGGCTGCAGCGTGAGCAGGTCCTCGGCCTTCAATAACCTGCTGGCCTACAATAATATCCCGATCATCTGCGAGCCCAACAACTCGATTAACGAACAGCCGATTTTCAACTTCGCTCCGCGCCTCGGTGCTGCCTACCGCGTTCGGCCGAACCTGGTGGTGCGCGCGGGCGCCGGTATGTCTTACACCGGAATCCTCCTCTCCAACGAAGGCGAACCGATAAACTATCCGTTCACCGTGTCGGTGCAGCAGGGAACGCAGTACTCCTACAGACCGCAGTTTGTCAGCAACGCCGGTACCGGCCCAACCACCCCGACGATGGAGAACCTTTTCTCCATCGTCGACATGACCAACCCTCTCAACGCATATCTGCCGCTCGGTTCGGTTAATCTCGTCGGCAGGCCGTATCACCTCCACAATCCATACGTGGAAACCCTCGACTTCGCCGTGCAGTACATGGTGACGAATCACGACTCAGTCGAAGTTCGTTACGTGGGGACCCTGGGCCGGAACCTTGAGAGCGCTAATCCGTACCACAACGCTCCGCGGCAGGCGCTCCCGACAAACACCGCCGCTGTCACGCCATGCGCCGCTGCACAGCTCGCGGCCAATCCTTACTGCGCGAATTCGCCGTTCATGCCAGACGGTACGTATACCATTCCCTTCCCGAACATGGCTCCCAACGACGGTCCGATGGAGGAGACCGAGCAGGTCAGCAACTACCAATCCGGCGAATTGGAGTACCAGCACCAGTTGGCGGGCGGTTTCAATATGGACGCGAACTACACCTACGCAACCTGCTTGTCTGATGCGCAGGCCGGTCAGCAGAATGAAGGCGGCCCGGCTGGCGGCCGTGCGCCGTTTGTGGTCGGCTTCGGCGGCTTCCGCGCCGACTATGATCGCTGCGAGAACCTCGCTGCTCAGGTCTTCAAGCTTTCCGGCGAGTACAGTTTGCCCTTCGGCAAAGGCACGCTTGTAGCTGGTAATGCCAATACTTTGGAGGATGCCATTATCGGCGGCTGGAAACTCGATCCCATCTGGATCGCCTCCAGCGGCTTTCGGGCGAACATCGGTTGCCAGGGAACGATTGGCGGCATCGCCAATGCGCCCGGCAACTTTACCGGTCCGTGGTTCCAGACCAGCAGTACGAACTGGAGTTGCGACGCACCGCTCGTGAAGGGCGCCAATCCATACGGGCCCGGCGCTAACGATCACGCTCGCACCAAAGTCACCGGCTACTGGAACTCCGCGGCGTTTACAGCGCCGGCGTATGCGGTCACCAGCGTGGGCTCGCAGGACTTCACGCCCTACGGCGTCCGTGGCGATCAAATCTACGGTCCGGGCTGGTATAACGTGGACCTTGCCGCTCACAAGGATTTCAAGGTCACCGAGAATACGAGGCTTCAAATCACTGCAATGGCCATCAACGCGTTCAACCACGTACACCTCAACAACCCCAGCACCAGCAACTACGCTCAGCCCCAAAACGAGACGCTGACCGGCGGCTGGGGCACGATTACCGGTGATGCATCGAACAACGGTGCGGGCCGCATCTGGCAGTTTGTCGGGAAGATCTATTTCTAAGTGAACTCCACAACAACAACTCACCAACACCAGCTCGGCGGTGAAGATCGGATACGATCTTCACCGCCGAGGCATCCGAAACGATTTGGAAATTACATGTCTCTTTTGTTCTTGTTGAATCTACCGCTTGAGGCAGCCGCCCCTCAGAGGAGAAACGGCAAATGCCAAGAATTTACACGACAACCGATTACGAAGTTAAGTACGGCCGCTTCCTGATCCTCTCCGCCATAAGCGGAGATAAATGTATGGAAGTGGGCGCCGACGTGGTCGAGGGGAGCGACAAGCTCATCCAAATCGCCGCCAGGCTTCAGGACGCTGGTGACCATCTGAAGAACTACGACAACTATTGGATTCACGAGGGCTTTATCATCGTCAACTCACACGACTCTCACGATTGCGCGGAGACATTGTTTGCGAAAATCTGTGAAGAAGCTTACGAATCTCTGACTCGTTTTGTCGCCGATCTGAACGCCCATTAATCACCGCACGAATGCGTCGGATATCCGGCGCCCGGAGTAACTGCGGCGGCCATTTCGATGACCCTGCGTTGGGCCATAGGGGCATCAGTGCAGTGGAAATTCGAACGAGTGGAACATCGCGGGAGCAACAATAGGCCACAGAGCTCCGCGCGAGCGGAGCTTTGCGGCGTAGTAAGAGTAGTCCATCGCCGGATCCTGGTTTCCTGAACGTTTGCATGATGGGCAGAGTTCATGTAAGACGGGAGGGATGGTCCAGGCGGAGATTTACAACGAGAAACGCAACTCTGGTGTTCCGGGATGCCTCAGAGATTAAGGAGCACAAAGATGCTAACGAATTGGCTCCGATTGAAATCGAATTCAGTCGCGGGGGGAGGCGACATACCAGCCGCATGAAACAGAATCGCAGAACATTTCTACGCAATAGCGCGTTGGCCAGCGCAGCAGCAGCGCTGACGGAAGTCACCGGCAGGGGGCAGGCTCCGGTAGGCGCCGGGTCATCCCCGGGAAACCAGATGGCCCAGGGTGGCGGCAGCCGCGCTTCGATTCGGCAGCAGTTTCTATCGCCCGAGAAGAAGTACCGGCCGATTGCGCGGTGGTGGTGGCCGGGGAACGATGTGACGGAGGAAGAACTGCGGCGCGAGATCGACGTGTTGGATAAGGCAGGGTTTGGCGGCGCTGAGATTCAGTCGTTCGACGCGGGCATTGTAAATTTGCACCTTTCTGAAGCGCAAATGGACCGAGTGCGCGCATTTGCGACGACATCTTTCTTCGAGCACATTTCCGTGGCAGTAGAGGAAGCGCGCAAGCACAGCATGTTTATTGATTACACGTTCGGGTCAGGGTGGCCCTTTGGCGGAGGAGACGCGATTACTCCGGAGTTGGCCTCCATCGAGCTACGGTCGACGCATTTATCGGTGGTTGGACCGGCCAAGTTCCGCGAACGGATACAGGCGCCTTCAGTCGAAGACGGCGATCCGACGAATGGCGCGAACGCTCTGCAAGGATTACCGGAAGGTTGGGCGGAGCGGATGAAGCAGCGCACCAAACTGGTGGCCGTAGTGGCTGTGCGCGGAACGGATGCCCGGTGGGAGTGGAACAACGGCGGCGCACGTGAAAGGTTCGCTGTCAAGTCAGGCGAATTGGAGAGCCGCACGCCGATAGATCTAACAGCACATCTCAAACCGGATGGAACGCTGAGTTGGGATGTGCCGGAAGGCACCTGGCAGCTCTTTGTGTTTTGCTCTGTGCCGACAGGACAACGCGTGAATTCGGGCGCAGGAGAAGGTCCGCAGCTTGTGATGGACCATCTGAGCTCGGCTGCCTTTGCGGCGCATGCAAAACGCGTAGGAGACAATGCGATTCCGTATATCGGGAAGTATTTTGGCAATGGGTTACGCGCGATTTTCTGCGACAGCCTTGAGGTGAACGCGAATCTTTTCTGGAGCGACGATTTTCTTGCAGAGTTCCGGCGGCGGCGCGGCTATGATTTGCTGCCCTATCTGCCGATCCTGAAAGTGCAGATTTACATGGAGCCGTATAGCCAGTTTGTCGACCGGCCCGTGTATGAGATGGCGGAGATTGGCGACGCAGTGCGCCATGATTACCGGCAAACCGTTTCGGATTTGATGGTGGAGAGGTTTTATGGGCAGTTCAACAAGTGGGCACACGATCACAAACTGCTATCGCGCACACAGGCGCACGGCGCGCCCGCCGATGTATTGCGCATTTACGGCGAGGCGGACATTCCGGAGACGGAGGATCTCTTCGCATGGGGGGGATATGATTTTCTGAAGATGGCGGCGTCATCGGCGCATGTGGAAGGACGCACGATCGTGGGCAGCGAATCGTTTGTGTGGTCCAATGCCGCGTACGAAACCACTCCGGAGAAGGTGAAGATTGCGGCGGATGAGTTGCTGACAGCCGGCGTAAACGCGATTCTGTATCACGGCTTTCCGTACATCATGCCCGAAGTTCCAGCGCCGGGCTGGCACCCGTTCAGTGGGACCAGTGGAAGGTTCGGAGGAGGCAACTTCTCATCGCAGTTCAACGAGAAGAATCCGCTATGGCCGTACTTTGCGCCGCTAAACGATTACCTGACGCGCGTGCAGTACCTTTCACAGGTGAGCACCAACTTAGCCGCGGTTGCGCTGTACCGGAATGACCTGGTGCATGGCGCGAACCAAGTGCCGCCGGCGCCGAAGTTGAACCAGGCGTTGTTGGACGCCGGCTTTAACTACGACCACATCAATGTTGATTCGTTGATGTACTGCACGGTGCGCAACAAGTTGCTGGTGACGCGGGGCGGAGCGCAATATCGGGCGCTCGTGCTGCCCGCGCTCGACGCCATCGACGTGACGCTGGCGGAGAAGATAGAGAGTTGGGCAAGCGCCGGACTGCCGATTCTGTTTGCGGATAGGATTCCGTCGCGCGCCGACGGGCTGTTGGAGAATACGGGGCGTGTGCAGACGGCGATGAGGGCAATGCGCAGGTTGCCGAACGTGCATGTGGCAACCGATCACGCGGGGTTGGTTACGATGCTGGGGCGAGTTGCGGAGCCGAACGTAAGGTTCCATGGCGAGGCGCTGCCGTTTATTCAGAAGCGGATAGGAAAGATGAATGCGTACTTTTTGCGCAACGAAACGGACGCGGCGCGGCACGTGCGTGCCGAGTTTGAAGCGGAAGGCACGCCGGAGTTGTGGAATCCGTGGACCGGGCAGACAGCAGCGATTGCCGAGACCCGACGCAAGAGTGACTGGGCTGAGATCGACCTCGATCTCGATCCGTTCGGCTCGGCGCTGATCGTCTTCAATCCCGAGGACGATGGCGCGGCTGTTGCGACGCCAAAGCAGCCTAGCAAATTGAAGCGGATGGAGCCTATCGGTGCGGGAGGATGGAAGCTGGCGGCGACGGGTCTTGTCCCATCCGGCAAGACGGCGGAGATTCAACGCGATCTGCCCCAGTTGATCGACTGGTCGCTCGACAGCGAATTGCGCGGATTCTCAGGGCGCGGAGTGTATACGACGACGTTTACCGTGGCGGCGGATGCGGTTAGCCGGTTGATTCTCGACCTGGGCAATGTGAGAGAAGTGGCTGAGGTGACGGTGAACGGCGAGCATGCGGCTACGTTGCTGCTGCGACCGTATCAGGTAGACATTACGGACTTCGTGCGGCCGGGAGAAAACGCGCTGGCAGTTGCGGTGACCAACACGCTCTATAATGCCATGATCTTGCGCGACCCGCAGGTCTTTCACCCCGGTCCAACGGAGAACCCCTCGTGGCTGATGCCGGGCGGATTGATAGGGCCGGTGTGTGTGAAGGTGATGGAGTAACTTGCTGTGACCTTAAAGGCAAGCGCGCGAAGATTTCCGCTTTACCGATCTTGAACGTCTCAGAGTGTCCTATCGCAAGGTGCCCGCCCATTTTGTGGTAGTGCCCCAAAGGAGCAATGAGTATTTGTAACAAACGGAAAAGTTCATTCTGCACATCGTGATGGAGCCCTGGAATCCGCCGACAATGAGTTGAAATTGAACGGCTGAGGAATTTCTTGAAGTAAATCGAAGGAACATGACCAAATCTCTTGCTCTGGTTGCAATTGTAAGTAGTTTCTTTGCTGCTGCCCGCACAGCTAAAACGGAGCAGCGCGAAGTCAGGACGCCGTACTATTCACTCGCGCTCACGCCCGACGGCACATCCATAGAATCACTGTCGGTGGATTCCCTGGGGAAAGATGAATTTCGCCCCAGCGTTCTCTTCCCGCCTGAGGCCAAGCCCTCCGCGCAAGTAGCCGTTCCGGCCAACGCAATCTGCTCTTCTGACTGGCAATTCAAGTTTTCATCACAGTCCTTTCAGATGGTAAGCACCTATCGTTCGGACGCACCGGGAGCATGTCCCGCTCGCCACTTTCAACTGCACGCGGGACATGCTCGCGCGACGGCCTCTTTTGCCTATTTCACAGTGGCCGCGCTTTACGGCCTGGGGAGAATTGACGACGGCGACCGCATCCTATTCCCCATGCTGGATTCGTTCGCCAAGGGAGATTTTCAGGGTTATTGCGCCAATAAAAACAGCAAGGATTGGAAAATGTGGGATGGGACTTGCACGGGTTATGAAGGTCTTCTGGTGGATAACTATTACGCCTTACTGGCCGTGCTCGATCGTGAAGCTGCGTTGAAGAGAAAAAGGTAAATATGAATCGTCGCGATTTCTTAGGCCGAGTCGGATTAACCACAGGTGGCCTCCTGATCCTGCAATCCGGATGTGTCCTTGAAGCTGAGGCAGAGTCGTCCAATGGCAGCAAGGCCGCTATTTCGTCCGTAGAGAAAACTAAAGCAGAATTTGCCTCACCTCCCTTTGATTGCGGACCGTGGGTTTATTGGTTCTGGCTGGATGTCAATGTGACGCGCGAAGGCATCACTGCCGATCTCGAGGCCATGAAAGCAGTGGGCATCGCCGGTGTTCTGATCATGGATGTGGATCGGGGCACACCGCCAAGCTTTAATGGCTCTCGATTTGGCGATTCAGAATGGTATGAGTTGTTTAAATTTGCTTGCGAGGAAGCTGACCGGCTCGGAATTCAGGTCAACATGAACAACGATGCCGGATGGTGCGGTAGCGGCGGGCCTTGGATTACTCCCGAACTTTCCATGCAAGTCGTGGTCTGGAGCAGCACTGCTGCTGTGGGGGGGCAGCCTGTGAATGTTCAATTACCCCAGCCGGAAGCGAGTATGGACTATTATCGCGACATCGCTGTGCTGGCTTTTCTCACGCCGCCTGCTGACAAAACCGGACACGGTTATCGCATACCGAGCACGACTTTAAGAAACTACCCGACGCGTCTCGACTGGGAAACAATCCCTGCGGATCAACTGGTGTCTAAATCCAGCGTTCTTGACGTGACTGGAGAGATGGATCAGCACGGTCTTCTGCAGTGCGAATTACCGGCTGGCAACTGGACAATTCTTCGCTTGGGACATACAACTACTGGCGTGAAGAATCGTCCGGCGCCGGCCGGTGGAGTGGGATTCGAAACCGATAAGCTCAGCCGAACCGCGACCCTGCTCCAATTTGATGCGCTCATGGGACGCATCGTTCAAACGGTCGGCCCCCTTGTCGGCAAAACGCTTGTTTCCACGCACATTGACAGTTGGGAAATAGGTCTTCAGAACTGGACGCCAACGATGCGGGAAGATTTTCAACGGCTGTGCGGTTACGACCTGTTGCCGTATATGCCGGTCCTTACGGGACAGGTTGTTGACAGCCTGGAAATCTCTCAACGGTTCCTATGGGATTTTCGGGGAACAATTGGCAATTTGCTGCTGGAGAATTACGCAGCCGCAATGCGCGAGGTGGCGCGCAAACATAGTTTGAGATTGTCGATTGAGGGATATTGGGGTGAACCGGCTAACAACATTCGTTACGGCGGCGAAGCTGACGAACCTATGGCGGAATGTTGGGCATGGCCACGCTTCGGTCAACACGACTCGGTAACCGAGATGACGAGCGCCGGACATGTTTATGGCCGCAATGTCATTGGACAGGAGACTTTTACCTCCGGGGCGAATGAACGATGGCTGGGGCACCCCGCCGTGGTCAAGGACATCGGAGACTGGACTTTTTGCGAGGGCATCAACCGTTTTGTGTTTCACCGGTACGCCATGCAACCCTGGACCAACCCCCATTATGCGCCGGGAATGAGCATGGGGCCTTGGGGACTCCATTATGAGCGGACCCAAACCTGGTGGAATATGAGCAAGCCTTGGCATGACTACGTTGCGCGTTGCTCTTATATGTTGCGACAAGGCCACTTTGTCGCCGATGTCTGCTACATGGAAGCGGAGGGAGCCCCACGACAGTTTGTCTTCTCCCAGGATGATCCGCGCCGCCCCGGATATAACTTCGATGTTTGTCCGGCAGATCTGGTGCTCGAACGCATGGAATACAAGGATGGTTTTCTAACGCTCCCCGGCGGTATGAAATACCGCATTCTTGTTCTGCCGGACTCGCCGACCATGACGCCCCAATTACTAAGGACAGTAAAGAAACTGGCCGATGCCGGCGCTTTGGTGATTGGGCCTAAGCCAGGGAAATCTCCAAGCCTGATGAGCTACCCGCAGTGTGATATCGAAGTTCAGAAGTTATCGGATGAATTGTGGGACAACGGAAAGGTCATTTCTGGAACAACCGCCGCGGAGGCATTGAAGAAACGAGGCATCAAACCCGATTTCGAATGCGATCAATCCATGGTGCGATGGATACACCGGCACACCGAAGACATGGATATCTATTTTGTCGCCAACGGGGCGATTACGGAGACATATCCCTATGCTGGCTGGCCAATGGTGGCAAACTGTTCGTTCCGTGTCACGGGCGCCAAGCCTGAGATTTGGGACCCGGAAAGCGGATTGATTTCCTCGGTGACTTTGTATGACACACTCGATGGAATGACGCGAATTCCTGTGATTCTGCCGGCTAAAGGGTCGGCGTTTGTTGTATTTCGTCACGGCCAATCGCATTCACCCGCACAAATTATCAGAAGCATTAGCCGTAACAACAAAACTTTCCTTCGTGCTGGGGACCAGCTAGCTCCTCCGCGGATTGAGATTCTTTCCGCCGTTTATGGGAAACTGGGTGACGCCCAGCACACGCGCGATGCAGCTGAAGACGTACGGAAGCTTATCGAAAGTGATGGACTGTCATTTCCAGTCTCGAAGGTTGGGGACATCGGCGGCGATCCAGACCATGGGGCGAGCAAGGCTCTGGACATTCTTTGCCGGATTAACGGCCATGAAAATCGCCTTCTGTTCCATGATGGAAACTTGGTGGACTTCAGTGTCCCCGGCGAATATCCGCCAGCGACAAGTGAGGTGGGCCGAGCCGGAACCATTCAGCTACGCGTCACAAAACCGGGCGACTATCGCTGCACCCTGGCGTCAGGGGAAACTGTCGCGATCTCCGTTCCCAGCGTTCCTGAGCCCGTTCAAATCCAAGGTCCGTGGGCTGTAAGGTTTCCTGAGGGTTGGGGTGCGCCATCTCCAATCCAATTTGAAAAGTTAATTCCTTGGAACGAACATTCCGATCCCGGAGTCAGATTCTTTTCCGGCTCAGCCTCATATCATTGCAACTTCCATGTTCCGGAAGATCTGCTCGCAGCCGATCACCGAATCGAACTGGACCTGGGCGATGTGGCTGTAATGGCTGATGTGACGCTTAACGGCCGGCATGTGGGCACTCTTTGGAAATCGCCATTCCGAATCGACGTGACCTCAGTGTTGAGCGCTGGACAAAACACGCTGGAAATCGCAGTCGCTAACCTATGGGTGAATCGGCTGATTGGCGACCAAAACTTGCCGGCGGATGCGGACCGCAATCCAAATGGATCACTTGCACGCTGGCCGCAATGGTTGTTGGACGGTAAGGCCAGCCCGACCGGGCGCTTCACATTCACAACCTGGGAGCTATGGCGTAATACCGATTCCCTGGTGGCTTCTGGTCTCATCGGCCCAGTCCAACTGCTGACCACGATCCGCAAACGTCTGAATTCATAATGATGATCTAGTATGACCGATTGGGCGACGGGGAATATACCTGCTTATTGTCACCCTGCGAAAGGCGATTGCGTTTTCTCTCCCCCGGGAAGGCTCTGGCCACGCGTCAGGTGTCTTCATGTTGTCGCTCTTATCGTTCGCGCCGGTCTGTGCGGCATCGGCCTCGATGCCCGCTGGAGCCAGTTCTCAGGCCTTGAGGAGCGGCTCAAGGGCAACGTGGCGCAGGTTTGGCGTCGCGGCTGACCCGCCCCGGCGTGGTGGTGAAACCGCTCGGGGAGGAACGATTACAGATCAAGACTTATCTGGCGCTGCGCGCCTACGAATCCTTATGGATGTTGAATGAATTTGCACGAGCGTTCCTGCACAAGTGCTCCCCGCCGTCCGATTCGGGAGCACACGTGGTTGGGGCCAAGATGCGAGAGTCAGTTGCACCAGACGGCATCTGGCCAGTTTCCTTTTCTCGCTGCGCCCCACGGTTCGAATTGCTTTGGTTGATGCGGTTTGCCCCGGCCTCTCCATGCAATGAATCCACCGCACTCCCTGTATTTCTTTCACGAGAGCTCTTTTGATTTCCGCCGGTTAGCGCAATTCTGATTTGCAGCATATAGTTGTGATGTATACTATATCATTAAAAGAAACAACATGGCCCCTGAGACGAAGACCACAACCAGACCAAAGCGCAGAGTCGTTGCTCCGGCAGAGAAACGCACTCAAGTCCGGCCCACTGTCGACTCCAAATTCACCAAGACCCATTTCAACCAACTTTTTGCCGTGCTGAAGATCCGCAACAAGAACGCGCTCGCCGAGCACATCATCATGAACTTCAAAACCAAGGCAGCTCAGACGCAGCTTCTGGCGTTCTATAACGGCCCGTGGCTGAACATTCCGTTTCAAAGTATCGACACTTCTTTCGTCTTCCCATTGACCCACGAAATTGCCGACGAACTGGAGAGAGTGGGTGGGGAGATTCTCGGCGGCGTGAATAAAGCCAAGTCATTTCGCGTGATGGTGGCCTACTTCGCAGCCGTTTATAAACTCAAGACTCCGGTTCAATCTCCATTCGCATAGTCCCGCCAGGACAGCTTGCTGACGGCGACGGCATAGTCGCGATAATCGCCGTGAAGAGCGTGCCAGCAATGGGCGGTGGCGCATTGTTCACGCTTCTGTGGCAGACGACGGGGAACTTCTTCAGCCAGGGGTTACCTGCCGTCCCTTTCATGGCTGGGCATTCTGAAGTTGTTGCGCGATGCCAGATATGCAGCCTGCCGAAGCTGAGCAACCCGATCGATAATCTCTTGCCGCTTTTCCTCGTGAATCGATACCTTGAAAGACTGCTGGCCCGTGGAAGACCTGACAAGGGCAATAGTCAGGTTGTCGCCGACATTCGCCTTCGGCTCTGGTTGTTGCGATTCTTTCAGGCTTTCGAGAAGTTGTCGCGACTGGGCGGCAGGCTGGAGACTTGACAGAAGCAGGCGCGCATCCGTTTCGTCGGTGAAGATCAAATCCTCGGTTTCCTCAGTTCTGAGCCTGGTTTCGATGGAGTGCAGTCGTGCAGCTCGGAGTTGGAGAGGATTCGCCAGGAGTTGTTCCTGGTGGAAGGCGCCTTGCATCTCCGGGTCCGTGAACTGGGCGAAGATGCCGTGCTTGACCGCACACATGGTAACCATCCGCTTCCACTCTTCGCTTCCAGTACATGCGATCCGCGACCCGTACTTCTGGACGGCCATCTCCAACCCAAAGACAATTGCCGCCTCGTCCTGGTTGAGTACGGTCACAAGGCGTCCGCGGTCGATGACGGAGACCCTGCCGTTCATCATGTAGGACACCTCGCCCGTCTTGCGGTTAATCGTCCAGATGCGTGTCGTGGCGATCTGTTTGTCAAGATTCTGTTCCCTCTGTTGAGCCGAAAGCCTTTGCTGGACAAGGTCTGCCCAGTCGGATTTTTGATTATCCTCCGGCGGTGGCTCAATATGCAGTGCGTCTGATTCCAGCCTTGCGTTGAGCCGCCTTTGATTGCGCTGGTCGGCATAACGCCATCCGCGAAGTTGTGCGGCCGCTCGCGCGTCTCCTTCGTCGGCTCTGTCCGCGACCCATGAGCGGAGATCCTTCGGAAATGCTTCCTTCCGCCTCTGTTGAATAGACAGCTTCAGCGATCGTACTTCGAGGACGGACTGAGCCACAGCCTGAGAGAGCAGGACCTTCTTGTCCGGCCACGGCAGAGCGGATGCGCGAATCTCCCGCTTTTGTTCGCGCAAGACGTCAAGAATATATTGTCGGCCTTCCCTGCCGTCTGTTGTGAAGGCTTTGCACACTTCCCGTCGCCGATTGCGATACCGGTTATATTCATCCATCAGAGCGGATCGGTCAGCCTGTCGTTGCGCCTTGCGTTCATCTCTCTGTGTGGCATTACGGCCGCTATGTTGTGCTGCATATTGTGTACCATGTTGATCGACCTCATAACCGAATGTTGAGGCGGGTGTCCAGGGCCCAAGAGTCGCCTCCGTGTTCTGACGGTTGATCTTTCCAGCGAAGTTGTTCCGGAATAGATCGGATGCCTTTACCCGGATGTTGTGGTCGATGGCGAGGACTGTGTATCCGCCCGATTCACTCTTCTCAAGTCTGAGATGAGCCTTTGAAAGAAGACAATGCAGGTGGTCCCACGTGACATTCTGTCTTGTGAGGAGGGAACGCACGGCTGGAGCAACCTCCCGCCGTACGTAAGTTTGAAGAGACTCTGCATCGTGATAATGTTCAAACTTTGCCGCCAAACCTGTCGGCTGTTGTTGGGCGGTTCGAAGCGCATAGCGTTCGGTTCTTGAAATGGGTACAGCCTGATTCAACTGCTCATCCCATCGAGTCATTCCCGGAGTATGTGCCCAGCCATACTTCGCTTCGAGGCGACGCGCGGCGGCATCGAGAGCGAGCCAGTTGTTATATCGTGTAGGGGCTCTGAGAGTTTGAGGGTGAACTTTGTTCACCATGATGTGAATATGGAAGTGCTTTTTGTCGTCGTGTGCGACGACCATATATTGATGGCCTTCATATCCAAGTGCCTTCAATGTTTGTAATGCTGAGTCTGTCCATTGTGGTCGAGTAGGGCGCTCTCCTGGAGGCCATGCCAGTTCGTAATGGCAGACTGCATCCTTGCAACGATCGTTGAGAGAAGCAACTCCTTGCATTTCTCCTGCCGCGGTGTCGAAGCTCAAAAGATTCCACGACAGGACCACATCGCCCCGCAAAATAGGTTCTCCAGTCTCGGCGTCATG
>JBEKGH010000098.1:0-15329 GCA_050012895.1 Occallatibacter sp.
CCTCTCCGTGTACTTGCCGAACCTATCGCCAAGCCGATTTCAAGCCGGTTGATGGCTCTTCCCGCAGGCTTCGCACCGCCGCCCGCCATCAAATCGATCCCCTGTGAGAAATGGCGGCTAGCGAATGGTGCGCGCTTTCCACTCACACTCACACTTCACACTCACACTCGTGTTTCACACTGCCTTTTCGCTCGCAGCCTTCTTCTCTTTGAACTGGTTCATCGCGTACACCACGCGGTCGCGCGCGAAGCCGGCGTCTTGCCAGCCTCGCATCTCCACGCGCTTGCCTTCGAGATCCTTGTAGATCGAGAAGAAGTGCGTGATTTCCTTGAGCATGTGCGGATAGATATCGGTGTAGTTCCAGATATTGGCGAAGCGCGGATTGTTCTTGCCCACCGCGAGAACCTTCTCGTCGAGAATTCCCTGGTCAAGCATCTCCAGCAGGCCGATGGGCCGCACTTCCTGCACACATCCAGGAAAGCTTTCAGTCGGCACCAGCACCAGCACGTCGAGCGGATCGCCGTCGTCGCTCAGCGTGGAGGGAATAAAGCCGTAATCGCCCGGATAATGCACGGGCGAGTGCAGGTTCCGGTCCAGCTTGAAGACGTGCAGCTGCTTGTCGTACTCGTACTTCTGCGTCCCGCCTTTGGGAATCTCGATCACCGCGCGAAAGACTTCCGGCGCGCGGTCGCCCACGGGCAACTCCAGATAATTCACCATTGCGTCTGTATCTCCTTGGGGAAGTGCAATTCAGGTTTCAGGTGTCAGGTTTCAGGTGTCAATGCCCGCTCTTCCGAAGTTCCTAGTCCCTCAGTCCCTTGGTCCCTGCTCTTATAATCTGTGATTATGAAGGCGCATGTCTATGTCACGCTGAAGGCATCGGTCCTCGATCCGCAGGGCCAGACCATCCACAACGCACTCCGCAAGATTGGGTTTGGCGAGGTCACGGCTGTGCGCCAGGGCAAATACTTCGCGCTTTCGCTGGCCGACTCGCTGAGTGCGGAGCAGGCGCGCGCGCAAGTGGAGCGCATCGCCCGCGAAGTCCTGACCAATCCGGTCATCGAAGAATTCACTTACAAGATCGAAGAGTAGCGCGCGCGCGAAGGCAAGCTTTCAGCGGTCAGCTCAGAGCAACGGACGCTTTCAAGAAAAAGCGGCGTGAAGCTGCGTCGCAGGAACACAGAAACGCAGAAACCGTGTTTCTGTGCTGTTTTGCGCTGTAAGTTGCTGATTTATGGCTAGTTGTAAGCTTCACAGTTCCACAGATGGTCTTGGCGGCGTGGCCGCCGGGGGTGGTTCGAGTGCGCGTGTGGGTGTGAGTCTGAGTGCGAGTGTGGGTGTGGGTGTGAGTGTGAGTGGGGGAGGGAGGGGTGGGGGAGTTAGTGAGTTAATAGCCAACTGGGAATAGAAACGCCGGGCGCGGGGACGGATTGCCTTGCCCAGGTGGCAGCTCATGGAACCATTGTGCGCCGGATGGGGATAATTCTATGCATTTCGGCGGGTTTTTTGACGCCTTGTTTTCAGCGGGTTGCGGCAAATGTGAGATGGGAGGGCTTGCGGAAACAAGGGGGGCGAGCCTGAAACGCCGATCGGCGTTCGCGACCGCCGGGGTTGGGACGGCCGCGATTTCGGCGTGCGCGGCGGATCAGGGCTTCGCCATGTCCTCGGGAAAGGGCTGAGGGGTGTCCGTCGGGACGAGGATCCGGTCGCCCACGTAGCCGTCCTTGCCGAAACGCAGGTCAATGGTTTGCGGTATCGGCTGCGGCAGGTGGAGACCGAACCGTCCGCGCGCATCGGTTACCGCGGAGGCCTGAATATCGTTGCCCTTCATGGCGTCGACCTCGACTCCCTGAATCGGCACTCTCGAGACGCGGTCCGTGACTTCGCCCTTAAAATCCCACGGCGGCGGGGGCGGCGGGTGGGAGATATGCCACGCCACCACGCCCAGCAATGCTGCCGCGACCACGGCCGCTGCCAGCCAGGCCTTACGCCGGCGAGCCAACGGCCAGCCCAGGATGGGTTTGAGCCGCACGGCGACCTCCGCCGCCGCGGGATTCGCGATGGCCTGGGCCTCGAGCATAGGCGGCAAGGCCGTTTTGTCGAGCAGCCAGGGGCAAATGGGCTTGTGCAGCGCGTCGGCCTGCATGTACTCGAAATCGATGTAGTCGGAGCCGCGCGCGTGCTCTGACCAGCACAGGACCAGCAAGCGCGAACCCCGGATGGCCTGGCGCAGCCGCTCTCTCCACGGCGAGGCCGGATCAATGGACTCTACGTCGAAGAAGACGCGATAGCCGAGGCGGCGCAGCTCGTCGCGCAGCGGGGCTACGCGGTCAGAATCCGCGCGGGAGTAGCTGAGAAAAATGTCGTAGCGGGCAAACATATCTATTGCGGGTCCACCTCGTTTGCGGCTTTCAATTCTGCATCGGCTGATGCGGTGTCGCCCAGATGCCTGTTGGCGGTTGCCAAGTTTCGCATCGCCATCGCCCAATAACGAGGGGAATCGGCCTTGGTGTAGACCTCAAGCGCATGCTCGTAGGCCTGCAAGGCCTGGTCGAACAGAGCAGCGGCGTTGTCTCCACCGGCCCGCTCCCCTTCGTCCGTGAGCACAATCCCGAGATTGTTTTGCGTCATCGCCCAGTCCTGGGGCAGATCGGCCTTGGTGTAGACCTCGAGGGCACTGCGAAGCGCCTGCACCGCCTGATCGAATAGCGCAGCGGCCTTTTCTCCACGAGCGCGCTCTGCCTCGTTGCTGAGTGCAGCCCCGAGGTTGTTTTGCGTGTCGGCCCAGTACTGGGGCAGATCGGCTTTGGTGAAGACCTCGAGTGCATTGCGATACGCCTGTACCGCCTGATCGAATAGCGCGGCGGCCGTGTCTCCACCAGCGCGCTCTGCCTCGTTCCTGAGTGCAGCCCCGAGGTTGTTTTGCGTTCTGGCCCAGTCCTGCGGCAGATCGGCCTTGGTGTAGACTTCGAGGGCACTGCGATACGCCTGCACCGCCTGGTCGAGCAGGGCAGCGGCCTTATCTCCGCTGGCTCGCTCGCCCTCATCCATGAGCGCAATGCCGAGATCCATCTGTGTCCTGGCCCAGTCCTGGGGCAGGTCGGCTTTGGTTTGGACCTCCAGGGCGCGGCGATACGCCTGCACCGCCTGGTCGAGCAGGGCAGCAGCTTTGTCTCCGCCAGCGCGCTCTCCTTCGCGCATGAGCGCAATCCCGAGGCCTTTTTGTGCCGCCGCCGCAGCCTGGCGATCCCCCAGTGCGGCGTATTCGCGCTCCAACATCTCGAAATCATTTGCGGATTGAGCGAGCAGAGGAAGGCTCTGATCGGCGGGAGCGACGTCGCCCTCCCTCCAACGCGCATCGGCAGCGTTTGAACCCGCTTGCAGCCAAAGCTCGTGAAAGCCCCTGTCATCCGGGTGTTTCTTCGATTCCGCATCGGCCGTGGCGGCGGCGCTTTCCAGCACCTGCGTAGCGTCGTGGAACTTCAGTCCTAACTGGTCAGCGCCGGCGTCCTGTTTGCTGTGGTCGAGAAGCTGGCGTAACGAGCTTCGCTGCTTGTCGAGCAGCGCTTGCCGCGCGGCCAGGAGCGCGTTAACCTGCGCGTCCAGATTTTGCTGCTCGGCGTCTTCGGCGTCGATTTCCTTGTGATCCGCCGCCTGGAGCTGCTTGAGCAACTGGTCGGCCTCATCGTAGCGTTTGAGGGCGATCGCGGCCAGGGCTTTCTGTTCGATGGTGGCTTGCGACTTATCCTCGATGCTATTGGCCCAGGCCTGCACCTGCTGGTTGACCTTGTCGACGGAGAAGCCATTGGCCGCGGCCCAATCGGCGATCGCGGGACCCAGATCGGGCTTGGCATTCTGCGCTTCGGCCAACTGCGCCTTCATCGCGGCGTTTTGGCTCCTGACGGCGCTGAGCTGGACCAGCATGCGGTGCAGATTGGCCTCGATCTGACCCTCGTCCAGCAGCTTCTGCGAGCCCTTGGGCAGCAGCTCGATCTCAACGGTTGCGGGCACCACGGACGGCTGGTAATCGGGCAACTGGCCGTCGGCCGGCAGATAAATCACCAGGCCTGTCGCGCCGTCAATCTGGACGCGGAGCCGGCCACGCTGGGCCACGTCGGAAGAAACGACCAGAGGCGCATGGCCTTGGGAATTGGTGACCTGCTGAGCCGCGGTGATCGGGGCTCCGGTGTTGAGGTATTGGAGGGAGACACGGACAGCCTTGACCGGTTGCGGCGGTTGCGCAACCACATTGACGACCAGGACGGTCACGTTTTGCTGCGGGGCGGGGTTCTGCGCACGTGCGGGGAGCGCAAGACAGGCTGCGCACAGCAGAATCAAGGGGGCGGACTGCGCCGATCTGTTGCTCATCGCGGCCTCGGGAGAGAATTAGAGCGAATGAACGGGGCTTGATGTGTAGCGTAGCACGCGGGCGGGGGTAAAAACAGGGAATAGGGAGTAGGGAATAGGGAGTAGAAAACGGCCCCTGACGTAGCTTTTCAGAGGCTTGTTGACACGTGCGAGCATTCCTAAATGCGGGTCCTTCGACTGGTCCCGGTGCGCCGGGACTTGCTCAGGATGACAGCCGATTTTTTGCTCAGGATGACGGCGAGTTTGATTGCTTAGGATGGCAGCGCGAAAGTTTGGGTTCGTGCGATCCCACCCATTCAGTCGCCGCGGCGACCGAATGGATGGGGCACGGGGGTCTGTGCGGGGTCGAGGGAGCAGGGTTGGGGTTCGTGGTATCCCACCCTTTCGCAAAAGGCGCGAAAGGATGGGGCAACCGCGATTGACGGGTCCGATGGCGCGAGTGCAGGTTAGGCCGATATTGGGATGCCGTTGAGGAATGAAGCGGCGAGGTGTCCGTCAAAGCTGACGGCTACGAGGTTGGCGGGGCCGCCGGGGGCGAGCGAGCCGGCTTCGGACTCAAAGCCGGTGAGCGCGGCGGGATTGCCGGTGAGGAGGCGGAGCCCCTGCTCGAGGGTTGCGCCGGTGAAGGCAAGGAAGTTTGCGAGGGCGCGGTCGAGAGTGAGCACGCTGCCGGCGAGCACGCCTTCGCACGTGGCGCGGCCGTTCGCGACCTGGACTGTGAGCTCGCCGAGGCGGTATTCGCCATCGGGCATGCCGGTGGCGCTCATGGCGTCGGTGACGAGGATCGCGCGCTCGGGGCCCTTGGCGCGCCACCAGAGCTTGGTCATCTCCGGCGCGGAGTGGATGCCGTCGCAGATGAGCTCGGCAAAGAGAGAATCGCAAGTCAGCACGGTGCCGAGAATGCCGGGCTCGCGGTGGTCGAGAGGGCGCATGGCGTTGAAGGTGTGCGTGGCGCTGGTGGCTCCGGCGGCAATGGCGGCGAGGGTTTCAGCCGCGGTGGCATTCGAATGGCCAACAGACACGCGGACGCCGCGCGCAGTGGCGTGGGCGGCGAGCTCAGGCGCGCCGGGCAGCTCGGGCGCGAGAGTCATGAGGCGGACGTGGCCTTCGGCAGCTTCATAAATGCGGTCGAAGAGGGCGATGTCAGGCTCGAGGAGGAACGCGGGCGGATGCACGCCGCGCTTGGCGTGCGAGAGGAACGGACCTTCGAGATGGATGCCGAGCGGGCGAGCGGCGGCAGGCACGTGATCGCCTTCTTGCGCGATAAGGCGGGCGAGGCCGGCGACGGCGCGAAGGGTCGCGTCCATGGGCGCGGTCACCGTGGTGGCAAGAAAGCGAGCAGTCCCGCGCGAGGCGAGGAAACCGCCGATGGCGGCGAGAGCTTCAGGAGTGGCTTCCATGACGTCGTGACCCGCGGCGCCGTGGATGTGGATGTCGAAGAAGGAAGGGGCGAGCGTGGCGTCAGGGAAGTCGAGGATAGACGCTCCGGTCGGTGCGGCGCTCGAGGCACGCGTAGAGATGGAGGCGACACGGCCGCCGTCGAGAACGACGATAGGGTGATCGTGGAGACGCGAGCCGTCGTAGAGGCGGCGTGCGGTGAGGACAGTGGGGGCTTGCGGCATGGCGCGCGATTTCCCTTCGACTTATCCATTATCCGACGCGGGCTTTATGGTATCCCACCCTAAACGGTTAACAGTTCGCAGTTCACGGTGATGACGGCTGCATCATGGTCACTGAACTGTGAACTGTGAACTGCGAACTGCGAACTAAGAACTGCGAACTAAGAACTGTGAACTAAGAACTGTGAACTCCCCCTCCCGTGAAGGATGGGCGGTCATTGTGCGAAGTTATACCAGTCATCGGATTCCCCGAGGAGGCGCGTGCTGGAGTCGGGGGAAAGGGAGATTGACAGGGCCCGTTTCTCCAAGTCCGGATCGATGCCGCAGGAGAAGCGGACGGTCTTGTCGTTGCCGCCGGAGGCGAGACAGCGGCCGGAGGGGAAGCGGCCGTCGGGGTCGGGCGAAAAGGCGAGTGCGAGCACGCCGCCGGAGTGGACGGAGATGGCGGAGACGGGGAGCTGAGCGGTGACGCTCCAGAGGTAAATATTGCCGTCGGCGGTGCCGTAGGCGAGGCGCGTGCTGTCGGGAGAGAAGGCTACGGTATTGATGGCGGAGGTGGCCATGGGCGGGGCGTCGATATAACGGCCGGCGCTCTTCTTTCCGCCAATGGCGCCGTAGAGGCTGCCGCTGGGGATATATTCGTCCTGCCCCTCCACGCGCTTCCAGGTGTCGGTGGACCAGACGGCGATTTCGTGGGAAAAGGTGCCGACGGCGAGCCACTTGCCGTTGGGCGAGAAGGCGACGGCGGTGCACTGGCCGTGGAGGCTGTCAACGTGGGCGTTGCTGGACGGGAACTCGGAGCCGTTGAGGGTGAAAAGAGGCTGCGGCGACGCACCGAGCAGGCCTGCGATATTCCAGATCTGCACTTTGATCAGGTTGTCGGCGGAGTCGACGCCGCAGGCGGCGAGCCAATCGCCGGAGGGCGAGAAGATGAGCTGCTGCAGCGAGAAGATTGCGCGGGGTGTTACCGGAGGCAATGGGATGATCTTCTGAATGGCGGGCTGAATGGCGGACGCCTGACCGGGCCTCCAGAGGAGGATCGATTCGTTACTGTGGAACTGCGCGTGGTTCCAACTGAAGGTCTGATCGGGTGGTCCCACGGCGGCTGCGGTGCCGGCCAGCCAGCCGTCGGACGAGAAAGAAAGCGCCTGAATGGGAAGGCTCGCATTGTTGACGGCCACGGTGTTAAGCGGTTTGGAGCCCGCGGCGATGTGCGCGGGATCCCAGAGGAGGACGCTGCCGTCGTTCATGGCCGTGACCACGGATTTACCGTCGACGGACCAGGCCAGAGCCGTGCCGGCGGAGTTGTGGTTCTGCGTATTGGCGGTCGCTGAGGAAGCGGGTCTTCCGGTATTCGGATCGAGCCGGGTGAAATCGATTTCGGTGGAGGCGTTGTCCTGGGTGCGTGTGCCGACGATGCTGGCAAACTCGCGGCCGTCGGGAGAAAAAGCCAGGGCCTGGACGGCTCCCCCGGCGGGGATGGAAGCGGGTTGCGAGACCCAGGTGGAGGGCCACGTTTCGCCGGGAAGAGAAAATCCGTCGACGTATCCGCGCTGCTTTTCCCAAAAGAGGACGCGGCTGCCGAGAGCGGAGACGAGCGCGGAACGGTCGGAGGCGGAGGAATGCTGGCCGGCGCCGCCGGCGAGGGCACTTGCGCCGCCTGTGACGATGAGGCCGTTGTCGGGCGAGATGGCGGCGGAGTAGGTGACGTCGCGTTGTCCGCGCAGCATGATGCTGTCGCCGGGAGTTCTGACGGCGTCCTGCTCAAGGAGCCCTTCGTGCGGATCACGCAGCAATTGCCAGATGAGGGTGGTCCCGGTGCTGCCGGTGGTGAGCAGGAGGTTTTTGTCTTCCGAGACGGTGAGCGAAGTGACGAGGCCCTGCCCGGTCTCAAGATAAGTGCGCATGGTGTTGGTGTTCGCGTTGTAGGTTTTGACGTGGCCATCGCGCGTACCAAGCATGACGAGCTCTTCATTGCCATAGGCGCCGCTGGCGGCATCGATGAGCGGATAGTTGTAAAAGGCGACCGACATCAGGCCGGAGATATCGCCGACAAGGGGCTTGGGGCTGCCCGCATTCCAGGGTTGTTCTCCGTCGCGGAGCCAGAGATGGCCATCGCCGAAAATCATGGCGAAGGTTTTGCCGTCAGGGGAGTAGGCGGCCGCGTTCATGCCCTTCAATGCCTGGCCTCCGGCGTTGAACTGGCCTTCGAGAGTGACGGTTCCAGTGGGCGCGACGCTCCAGAACTTTGCGGTGTTGTCTTCACTGGTGGCGGCGAGGTCGTATGCACCCTGCGCGTCTGGCTGTTTCCTGAAGGCGACGGAGTCGGCGGCCCGGCCGAAACGCGAGTGGACCCACACGACATTGCCGGGATTCCTGGTGCTCCACAAATAGACGGTGCCCGGAACCGACGTCTGGTCCCAGTTACCGGTGGCGACGGCGATCCACGCGCCATCGGGTGAGAACTGCACGGACATCACGCCGGGCAATTGGGTCATCGCACGCCCGCCAAGCGCAGCGACAAGCTGGGCGTTGACGCTCCAACCTGAATCGGCGCCATTCGGCTGAACCGGCCGGGCGTCGCCGTTACTGTCGAGGACGAGAAGAGCGCGCTCGAGGGGATTGGTGGGGGCGTAACCCGTGCTCTGAAGAATGCTGCTGACTTTGAAGACGCGGACTGTGGAGTCGGCGCCGGCAGTGGCCACCCATTGGCCGTCGAGTGAGATGGCAACGGAGCGGACTTCACTGACATGGCCGGTATAGGCGTATGCACTGTCGCCGAAGGAGCGCGCCAGGAGGTGGTTCCATTCAATGCCTCCCGCGGCTTTTCCATCGAATCCGTTGAGGATGGCATAAAGCCGGGGATGGCGATAAATGAAGGGGAGCATGCGCCGGAGAAGCGGAGTATTTGCCAGGAGCTTTTCCGCGGCGCGAGGCTGCAGGCGAACCAGCGGCACGGTTTCGCGGAGCTGGTTATATCCCGTGGCATAATCGCCGCTATCGAAGTCCTGCTGCACCTGCACAATTTTGGCGCAGTAATTCTGGATGGCCGCCTTCTGCTCGTCTTCCAGGTCCTTGAGCAAGAAGAAGCCGATGACCGCGAATACAGCAACGGCAAGGCCGGCGGCCATCAGAAGGCCGCGGTAAAAGGCGGCGCGCTGGCGGCGTGCTTCCGCACCGGGCATGTGGGTGCGAATCCAGTGCTTGTCGAAGACGCGCTCGTAGACGCGATTGCGGACGACCAGGACCTGCTCGCTGACCTTTTCCGCGCCTGTCAGGGGCTTGCCGCGGAGCATGGCGCCGAGTTTGCGCAGGAAATTGCGCAGGGGCGGCACGCGGTCGCGCACAGCGACAATGCCGGCCAGCAGCAGGAACTCGATGTTGCGGTTCTCCTTGTCGAACAGCACCATCTGTCCCGAGCGCACGCGCGCATACAGATCGAGCACGGCGGCGAGCTCGCTCTCGGACTTCCCGTCTGCCTCGCCCTCAGAAGACTGGTCGGAGCTGCGGCGGGTTGCGCTGTTGCGATTTGCATTGCCCCGGTCGGTGATGCGATGGCTTACAAAGAGCAGGTTGTTGTCGGTGTCGCGTGAATGCGCGGCAAGGAACATGTCGCTGCAAACGTGGTCCACGCCGGATGCAGTGGTGACATCGGGTTCGGCGGCCACGGCGGCACACAAGCGCTGTGTGAGATAAGGATGGCCGCCGGTCCACCACAGAACGCGGCGGACCAGCCGGGCGCTGACTTCGGGCGAGCGGCCCATGCCCTTGATGAAAGGCTCGGCTTCCTGCTCCTCGAAATCGGTGAGATGGATGCGCTCGCCGATGTTGAAGGGGGTCCGGCTGCCATCGCGGATGAGATCGGTGGGGGTGGCCACGCCGATGAGGCAGAAGGTGATGCGATTGAGCTCGGGATTGGTGGTGCGCTGGTTGTAGAAGGAGCGGATGGCGGCGAAAAACTCGTCGCTGGGGAAGGGAAGACTGCGCACGAAGTCGATCTCGTCGACGAAGATCACGATTTTTTCGGGGATGGAGGCGACAATGACCTCGCGGATGGCGCGCTCCCACCGGTCCAGCGGGCCGATGCTGCGGGAAGCGTCATCGCCGCGTCTGGAGTACTCCTTGAGCTTGTCTTCCAGACCGAAGGCCACGCCGAGCCGGCCGAGCAGGCCGTTGTACCACTGGTCGGTGGTGACGTTTTGCCCGATTTTTGTAAGGTCGAGGATGGCCACGCGCGCGCCGGCGGCTTTCAAGCGGGCCGTAGTGCGCACCATGAGCGAGGATTTGCCCATTTGCCGCGAGGTGAGCAAGTAGCAAAAATGCCCGGCGCTGAGGTGCGTGAACAAATCTTCGTCAGCCTGGCGCATCACGTAACTGGGCGCGTCAGGGGGCAAAGTGCCACCGACGGTGAAAAACCTGGGCGCGATTTCAGGAGCGGCGGATTCAGTCGTCATGGCTCAGACCAGGTGCCGCGCCAGGAACTTGCGATAGATGGCGCAGCGGAATTGCGCTTCCTTCGCTGACGGGCCAGCCACAAGGCCGGCACTGCGCAGACGGTAGAAGGTCATGGCATCGGGGATGGGCTTGCCGTGCAGGAGGCCGCGGAGCACGTCTTTCAAAGCCTCGTTGCCCGCAAGCTTGAACAGGATGCGCTTCAGATGGTCTCCGTAGGGGCCGTCGTCGGCATCGGCGTGGGCCTCGAGCTCGCCGAGAGATTTTTCCTCGTGGGTGAGGTCGTAGAATCCGCGGCGCGTGAGATACGGCTGGCCGTTGAAAAGGGCAAAGAAGCGCTTGAGCTCGCTCTCATTGCGCAGCGGACACTGGTAGCGCTGATTCAGCTCATCCACTTGCAGGATGGTGAAATCGTGGAGTTCGAGCTGGGTGCCGACGTTGAAGGGAGACTGGTTCTGGTCGGTGATGAGCAGGTGGGCTTCAGTGGCATAGACGATGGCCAGCGTGAGCCGTTTCCATGGGCCGTCGGGGTCCATGGCGCGCTCATTGTGCCAACTGCGGAATTGTCCAAAGACCTCGCTGGCGTAGGGGCGATCGGTGAGCAGGTCCACCTCGTCGATGGCCAGCACCAGATGGCCGTCAGTCTTTCCCAGCACTTCGCGGCGGAGGTAACTTTCGAGGTTGTCGCCGGGCGAGAGGTCGGGGTCCCACACTTTTCGGGGCGAAACGGCGAGATCGAGGCGGTTTGCGATCACCTCGCACAGGCCTTTGTAAAGGGTCTCAATGTTGGCGAGGTTGCCCTGGTTTTTTTGCAGGTCGCAGGGGATGACTTTCTTGCCCTTGTCGCGCGCATACTTCAGCCCGCGCGCCAGCAGCGAGGTTTTGCCCATTTGGCGCGCGCCCTTGATGAGCACGATGCTGTCCTGATGGTCGAGCGCGTCACGAAAGCGGAGGTCGGTGGGCCGATCAATATAGTAGGGCGAATCCAGCCGATCGGCGCCTCCCGGCTCCTGTTCCGGAACGATAGTGCGCTGCACTTTGGCGGCCAGGCTCTCGAGAACGCGGGCGAGCAGTTCGCTGTCGTCGGCTTCGCTTTCCCAGGGCTGGTACTGCAGGTGGCCGAGAACACTGAAGAAAGGCTCGGGAAGAACCTGCTCGTCGGGGGACAGACCCTTTTCATAGGTGACGCGGACGGGAAGAATGCGGGGCTTGCCGGCGTTTTGCTGGGCCGATTTGGAGGCCTCCTCCAGTTCCTCGGCCAGCATCTCGCTCTTTACTGAATTTCTGGAGAGGAGGGGGATGATGGCGTCGGACTGCTGCACCTGGCGCTTGATTTCGATGGCCCACTCGTCACCGACTTTCAAATGGCGATCGATGAAGACCTGATGACCGGCGGCGCGCAAGCCGGATTCGAGCAGGGAGAGAACGTAGTCATCGGGCTGGATGTTACGCCGGTAAAGCAACGCCACGCGGAGGTTTTTTGCGGAAGGCCGAGGTGGTTCGGGAGCAGGCTGTTGCTGGCGCTCCTCTTCAAGGATTTGGTTGACGCGTTCGAGCAGCGGCTGGAGTTGATCTTCGAGCGGCTTGTCGAAGGCATCGAGCCACTGAATGCCGGTCAGGACGAACTCGAGTTCGTCGTCGGGCTGGACCTTTTCGACGCGCAAGGGAATGACGATTTTCTTCTTCGCGTGAGCGAGGCGCAGTTCCCTCTTGATCTGATCGCTTCCGTTGGCATTGGAGGTGTGTATCAAGACCACGAGACTGGAGGCCTTGATGCCGTCAATGATGGGGTTGTCCCACTGCACGCCGGCGGGGATGTCGCGAGGCGCGATCCAGCACCGGATTTTATTCCGCTCCAGAACCCGGCAAACTGTTTCCGCAGCCAGCTGATCGAGGGATGAGTAGCTTATAAAAACATCTGGTTCTTGTGCCATGATCAGCTTGCCCCGGAAGCTGAGGCAACTATATCGTGCGCGTCTAGCCGTGTAAACAAAGAACAGTGCGAGTGTGAGTGTGAAGTCTGAGTGTGCCGGACAGATACAACCACACTCGTACTCGCACTGACACCTGAAGCCTGACAACTGACGACTAACTACTAACCACTCCGGCTCAGACCAGGTGCTCGATCTTCACGTTTTCTTCAGCGTATTGCTTTCCAATGTCACTCAGACGCGGGATGGCGTCGACGGCGTCGATGCGCTTGAGACGCGGGTCGTTCTCGAGGATCTTGATCATTTCCTTCTTGCGAAAGGTGCGGTTGTAGCGCACGTAGCTGAACCAGCTGCGGCCCGCAGGCGGAGCACCGGAAGGATTGCCGCAGAGGAGGTCGCCGACTTCGGCATCGAGCTTTTCCCCGCACATGGTTTGTGCGTCGAGCTTTTCGGCAAAGAGGCAGTCGCCGAGACAGCGGCAGAGAAAGTCCTGCTGCCAACCGATGGACTGCATCAGGGCGGAGGTGGTTTGCAGCACGGCAGTGGGAATTTTGGTGGCCATGATGCCGAGGCCGACCCTGGGATCGCCGATGGGAACCTCAGAGGAAAAAGCGATTGTACCCACGGAAACCAGGCGGATGTTTTCCGGACCGGGCGTCCAGTTGACGCGATAGCCGGGCAGGATGGCGGTGAGCGCGGCGATGAGTGCCGGGTTGGAGTAGGGCGTGATGGAGCCGTCGACAAACTCGTACGTGGTATCTCCCAATTTGGCGGTCTCCGGGGGAAAGAACACGGGCGCCGCGGTGCTGGCGCGCACCAGTTGCCAGAGGGGAATCAGACGGTTGTCGTCGGGACGGGTGGGATCGTTGTAGATGGCGTCCGGATTGTTGGTGAGGGGCCACGCCGATCCCGTGGTGTTGTTGCGCACCACGACCATGAGGAGATTTTTCTTTTCGCCATCGCGCAGACGCGGGCTGGCGAGGGTGGCGAGCTTTCCATCTTTTTCGACGAAGATTTGCTGGAGGAATTGGGAGATGGGCTTGGGGTCGTAAAGCGCGGCGAGCTTAGCGGTGGGAGTGCGCCAGGAGACCTTCTCAAACATCTTCCGGCCCTCGCGGAGGTAGAGGTCTCTGACCTCCTCGACAGGCATTCCCCAGCACAGGCAGGTGGCGATGATGGCGCCGGTCGAGGTGCCGGCGAGGAAGTCGAAGTGGTCGCGGAGAACGAAGGTCTTGGCTTTCTCGGGATCCTGTTTTGCGTAATATTCGCGCAGCACCTCTTCCATCTTGACAAGGACTTCGAGGGTGAACACGCCGCGTATGCCGCCGCCATCCAAAGACAGAATTCTTTTCATGGTGTTATCCCTTATGCGAGGCCGCGCCCAGGACGAGAGAGCGCCATTCGAAGAGCTCGACGATCAGGGCTCTTTCGATGCGCTCCACGACGCGGAGCACGGAGTTCCAGGTGTTGAGTGCTTCCAACTGAGTGTCCCAACGGCGCAAGGCGTCGCTCAACTCGCGATAGCGGCGCCGACGCCGCGCGCAATCCTTCATGGCGGCAAAGGCGCCGGCCATGGTGGCAATTTCAAACAAGGCCGACATGGTGAAGGCCAGCCATTGGCGGCCGGAAAAGCCGTGATTGACAAGCCATTGCAGTCCGCCGGAGAGACAGGCGACGGCGATGAGCGTGGCCAGGGCGCCGCAGACCCTTCCCAGCATTGCGTAACGCCGCTCCTGGCGCTCGGCCTTGCGCGCTTGGCGGGAAAAATACTCGATCTGGTGGGCCACGCGATCGCGGCGATACTCCTGCTTGAAATCCGAGAGCGGAGTTTCGGCGCGGTGATTGTCCTCCATCTTGAGGAAGTTGAGGGAGCGCAGAATGCCGGAGAGCCAGGGAGCGACTTCCGCGCCAATGGCTTCATAAAGCCGGGGCGTGCGCCAGGTAACGAGAACGGAGCGGGCGATTTCAGCCGCGGTGCGCGTGCGCGCCCACAGCGCCTGCCGGGCGTGAAGGCGAAGGGCACCCGGCAGCGCCAGAGAGAAAATGCCGAGCGCGGCGCTGATGCCCAGCCACGGTGCGGCGCCGGGGATCTCGGGCGCCACGCCGGCCATGACCGCCGCGGCCGCGGTGTAGACGATAGGAACAGAAGCCACGCGCCGCGCCTGGGGCGCAAAACGGTTGGCGTTGGCATCGGCTTTATCGAGCCATGCCTGCGCCAGGTCGCGGGAGCTGCGGCCGGGCGCGGCAATACTTGTGTCCGGACTCGCGTTGGGGCCCACGTCGGGCAGCCCGTTGAGAAACTCAAGCTCGGAGCTTGTGTCGATGAGCTTGAGGGCTTCTTTGTTGAGAAATTGCAGCTCACCGGTTTCGCTGTGAATCCAGGCGATGGGATGGCCGGTTTTTCTGGCGTAGGAAACCATTTCCTGAGTGCCGCCGGCGCCGCGCGACGGCAAGCCGTCCCACAGCGCTACCAGAAGCTGGCTCTCGGCCACGGTTTGAATGCCGCAGTCGTAGTATTGTTCGTTCCGGCTTTCGTGCCTGCCGGTGACTTCAACGGAGATGGCGTTCTCCATGATGCGCACGGTGCGTTGCCACGCCGCATCGTCGAAGTCGGCGCGGAACTGCTCGGCCGGGCGGGGTAGAAGAATGCGCAGGGGAATGTTGAGCTCGATGCAGCTCTCTGCAAACAGTTGATCGCCGCCCGCGGCGGCCGAACAGACGCCGTACAGGATGCCGTGGTGCGATTCCTTTTGCTGCGCGAGGAAATCGCGAATCACCTGACGGCTTTTGGTCTCGTAGGGAACCTTGCGATGACCGGTAAAACCGACGGCCAGCACCTCAGGAAGCTGCACGAGCGGATTGGTTCCCTTGGGATCTAAGGGCATACTCGCCTGATGATACCTGTTTACTCGGTGCGCAGCTGCAGGATATCCGGCAGCGGGAACTTGGAGATGTCGAC
>JBEKGH010000099.1:0-15229 GCA_050012895.1 Occallatibacter sp.
CGTAAAGCTCCACCACGGAGCGTGAGGAATTACGCGCGATAAAACGGCAACCAGCAAGAGCAAATAAGCGGCCATGTCCACCTCATGATGCAGGGTCTTCCGGAGATTCCGGGCCCAACCAACCCGATTACGAAAACAAAAGACTTCTTTCATTCTGCGGTGCGCGCGTCGTGCGGTCAACCCAAAGCCTTCCATGAAAGCAACAAAATTTTCCACCCTAGCAAATGGCCAAAGGTTTGTTCCGCCAGTGTAATCTGGGTTGCCCCATCCTTTCCGCGTGTTTTGCGGAAAGGGTGGGAGATCATGCGAACAGACCCTAATGCTGTTCCCGGCCATTCATCGCTTCACCGGCGTCCTCGTGTCCGTCAACGATGTAGACCCAGCCGGAGAGCGAGGCGTGGCCCGCGGTTCCCGAGGTCGTTCCAAGTGTCGCCAGAAACGCATAATCGAAGCGCAGGTCCGTAAACTCGACTGTGGTCCACGCGCGGCCTGGCGGCAAGTTGGGTGGTTCCATGCCCGGCGCTGGTTCCGGTCCCACTTCGCGCACCACGGCCCACGTTCCCCAATCGAGATACACGCGGCCCAGCAACGTTTGCTTGGCGGCCTGGACCGCAGCGGTGTCGGCCGGCTTGTAAAGCACATCGCGCAGCGGATCGCTGTCGATCGATCCGGTCCGGGTGTTGATTTCCGCGGTCTGATACAAATCCGGCGTCTCGACGATCGCGTGCCAGCGGTAGGGATTCACCGGATATGGCTCGGCGGCCATGCGCAGGGCCGGCTCAGTGGAGAGTTGCGTGTTGCTCACCATCGCCAACGCCTGAGCGTGCTCCGCCCAGCGCCAGCAGCCCAGCACCAGCATTCCGCAGAGCGCAAAAATGGCCCAGCCGCGGCCGCGAAACCTCTGTTTCCGCGCCCCGATCTCGCGATCGGCAAGCCCCAGCACCCAAGGCATGAATAGAGCCACGAAAAGCAGCGCCCACACCACCGGCTCGGCGATGAACATGAAGCTGCCAGCATACCAGTGCGGATTGAAGGGAAAGAACGGCCGCACGCCGTAATTGTTGGTCCAGTCGAGCAGCAGGTGGCTGAGCGCCGCAACGCACGCCGTGAGATAGAGCCAGCCCCAGTGAATCGGTTGACGCCCGCTGCCATCCTTTTCATCTGCGGATGAAAAGGACGGAGCATCCTTAGCATTTCGCCGCCGCGCCTTGAGCCCGCGATCGAGGAGCCACACTGCGCCCACCGCCGCACCCGCCACCACAGGAACCGCCCAGAAGGTGTGCGTGATGCCGCGGTGGTGCTTCAGGACTTCCACCGGACCCGCGACGGTCCAGATCACGTCCAGGTCGGCGGCCTCTGCGGCCAGCACCGCGGCCAGCGTGGCGTACGCCGTCTTGCGATTGAATCCGGCGCGGCCGATGCAGGCGCCGGTAAGGAAATGCGTGACAGGTTCCATGCGTCTTTCGATCCAATCTCGGATTCTGGTCTCTCGCCTGCGTATTCCATCCGCCGCGCATGAAACCCGATTGCCCACTGCCGCCGATCTAACTCCGCTAACCCCGCTAACTCCGCTTGTTGTCAGACAGCGGTTGCCCACTCGCCCCCGCGCATCAGCGGCTCTTCGTCTCCGGATGCGCTGATGCCGTCGATATCCAATTCGCCAGACCCGATCATCCAGTCCACGTGGATCAGGCTATCGTTGGCGCCCTTGGCGGCGAGTTGTTCCGGCGTGAGCTTGTCGCCATCGCGCAGGCACGACGAATACGACTGGCCGAGCGCGATGTGCGATGCCGCGTTCTCGTCAAAAAGCGTGTTGAGGAAAACCAGGCCGCTTTGCGCGATGGGCGAGGAGTGGGGAACCAGCGCCATTTCGCCCAGCCGCCGCGCGCCCTCGTCGGTGTCGATGAGCTTCTGCAGCACTTCCTCGCCGCGCGTGGCGTGAACCTCCACAATGCGCCCCTTTTCAAAGCGCACATGGATGCCTTCAATCATCGTGCCCTGGTGCGAGAGCGGCTTGGTCGCGGTCACGGTGCCGTCGGCGCGGTCCTTATGCGGCGCGCTGAAGATCTCCTCCGTGGGCATGTTGGCGATGCAATAGACAGCATTTCCCGCTGTCGTCCCGCCGCCCAGCCACACATGGTCGTCGGCCAGTCCGAGGCGGAAATCGGTCCCAGGACCGCGATAGTGCAGGGCATAGTAGCGCTTGGCATTCATGAAGGCCGCACGCTTCTGCAATTCGGCGTCGTGCGCTCTCCATGCGCTCGCGGGATCCACTGTGTTGATGCGTGTCGTCGCGAAAATGGCTTCCCACAACTTGCGCAGGGCGTCTTCGGGGGTGTCGTGGGGAAACACTGCCGCAGCCCAGGCAGGCGTGGCCCCGGCCACGATTGTCCAGTTGATCTCATGGCGCGTGATGATCTCGAGGGCGGGTCGGTAGGCTTGCGAGACGGCGCGATTGGCGCGCCCCACCTTGTCGGGATCTTCGTTGGAAAGCAATGCGGGATTGGCTCCGGCAATGGCCAGACGCGCGGCTCCGCTCTTGAACGCCGCCGCCATGCCTTCGTAGAGCCACTTGGCCGCGTGATCGAAGCTGGCATCGGACGCGTACCGGTAGCGCAGAAGGGCAGAGTCCTCGTCGTTCAAAAGCGCGGTCACGAGTGAAGCCCCGGCGCGATACGCGTGCTCGGTGATGCGGCGCGCCAGAGCCACGGAATCGAGCGACGCGGTCATCACCAGCTCCTGGCCGGGCTTGAGGCCCAGCCCCACGTTCACGGCTACGTGGGCCAGCAGATCCAAATTTTCGGCTTGCGTACGAGCTTCAGGAGCAGTTGAAGTTTGTGTCATTGCTTCTCAATTCCTTCGGATTCCGTCTATCGATTATCAATCAGCCGCAGCCTCGGGTTTCGGGGCCGTCGGCTGGATGTTGCTATTGTAGGGGGTCTCGCGTGCCGTCTGTCACGGCGCAAAGCCCCACGCCGGGGCATGATGTGCCGCGGGGGCGGATTCGATCGCAACCACGATCGCAAACGGGGCTTCGCCTACAATCGAGAATGTATGAACAGGCTTTACGAGGGGCCCAAATCGCCATGCTGAAGCTTCATATTCAATGGGTGAAAAGGAGCATTTTGACGACTGGAATTTCTGTGGCGCTGGGAGTAGCGTCCGCCTCCGCACAAACGCAGACGGCAATCGCCGGATACGGACCGAACAACCCCTTTTACGCGCCCAGCACTCTGCTGTTTCAGGCGCCGCCCTTCGACAAGATCAAGGACAGCGATTACCAGCCGGCCATCGACGCGGGCATGGCGATGCAGATCAACGAGGTCGAGGCCATCGCCAACAGTTCCGCGCCGCCCACCTTTGAAAACACCGTGGTCGCCCTGGAGCGCACCGGCCAGTTGCTCACGCGGGTGATGGCGGTGTTCAACTGCGTTACGGGCGCGAATACCAACGATTTGCTGCAGACGGTACAGGCCTACGAGGCCCCGCGCCTCGCCGCGCAACAGGATGCCATCTATCTGAACCCCAGGCTTTTTGCGCGCGTGAAGGCAGTCTACGACCAGCGCGCATCGCTCCATCTCAATCCTGAATCGCTGCGCCTGGTGGAATACGACTACCAGCAGTTCGTGAAGGCGGGCGCCAACCTTTCCGACGCTGACAAAGCCAAACTGAAAAAGCTCAACGAAGAAGAGTCGACGCTCGAAAACACGTTTGAGAACCAGTTGCTCGCGGCTACCAAGGCGGGTGCGTTCTCAACGACGGACGAAAAGACGCTTGCCGGGTTGAGCGAGGCGGAAATCGCCGCCGCCGCGCAGGACGCACAGGCGCACGGCTGGCGGATCCCGCTGCAGAACACCACGCAACAGCCCGATCTGGCGTTTCTCACCGACCGCGCCACGCGCCAGGCGATCTTTGAGAATTCCTGGAACCGCGCGGAGCGCGGCGACGCCAACGACACGCGCGCCACCATTGCAAGGCTGGCGCAACTACGCGCAGAAAAGGCCGCGCTGCTCGGCTTCCCCAATTACGCGGCATGGAACCTGACCGATCAGATGGCAAAAACGCCCGAGGCGGCGAAGCATTTTCTCGATGCGCTGGTGCCGGCTTCCACCGCCAGAGCTGCGGGAGAAGCGAAAGACATTCAGGCCCTGATCGATTCTCAGAGTGGCGCGCAACACGGCGAGTTCAAGGTAGAGCCCTGGGATTGGGAGTTCTACTCCGAGCAGGTGCGCAAGGCGAAATACGACCTGAACCAGTCGGAAATCAAGCCCTATTTCGAACTCAACAGCGTGCTCGAGAACGGCGTCTTCTACGCCGCGCATGAGCTCTACGGCCTCACCTTCAAAGAGCGCAAGGACATTCCCGTTTACCAACCGGACGTGCGCGTCTTTGAAGTTTTCGATGCCGACGCGAAGCCGCTGGCCTTGTGGTACTGCGATTACTTCAAGCGCGACAACAAGAATGGCGGAGCGTGGATGGACGTGCTGGTTGGCGAGTCGAAATTGCTGGGGCAGTTGCCGGTGGTCTTCAACGTGGCCAACTTCGAGAAGCCTGCGCCGGGCCAGCCCGCATTGCTCAGCTTCGACGACGTCACTACCATGTTCCACGAGTTCGGCCACGTGCTGCACGGCATGTTTGCCAATACCGTGTATCCCAGCCTGTCGGGCACGCAGGTGCCGCGCGACTTTGTCGAATTCCCTTCGCAGTTCAACGAGCACTGGGCCAGCTATCCGGCAGTCTTTGCGCATTACGCGCGCCATTACAAGACCGGTGAGCCCATGCCCGCCGCGCTGGCAGCAAAAATCGTAAAGTCGCAGACCTTCAACGAGGGCTATTTGTTCACGGAGATTCTCGCCGCATCTGAGCTCGATCTTGAGTGGCACACTCTGCCCTCGAGCGCACCCCTCCAGAATCCCGACAAGTTCGAAGCCGAAGCGCTTCAGCGCACGCATCTCGACCTGAGCTACGTGCCACCGCGCTACCGGTCCAGCTACTTCCTGCACATCTGGGCCAACGGCTACTCCGCCGGCTACTACGCATATTCGTGGAGCGAGATGCTCGACGACGACGCCTTCCAGTGGTTCCTGGATCACGGCGGCATGACGCGCTCGAACGGCGACCGCTTCCGCCAGATGGTGCTCTCGCGCGGCAACACCGAGGACCTGCAGAAGATGTACGACACGTGGCTGGGAGGGGAACCGAGCATCGAGCCCATGCTGAGGGACCGCGGATTGAAGGGCAGCGACTAAATTTGTAGCGCCGGACTCCCGGCCGGCTGTAGTGCGGGCCTCCCGGCCCGCACATCTTCCAGCGCACAACCCCGCGATTCAAAGTAAGAAGGGTGCCTCCGGTCCCTCGCTTTTGGGGACCGGGGATGGTAGCAAGGACTTCAACTAACCCCGCCAACTTCGCTGGCTATAATTCTCGCTATGGCCGAACCGGCACCCAAGCGCGATGTCATTCGCAAAACCGAGAAGCTGCGCGAAGAACTTCGCCGCCACGAGCATCTCTACCACGTTCTCGACAAGCCCGAGATCAGCGACGCCGAGTACGACGCGCTGATGAACGAATTAAAGAGACTGGAAGCGGCGCATCCCGAGCTCGTCACACGCGACTCGCCGACGCAACGCGTGGGCGGCAAGCCCGCCGAGGGCTTCAAAAAGGCGCAGCACTCGCGGCCCATGCTCTCGCTCGACAACGCGTACAACGCCGAAGAGCTGGCCGACTGGGACCGCCGCGTGCACGAGCTGGCCGGCGGGTTGCCCGTCGAGTACACGGCTGAACTTAAACTCGATGGCTTGAGCGTAGCGCTTAACTATCAGCCCGGCCCGGACGGCGATGCGCTGCTCTCCATGGGCCTCACTCGCGGCGACGGCCAGACCGGTGAAGACGTCACATCCAACATCCGCACCATCCGAAGCATTCCTCTTTCGATTTCGGCAGCAAGACTCAAGAAGGTCCGGCTACCGCAGTCGATCGAAGTGCGCGGCGAAGTGGTAATGCCGGAAGCCGCTTTCCAGCGCTTGAACGAGGAGCGCGAGCGCGAAGGGCTGGCGGCCTTCGTCAATCCACGCAACTCCGCCGCGGGCACGCTGCGCACGCTCGAGCCTTCCGTCGTGGCCAACCGCCGATTGGTTTTCTTCGCATACTTCCTGCTCGTCGATGGCGAATATTTTGCCGCGGGCCAGACGTCCACGCTCGATACGCTCACCACTCTCGGCTTTCGCGTGAACCCGCATCGCGGCCGCGTGAGCTCGGTCGAGCAAATGATGAAATTCATCGACAACGCTGAGACCCAGCGAGCTTCACTCGGCTACGAGATCGACGGGATAGTCTTGAAGGTCGATGCGCATGCCACGCAGCAGCGCCTGGGCTACACCGGCCGCGCGCCGCGCTGGGCCATCGCGTACAAGTTCACGGCCAAGGCCGGCATCACGCAGGTGAAAGACATTACCGTGCAGGTGGGCCGCACCGGCAAGCTCACTCCGGTGGCGGAACTCGCGCCTGTCTTCATCGGCGGCACCACGGTGAGCCGCGCCACGCTGCACAATGCCGACTTTATTCTCGGTCTTGGACTCAGGATTGGGGACTACGTAAAAGTCGAGCGCGGCGGCGACGTGATTCCCAAGGTCGTCGAGGTGATTGAAGACGCCGATCACCCGCGCGGAAGCCGCGAGTTCACTTTCCCTTCGGTTTGTCCTGAGTGCCACAGCCCTGTGGTTCGCGCCGAGGACGAAGTCGATTTCCGCTGTGTGAATGCCGACTGCCCTGCCAAGCTGCGCGAAAGCCTTCTGCATTTCGGCCGCCGCGAGGTGATGAACATCGAAGGACTGGGCGAGGCGGTGGTGGAGGAGTTATGCAGAAAGAAACTGGTGAAAAGCGTTGCCGATCTTTATGTACTGAATCCAGAGAAACTATTTCTTCTTGAGAAGGAGGTTACAAGGAAGGATACGAAGACCGGTGAACCAATAACAAAGGTTCAATCGATGTTTAGGTCGGTTAGCGCTAACAATCTTCTCCAGCAAATTGAAAGCTCGAAAAGGGCAGGTCTGGCGCGAGCTGTTATGGGCTTGGGAATTCGCTTTGTCGGCGAACGCACCGCCGAGCTGCTGGCGCAGGAGTTCGGAACCATCGACGATCTCATGAACGCGAATGCCGAACAACTGGAGCGCGTGGAGGAGGTCGGCCCGCGCATCTCGCAAGCGATTCTGGAGTTTTTCGCGGAGCCCGCCAATCGCGCGCTCGTTGGTAGCCTGAAGCGCGCGGGCGTGGAAATGACGGCGGAGAAGAAGCAGCGCACCTCCCAGCTTGCGGGCCTGACGTTTGTTCTGACAGGCACACTGCCCACCCTGACGCGCGACGAGGCCAAGCTACAGATCGAAGCTGCCGGCGGCAAGACCGCGGGCACGGTGAGCAAGAAGACCAGCTACGTAGTGGCCGGCGAAGAGGCAGGCTCCAAGTTAGACAAGGCGCACGAGCTCAAGATTCCCGTGATAGATGAAGCGGGGCTTTTGGCGCTGCTCGCAGGGCAGGCGCAGTCGAATTAGTTCATCGCTTCGATCCTCAATTTACCGCCGGGGGCAGCTTGCGCATGTGGTTGGCCTTGTGAACATCAGAGGAGTCGTGGCAACAAGAATTAAAATCAGATCAAACCACATAAAAGTTTCCTTGGATGATTCAGTTCACGCACTGGTGCGGCGGCGCGCCGCAATGTCGGGATGATTCTCGATGGCGCGCAGCTCGCGTTCCCGCTCCCGCTCCCGCTCCCAGGCTTCCGCGTGCCAGCGGCGCGAGGCATAGCGCAAGGTGTCGGCAGGGAGTAGCGGAGGGTCCTGAGGCAGCGGCCGCGACGGCATGGTCACGAGTTCCGGCTGGGGACGATAAGCAGGCTTGGGCCGGACTGACGCGGGTGCTGTTATCAGGCGCGCCGAAGATTCTATTTCTGCACCCGCCTCTGCCACAGATTCTGCCGTCGCAGTTGCCAGGCTGGTATCGGTCAGCACCGCTGGCTCCGCCTCAGCCTCGACGGCTTCGCCACGGCGCTGCGCGCGCACGGCAATGGATTTGGCCATGAACTCGTCGACCAGCTTGTGCAGACAAGTTTGCCCGCAGAGATGCTTCGAGTCCGGCCGCAGCCGGTGGCGTGAGGTCCATCCGCTCACGCGCAGTTCTCCACCTTGCTCGTAGGCGACAAACCAATGGTTGGTCTGCCGCTTCTCCGCGGCGCAAATATCGCACGAGATGGCCTGCCGGATCATCGCAATTCCCTCACTCCGTAAAGGCTTCCTACCGCATCGCCGATGCCAGCCGTTTGGACCGTCCTTCAGGACGAGCGCAAATGCAAGCGTCCATGGGGGCGCCGGAAGGCGCCCCGGCCTTTCGGAGAACCTCCACTTTCATTTCATCGTGCGGAAGCGGAAATGGATGAATTTGTGCGTCGACGATTCCAAATGTGGGTCAGAACGAAACAAGCAGCGGTAGATCGTCCTGAATTGGGACACGTCGCGCGGGCCGTAGAAGGGAGGTTTTGGAGAGAGACAGAAAGAGCGCGGTCTTCACCGCGCTCTCAACTCGATCTGTGGCGGATTTCGCAGGCGCCCGCCTCACTGGCGCGGCGCAAAGTAGCCCTTCTTGGCGCGCACCTGATAGCTGCGATCGTAGCAGTACAAATAAATCGTTCGAAATGCGCCGTCGGCCTTGAAGTCCGCGGGCGTGTAGACCAGCGCATACTGGCTGCGCAGCGCCTCCTCGACATCTTTGAAGCTCGTCGCCATTTCTTCCACCGAAGGAGGAAAGAAAACCTCGCCGCCGGTCTGTTCGGCCAGCTCCGTCAACACCCTGTCGCCTTCGCCGCGGCTGGGCGTCCAGTTGGTGCTGATGGCGTAGATGATGGTCTCGGCGCGCTCGCACTCCTTGATGGCTTCCGGCATAAACACGCGGCTCTGGTTGTCCTCGCCGTCGGAGACCAGGATGATGGCCTTGCGCACCGGCTCGGGGCCGCGCTCGGTCAGCAGCTTGTCGCGGCAGGCAACATAAAGGGCATCGAAGAGCGCCGTGCCGCCTTCGGGGCGCAGCTTGTCGATGCCCGTCTCCAGGGCGTCCTGGTCGTTGGTCCAGTCCGTGGTCACCGTGGGCGTCACATCGAATCCCATCACGAAGGCGCGGTCGTTCTTCGCCCGCAGCACCTGCAGCAGGAACTCGGTGGCCGATTGCTGCTCAAACTGGAAACGGGAACGGATCGAGCTGCTGGTGTCGATGAGGATGCCCACGCGCAGCGGCAGATTGATCTGCTGATGGAACGAGTTGACCTTGGAAGGCGCTTTCTGGTCATCGAGAAGCGCAAAGTCGCTCTGATTCAGGTTGGCAATGTAGTGGCCGTGCCGGTCGGTCACGGTAAAGATCAGGCTGACCTCGTTCACGGTGGTGCGGATGGTCGGCGTGCCTACGTCGGCCGGCGCGCCATTCTGGTCCGTCTGCGCGGGCGCGGGTGGCGCGGCCTGCGGCGTGTTTTGAGGCGTTTGCGCCTGCGCCGGTTTTTGGGCTGTGCCCGGTGCGGGTTGCCCGCTCCCGGCTTGCGCACAAAGGCTCGCGACGGAAGCCCCGGCAAGATACAGTGCCGCAAGCGCGATCAAAAGAATGCGTGAGCCCCGCTGGCGGGGTTCTGCCGTTGGGGTGAAATGTTGCTGGGTCATCACATCCCTATCTTAACAATCCCGCATGCCCGTGGGGAGGGCGTCCTTGTAGAGGGTTCTCACTCGGTCAATGCGCGTGTATTGGGGCACGTGTTTTGGGCGCGCGCTTTCGCGGTCAGGCGGATTCCAGGCGGTCGAGGAAGGCGTTCAATTCCGGGGGCAGCGGCGCCTCCAGCCGGAGCGGCTTGCCGGTGAGTGGATGCGTGAGTTCGAGCCTGGCCGCGTGCAGGAAATTGCGGCCCAGGCGCAGGGTTTCCGGCTCAGACTTACGCCGTGCCGCGCGCGAAGGCGCTGCGTTCAGCGCCCGCTGGTCGTGCAATTGCGCCGCGCCGCCATAGAGCGTGTCGCCCACCACAGGATGCCCGATTGACGCCATGTGCACGCGAATCTGGTGCGTGCGGCCGGTCTCAATGCGCGCGCTGACCAGGGTGAATTTGCCGAAGCGCGTCTCCAGACGCCGAAGCACCTGGTAATGCGAGATGGCGGAGCGCGCATTTTCGCTGGGCCGCGTGGTCATGCGCGTGCGCCGCACCGGATCGCGGCTCACCGCGGCGCTGATGGTGCCTTTTTCGCGTTCCACCGCGCCCTGCACCAGCGCGATGTAGGTCTTTTCCACGCGCCGCCCGGCAAACATCGCACCCAGGGCCGCGTGGGCGCGATCGTTCTTGGCCACCACGATCAATCCGCTGGTTTCCTTGTCCAGGCGGTGCACAATGCCCGGCCGCAGGTCGCCGCCCGTAGAAGAGAGCGCCTGGAAGCGATGCAGCAATGCATTCACAAGCGTCCCGCGGCTGCGCGCATCGTCCGTCGCGCCCGATCCCGCATGCACCATCATTCCGGCGGGCTTGTTCACCACGGCCATGTCGGCGTCTTCGTAGACCACATCCAGCGGAATCGCCTCTGGCACCGCCTTGAGAGGCGCGGGATGCGGCTCGCCTGTGACGGCGATGCGCTCGCCGCCGCGCAGCTTGAGCGATGCCTTGTGCGGCGCACCGTCCACCAGCACGTCGCCCTGGTCGATGAGCATTTGCACCCGCGAGCGGCTCACACCCTCGAGTTGGGTGGCCAGAAAATGATCGAGGCGCTGGCCGCGCGCTTCCGCAGGCACTTCGATCACACGAGAGGCGCTTGTGGGATTGTGCGGGCCGCTCATGCCCGGCCACCATTTCCGATGGCAGGCGCGACTCCATGATCGACGCTGGCATCGGCGCCAGACTCAGAAGCCCCGTGCCCCATCCTTTTCACGGCTTCATCGTGAAAAGGGTGGGAAGCCGGCCCGCTCACTGCCGACGGCCCCACTCGTTCGCGCAGCAGCAGCGCCCCGGCAATGACCAGCAGCACAGCGGCAACCTGCGGCCCGTCGAGCGCTCCGCGGAGCAGCGCGCCGCGGCCTGCGGGATCGCGCCAGAGTTCAGTGAGGTAGATCGCTAGCCCCGAGCCCATCAAACCCAGGCCAGCCACGTCGCCTTTGCGGCGCTCGGCCGGCAGCCAGACCAGCAGAAGCAGGGCGAGGGTGAGAAACGCGAGCGCGGCATAGGCCTGCACCGGATGCAGCGGAACCCCGAGCGGCGCGCCGCTCCAAATGGCGGCCAGCGGATTGGTGTAGGTGACGGCCCAGTGCACGCCGGTTCTTGCCTCCACACCGTAACCCGATCCCGAAGCCAGCGCGCCCAACTGCTCAAACGAGAGGCCCAGAGCCAGTGGCGGGGCCAGCGCGTCGGCGGTTGCGCGCAGCGGCAGTTTGCTGTGCCGCGCATACCAGAGGGCGCATCCCGCGCCTGCCAGCGCGCCTGTCGCGGCCAGCAGCGGATGATGCACCATCGCCAGTTCCAGCAGCCACGCGGGATGCAGACGCAATGCGCTCCAGTTCACGATGACGAGCAGCAGCCGCGCCGCGGCCAGCGCCGCAAACAGACTCAGAATGCAGAGATTCCACACCTTGCCCGCGTCCATGCCGGCCATGCGCGCCGTGCGCAGCGCAAGCCCCAGAGCCAGCAGCACGCCCAGCGCGGTGACCGCGCCGTAGGACGGAATGAGAACGGCCCCGATGTGAAAGAGGACTGGATGCACTTCAAATCAGGATACGGGATTCAGCAGCGAGACGCAGGGTGCGGTCGTTGGCGCGTCCATGTAGATTGAGGCAGGCCGCTAGCTCGGCAGCGCTGCCGCCGGCCGCGAAGGTTCGGCTTGGGGAGGCGCAGGCTGAGGTTGGGGTGCGCGCGCCGGAACCGCCGCTCCTGGAGGCATGGGAATCCTGATTTCGAGGCGCGGCATGATCTGAGAGTCAAAAGCATGTCCGCGCGTGCCGTGGTTTCCCTGCTTTGCCATAGAAATCACCCTGTCCTATTCTACACCATACGTGCTCTTAAAATAGGCTTCGTCTTCCTGCTTGGCTTGGGCAAGAAATGCATCATTTGCTGCCAGTCCATCTGGAAAATTGCGCTGCAAGGCATCAAGTTGCAGCTTTCTGAGCTTGTGCAACCGCGTCATAATCTCGCTGTCCGAATATCGGCCAGAGAAGATATTCTCCCACTCCAACTGGGTGTCGTTGAAAAGGTTGTCCAGCGTCATAGCGTGCGTGTTGGCAGCCTTGTGCTCCTTCGCAAAAGGAAAGACATCCTTCAATGCATCCGCAAGCTGGGATGCGGCAATGATGGCTCCCCAGACAAACGCGTACTGCTGCCAAATTACCCAAGCAGCAATGCCGGAACTGGACGCGACCGCCTTGAGCGTTCCAAGCCGGGTCACCCACCTGCCCTGCGAATCTCTGTAGAGGCGGATATAGGACGCGTCCGCTTTGAGGTTGATCATTTCATTCCAATAAAGCCGCTGTTGGCGATGTGGGTCGGGAAGGTTTTCACTCGTGCTCATTCTTCGATCTATATCCTCCCGGCAACACTCTCGGCGCATAGGATCGCGCCGCAAGAAGTGTACTCCAGAAGAGTAGAACCCGGCCCGCTGGGCCGTGAGCAATGCGCTGGTGAACCCGTCCTAAGACGGTGGAGCTCTCCGCGGTTCATTAGGCATTCCGGACTGGCGGACACGGCACACAGAACCGATTGTCGAGTCGAGCCCCTGTTCATTGAATGTTGGTTCAACCAGCGTTGATCACCCACCTGCTTTGCAGGCCGGTTTCTAATGCGGATAGTAGGGGTAAGCGCGAGGAATTGCAAGTCTTGTGCGAAAGTGCCAAGTTGTGGTAGCTTCCCGAGCCCGCGTTTCGGGAAGCGTTCATCCGAATCGGCACGGAGCCGGGACCAAGGGACCGAGGGAACAAGGGAACAAGAAAACAGGGGCCGAGTAGGCAGGCGCCGTGGGAGCAACGGAGCGGCGGGTGGACCACCCGCCCCCGGCAACTTGGCAATCACCCCGCCACGCAACGGCTTTTCTCATTGAACCCGGCCATGGCGAGTGCTATGCTTTTCGCACAAGAGGATCCCCTCCTCGGCACGCATCCTTAGCGCAAGGACAACTTCCATGCGTCATCGCCTCGCCTGCTTCTGCGCAGTCCTCGCCCTTGGCGGATTCGCCGCCTCCGTGTCCAGCCAGACACTCCCTCCCACTCCAGCCGACGCAGGAATGAATCCCGGCGACAACGTAAGCTGGACGCGTTTTACCGATCCCTACGAAAATGCGTTTACCATCGACGTGCCGGCGGGATGGAAAGTCCAGGGTGGCATGACTCGCCGCAGTGCGCTCGATGTCTCCGCCTTCCTCCGCGCCCTCTCCCCCGACGGCAGCGTCATGATTCTCATGGGCGATCCCGGCCCCGCAGCCTTCCGCCTTCCCGGCTACCTTGCCGGTCCGGCAGCCAAGGCCTATGTTCCCGGCCAGCAATTCGCTCAACAGTATGCCCAGACCACGCTGCCGACTCTCTGCACCGGCCCCAAGTTCGTGAGCGGAGCCAATCGTCCAGACATCGCATCGGGCCCATTTGCCCAGGCCGTTCCGGGCTCGCGCTACGACGCCGGCGAAGTCAACTTCACCTGCACCCACAACGGCCAGCCAACGGGCGCCTACTGGGTCGCCGGAACCTATACCTACCCCCTGGCCGCCTCGTGGGGATACAACCTGCTGGACGGATGCATCGCCCCCAATAACCAGATCGAGCTCTCGAAGCGAATCATCCTGCACATGCTTCTCTCCATGCGTTCCAATCCCGCCTGGGTCAATATGCAGCAGGCCTTCGTCAATGCGGCCGCCCGCAACCTCAACGGCATCACCGCTGCCCAGCAGAGGGCCTTCGCCGTCAATCTAGCCAACGCCAAAATCACCCAGGCACAAATGACCCAGCAATACAACGCCTTCAGCCGAGAGCAGACCGGGGCAATGCACTGAAGCCCGCGGACATAAAATAAATTCCCAAATTTGCCAAGCCGGCGGGAGGACCATTCCGGATCTCCGGGTTGGGGCGCCCCCGTGTTGTGGTGAGTTTGCTTTCGGAATATCCGGGTCGCCCGCCGCCGCCCTATTTAGAAGGTCTTCTCAATGCTCGTGAGCTTTCCGCCAACGAATTTCAGGTGTGCGTAGATCTTGGTCACACTGGCGCTTCCGCCCCGCTGGAAGGTGCTTGGCGAAAAGCTTTGTTTGCCGCCGTCTTCTGCAAGGAGGCGGGCACTCTCAAACTGTTCCTGCACAACTTCGCTCACCTCCGGCATGTTGTGCCCTGTCCAGCCGATGTCGAATTCTACTTTTAGATCCTTGCCGAACAAGGCCTTCACAATTCCCAGCTTCATGCGAAGGGCGTCGCCAGCGTTCCACTTGTCGGAGTAAAAGTCTTTCAGCGTCGTGACCCCGATTGAATAGGAAGATAAAATCGCAAGTTGTTTCTCAACCTCAGCGTTTGGTGCATTTGTCTTCGGCGCCTCTTGCTGCCCATTTATTGGTCGACAGAAGGCTGGATGCGAAGGACTGAGAATCGGGGCAAGGAAAAAGGCTAAGCAGCAACGAGAAAGTAACGGGGCCCGGAAAGACAGTAAACGCATGATGTGAATCCCTCCTACGGCGGCGTTACCTGGAATTGGTTTTGAACTCTGAAACGAAAGTATTGTACGTGCTCCTCGGACGTTTTGTCAGCGCCGCATCCCGCCCACGCCCCTGTCGTGGTGAGTTTGTAGTCTTAAGATCCGCGGCGCCCGCCGTGTTTTTCTCTTCGCGCCTCGCAGCTTGTGCCGCAGCGTGTTCACTACAAAGGTGCTTCTTTTATCTCGGTTGAAGATCGGAATTAAGACTATGATGCAGTTAACCTTCCAAATTGAACCTGACGAACCAGGGACCGAAAACCAGATAAAACCGGTAGCCAAATGCACAACATGCCTTGAGATCAAGTTTAGAAAGAAGAATGATGTTAGTTTGCCGGATAGCGCCAGAAAACAAAGTTACGCTCAAGAACCTTTTGACAGCGTATGAGAGTGAAACCAATACTCACACTCTCTACACTGCGTATGCCAGAAAAGCGGATTCCGACGGGTTGCATGGAGCAGCCAGTTTGCTCCGGGCCACAGCTCGCTCCGAACAGATCCAAGCCAGCAACAACG
>JBEKGH010000100.1:0-15013 GCA_050012895.1 Occallatibacter sp.
AACATGGCCAACCACGACGAGACGCGTACCCGCAAACTCCTGCTGCACCGCGAGGAAGTTCGCAAGCTACTCTCCAAGACGCAGATCAAAGGGCATACGCTCATCCCCACGCGGCTCTATTTCCGGAAGGGACGGGTGAAGTGCGAGCTGGCCCTGGCCAAGGGCAAGCAGGACTGGGACAAGCGGGAGACGGAGCGGCGGCGGGAGGCCGACCGGGAGGCAACGGCGGCGATTAAGGCGAATAAGCATAGAAACAGCCGGTAGCTCTTAGCCTTCAGCTTTCAGCGCATCATGCGAGTGCCATCCCTGTCGCGTCTGTGCCCAGTCCTATCAGATCGGCGCTATAATATTTCCGGCGAATAGAAAGAGAAGCCGATGAGCCCACACCATTTGCCCGCGGCAATCCTTACGATCTGGTTGACCTATATGGCAATCCCAATGTTGAATGCGCGCTGGAGAAACGGAAACACGCCAAGATTTCGGCGGCGCGCATGGGCGCTTGCATTCGCTGCTACGTTGACTTCTGTGCTGTGGTTCGCGCCCTAAACGGCCAAAACCTCAGCGGATCACGTTGACTTCGACGCTGAGGCCGAGGTTTTTCCAGGCGGCGTCAGCGGTGTAGACGGCCGCCTTGCGCTGGAGGGCGAGGGCGAGGCAGGCGCGGTCGCCGAGAGAAAGGCCGTAGGGGCGGGTAACTCTCACCAGCGCACCGGCAATTCGGGCCTGATCCTCGTCAAACGGGACCGAGGGGCAGCGGGCTTCGGCGATGTGCCACCAGGCAAGCGCCTCGTCGATTCCAGCGGAGACCAGCTTGGTTTGCACTTCTGCCTGATTCACCGCGCTGATGATCGCTCGCGACAGGCAAGCGACGACGATGTCTGCTCCTGGTTCGCCGCGAATCAGAGCCATCAGAGCGGATGCATCGAGGACGGCCAAGTCATCCAAGCCACTCCTCCATCTCGCGGCGTGCCTCTTCGCGGCGATCTTCTATCAGTTCGTCGGAGAGCAGACGATCACCAGGAATCAGGGCGTGCATGCTCTCCTGAATGCGCCGAATGCGCGCCATTTGGGACTCGACCTTCAGGACGTCTCCTTCTAGAGTCAAGATCAGAGTGTCCCCCGGCTTGATCCCCATTTTTGACCGGATTTCGGCGGGGATCACGATTCGACCATTGTCATTAAGCTTGGATTTGACATTCTGTTTAGTTGTGTCATTTTCGCGCAATGTAACAATTACTGACATATATACAAATATGACATAAACTTGTAATATGTCAAGAAATTTAATTATGACATTCTGAGTAACTGCTCCTTGTTCTCGATCTTTGCGGCCGACACGTTTGCAACAGGTCCGGTCTTCCATAAAGAATGGGAGCATGAGAACTGAACTTTCTTTTGCTCCAATCGCTGGCATCGCAAGCGAACTGCTGGCCGTTTTGGCCGCCGACACGCAAACCGCCAAAGGGCCCGAGGCCAAACCGCAGCCTACGTTGCTGACCACGGACGCCGCGGTATTGGCAGCCGCGGCCGGGGTGCTTGGAACCGGCGAGTTCAAAGCAGGCGCGAATGAGACCGTCCTGATCCATGCCCCGGCGGGAATGGCGGCCAAGCGGCTGCTGATCGTGGGGCTGGGCAAGCTGGCCAAGGCCACGGTGCACGGTGTGCGCGAGGCCGCGGGAACGGCTATCCGCTTCGCCAAGCCGAGAGGGATTCGGGAGGTCTCAATTGCCTTGCCCGAAAACTTCTCCGAAGGTCTGCCTCACGCAGTGACAAGAGCGGCCGTCGAGGGTGCGTTGGTGGGCGATTTCGACGCTGATACCTACCGCAGCGAGCGCAAGGACCAGAGCATTCAGAGCTTAACAATTGCGGCGCCGGATGCGGACCGGCCGGCGATCGAAGCCGCGGTGAGAGAGGGCGTCATCGTTGGCGAGAGCCAGAACTTCGCGCGCTCGCTGGTAAATGAGCCGGGCAACAAGCTGACGCCCACGATTCTGGGCCAACGCGCGGCAGTGATGGCGCAGGAAGTGGGCCTGGGCTGGAAGGTTCATTCGACCGAGATGCTGCACCATCTGAAAATGGGGGCGTTCTGGAGCGTTTCGCAGGGATCGGCCGAGCCCCCGGCGCTGATCGTTCTGCGCTACGAGCCCGAAGGCGTGACGGACGGTCCAGTGCTCGGCTTGGTGGGCAAGGGCATCACCTTCGATACCGGCGGCATTTCCATCAAGCCTTCCGACAACATGGAGCAGATGAAGTACGATATGGCGGGCGGCGCGGCCATGATGGGGGCGATGCGCGCCATTGCGCTTCTGAAGCCGCGGGTGCGCGTAATCGCGATCGTATGCGCGGCAGAAAACATGCCTTCAGGCACGGCGCAAAAGCCCGGCGACGTGCAGACCGCAATGCCGCTCGCTCCAGATAAGCTGGGCAAGACCATCGAGATCATCAACACGGACGCGGAAGGACGGCTGGTGCTGGCCGACGGAATTACCTACGCGCGGCAGCTCGGCGCAACGCACCTGATCGACGCAGCGACGCTGACCGGCGCCATCTCCGTCGCCCTGGGCAAAACCACCGGCGGGGCGTTTTCGAACGACGATGTCACGTATGCCAGATTCGAAGCCGCGCTGGCTGTTTCCGGAGAAAAGTTCTGGCGCATGCCGCTGGGCGAAGAGTACGCGGAGTTGATCAAGTCGGATATCGGCGACATCAAGAACACGGGTGGACGATATGGCGGAGCCAGCATCGCCGCCGAGTTCCTGCATACTTTCGCGGAAGATACGCCGTGGATACATCTCGACATTGCGGGAATGGCGTGGGTGGAGGAGTCGCGGCCGCACATTGCCAAGGGCCCCAGCGGCATTGCGGTGCGGTCGATTCTGGAGTGGGTGCGGAGCTACTAAGGCAGCGCCGTTGATGGTGTCCTATCGGGCATCAAAAAAGCAAATGCGGGTCCTTCGACTCGCTTTGGCGCATTTCATGCGCCAAAGCTCGCTCAGGATGACATCCGATTTTGTCGCTCAGGATGAAATCAGGATGCAGCAGAGCACAGCTGCTCTGGAGTGACCCTAAGCTCTGTAGCGAACTTCCACGAGAGTCGCGCGGACTTCGTTCTCCGTGAGGGCCGATAGCGGAGCGCGCCTCCTTTTCCACATTTGAATTTCCTCATTGTGCAAGCACGTGATGAAGTTATGCCGCGCTGGGCCGATGCAGAATTGTGGGCATCATGCGCTGCGACGCGCCCGCACGCCGGGGTTTTACGAATGAATCGCCGCGGGAATTTGTGCGCAGTAGAGAGGCTTCGATGACAGATCGCACGGAACTTCTCGAAGCCGCCTTCGACAGCCTTCCAGAGGGCATGGGTCTCTTCGGCGGGGAAGACGAAGTGATGTTCTGGAACCAGGCGGCGCAAGGCATCACTGGCTACCCTGCCGTGGAATTGCTGGGTCGGCAGCTTCCCGAGTGCCTGGAGCCGTTGCTTGTGGCAGGAAGCGGCCAGGGGGAGCCGCACTCGCCGGCTGCCGGGGCGGAGGGGCGGCGGTCGCTGGCGCAGACGCGGCATAAGCTTGGCCATGCAGTGCCTGTCATCGTGCGCGTTCTGGCTCTGTGCAACGGGCTGGGCGAACACATCGGCACTGCTTTGCTGTTTCATCCCGCGGAGAGCCTCGATGCATTGCCGCACGGAGGGGCGAGTGCAGACCAGGGAGTGGCGGAGAGCCGCGCCGAACTGGAAGAGCGGCTGCAAACGGAGTTCGACGACTTCGTACGCGGCGGGTGCCCGCTGGGCGTTTTGTGGGTCAGCGTCGATCAGGCGGAGGCGTTGCGCAAGACCCACGGGGCGGCGGCCTGTATCGCCATGTTGGAGAAGGTGCGCCACGCCGTGGCGCAGGGTCTGCGCCCGGCCGAGGAAATAGGCCGCTGGGGCGGCGATGAATTCCTGATCGTGGCGCATGAGCGCAGTGCAGACATGCTGGCCGCGCATGCACAGATGCTGGCCGGCCTGGCCCGCACGGCCGACTTCCGCTGGTGGGGTGATCGCGTCTCGATCACGGCGAGCATCGGCGCGGCGCAGGCCCGCAGCGATTGCGCAGAAAGTTTAGCGCAACTGCTGCGTCGGGCTCGCGTCGCAATGGAAGCGAGCAGCCGTGAGGGCGGGAACCGTGTAACCGCAGCTGTTTCCAACAGCGCCGCATCCGCTGCGCAGGAGGATTCGCCATGTTCGCTATCGTAGGCATCTTCCTTGTCTTCGCCGCCATCATCGGGGGCTTTCTTATGGAGAAGGGTCACATGGCCGTCCTTCTTCAGCCCGCCGAGCTGCTGATTATCGCCGGAGCGGCCGCGGGAACGCTGCTGGTGGCCAATCCGATGCGCATTATCAAAGCCATCGTCGCCGGTCTTGCCGGTACGCTCAAAGGTTCGCCCTTCACCAAGGAGCGCTACCTGAGCACGCTCAAGATGCTGTATCAATTCCTGAATAAAGTGCGCAAAGAGGGACTGCTGGCGGTGGAGATGGACGTGGAGAAGCCCGAGGAAAGCGCGATCTTCAAGAACTTTCCCGAGTTTCTCAGCGACCATCACGCACGCGACTTTGTTTGCGATACGCTGCGCACGGCCATCACCGGCGGCGTGGAGCCGTTCGACATGGATCAGATGATGGAGCTCGACATGGAAGTACACCATCACGAAGCCGTACAGCCGGTCGACTCGCTGACCACGGTGGCGGATTCGCTGCCCGGCCTGGGCATTGTGGCCGCGGTGCTGGGCGTGGTGATCACCATGGGGGCTCTGGGCGGACCGCCCGAAGAGATCGGCAAACATGTGGCCGCCGCGCTGGTGGGGACGTTTCTCGGCATTCTGCTTTGCTACGGCGTGGTGGGGCCGCTGGCCGCCAATATGGGGAAGGTGGCCGCCGAGCACAACGAGTATCTGCACGTGCTGCGGGTGCTGCTGCTGGCGTTTCTGAAAGGCTCGGCGCCGATGATCGCCATCGAAATGGGACGCCGCGCGATTCCGGCGCACGCCCGGCCCGGGTTCGACGAGATGGAGAAGACCTGCAAGAGCAAGACCGAGCCCCTGGAAGCGGCGGCGGCGTGAAAACAGGGAATAGCCAGTAGGGAATAGAAGGCCGAAGACGAGGGGCAAGCGATTCTATGGCGGCCAAAGGGCAACCAATCATCGTGATCAAGAAGACGGGCGGCCACGGAGGCCACCACGGCGGCGCATGGAAGGTGGCTTACGCCGACTTTGTTACGGCGATGATGGCGCTGTTCATCGTGCTCTGGCTGATGAGCCAGAGCGAACAGGTGAAAAAAGCCGTGGCCGGCTACTTCAACGACCCCAAAGGGACTTCCACGCTGATGGGTACGACCATGTCGGGCACGGGCAACGGCGCCACACCGGCGCCGGACCAAAACCAGAAGCAACTGCAGGAGCTGAAAGAAAAACTGGAGCAGGAAATCCAGGCGCGCAAGGAACTGGAAAAGCTGAAAAAACAGATTGAGATGACCATTACACCGGAGGGCCTGCGTATCGAGCTGCTGGAGGATAAAAATGGCACCTTCTACCAAAGCGGCAGCGCGAAACTGAGTCCCAGCGGCCAGGAACTGCTGGCATTGCTGGCCAAGGAACTGAAGACGCTGCCCAACCAACTGCAGATCGAGGGCCACACCGACGCCGCGCAGTACTCGAACGACGCCAACTACAGCAACTGGGAACTCTCTGCCGACCGCGCCAACTCCGCGCGGCGCCTGCTGCAGCAGGATGGGGTGCGCGCCGACCAGGTGACGCAGGTGCGCGGGTACGCCGACCAGCTCCTGCGCGTCAAAAACAATCCCTACGACCCCTCCAACCGCCGCATCAGTATTCTGGTGAAGAACAACGACAATGCGCCGCCGCCACAGCAGTACCAGCACGCGCGCGTGGTGAATGGCGCTTCCCGGCCCGCACCTTCCGGGCCTGCGCCTGGCGCGCCGGCCAAGCCGGCCGCGTCGTCGCCCGCACCGGCGTCCGACTTGAAGAACCAACACCCATCGGCGCAGCCTGAGGCGAAGAAACCGTAGCCTCTGCACGATGAAGGATGTGCTGGCGACGATGCCCGGCACGGCCGCACAATGGCCTGGAGCCTGATATTTCGGGCGATGCTACAATTGGCTGATTTCACATCCACGATGCGGCGCCACCTGCAGAAGGAGGGATCAGATGCCCAAAACGCGAAGAGAATTCCTGCGCTCCGGAGCCGGCCTGACGATGGGCGCGATGGGGATGGCGGTAGCAGCCCATTCCACCGAGCGGCCCATCGGCGAGACCCCGCAACCAGCTACGGCGGGGCAAGAGGCAACGGCGCCAGCCGCGGCTGCGCCGGATGCCGCTCCAAACATCCAGGTTCCGAAGATGAAATTCGGTAGCGTCGAAATCGGCCGCCTTGTCCTCGGTTGCAACCCGATCAACGGCACCTCGCACTTCAACGCAACGTACAACGGGCTGATGCGCGAGTGGTTCACCGCGGAACGCGCCTGCGCGACGATGCGCCGCGCCGTTTCGTACGGGATCAACGCGTTCCAACACAGCAACGGTGGTCATTGCCCGCAGTACTGGAAACAATTCCAGGCCGATGGCGGCCAGATGCACTTGATTGCGGGCGATCAGAGCCAGGACGACCCGGTGGCGGCGGTGAAAGACCTGAAGCCGCACGCGTTCCATCGCCAGGGCGAGGTGGTGGATGTTGCCTTCAGGACCGGCAAGATGGACGACGTGAGGGAGTGGTGCAAGCGAGTCCGCGACACGGGAACGATGGTGGGCGTGGCTACCCACAAGCCGGAGGTGATCGCACTCATTGAGGAGCAGGGCTGGGACATTGATTACTTCTGCGGCTGCGTTTACAACCGCACGCGAACTGAAGACGAATGGAGAAAGGTCCTGAACGGCGAATTGATGGAGATGCCCCGTGAAATTTATGTGCAAAGCGATCCGCCGCGCATGTACAAGGTAATGCGCCAGACTCCCAAACCCTGTTTTGCCTTCAAAATCCTGGCCGCCGGCCGGGTTGCGCCGGACCAGGTGGAACAAGCCCTCAGCACAGCGTTCTCCAGTATCAAGCCGATCGACGGCGTCTGGGTCGGGATGTTCCCAAAAGACATCGATCAGATACGACAGAACGCCGAGACTGTCCATCGCATCCTGACCCCGGCCTGACTGCAGGATCGCGGTATGAGAGATCGGTCTCTCAATCCACAACCTCAAACTGCCGGCATGGTGTAGTCTGGTCTGCGGACTGGCAAACGTTTACCGGAGGGCAGGTTCAATGGCTATCGTCGCCGGCGTGGATTTCGGCACACTCAGCGTTCGCGTCACTCTCGTTGACAGCAAGAAAGGCCCGATCGGCACCGCATCGGCTTCGTATGAGCTGCACCGCCGCCGCGACGATCCCAACTACGCTACGCAATCGCACGCGGATCAGATGGCGGCTCTGGCCGCAGCCACCAAGGACGTGCTGAAGACCACGGGCGTGAACGGAGCCGAGGTTGCCGCCATCGCGCTCGATACCACCGGTTCCAGCGTGATTCCGGTCGGCGAAAATTTGCAGCCGCTCGACGAATACTACCTGTGGTGCGACCATCGCGCCTTTGCCGAGGCCGAGGAGATTACGCGCAAGGCGCACGAGTTGGGTTTTGAAGGCATTGCATGGTGCGGCGGCGTCTACTCGCACGAATGGGGCTTTGCGAAACTCTTGCATTGGCTGCGCCACAATCCGGAGAAGCGCGCCCGTTTTGTGACGGCTCTCGAACACTGCGACATGGTTGCGGCCACGCTTTCGGGCGTAACCGAGGTAAGCGCGCTCAAGCGCAGCGTTTGCGCCATGGGCCACAAATGGATGTGGAATCCCAAGTGGGACGGACTGCCACCGGAGGAGTTTCTGGCCGCGGTGGACCCGCTGCTGGCAGGCATACGCGCCAAGATGGGCGGCGAGTATCTGACCAGCGACAGAATCGCAGGGCATCTCTCGGAAAAGTGGGCCGCGGAACTGGGGCTTCGCGCCGGAATTCCAATTCCTGTCGGTGCGTTCGACGCGCACTGGGACGCCATAGGCTCGAACATCCGCGAAGGCGACGTGGTGAACGTGGTCGGCACATCGACCTGCATCATCGCCATGGCGCCAAAGTCGGAACTGATTCCCGGCGTGTGCGGCGTGGTGCCGGGCAGCGTGCATCCGCAGTTCACGGGCATTGAAGCCGGGCTGTCGGCGGTGGGCGACATCTTCGACGCCATTGCCAGGCGTGCGAATACGACGGTGGCCGCGCTCTCGGAGGGCCTGGATGCATGGAAGGCTGGCCAGACCGGACTTCTGCGGCTGAGCTGGGATAACGGCGATCGCACCGTGCTGGTGAATCCCGAGCTGGGCGGCGTGACGCTGGGCTGGAACCTGGTGCACACCGCGCAGGACGAGCTCTTCGCCGCGATTGAAGGCACCGCATTCCACACGCGCATCATTTTGGAGCGCATGGCCGAGCACGGCGTGCGCATCGATCGCATCATCAATGCGGGCGGCATTCCGCAGAAGAACGAAATCCTGAATCGCGTCTACGCCAACGTGCTGAACAAGCCGGTGTTGGTGCCGGCAGGCATTCCTACCAGCCTGGGTTCGGGGATTTTTGCGCTGCTTGCCGCCGGAGTATACAAGACGATTGAAGAGGCGCAGGACGCGGTCTGTCTGCCCTTCCGCACTGTGGAGCCGGACGCGAAGGCCGCCGCGGTGTACGAGCAACTCTACTCACTCTATCGCGACGTGTATTTTGCGCTGGGCAAACGTGATGCGGCGCCGGTCGCACTGGGCAAGGTGCTGCCTGAGCTGAGGAAGATTGCGGCGCAAGTGCAGAAGGCGGGTTGACAAGGAACACATCCGGGCGCTGCGGCATGTCGCAGAGCGGCTGTGGAGTGAATCACGGCTCTCCGCTTGCTCATCGGCGCGAAGCGGTTTAGTGTGGTTTTCACAATCCTAATCGCCGGGTGCCCCGTGTCTTCTTCATTTCTGCGTTCTCATCTGCCCTATCTGCTTGCTGCACTGATTGCATCCACAATGTCTGCCGCTGCGCCCGCGCAATCGTTGCCGGAGGCCCCGTATGCTGCGCCGTCGGCCGAGCCGTGGAGCGCGCCGCACTTCTCCATTGATCCCAAGACCCTGTACCAGGCCGCATCCGCAGCGCCCGCACCGGATGGCGTGAACGTGACGGAGCTCTGCGAGGAAGAGCGCTACACCTTCGACGACGCCGGGCGGCAAGTGCACGTAGGGCACCTCATTTACAAGGTGCTGACCCAGAAGGGCGCCGAAGGCTGGGACTCGCTTTCCGTGGGATGGGAACCCTGGCACGAAGCCCGGCCCGTGATCCGCGCGCGGGTGATCGCGCCCGACTTTACGGTGCATACTCTCGATCCCAACTCCATCACCGAAGCGCCGGCCCGCGGCGGCGACTACAAAACCTACAGCGACGGCAAGCGGCTGCGCGCACCGCTTCCGGCCATTGCGCCCGGCGTGGTGGTGGAAGAGGAATATACCGAGACGGAAACGGAGCCGCTGTTTCGAGCGGGCCGCGTGGGGCGAATCGTGCTCGGCCAGGAAGACGTGCCCGTGGCGCACACCCGCGCGGTTTTCGACTTTCCGGCCGCATTGCCGCTGCGCACCAATCTCCTGTTGCTGCCCGGCATCAAACCTGAGCGCACCGAGTCCGGAGGGCGCGTCACGCTGACGTTCGACATCGGCCCGCTGGATGCGATCGACGCCCGCGAGGACTATCTTCCGCCGGAGGTCGTACGCTTCCCGATGATCGAATTCTCCACGGGCGCATCGTGGCAGAGCATCGCGGCGGAGTACGGAAAGATTGTGGACGACCGAGTGAATTCGCCGGCGGTCGAAGCCGTGGTGACGCCGCTGATCGCAGGCAAGAAATCCGCCGCCGAGAAAGAAGCGGCCATTCTGGATTATCTCGATCGCGAGGTCCGTTACACTGGCATCGAATTCGGCGAAGCCGCGATCCTGCCTCACGATCCGGCAGAAACGCTGGCGAAGAAATATGGCGACTGCAAGGACAAGGCCACGCTGCTGGTGGCGATGTTGCGCGCCGCGGGCATTCCCGCCTACGTCGCGCTTCTCGACGTGGAAGTCCGCATGGATGTGCCCATGGATCTTCCCGGCATGGGAATGTTCGATCATGCCATTGTCTACGTGCCCGGCAAAATCCCGCTGTGGATCGATGCCACCGACCGCTACGCGCAACTTGGCCAGGTGCCGATGGGCGACCAGGGCCGTTTGTCGCTCGTCACCAGCGACGCCACGACGGCACTCATCAAGATTCCTGAAGCCTCTTCGCACGACAACGGCGTGGTGGAGACACGCGAGTTCACGCTGACAGACAACGGCCCCGCCAGCGTGGTCGAGGTTACGCAGCCCGAGGGCATCCTGGAATCGGACTATCGCGGCTTTTATGCCGACAAGCCCGACAAGGACACGCGCGAGGGACTTCGCGGCTACATCAAATCCGAGTACCTCTGCGACGATCTCAGCAAGGTAGACAGCACCGATCCCGCCGATCTGTCGCGGCCGTTCAAGCTGACTATTGCCTGCGAAAAGGCGCGGCGCGGTTACACGGAACTTGAAAGCGCGCAGGCCGCCATCCGCGTCGAGCGGCTCTTCCAGTTCCTGCCCGAGGAACTCAAACAGAAAGACAATTCCGATGAGAAGAAGACTACCGGTCCGGATAAGCCAAAGACGCCGCGCACTGAAGACTGGTGGCTGAATGCGGCCCTCACCACGGAGTGGAACTATCGCTTCATTCCGCCCGCGGGATTTGTTCCCAAGGAGCTGCCCAGGGACTTGAACCTGGCGCTCGGCCCGGCGCAGCTGACGGAGAGGTTTACCACGGAAAAGGACGGAGTGGTGCGGGCGAGCCTGGTCTTCGATTCCGTGAAGCGCCGCTACACCGTGGCTGAGGCTACGGCGTTGCGCAACCAGGTGGCCGATCTCATCAACGGACCCGCCATCCTCATCGACTTTGAGCCGCAGGGCGAGGCGCTGCTGCGCGACGGTATGGTGAAGGAGGCGCTGGCCAGCTATCGCGCCTTGGTGGCGCTCAATCCCAATGCGGCCGTGCACCATTTGCAGGTGGCCAACGTGCTGCTCCAGGCCGGCATGGGAGGAGCTGCGCGTTCCGAGGCGCGACTTGCCGTGAAACTCGACCCGAGCTCTGCGCTTGCCGAGCGCGTGCTCGCCGAGATCCTGAAACACGACCTGGTGGGTCGCGAACTGCGCGCAGGGAGTGATCTGACCGGCGCGGCCGACGCGTATCGCGCCGCCATCAAGCTCGATCCCGACGATCACACCGCGCAAGGCGACCTGGCGATCCTGCTTGAATACGACTCCGTGGGGCGCCGCTACAGCGGCCAGGCGCACATGAAGGAAGCCGTCGTCGAATATCAGAAGCTGGGCCAGGACAAGCTCGCCGATCTCGGACTCACCGACAATCTTGCCTTCTCGCTTTTCTACAACGGCGACTACGCAGGCGCGTACAAAGCGGCGCAAACGCTCAATCCCGAGCCCAAGGCGCTGATGTCGGCCTGCATGGCCATGCTGCAGGGCAGCAAGGCGGGCCTGGACGAAGCCAACAAGCGCGCCTTGGACGACAACGGCTTCAAGGAAACCGCACGCACCGCAGGCGAAATGCTGATGAACATGCGGCAGTATGCGCAGGCCGCCGATTTTTATCAGGCGGGCGCATCGGGCGACGACGCCGCGCGGACATTGGGCCTGGCGAACATGCTGCGCGGCGCGCCCCACCACGAGGACGCGCATTTCGCGAACACGCCGGCAGACCTCGTCAAGCGCTTCTCCATGGTGCCCTTCGATCCCGATCTCTCGAAAGACCGCTTCGCCACCATGCTCAGCCGCAACGCCATCAAGGTGCTGAACGCCATGGACGCTGACGAACTGAAGGAGGCGCTCGAAAACGGCAAGAAGATGAACAGCGAACTGGCGCGAGAGGGGAGTTCGCTCGATGTTACGGAAGACATTGTGCTGCACATGCTCGACCCCAAAGGCGAGGGCGATGACGCGACCGGCTACCGCGAAAAGGTCGAAGTCCTGGGCGGAAATACATTGACGCTCTACATCGTGAAGGAAGACGGGCAATACAAATTGCTCGACACCGGCGAAAAGCCGAACTCCATTGCTCTCGAAATGCTGGACCGCATTCAGGCCGGAGATTTGCGGAGCGCGAAGGCGCTGCTCGACTGGATGCGCGAGGACGTGCACCTGGAGGGTGGCGACGATCCACTGGGCGGCCCGGTGTTTCCTCGTTTCTGGACCAAGGGTGAAGCGCCGGACGCGCGACGGATGAAGCTGGCTGCGGCGGCGATTCTGGTGGGAACCAAGCCCACTGTCGCGCAGGGTGTGGCGATTCTCGAGGCGGCGCTGAAGGAGGCGACAGGCGATCGCGAGCGCACCAACATCCGGATTGCGCTGGCTGTCGGATACCTGATCCAGAACAATTTCGCGCCCATGCTCGACGTGGCCTCGGCGTTGCTCAAAGACGAGCCGGAATCGAGGACGGCCTTCATCGACAATGTGCTGGCGCTCATGGGCCTGAGCCGTTACGACGAGGCGCTGGCGCTGGCCGACGAACGGCTGAAGCTGCTGGAGAACGACAGCGACGCTTACGAGATGAAGATGGAGATCGAGGCCGACCGCGGCAACTTTGCCGCGGCGCGCGGCTGGGCGCAAAAACTTGCCGACCTGGGCAAGGAAGACGCCATGCTATTGAACAACGAAACGTGGTACGCGCTCTTCACCGGCAAAGTGGAGCAGGCCGACATCGCCAAGGCGATTCGCGCCACCGAGATGCAGAAAGACTCACCCGGCATTCTGCATACGCTGGCTTGTCTCTACGCCGAAGCGGGAAACACCAAGGACGCGCGCGAGGTTTTGCTGCGCGCCATGGACGACTGGAATCTCGACGGGCCGAATGACGAGGTGTGGTACGTTCTGGGTCGCATCGCGGAGCAGTATGGCGAGCGCGAGATCGCCATCGCCGACTATCGCAAGCTGGAGAAGCCGAAAGAGCCGCTTTCCATTCCTACTTCGACGTGGCGGCTGGCGCAGATACGGTTGAAGGCCATGGGGGCGGAGGAGATGGCGGCGGCGAAGTAGTGCGACTCAGAAAACTGGCCGCGCTTGGCCGAGAAGAGCAACCGCAGATCCTTCGACTCCGTTTGGCGCAAAGAACGCGCCAAACTCCGCTCAGGATGACAAATCCTGATACTGACCACTGACCACTGAAAACTGATCACTGCTGTTGCTGCTGCTGCATCTGCTGCAGGTCGATGAAGGGCACGGCGGGCTCGGGCGGCTGCTGCGCGCGCTCCACCAGCACGCTCCAGTCTTCGGGGATGGGCAGCTTGCGATCGAGCGGCGGCGGATTGTCGCCGGCCTCGACCTGGACGGCCACGTACAGTTCACTCGCGGTGTTGCCGCGGAAGATGCCGTGCGTGGGCGGAACATCGGCATAATCGCGGCCTACGGCAGTGCGGATGTGGCGATGATGCGCGACGAGGTTGTTGGTGGGATCGATGCCCACCCAGCCGAGATGCGGCATCAACGCCTCAACCCATGCATGTGTGGCGTCTGGCGTGGAGCGGTCGTGATCCTCGCGCCCGCGATATAGATAACCGGACACGTAGCGCGCAGGAATGCGCACGTGGCGCAGCAGCGCGATCATGGTGTGCGCAAAGTCCTGGCACACGCCTTTGCCGCTGACGATAGCCTCGTCGATGGGCGAGTCGACGCGAGTATGACTGGGCACGTACTCGAAGTAGTTGAAGAGGCGCTGATTCAGCTCCAATACGAGCATCAGGGGATCGTCGCGGCGGGTCACGCCCATCTGTTGGGCGAGCAAGATCACCGCCGGGGTTTCAACGGCGAAGGTGCTGGGCAGCAGCATCTCCCAGTAATCGCCGGCCTCGATCAACGCATCCAGTTCGCTCCAGGCATCGGGCGCAAGAGATAGCGGAACGTCGGGGAATGGCTGCTGCTCGACGACGGATTCGGCCACGATGACGAGCTGATTGTGCTCGCCGGGAATGTCGAAGTGCTGCACGTTATTGCCCAGGTGGTCGCGATAGCTGAAGACGCGGCAACGCGGGCTCACGGAGAGCGAGAAGGTGAGGCAGTGCTGGCTCGCGTCTGAGCGCGGGTGCATGCGCGCCTCCATGATGCTCTCTTTGATGGGGCTCGAGTAGCGAAATCGCGTGAGGTGCCGGATGGAGTAGAAGTTCATGATGGCTCCGAATTGCAGCTTTCAGTTCCGGTGTTATCGTGCTGCGGTTTACCGTGATGGCCTCGGGGGCTAAAGCCTGCAGATTTTTGCGTTATTCCGTCGGCACGATTGAAGTCGTGCCCCTTCAAAGCCTCGAATGGCCGCCGCCGCTCATGAAACTACACAGTGAGCGCTGATTGAATGGAGTAGTGCACATAATGACGATAAATGAGTTCGTGGATGTGCAGGCACTGTCCTCGGATGATGTGCAGAAAACCAGCCGTATCGCCAGCCAGGATTTCGTTGATAGATGTGTAGCCCAGCATGGCGTTGAGTTTGCCGATGGCGGCCTTCATTTCCTCGGGCGGCCGCCGCCCGCCGGCTTGCTGAATGCCCTCGAGGGCCTGGCGCGTGCCTGCGACGCAGTAATGGATGGCATGGGGAAAGTCGCGGTTGAGCACCAGGAACTCAAGCATGCGCTCTGGCGAGAGGTCAGCCGTGTACACCTGGCAGTAGGCCTCGAAGGCCGTGCAACAACGCAGCAGTCCCACCAGTTCCAGATGGAGATAGCCGGACGATTCCCGCTCCTGCGCGGGAAAGAGTTCGGACTGGTAGACCTCGAGCAACGTGGCCGTGGCGTAGGCGCGCTCAAGATAGCGGCCGAGGCGGATGAATTGCCAGCCCTGACCGTGAATCATGCTGGTATCGGTGGTGCCTTT
>JBEKGH010000101.1:0-14854 GCA_050012895.1 Occallatibacter sp.
GTGCAGTTCAAGGACCTGCAGGAAGGCATCACGCTCAACGAGGAAGTGGACGAAGTCACCGGCCTTTCGCGCTGGGTGGTTGCCGACTCGCCCGATGAGAAGCGGCAGCCGGCCATCGCCATGAAGGGCGCCAAGGGTAGCAAGCGGTATCTGCTGCCCCGCGGCGCGCACCTTATGGTGCAGGACGGCGACGAAGTGGGTCCGGGCGACGTGCTCGCGAAAATCCCGAAAGAAAGCACGCGCACCAAGGACATCACCGGCGGTCTGCCCCGCGTGGTCGAGCTGTTCGAAGCCCGCAAGCCGCGCGAAACCGCGATCATTTCGGAGATCGACGGTGTCGTACGCTTCGGCGAAGTCAGCAAGGGCCAGCGCAAGATCTACATCACGGCCGACAACGGCGACGAGAAGGAATACTCGGTGCCGCGCGGCATTCACGTCAACGTGCAGGAAGGCGAACGCCTGCGCGCCGGCGATCCTCTGATGGACGGCCCCTTGAACCCGCACGACATTCTTGCCGTGCTGGGCGAAAAGGAACTGCAGGCTTACCTGGTGAACGAAATCCAGGAAGTTTACCGCCTGCAGGGCGTGGCCATTTCGGACAAGCACATCGAAGTCATCGTGCGCCAGATGCTGCGCTGGGTTCGCATCGACGAAGTGGGCGATACGGGCTTCCTGCTCGAGCAGCAGGTGGATCGTTTCCGCTTCAGCGAAGAGAACGAAAAGGTGCTGCAGAACGGAGGCCGTCCGGCCATCGGGCGTCCGCTGCTCCTCGGCATCACCAAGGCGTCGCTCTCAACCGACAGCTTCATCTCCGCGGCCAGCTTCCAGGAGACGACACGCGTACTCACTGAAGCCAGCATCAACGGCGCCATCGACAACCTGCGCGGCCTCAAGGAGAACGTGATCGTCGGACGTTTGATCCCCGCGGGCACGGGCCTCGAGTACTACCGCAACGTCCAGCTCTCACCGGAGCTCGAGGAAGCGGCGGCGCGCGTGCAGCAGGAAGTGACGGCCGAGATCGAGGCCGCCGAACGCGAGCTGGAACTGATGCGGCAGGAAGGCGAAGCCGAAGAAATGGCCGCCGAGTAGGACTGGCCGTCCAGGCAACGTTCTTGGGCGCTTCAACAAACGAATCAATCAGCGAGGCCCGGCCAAAAGCCGGGCCTCAACTTTTTGCCAGATGCTACAAACAGTGGGTGCCCCACATCTCGATTTTTGAGATGTGGGAAAGCACGAAATTGTGAGATGTGGGAACGCGCGCAATTGTGAGATCTGGGAACGCACGACCTTCAACTCCCGCTCTCAACTCACCCCAAACCTCCCGTGCCCCATCCATTCGCGGCTTTTCGCGAAAGGGTGGGAAAGCACAAACCTCAACTCTCCACAACCTGTGGGTGCCCCACCTTCGCCGATTCGCGTTTTTTGCGAATCGGTTAAGGTGGGAAAGCACAAACCCCAATTCCCCGCTCTCAACTCACCACCTGCGCAAGGATGGGAAACCATCGAATTTTCACGCGCATCGCATGTCTGCCCGCCCCGCGCCCGCACCGCCGAACCTTTAGGCGGCAGCGCTTTTTCGGGATTGCTTGGCCACATACATAGCGGCGTCGGCGGTGTTCAACAGTCCGTCCCGGTCGGTTGCATCTTCGGGAAAAAGGGCGATGCCCACGCTGGCCGATCCGTGGACCTGGCGCCCCTCGACTGCAAAGGGCTCGTCGAAGCAGCGCTCCAGCCGTGAGGCGATCTCTTCCACCTCCGTCCGGTTGTGCACCGTCTGCACGACCACGGCAAATTCATCGCCGCCCAGACGCGCGAGCATGTCCCCGGGGCGAAGCTGTCGCTTCATGCGCTGGGCCACCTCTTGCAGGTACACGTCTCCGGTCTGGTGGCCGTACTGATCGTTGATCTGCTTGAAGCGGTCCAGATCGATGAAGACGAAGCCAAAAACGCCGGCGCTGGTGCGGGCTTCATGAATGAGCGTTTCCAGTTGTTTTTCGAGAGAGAACCGGTTGGGGATGTCCGTAAGCAGGTCGAACTCCGAGCGGTACACCAGTGCGCGGTAGAGGTTCGACGTTTCAATGGCCAGTTTGGCGAGTCCGGTTCCCAGCGTCAATGCCTCCGACTCGTCCGGGCAGGGCTTGACGAAGCGCGGAATGGCGGCGAATAGCGTGCCGAGAAGTGCGCCGACGTGACCGTAGATGGCCTGCTCGACGACACGCTGCGATGTGATGGTGGTGGGCCGCTGGCCGAAGCAGGGGCCGTCTTTCATCTCGCACCAGGAGGCAGCGCCACGCAGCTGGAAAGAAACCAGACCCGTAATTTGTTCAATGATCTCTTTCAGAGGGCGGGAACTATTCAGTTCCTCGAGGACCAGGCTGCGCCGCCGCTCCAGATAAGCCAGGGCCGCGGTTTCGTGACGTCGTTTCCGTTCCAGGTACCAGCTCCAGGCGCCAACCGCGAACATCAAAACGAGCAGGAGGGCCACGAGGACGATGAGATTGCGCACGTTCAGTGGCGAAGGTCTGGCGACCACCTCGATGTCGGAAAAAGAGCGCAGCAGAATATTGAAAGGCGCCTCTTCGTTGAAGGGGTTGCCGTCTATGGGAACGCAGATGCCGGTGACCTTGATTCTGGATCCCAGAGGGACCTCGAGCATGGGCGGCGGCGGCGCGGGCGGGGGAGGATGCCTGTAGACAGCTGTGAAGAGACGCCCGTCGGAGACCAGGACGTATTCGTCCTGCGCGGCCTCCCGGACCGCGGTCACCACTTTCCCTTCGATCGAAACCAGATCGTACTGGTGCCCGCCAAGCAAGCTCCGCCCCCAGAAAGCGAGTTGACGCCAAGTGGCTGGCTGCGGCGGGATGGGCGCCTGGACGCGGCTGTCCTGAATTTCGGCATGATTCAAGAGCAGGTGGCCGTCGTGGGTTTCAGGGAATCCGGTTGCGTCGGCAATGTCGCCGACTTGCAATGGCTCACTGGTCTGGGTGGAAACCCAGAGACTCCTGTCACCGTTCTGTAGGACAACGGCCTCGCCGGGCTGGTACCAGGTGATGGTGCCATGAACCCGCAGCCTGGTGGAGAGATCGTGGACATGATAGCCGGCGATAATTTCATCGAGAGGGGTAAGCGGAAGGGACCACGGGTTGTCGCCGGCGTGGCGGAGAACCTTGATATCGGCGAGGCTGGAGACCTTGATCTTGACGCCCGTTTGCTGCATCTTGCCGTCGAAGACTCTTCCCGCAGCGCCCGAAACCTCGACCTCCGCGTCCAGCAGGCTTCTGAGCGCGTTTGCATCGCTGCTTTCAACTTCCAGGTCGATGTAGCCGCCATCGATAAGCAACTGCAGGCGGGCCCTCGGCACCACCGGGCTGGAAATCAGATCGGCGGCGCGGATGATGCCGTGAACGTTGACCAGCATGCAGTTGGTCCTGGTGCCGACCAGGTCATCAAAGCCGGCTTCGATGGGTTTGGGAAGCGGTCCGTGGCTCAGGACGGTTACGTCGGTGGCGAGGACGAAAGGGAGAAAGCTGGGCCGGGTAGTTCCCTTGACGAGGACGCGGTCGCCGGGAAGCAGTATGGCATCCCTGGTGAGCTGGATGTAGATTCCCTTGTCACCGTCCTGGACATCGAGGTTTTTGAGATTGCGCGCGTAGTAGGTTACGGTTCCTTCGAAGGCGACGGGCAAGTGCTGGGTTGCCTGGGCGTTGGACAGAGCGGAGATGGCGCACAAAGTGGTCAATGGGACGCCAGCTTCCGCCCGCACGGGTGGCGCGCACATCGCAAGCAATGCGAGCAGGAGAGCAAATCTCTTCATGGGCGCAACTCAACCGAGGCAGATGCAGGCGCATCCGCTTCTCCATGCTTATCGGCAGGCAAGAACAAAAAAATTAGCTGGTTGCATTAGAGGTGGCACGCAATGCTGTGCACGGGAACGAGACGCGGAGCCTTCTAGGAGCGATCTTTCTTCACGAGATCGTCTTCGTCCAGAGCTTCCGCCCCCCGGCTCTTGCCCATCCGCGTGTACTTGGCGACGTACATCGAGGCGTCGGCCGCGCTCAGCAGGGTTTCCAACGTTTCGGCATCCTCCGGGTACAGAGCGACGCCCAGGCTGGCCGAGCCGTGGATGACGCATTCGTCTCTTACAAAAGGCTCGTGGAAACAGAATTCCAGCCGCGCTGCGATCTCTTCCACTTCGTCGCGGCTGTGCACTACTGGAACCAGCACTGCGAACTCGTCTCCGCCCAACCGCGCCAGCGTGTCGCAGGGACGCAGTTGCCGTTTCATGCGCTGCGCCACTTCCTGCAGGTAAAGATCGCCCACCAGGTGCCCGTGCACGTCGTTTACGCGCTTGAATTGATTCAGGTCGATATAGATCAAGCCAAAGACGCCGGCCGACTGGCGTGTCGCTTGAATCATCGCCGTCAGCTTCTTCTCCATGACGAAGCGGTTCTGCACGTCGGTCAACAGATCGAACTCCGAGCGGTGCACCAGATCGGAGTAGAGGCGCGAAGTTTCGATGGCCAGGGTAGCCAGTGCCGCCGCCATAGCCAGGGCCTCCCGCTCCGCGATTGAAGGCTTGGTGCGCGCGTCGAAAGCGGCGAACAATGAGCCCAGCGCCTGCCCGGAGCGAGAGGGAATGGGATGTTCGACCGTGCGAAACGATTCATTGGAAAGCCGCGACGGCCGGTTGCCCAGCGTGGCGCCTTCGGCAACGTGGCACCAGCAGGCAGCGCCATTCAGCCGCGCCGAAACCAACTCGGTGATACGCTCCAAAGTCCCTGCCAGCGGCCGGGAATGATTGATGTCTTCGAGAATGCGCGCGCGGCGTTGCTCCATGTACGCCAGAGAAACCACCTTGCGCCGGTTCTTGTGCTCAAGGTTCCACCCCCGCATGCCCGCCGCAAGCGCCAACAGCAGCAACCCTCCAAAGAACAGCGCGACATTGTGCGCATTCAGTATGCCGGGCGCGGTAAGGACCTCGATATCGTCCTGGGAGCGCAGCAGAATATTGAAGTGCGCATCCTGGCTGAAGGGATTCGAGTTCAAAGGCACGCAAATGCCCGTGACGCGAATGCGCGAACCCACGGGGATGGCTTTCATCGGAGCCAGTGACGATGGTCCGGCGCCTATCGGATGCTGGTAGATGGCCGAGAACTCATAGCCGTCCGAGACCAGTACATATTCGTCCTGCGCGGCCTCCCTGGCCGAGACCGCGACTTGGCCTTCGATCGAAACCAGGTCAAAGATATGCTGGCTCGAAGCCAATCCCTGCCATGGAACGGGCAGCGGCGCAACCGGCACAGCAACGCCGCTGTCCCGGATCTCGCTCGCCGTCAACTGCAGAAAACCTTCGTTCGCTGCGGGGAAGCCCGTGGCGTCGGCCCGGTCGCCAATGCGCAGCGGCGAAAAGGTGCGCGTCGTGATCCACAAGCTGCGGGCGCCGTTTTGCAGCACAACCGCGGAGCCAGGTTCGTAGTACGTGACCACGCCGCTCACGCGCACGCGGCGGGTAAGATCGTTTACGCGATAGCCATCCTGAATCTCATCCATCGGCGTAACAGGCAGCGACCACGGGTCGACTGCGGCAGGTTTCACGATAGTGACATCGTCCAGGCTGGAAACATGGAGCAGGATTCCGGTCTTCTGCACCTTGCCGTCGAACCTGCCACCGGCTACGCCTGTCACTGCCACTTCGGCATCCAGCAGTTTTTCCAGCTCACTCGCGGTGACGTTGTCCAGTTCCACGTCCACTGACCCGCCGTCGGTGAGCATTTTGAAGGTTGCGCCTGTGGTGTGGGCATCTGACGGCTGATCCATATTCGCGGCCCGCACCACGCCACGCGCCGTCACCAACTCTGAATCGTCGCCTGGCCCGATCAGATCCTCGTAGCCGGCTGGGATCGGCTTGGGAAGGGCGCCGTGCCCCAGTAGCGTGAGGTCGCTGCTGACCACGTAGGGAAGATATCCGTCATGCGTCACGCCTTTGATCAGGACACGATCTCCGGGCGCCAGCTTGACGTTTGTGGTGGCCTTGATAAAGACGCCGGCCGTGCCGTCCTGCACGAACATGTTTCTTCGATAGGAGCGGAAATACGTCACCGTGGCTGTAACAGCGACAGGAATTCCCTTGGCCGCCTCAGCATTGCTCAGGCGCCGGACACTGTCCAGCGTGGTCAATGGAGCCGGCTGAGCTGACCCCGCGGCCGCAACGCATGCGAGGACCATTGCTGCCGCGGCAACAAATCGTTTCGTCAACTCGAACTGTGCTGCCCTTGCTGTGATTTCAACGCTCCTGCGACACAAACTCATCATTCTCCGCTTCCCCCACAAGTTTTTGTGCCGATAGCGCGGTAGTGGGATGCAAGTGGGAACAATGCGGGGGTATTGCCTTTCAATGATGTTAACCGCGACGAGGGCTTTGAATATAGCACTTTTGGTACCTTGACTTGTGGTCTTTTGGGGTGATTCCCTTTCCCGGTTATCGCCTTTGATCGCAATAATATCCGGGACAAAATGAGGCGCCGCGCCCCACCCCGCCTGAAGCGCCCCTTTGGGCCCGGGAATCATCCCCATTAAACGCATGGAAACGCGCCTCTGCCGGTGGTTCTACACTAAGAAGAAGTCGCGTGGTTTGGGAACGCGGCGATCGCACAGAAAATGACAAAAAAACTTCGCGTGGGCATTCTTTTTGGCGGGCGCAGCGGTGAGCATGAGGTCTCTCTGCTGTCGGCCGCGTCGGTTCTCGGGGCCATCGATCGCAACAAGTTCGACGTAACCCCCATCGGCATCACCCGGGAGGGCCGCTGGCTGGCCGCAGCCGATGCCAACCACCTGCTCAACGGCGACATCGGCACCGCTACGCGGAAGCTGCGCGCAGGCGACCCGGAAGCCACGCCCGGAGCAATACTTCTCCACGAAGGCATTCCCACGCTGCTGGCCCCCGAACCCCGCTCTTCCACTGCTCTCAACCAAAACCAGGGCCCCGGCGGCCAGCCGCTCGATGTTGTGTTTCCCGTTCTGCACGGCACCTTCGGCGAGGACGGCACCATGCAGGGGCTCTTTGAGCTCGCCGGTATCGCCTATGTCGGCTCCGGCGTGCTGGGCTCGGCGGCAGGCATGGACAAGGATGTAATGAAACGCCTCTTCGTCGAAGCCGGCCTGCCCATCGTGAAACATGTCACGCTGCTCCGCGCCAATTGGGAAAAGAACCCGCGCAAGGCGACGGCAACAGTCGAGCGTGCGCTTCGCTATCCGGTCTTTGTGAAACCGGCGAATCTTGGTTCGTCGGTGGGAATCACCAAGGCGCACGACCGCAAGGAGCTCGGTCCCGCGCTGGCCGTGGCCGCCAAATACGATCGCAAGCTCATCGTGGAGCAGGGCGTCGGTGGCAAAACGCGCGCCCGCGAATTCGAAATCGCGGTGCTGGGCAACGACGATCCCAAGGCCAGCGTGGTGGGCGAGATCGTTCCCGGCAAGGAGTTCTACGACTACGAGGCCAAGTATCTTTCCGAAGGCTCCGTGCCCGTCATCCCCGCCAAATTAAGCAAGTCCGAGACCAGGAAAATTCGCGAGATGGCAGTCGCCGCCTTCCGCGCCTGCGACCTTGCGGGCCTCGCGCGCGTGGACTTCCTGATGGAGCCCGAAGGCAAGCGGCGCATCTTTGTAAACGAAGTGAACACCATGCCCGGCTTCACGCAGATCAGCATGTACCCCAAGCTGTGGCAGGCCTCGGGCCTAAGCTACACCGAGCTGATTACGCGCTTGATCGAACTCGCCATCGAGCGCCATGCGGAGAAGAGCAAGACAGTGTACAGCAGGGAGTAAGACAGGTTTCAGGTGTCAGGCTTCAGGGATCAACGTCCTGAGTCCGAAGTCCGCAGCAAAAACACGATGTCCTCCTGAGCGAGTCCGCAGAGCGGACGAGTCGAAGGATCTGCGGTTGCTTTTCAACAGACCTCGTATCAGGGCGCAGGGAACAACGGCCTCGTCGCCGGTGTCTAAATCCATAGGCCCTCCTTCGCAACTGCGGTCAGGACGAGGTCGCTGACTACTGACCCCTGACACCTGAAACCTGACCCTTGTATTCTTAATACCGAGGAAACAACGCCATGACTCTGCTCGACGCTCCTCAGTACGACCCCGCGCGCTCGCGGCGCAATCTGCTGATCGTGCAGTGCACCGTGGGCGCCATCCTGTTGCTGTTTATCAGCTGGTGGCTCGTGGCCGGCCGGCCGGTGGACTGGCCCTGGAACTGGAACCGCTATCTCTTCGGGCGTCACGCGGTGAACAAATTCCTGACCGCGGTCGAAGCCGACGATCTGACCCGCGCCTACGGCATCTGGACCAGCGACAAGAACTGGCAACAGCATCCCGACCAGCACAGCGTCTATCCCTACGCGCGCTTCCAGGGCGATTGGGGTTCCACCAGCCCCGACAATGAATACGGCGCCATCAAGAACCACAAGATCGCGGAGGCAGCGCGATACGGCAATAACCTGCTGGTGGCCGTGTTCATCAACGGCCGCAAAACCGATGCCCTCAACCTCTCCTACGACCCCAGGACCGGCCAGCTCAGCTTCGCGCCGCCCGGCGTAAGCCTGTACCTGGGACCGTAAAAAATTGGGGAACAGGGAACAGTTGTCGGCAGTTGCCCCATCCTTCGCCTTTTTCCGGCGAAGGGTGGGATACCGATTAAGCCCCATAAAATCGATCAGTGGTCAGTGGTCAGAAGGGCCGCGGTAAGCTCCCGCTGCACGCTGTTGCTATTCCTCAGATCGGCGTCCAGCCGCTGTCCTTCCCGGTGCGCCGCAATGAAAGCCATCGGCTCAGGCGTCGGCTTGCCCAGCAAGAAGCCCTGGACTTCATTTCCCCCCAAAGTCGCGATCAGGTCGAGCTGCTCGCGGGTCTCCACTCCCTCCGCAATCACCTTCATTCCTAAATTGTGCGCCAGCATCACAAGCGAATGAATCATATTCTCCAGATCCGGACGATGCTCCAGTTCACTGATGAAGGAGCGGTCGATCTTGAGAGAGCGGAAGGGCAGGTTGGGCAAGTAACTAAGCGATGAGTACCCGGTGCCGAAATCGTCCACTGCCATCGACACACCCAATTTGGAGAGACGGTGCATGGCCTTGGCTGCGTTCTCCATGCCATTCACGAGCACTGACTCGGTGAGTTCGATCTGCAGCAAGGTGGGAGAAAGGCCGGTGATGCGAAGTGTTTCGGCAACTTCATCCACAAAGGCATCGCGCGCAAATTGGATGCTGGAGACATTGACTGCGACCTGGATGGGATGCTGAGCGGCATCTTGCCACCGCAGGGCTTCGCGGCAGGCTTGCTCCAATATGTAGGCGCCAAGTTCGACAATAAGCCCGGCCTCTTCGGCGATGGGGATGAACTTGGATGGAGGGATTTGGCCGAGCGTGGGGTGGTTCCAGCGCGCCAGAGCTTCGAAGCGAACGACGTTGAAAGTGCCGAGATCGAATTCGGGCTGATAGTGCACGGTGATTCCGCCACGCTCCAGGGCGTGATGCAGTTCGTGCTCCAGGTTGAGGCGCTCGCGAACCGATGTCCCCAGGTCGTCGGAGAAATACGCAACCTGGTTCTTGCCGCCGCGCTTGGCGGCGTACATCGCGCTGTCGGCGTTCTGCAACAGCAGGACAGAACTGGTGCCGTGTTCGGGGAAAAGACTGACTCCGATGCTGGCTCCAATCCGGATCTCGTGGCCCTCGATACAAAATGGCGCCGCCAAAGCCTCCAGCAGTTCTCCTCCAAGCCGGCCAGGCTGCTGCTTCGAACTGATACCGCCCATGATGATGGCGAATTCGTCACCGCCAAGGCGGGCCAGCGTATCGGATTCACGCACCCGCGATTGAAGCCGTTTGGCGACTTCGGCAAGAAGCAAGTCTCCCACCGAATGGCCGAGGCTGTCGTTGACGAGTTTGAACCCATCCAGGTCAATGTAGAGCAGCGCCGCGCCGTTCAGGTTGCGCGTGGCTACAGCCAAAGTCTGGTTGAGACGGTCGGCCATCAGGCGCCGATTGGGAAGGCCGGTTAGTTCGTCATTGAGGGCCTGGTACTCGAGTCTGGCCTCAAAAAGCTCTTTATCCTGGGCGTGCTTTTCCAACTCTCGCAGCATGGAATTGAATCCGCGTCCCAGCAATGCGATTTCGTCCTTTCCGGCAGGGGAAACCCGCGCGCTGAAATCGTGATGAGCGGTAACGGCCTGCATGGCTCGCGCCAATTCATCGATGGGCCGCAGGATGCGGCGCTGCAGCACCGACCCCAACAGGGCGCTCAGAATCAGGACCGCGAAGAGCAGTCCGCAAGCGATACAACAGAGTCGAATCCACTTCATCCGCAAGTCGCTGAGGTCGGATTCGATGTAAATGGTTCCTGCAAAATCGCCTCTCCGTTCCAGCCTGCGCTCGGCTGCGGCAAACGTGCTGGGCGTTGACCATCTTCCTGCCCATTCCGGGCATCGCCGCACTGCGGGCTGGCGCAGATATTCAACGAAGAGATTGCCTGCCGGCGCATAAAGGCATGCTGTAACGATGGGCGATTCCGTGCGCAATGCTTCCAGCATCTCGCGGGCCGCAGGTTTGTCGTCGAACACCAGGGCGGCCGTGGAGTTCTCACCAACCACCTGGGCAAGTGTGGCCAGACGGCTTTGCATCTGCTTGTGGGCGCTCACCAGATCGTAGGCCAGAAAGCTGGCCATCAGGAGCGCCGACGCAATGCCGCTGGTGACGAGAGCGATCCATGTCATTTTATGCGCGAAGCTGCTGCCGTCCCGGATGCTCATCTCAGCCCTCCCCGCCCGAGCGCACGATGGTGGCCAGGTTGAGAACACGCGAGCTGATTTTTACACCGGAGCGCTGCGCCAATTGCAGGTTCACAACGATTTCAATGTGGTCCTCGTCCTTGACCAGGCCGATCATGCCGCCGCGCCGCGGAAAGGAATCGGTTTCCCCCAGCGTGAGCACCGGACGGCCGCTGACCTTTGCCAGTGTCATGCGAATATCGTCCGGAGAGGCATCGCCAAAATAAATGATGTCGCATTTCTGGAGCACGTCATCCCCGGGAGAGAGAACCACGTGCAGAGTGCGCGCATCGCTCTTGCGGCCATCGAGCGATTTGAGCAGCGTCTCGCCGGTGGCTTGACTGCCCACATAGCCGATCAGCAGGTCATTCTGTGGGGTCGGCCAATCGACAAACTTGATGAGGCTGTAAAGATAGGCCACTCTTACCGCGCGCTCGTCGCGCTCCTGTGTTGGGGCAGGCGGGAGCGCAAGCGCTGCAAGCGCAGCCAGAAGCGCCAGAGTTCCCCACCTGTGTGTTCGAGCCACGCTCATCGACTGCCCCGTTCGCCGTTAACCGGGATGCGGTAGGTCACCTTGAAGCGCCAGGTCACGCCGTCCTGCTGGATCTGGTCCTCGGGATCGGTTGGGCCCATGGGAGAGAACCAGCGGCGGTTGGTGGCGTTGTACACGCTCGAAGAGAAGACCCACCCTCCCCAGAGCTGGTTTGTATTCACCGTGATGTTGGGCAGCACGTAGGAAGGCACGCGGGTTCCGCGATAGTCGGTCATGGGGCCCACATACATTACCTGGACCGATGCAAAGGCGTGCCTCGACAGCGGCGACGTTCCGTTTAACTTGGCCTGGGTCACAGGAGCGTTCACGGGGCGCGTATAGACCCCGGTATCGGATGTCGCGGTAACGGTGTAACTGGCTCGCGCGCCCAGGCCGGAAGTGCGCTCCGCCGCGACTTCAAATTCCAGACCCCTGGCGTCAACCTGTCCGTCATTCACCACCCAAACAAACCCGGGGGTCTTGGCCGGAACTTCGGTGATCAGATTGTGGAGTTCGTTGTAGAAACCGTCGGCTGTTACCGAAATCCAGGGGCGAAGGTTCTGCTCCAGGACGAGCTCGTTGCTGAGAATCTGCTCCGGGAGGAGCGGGACCGGCGGCGGAAGAAAATTGATGGGGTCGCTATAGAACTGCGCTGCGGCGCTGGGAGCTTGAAAGGCTTTCCCCAGGATGTACTTGACCGCGGTGTGAACTCCGGGCGTATAGATTACCGCAAAGCGAGGGTTTACGTCGCCACCGAAAGTGCTGTAGTCATCAAAGCGGCCACCGGCATGAAAGATGAGCTTGGGAGTAAAGTTGAATTCCGCGTCACCGTATACGGCGGCAAACCAGGGCGATTCATCGGTGCGCGAAATATCCCCTTCTCCAACGACGACGTTGCGCAAGAGCACACGAAGGCTGTATTGGTAGTCGGCGCCCGCGGTGATCCTGACGGCGCCGAATTCGTGGGTCACGTTGGCTTCAGCACCGGCCGAATCGGAACGCGTCTTGATGCGCCCGATGATCGTTCCCATCGGGGGATATTTAACGGCGCAGCTGCCGATGTTATCGAAATTGTCATAGAAAAGACGAAAGTCGATCCCGGTTCCCGACCACGCGGTTTTGTGCCAACTGGCGTCGACATATGCGCGTGTGCCTTCCACCCAGTCGGCAGGATTGTTGAACAAGCTGCCGGAAGTCGCGGTGGGATACCTCTTCATGTTGTCGGAGAATGCGCCCCGCAGATGAAAGTTGCCGCTGCGGAGATCCGCGAAGGCCTGGTCAAAACGCGCGCCGTCCATATTTTCCGTGTAACCGTTGTTGGTGAGCGGCGATGCGAACTGCGGAAAGAAGAGAGAGGATTGGCCGGGATTCTTTTGGTACGTCCCGGAAAGCAGGGCGGAGCGATCGCCTTTGCCGGCCGAGAGAGTGAGCCGGCCTGTCCGAGATTGGAATGACCCGGTGTCGTCCGCGGTCTCAATTGCCGTTTCTGAACCTACTGTACGGGTAATCACATTGATCACTGCGTACATGGCGTTGGTTCCGAAGAGCGAAGAGCCAGGCCCGCGCACAATCTCAATGTGGTCCACCAGGTCGAGATCGATGGAAAAGCCGATCCCGATGGCCGCGCCGCTGTAGACGTTGTCGTTCATGCGGTGACCGTTCACCAGCACCAGCACGCGCGAGTTGTAGTCGCCGGGACGCATGAACCCGCGCACGCCCAGGAACAGGTTATCGCGATCGTACGACGTATAGAAACTGCGCAGACTGCTCAAAGCCTCACCCAGCGTTCGCCATCCGTTGCGGCGGATGTCAGCAGCAGTGATGATGCTGACTGAGGATGGCGCTCTGCGCGCGTCCTCAAAATGACGCGAGGCGCTGAAAACCTTCACGCGCGACAGATCTTCCAGGTTCATCGACATCAGGTCTTGATCGACTTGCGACTGCGCATACGCGAACGCCGCAAAAACTTGAAGCCCGATCGCAACTGCCATGCGCAGTGGCACGGCACATAATGAGCGTCTCTTCATGGAACGGATATCGGCGAAGACAATATCGGTCGTTAATCGCCCCATGGGAGGTGTACGCCTTCGAAGCACATGGGTGATGGCGAGCACTTCGAACGCTGGCGTCCTCGTAGGGAGTGGGGGATAGGGAATAGGGAATAGAAAACAGAGGCGAGGGGCAAAAGCTGGCAGCTAGGAGCTGGAAGCCACCGCCTACCGGGTGTTGGCTACTGGCTGTTGGCTACTGGCTATTGGCTACTGGCTATTGGCTACTGGCTACGCGCTACCGGCTACAAGCTCGCTTTTACCCTCAAAAACACCTCAAAACACGCGCACAATCGGGCAAAACATGCACCTGAAGGCCATCTTGACGTGTTGATGGGAAATTCTCTACAAACCTATGCTCTTATTTGGCCAATTTCTCGGTTACACTCACCCTCCAAATGGCCAATTTCACGGTATTTGTCTCAAAGAATCACAACCTCCCAGGCGAACATTCCCGGGGCGCACCGCACCGCTTGAGCTAACATTTGGCCGAGTGAACGCACCAACTAAACGAACATTTGCGCTGATTCCATGGGACTTCCAAGATCTCAGCCGGGAGAAGAGAAAAATGCAGGTCCATCGGCCGCCCGTCGCACACTTCACACTCACACTCCGCACTGCAGACTGACCACCGACCACTGACCACTGTTCTCACGGCGCGGCTTCGGTGAGGGCTTCGGTGTGCTTGCTCATCCTGGCGGTGCGGGCTATCTTGTCCCAGTTGAAGGGCTTGCCGTCGATGGCGCGCTTGAGGGTTTTGAAGAGCACGACGGAGAAGACCTGCCGATAGGCGAAGCGCTGCAGCCAGATGTGGAACAGCAGCCATCCGTCGCCTTTGTTGGCGGGATGACGGCGCTCCAGACTGAAGGCCAGCGACGAGGTGATGAAGTCAATGAGCAGGAAGGCGCCGAAATAGGCCAGCAGCTTTTCGAAGCTCGCCGCTGAGGCCGCTTCAGGGTGGTAGTGGCGATCGACGAAGTAGTTGACGATGCCGGCCACGAACATGATGTCGATGAACGGCGAAACCAGCGGCAGTAACATCTGGAAAATGAGGATGTTGGGCAGAGCGAAGAGGCCCATGGCCTTGTTGCGCACAAAGGCGGCGCGATGTTTCCAGACGGCCTGCAGAGTGCCGAAGGACCAGCGGAAACGCTGGCGCATGAGGCCGCTGGCGTCGATGGGCGCCTCAGTATAAGCCAGGGCGCGGTCTTCGTAGTCGACTTTCCAACCCTGTTCGAGCAAGCCCATGGTGAGGTCGGCGTCTTCAGCGACGGTGTTGAGCGGGTATCCGCCTGCGGCTTTTACGGGCGCGGTGCGCCATGCGCCGATAGCGCCGGGAACCACGGTGATGACGTGGAAGAGATTGAGGGCGCGGCGCTCGAAGTTCTGGCTGGTGATGTATTCGAGAGCCTGCCAGCGGGTCCAGAGATTGACGCGGTTGCCGACCTTGGC
>JBEKGH010000102.1:0-14828 GCA_050012895.1 Occallatibacter sp.
CAGCGCGTTTCAGATCCCGAGTCTGCAGGTGAAAATTAGGTGTCGGGGAGTGGCTCAGCCTGGTAGAGCACCTGGTTCGGGACCAGGGGGTCGGAGGTTCAAATCCTCTCTCCCCGACCATTAAATCCCGCAATATCAATTAATTAGCGAAGATCCTAACTCCGGCCATTCCGGAACTCGGGTCCATTTGGGTCCAATAAGAGAACCCCTGGTTCCAAGCAGCTTTTCGACCCCCTCCACTGCCTTCCGCGCATCCGCAGGAACCGACTCGATGTACGTCTCGCGCGTGAGTTCAGAGGAAGAGTGACCGAGCAGAGCTTGAACCGTGCCTAAAGGAGCCCCAACAGAATCGAGCAGGGTTGCATTGGCGTGCCGCAGCCAATGCCAGTTCACTCCGGTCAAGCCTAGCGCCTTGCAGGCCGGTCTCAGTTGACGATTGAGCAGGTTTCTTCGGCTCAACGGGGCACCATTGCGCGCCGCAAAGATCAGCGCGGACGGGTCCGCATCCTTCCGAGGAATCGAGCGCAGAATCTCAACCGAATTCGGGCCTAAAGGAACGCGGCGTTTGCTCCGCTTGCTCTTGGGTTCGTCGAAGTGACCTTCATAGACTGACTGATTCACTGCGAGGAATCTGTCGACCAAATCGACGTCCTGCCAGCGCAACGCCAGCAATTCGCCGATACGTAATCCAGTCATGGCAAGCAAAGCAGCAATCGAGCGCGAGGGCTCAGCGAGTTTATCGATGAGTGCCTTCACGTCTTTAGTTGCAATCGGAGCCTTTTCTTTCTCCGGGCCACGTCGCGGCAAGCGAGTTCGCCGCACGGGGTTCGAGGTCAATAATTCATCTTGCACCGCCGCTTCGAGGATTGAGCCGAACACAGTACGGATGTGTTTGACTGTCTTCCACGAGGCATCGCCTTTTGCTTTCGCATTCAGAAAGCTTTGGACGCTGTCTTTGGTGATCAATCGAAGTTGCTTGTCACCAAAGACCGGAATGAGATGCGTGTTGACCATGTTGTCGTAAAACTTCTTGCTTGAGTACTTCAATGTGGGGTACAGATCGAGCTTCCAGCGTTCCTGAACGAAACACTTGAACGTCAGGACCGCTTGAGGCTGATGCTGGCCGCTGTTCGCTTTGCGCATCAGATCATCGAGCAACTGCTGCGCTTCGCGTTTAGTTGGGATATCCGCGACCGATCCGAGAACCTCAGAGCGGCGAATCCGCTGCATTTGGTTGTCGGGTCCAATCGCATCCTCCCACCAGCGCGCTACCCACACTTTCTTGCGTGTGCCCCTCTTAAAGAGGGAACCTTCCTGGTGGCACCTTCTACGAGACATTCGTCCTCCGAATGTTGCTCGTTCAGGTGGTAGTGCGTCTGATGGAAGAGTATTCCCCACGGCCGGATTCATCAAGAGCACCTTAGGCTGTTCAGCCACTTCCGAACCGTGGTAATTTCGAACCGCAGATATTTCCCGAGTTTGATGTGCGGAATACGTTCTGCTCCACGTCGCCTTGTTCGTTCGTAGATCCATGACACCGGAACGTGCAACGTACGTGCAATCTCCGAAACTGTCATCAACTCGCAATTCCATTCATTCGACGACATACCAGCCCCGATGTTGTCCTCAAACCTGGCACGTGTGTTCATAGCCTTTTCCCGGGAACCGCCCGCGCACGGATATCACCCTTACTGCCCGTTACAAAGAACATGCCGCCACGCATCACCCTCTACTTATAGCGTTACATCCGGCTTCATTGCGAAATGTCCATGTGTCTGCGAGGCACTTGTCGAGGTTTGTGTCCTCTCTCTGCGTGCCCCTCTTGCCGGCGCATCCTCAACCGGCCTAGCAAACTTCGCCAGGTACCCCGAAAGAGCTGTTGAACTGATCCTTACCCCCTTCTCTTCCAGCACATGGGCCAGCATGTTCAATGAATAGCCCTTTCTCCGCAACTCTACGAGAAGAGGCAACAGCGCCTGTATCACCGCACCGATCATGAACGAATCGGGTTGTGGCACGGGTTCTGTCGTTCTTTGAGCCAACTACGTACGAAGCTCCTCCACAACATCCGAAGAAATGGTCTACACTTTACGACGCCCCGCTGTTCCCATTGCTCTTCTTCCTCAATGCGCTCTATAGGGCACGAGAGAGATATTATCACAAGATAATATAACAATGACAGCACATATATAATAAACTATTCGTAGAGTACAAACCCTGGATGATGCAAACTGGACGCCACAACAGTGAGAACTGAATGTCTGAACGGTGAACGGCAAGAAATGCGCTGTGCGCACGAAACCCCTTCTGGGTTCCGCGCACCCACCACCATCTCTCCAATCCGCCTGCGGCTACTCGGAGAAATAGTTGCGCATCTTGCTCAGGGCTACGCCCCGAGACCCCACAGAACAGGAGAAGGAAATGGCAAGACCCAAGCGAACCGAGGGCGCCACACTACGGCTCTTCATCAGAACAACGGATCGAGAGAAAGCCGTCATCAAAGCCCAAGCCAAGAGAGCTGGCCTGACCATGAGCGAGTACATGCGAAGGACGTCACTCAACAAGCGAATCGTTTCGAAGGTGGACCAGAAGGCTTTAGGAGAGCTCGCACGACTCGGTGGACTTCAGAAGTACCTGCTCATGCAGATCAAGGGTCTTCCTGATGAAGAAGGCCTTCGCCGGGAACTGAATTCGACATTGTCCGCAGTTCTTGGCGCAGTGAGAACGCTCAACACTGCCTCAATAAAATAAACATGATCGTCAAGGTACAACCATCCCGGAAGCACTCCAGCAGCTTCAAGCGGCTTCATGAATACCTTACGCAAGAGCGTGATGCCGAGACTGGAGAACCTGTTTTGCGAGGCGATGTGGTTCTGTCGTGGAATCTTCTAAGCTTCGACACCGCGGCAGGAGAAATGCAAGGAGTTGCTTCTCTCAACGATCGCTGCAAGGATGCAGTCTGCCATTATGAACTGGCATGGCCTCCAGGAGAGCGTCCTACTCGACCACAGTGGACAGACTCAGCCGTTCAAACATTGAAGGCACTCGGCTATGAACATCATCAATATATGGTCGTCGCGCACGACGACAAGAAGCACTTCCATATTCACATCATGGTGAACAAAGTTCATCCTGTAACGCTCAGAGCACCCACAAGATATAACAATTGGCTTGCTCTCGATGCCGCAGCACGTCTCCTCGAAGCGAAGTATGGCTGGGCACATACACCGGGAATGACTCGATGGGATGAGGAATCGAAACAGGCTGTACCTCTGTCGCGATCCGAACGCAATGCGCTTCGCTGCGCCCGACAACAACCATCCGGTGCCGCTGCACAATTTGAGCATTATCAGGATCAGGAATCGTTCCAATCCTACGTACGGCGGGAGGTTGCTCCAGCCGTGCGTTCCCTCCTCACAAGACGGAATGTCACCTGGGATCACTTCCATCGCCTTCTCTCCAAGGCGCATCTCAGGCTTGAGAAAGGAGAGTCGGGCGGATATACAGTCCTTGCCATCGACCACAACATCCGGGTAAAGGCATCCGATGTATTTCGGAACAACTTTGCGGGAAAGATCAACCGTCAGAACACTGAGGCGGCTCTTGGGACCTGGACACCTGCCTCAACATCCGGCTATGAGGTCGATCAACATGGCGCACAACATACGGCGCAACTTAATCCTCGTAATAGCGCACTGAGGGAAGAACGGAAAGCGCAACGACACGCCGAACGCAGTGCGCTGATGGCGGATTATAACCAGTATCGTAATCGGCGGAGGGAAGTGTGCAAAGCCCTCACAACAGACGGCAGGGAAGGCCGACAATATCATCTCGATGTCTTCCGGCAACAAAAGCGGGAGATTCGTGCGTCCGCTTTGCCGTGGCCGGACAAGAAGCTCCTGCTCTCACAGGCAACGGTTCAATCCGTCCTCGAAGTGCGCTCCCTGAAGCTGGCCATTCAACAGAGGCGGCAGGAAGCATTTCCAAAGGATCTCCGCTCATGGGTTGCGGACAGAGCCGAAGAAGGAGACGCGCGAGCGGCCGCACAACTTCGCGGATGGCGCTATGCCGACCAACGCAATCAGCGGCGGCTCAACGCGAGGCTGGAATCAGACGCGCTGCATATCGGAGCGCCGCCCGAGGACAATCAACAATCCGACTGGGCAGGCTTCGTGCAGCAAAGGCTTTTGGCTCAACAAAAGGAACAGAATCTTGCCCAACAGATCGCCACGACACGCATCTGGACGATCAACCGGAAGACCGGCGATGTATCGTACATGCTGAACGGGAGAGTTTCCGTCATCGACCGCGGTCGCCTTGTGACCGTACTCAACCAGGACGAAGCGGCAATCGTCTTCGGGTTGGAGATGGCCGTCCAGAAATATGGATCGCAGATCGCATGTACTGGAAGCGAAGAGTGGAAGCGGATGGTTTCCTCAGCTTTGAACTATCTGCCACCACGTTCGTTGCTGTTTATTCTGAAGTTGTTGCGCGATGCCCGATATGCTGTCTGCCGGAGTTGAGCAATTCGCTTGATGATCTCTCGCCGCATTCCCTCGTGAATCGATACTTTGAAAGCCTGTTGGCCCGTGGAAGACATGACAAGAGCAATTGTCAGGTCGCAGCCGACATTCGCCTTCGGCTCTGGTTGTTGCGATGCTTTCAGGATTTCGAGAAGCTGTCGGGACTGGGCGGCGGGCTGGAGGCTTGAGAGGAGCAGGCGCGCATCCGTTTCGTCGGTGAAGATCAAATCCTCGGTTTCCTCAGTTCTGAGCCTGGTTTCGATGGAATGCAGTCGCACAGCTCGGAGTTGGAGAGGATCCGCCAGGAGTTGTTCCTGGTGGAAGGCGGCTTGCATCTCCGGGTCCGTGAATTGGGCGAAGATGCCGTGCTTGATCGCACACATGGTAATCCGCCATCAACTGCGAAGTGCGTGAACAATGCGCAATGGCCCATTGGGGGCAAGCTCTTCACGGCGATCATCGCGTGTTTGCCGTCGGGGTCTGCAAGCTGTCCTGGCGGGACTATGCGAATGTGGATTGAACTGGAGCCCTGAGCTTGTAGATGGCCGCGAAGTAGGCCACCATCACGCGAAATGTCTTGGATTTATTCACGCCGCCGAGAATCTCTCCACCGACTCTCTCCAACTCATCGGCAATCTCGTAGGTCAAAGGAAATACGAAGGCTGTGTCGATACTTTGAAATGGAATGTTCAGCCATTGGTTGTTGTAGAAAGCAAGAAGTTGCGACTGAGCGGCTTTGCTCTTGAAATTCATGATGATGTGTTCAGCCAGTGCGTTTTTCTTCCGGATTTTGAGCACCGCAAAGAGTTGATTGAAATGGCTCTTTGTGAATCTGGAATCGACGGTAAGCCGGAGTTGAGTGCGCTTTTCTGCGGGAGCAACGACTCTGCGCTTCGGTCGGGTTGTGGTCTTCGACTCAGGAGCCACGTCGTTTTCCTCATCTGATGTAATATACATCATAACAACATATTGCAATAACAAATGCGCTGATCAGTTGGAAGCACAGAAGTTTCCGTGAAGAGAATGCCCCAGAGAAACAGCGGATTCATCGCATGGATGAAACGGAGATTCAAACCGAATGAACTACAACAAGTTGAACCGTGAGGGGAATGGAGAAAAGAGAACTGGCGAGAAACGTGTAGCGGTTTCCATGTCCCTATTTACCCCTTTTTGCCTCGTAATTGCCTATGGGAAATGACGAGACTACTTACTCCTTTGGGCCCAGGAGAAACTGAACACCTACGTAGGCGATCCAACTGGGCTCGCCGTCGGCGCGCGTGACGACCTGGATGCCGCGGCCCCCCATGAAGAGCAGGCGGACGTGGTTGGCGCGGTCGAGAGACTGGCGTCCGCCGAGATCGAGCGTAAGCGAGCGCTGCTTGGGTTGATTGCCAATGACGTTGATGGCTTGCAGGTCGTAGATTTCCGTGTACGCCTCGAAGCGGTCGCTGAATGAGTGGCCGGCGATAAGGCCGCGCCCCCACTGGTCGGGCGCGTTCGCGTTGCCAATCCAGCGGCCGACCTCGCCGTCGAGCGCCAACCAGCCCAACTGGGCCGTGACCTCCATGGGCAGATAATATTGTGGGCCGGGATCGACGATGCCACGTTGCGCCGAGCCCGCAGGGGTGTTGAGGGAGACCTGCGGATACGTTCCAATGGAGAAATTGATGTTATCGTCTGTCTTCTCTTTGCCGGGGATGTAGTGCTGGTAGGCGCGAAGCTTGATACCAAGCAGCGATTCGCCCAGGCCCACGCCGGTGGAGTTATTGGCGTTGGTGCCGGCAGCCAAGGGCTGCTCCCATTTGAGCTGGATGCGGTTGCCCCAGCCGTAGTTCATGTCGACGTCGGGAATCTCGTAGTAGGACTGGCCGGGATTGTGGTTGGCAATCCAGCCAAAGTTGATCTCCCAGTGATGGTTCCCCGGCGGTGCGGGATCGTCGGTGATAAACGGGGGCCCTCCCTGCGCGCGGGCGACGACGGCTAATACGGCGGGAAGAATAAATGCTAGTGCACGGATTGCAATCCGGGAATTAAAGCGGGAAGGCCATGCGCCGAGCAATGGATTTGATCTAAACGTGTGAACTCTCATACGAATCGAGAGTACAAATCGAACCTTAATCAATTCTTAAGGCAATACGAGAGATACTCGCTGGAATTCATCTCGGGAGCTTACACGCTCGCCGCATAACTCGAAGTGATTTATGATAACCTATCCGCAGAATTCTGGAACTTATGAGGAGTGCGTCAAGATGTATATGGAGAGCTCTACGCCTTCATCCAGTCCTTTAACTCAGCCGATCCGTGTGGGGGTTGTGGGCCTCGGCCGCATGGGAATGATCCATGCATTGCATATTCACGAATTGGCGCAAGAGTCCGATCGGTGCCGGCTGACATGTGTATCAACCATCGACCGGAAAGCCGCGGACACGTTTCTTTCGCTGACTGGCGGTTCCACGCCCGTATTCGATGACATCGAAGGGCTGGCGAAATCGGGCTTGTGCGACGTCACGGTGATCGCTACAAATACGCCGCTGCATCGCGAGCACTCGCTAATGATGATTCAGGCCGGGCAGAGGGTGTTTCTCGAAAAGCCTCTCACCGGGACGTTGCGGGGCGATCGCGAATATGCGGGGCTTTTAGAGCGTGAGCATCCTGCGGCACTGATGCTTGGATTCCAACGGCGCTTTGACGCACCCATCTGCTTTGCGAAGCAACTCATCGATCAAGGCGCGATAGGGCGGATTTTCAAGATCTATTCATCGCTCGAAGATTCAGGGCCTGCGCCTGACGGATTTGCGAGTCCCGGCATTCTGCCTGACATGGCGGTCCATAATGTGGACGAAGTGGTGTGGCTATCGGGCCGGAAGCCGAAGCTCGCCCTGGCGATCGGTTCGCGAATCTATAGCCACAAGCTGACGACATGCCAGGAAGATTTTGACGATGCCTTGATGATTCTCGATTTTGGCGATGAGCTTATCGCTCAGATCCAGGTCACACGCAATCACGTAGCTGGTTATCGCGGCGAAACCGTGATTTATGGCGAGAAGGGCTTGATTCGCATAGGATGCTTCAAGCAGAAGTTGCTTGAAGTGATGGTCGAGGCGTATGGGACCCGGGAAGCAACGGAACCGCTGGCATTCAGGAATTTTGAAATGCGGCGCTATGACCAGCCTCTTCCAGAGTTCATCGATCGCTTCGGCGCGGCCTATAAAGAAGAGCTCAGGACCTTCCTGATTTGCTGCCGCGAAGGAAAGCCATTCCCGATCACTCATCTGGACGGATTGCGCGCGCAGGAGATCGTCGCGGGCGCCATGAGTGCGTCCATCCGCAAGGATGACATGGCCAGGATTGACTACCTGGAAGTCTCCCGGAAATCGTAGCATTCAGCGGAGTATGGTATGTCTTCACGTGCTTCTTGCCTCATGTATCGCGGAGGCAAGAAGCACGCAAGAGCGGCAATCGTTAACTTAGGCGAGTGTTATATCAAGGTAAGATGGAACTTATAGTGCGCAAACTAGCGCACTTACCTCATCCATGCGCACGGGACGGCGCTCTTCGTGCGACTGTTTCGCGGCCAACGCCATGACTACGGGAATTCGGCCGTCGATGCCTGTGACTTCAGTGGCGCGCTTCTCGAGCACGGCGGCCACGAAGGAACGCAGCTCAGAGACGAAGCTTTCGGTATAGCGCTCCATGAAGAAGTTAAGCGGCAGGTCCTTGTACACCGCCTTGGCGCTGCTGACGACGGCCTGATTGGGGTAACAGTTACTGGTGCCGATTGAGCCCTCGCTGCCCAGAATCTCTACCCGTTGATCATAGCCATAGACGGCCTTGCGGCTATTGTCGATGGTGCCGATGACGCCATTGCGGAAACGCAGCACGATGAGGGCGGTGTCGAGATCGCCGGCGGCACCGATTTGCGGATCGATCATGACGCCAGCCGCCGTGTAGATCTCCTCAACCTCATCGTCAATGAGGAAGCGGGCCATGTCGAAGTCGTGAATGGTCATGTCAAGAAAGATTCCGCCGGAGGCACGGACGTAACTGAGCGGCGGCGGCGCGGGGTCGCGGCTGATGATGTGCATCAGGCTGGGCCTGCCGATTTCGCCGCTTTTCACAGCCTGGCGGACGCGTGCGAAGTTGGCGTCGAAACGGCGGTTGAAACCGATCTGCAACTGCACTCCGGCTGCTTTCACGGCGTCCAGTGCGCGATCGATCGCGTCCAGAGTGAAAGCGATCGGCTTCTCGCAGAAGATGTGCTTGCCGGCTTTGGCGGCGGCGGCGATCAGATCGGCATGGGTGCTGGTAGGCGAACAGATGAGGACTGCCTGAATTTGGGGATCGGCCAATATCTCCGTGCTTGAATCCACAACCTTGGGGATATTGCAGCGATCAGCCACGTCCTGTGCGGCCTCGCGGTTGACGTCGGTGATAGCAACGATCCGGGATTCCGGTAGACGAAATGCCAACGTTTCAGCATGCACCCGGCCGATGCGGCCGGCGCCGATGATTCCGATATGAAGCTTTTGCGTGCTCATATACCCTCGTGGAAAATGGCAAAAAACGTTTAGTTTACCCAAGCAAAATTGCTCTCAATGGAGCGCAGGTATTCGCGGTTGCGGCGCGCGCTTTCTTTGGGCGAGCCCATGCCGGGCAGGATATCTTGTTCGACGATGGTGTAGCCCTCGTACTTGCGCGTCGTCAGCCAGCGCAACAGTGCGGGAAAATCGACACAGCCCTTGCCCAGTTCGCAAAATACGCCGTGCTTCAAGGCAGTGAAATAATCCCACTGGCCGGCGCGAGCGTTGCGGGCGACCTGAGGCTGGCAATCCTTCAAATGGATGTACCACACCCTGTCCGCGAAACGATTGAGCGCGGCAACCACATCGCAATTCTCTTGTCCGGTCCCATAACAATAATGCCCAGCGTCGAAGACCAGCCCGAGACGTTTTGGATCGGTAAGCTCAAGCAGGGTCGCGATCTCTTGCGGAGTCTCCACGTAGCCGGCGCAGTGATGGTGAAAGACCGTTCGCAGGCCGGTCTCCTCGAATACTGCGCGCGCCACCAGGTCGGCGCCGCCGGCGAAAATCTTCCACTCCTCCGCGTTCAACCCCGATCCCTGAGTAAGACGTCCGGCCATACGAGTCCGATCCGGCTCAGAGCCGTTGTTATCCGCCAACACCAGGTAGGGAGCGGGCGTTGTGGCAACGGCGGCCAGCAGGCGAGCAGTTTTCACGGCATTGGCGATGCCGGCGGCATGGGCGGCGGGATACTTCATGGCCACCGGAACAAATGCGCCCAGCATCACCAAGCCGCGCCGGGCAAGCTCCGCTTTCAGCGCGGCGGGATCCATAGGCATATAGCCCCAATCGCCCAATTCAGTTCCTGTGTATCCGGTCTCCGCAAGTTCATCGAGCATGCGGTCAAAGGTGATCTGTTCGCCTTTCACCGCTTCGAATTCCAACGTGCCCCAGGAACAAGGTGCATTGCCAACCAATAGCTTTCTCATCAATCCTTCTTTCAGAATCTTCGCAGCCGGTTGGCAGACCGGACGCGAAGGTGATCACGATTTATTCATTCTTCTAAAACACCTCAGAGGAAGTAGCGTTCGCGCTTGCGCGCTTCTTCATAGCGTGCCCTGGCCTCACGCACGCTTTCCAACTCGGAAACTTCGGCTACCGCAACATCCCACCAGGATTCGTAGCCGGGCACGCCCGCTGACACATCCGTTTCCACCACAATCACCGTGGTACGGTCCAGCGTCTTGGCCTGCTCGAGGGCCTGTTTCAATTCGTCGAGTGTACCAGCCTTCAGCGCATGTGCACCCAGGCTCCGCGCGTTGGCCGCATAGTCCAGCTTGAGCACATCGCCGTCCAGTTGTTTGGTCGCGCCGTCGCGGGCGCGATACCGCGTTCCGAACCCGTCCTGCCCCAGCGAGCGGCTCAGGCTGCCGATCGAGGCGAACCCGTGATTGTCCACCAGCACGATGATGATCTTGATCCCCTCCTGCACCGACGTCACAATCTCCGTCGGCATCATCAGGTAGGTGCCGTCGCCCAGGAAGACGTAAACCTCGCGGCTGGGGTCGGCCAGCTTCGCGCCCATCGCGCCGGGAATCTCATACCCCATGCACGAGTAGCCGTATTCCATGTGGTAGCCGTTGGGCGTGCGCGTGCGCCACAGCTTGTGCAGATCGCCGGGATGGCTGCCCGCGGCCGAAAGCAGCACATCGCGCTCGTCCGCTGCCTCCCACATCGCGCCAATCACTTCGCTCTGTGCGGGCTTTCCGGGGTTCTTCAGATGGAAGAGCCGGTCCACTTCCGCATCCCAAGCGACGCGCAGTTCCGCAATCTCCGCTGCATACTGCGCGCTCACCGCGTGACCCGCGAGCGCAGAGCCCAGTTGTTCCAGCGCCACGCGCGCATCCGCGACCACGGGAATCGCGCCCACCTTGTACGCATCGAACTCCGCAGTGTTGATGTTGACGAACTTCACCGCCGGATTCTGAAACGCCGTCATCGAGGCTGAAGTGAAATCGGAGTAGCGCGTGCCGATTCCGATGACAAGATCAGCCGCATTCGCCAACCGGTTCGCGGCCAGCGTGCCCGTGGCTCCAATCGCGCCCACCTCCTGCGCATGATCCCACGCGAGCGATCCCTTGCCGGCCTGCGTCTCCGCCACAGGAATTCCAGTCTTCGTCGCGAATTCGCTCAGCGCCGTCGACGCCTCGCTCATCAGCACGCCGCCGCCAGCCACAATCAGCGGCCGCTCCGCGCCGCGAATCGCCGCAACCGCACGCTCCAATGAAATACAGTCCGGCTGCCCGCGCCGGATCAGCCACACGCGCTTCTCAAAAAGCTCTTCCGGATAGTCGTACGCTTCGGCCTGCACATCCTGCGGCAGCGCCAGCGTCACCGCACCGCAATCTGACGGCGACGTCAGCACGCGCATCGTCTCAGGCAGCGCCGTAATCAGCTGTTCAGGTCTGTAAATGCGGTCCCAGTAGCGCGAGACCGGCTTGAAGCAGTCGTTCACACCCGTGTCCTGCGTCGTCGGTGACTCAATCTGCTGCAGCACCGGCGCCACGTTGCGCCGCGCAAAAATATCGCCCGGCAGCAGCAAAACCGGCAGCCGGTTGATGGTCGCGAGAGCCGCGCCCGTGATCATATTTGTCGCGCCCGGCCCGATCGACGACGTGCATACAAAAGTCCTCAGCCGGTTGCTCGCCTTGGCAAACCCCGCGGCCATGTGTACGCCCGACTGTTCGTTACGCACCATGATGTAAGGAAAATCGGGATTCTGCTGCAACGCCTGCCCGATCCCCGCCACGTTGCCGTGCCCAAATATCCCCAGCATGCCCGCGAAGAATGCATGCTCGCGTCCATCCCGCTCCACATACTGCTGCTTCAGAAACTGAATCAGCGCCTGGGCCATCGTCATGCGCCGCGTCTTCATGCTTGCTCTCCCGAAAACAGCTTCCAGCTTCCAGCCGCTTGCTCCCAGCCCCTTCTTTCGAGAACCGAAACCGTTCGTTCCTGCGCTGTCGAGCTAAAAGCGGCCTTTTGTCTCTTCACTATCGGCGCAAACGAACCCTTTTCCTTGCAGCCGTCACATAGTCCCGCAATACCATCGCGAAGAGGGCGCTGAGAAAGTGAGAGGGAATTAGTCGAGGTCATGCGGCGGCGCGCGGTAGGTGCACACGTGTGCACTGTGAGTCGATTTGGATGCGTCCGCCGATTTGTTAATGGCTGAATAAAGAAGGAATGAGTCATTTCCGATCCATCAACTAGAGAATCCACTCTACCTGCGCATCCTTAAGACTTCCTTAAGCAAATTGCGCGCAGACTAGAAAAATGATGGTGCATGATCGCACGCATTCCGCCGCCAGAAATGGCGACAGTAGCGGAACGCCCAATATCTGAGTGCGCAGGAGCCGATCGAGACAACCGGAACCGACAAGTAGATTGCTTTGTAAATAGAGCTTCTTATGCGCTGGATGAAGATGGCCGCGCGTGGCCAAAACGACGGTGACATGGCGCATTGTGCTAGACTTCCGCTGTCCTTCGGGCCAAATACAGTTTTGATCGGGAATGAGCCAGGTAAATAAAGCCCATGCGCGTGCTCGTAGTTGAAGACGAAATTCGACTTGCCGAGAACATAGCGGTCGCGCTGCGCGAGGGGCCGGGGTTTGCTGTGGACTGGGCGCATAATGGTCACGACGGCATGGCGATGGCGGAAAGCGGAAATTACGATCTGATTTCGCTGGATCTGATGCTTCCCGGTATCGACGGACTTACGATCACGAGAAACCTGCGGGCGCGCGGGGATAAGACTCCGATTTTGGTACTTACAGCGCGCGACGAACGAAAATATGTGATTGGGCTTTTGAACGCGGGCGCTGACGATTACCTGACAAAACCATTCGACCTTGGCGAGTTGATCGCTCGAGCCAAGGCTTTGATTCGTCGCGGAAAAGGGGTTCCAACTCCCGTGATCGAGATCGGCCGGCTCAGCGTGAACTCTATTGAACAGACCATACGATGCGACGGCAAGCTCATCGATCTCTCGCCAACAGAGTATCGGATCCTTGAATATCTAATGTTCCGGCCCCGCGTGATTGTTTCGAAGAGGCAGATATTAGAGCATCTTTACGACTTTACCTGGGAGCACCATTCCAACGTGATTGAGGCGCACATGTCCAATCTGCGCAAGAAATTGCGTGCGAACGGAGTAGAGGCTACCGTGCAAACGATACGCGGTTCCGGGTACAGGCTTGCAAAGCCGGACGACTTGATATGAAGACACATTCGATAACGCGCAGGTTGATCGGCGGAGTCCTCGCCGCGGAATTCGTATGCATCGCATCCTTCGCGATTGTGGCAACTGCACATGAAATGCATGGCCGGCGCCGGGGATTTGATGTCATGTTGCGCGGACGAGCGGATTCGCTTCTGGGAGCCGTGCATGACGCCGATCCATATGGCAATCTCTTTCTGGATGTCGGTGAATTAGCTCCTCCAGCCGAAGATATCTATGTGGCAACTACGGCCAGCGGAATTGTGGGCCACTCGCAGCAAGTGCCGCAAAACGTCCTGGCGGTAATGCGCTCTTCCAAATCTTCGGGTTTCTTCAACTTCGAATGGAATGGCAAGGTCTACCGCGCCTTTCACAAAGACGGTGTGCGTTCGATGGACCGGGAAAGCCCAGGGATCCAGGCGCAGCCAATAGCGCTTCTCTACGCTTCGCCGACGAATGATCTTGAGCACGAAGAAACGCAGGCATTCCGTTACTATGCGGCCGCAGGCGGATTCTTGCTGATCGTCACGGGGTTTGTGCTGATCGGGTCTCTGCGCTTGTTGATGATGCCGTTACACGATCTGGCCAAAAGCGCAAGGCGCGTTTCAACCGAGTCGTGGGACTTTTCGCCACCGGAGACCGTTCTCCGCGCGCGCGAACTCGCGCCCATTGCCAATTCGATCAAGAGGCTCCTTTTGGGCTTGCAGCGCGCCTTCGAACGCCAGCGCCAGTTCACCGGCGATGCCGCTCACGAGCTCAAGACTTCAGTTGCTCTGCTCAAGTCGAGTCTGCAACTTTTGACGATGCGGAAGAGAACCGCGGAGCAATATGAAGAGGGGGCTCAGGAGCTTCTCGCCGATATGCAGCGGATTCAAGGGCTAATTGAGCAGATGTTGACGCTGGCCCGCGTTGAAGAGGCGCCGCAGGCACCGGGTCAGGAAATCGATCTATCTTCGGTCGTTAAGTCTGTCGCAAATCGCCTGCAGCCGCTTGCCCAAGTGAAGAAAACTACGATTAACGTGAATGCCGAGGCTGCAAGCCGGGTAGCCATGGAAAGTGGCGACGCCGGGGTACTGGTTTCAAATCTCCTCCTCAACGCTCTGCAACACAGTCCGGCGACGAGCTTTGTGGCAGTTTCAGTGCGCGCCTGCGCCGCAGGCACGGAGTTGCGAGTTACGGACCAGGGCGAGGGCATATCGGAGTCCGACCTGCCCCATGTGTTTGAGCGGTTCTACCGCGCCGATGCATCGCGCAGCCGGCAGAGCGGCGGCGCCGGACTGGGCCTTGCGATCTGCAAAGCAATTGTGGAGCGGGCCCACGGAAACATAAAGATTCAAAGCCAGTTAGAACGGGGAACAGAGGTCTCGGCAACGTTCCCCGCAATAAATTAGTCGATCCTGAAAAAGTGATTCTCAGGCATACTGAAGTTGAGTATTTCGGGCTTGAGGGCCTTGGAGGGCGAGCAACTCGTTCCATGCCACCATCAGGCGGAACAGAAAAATGCGCCCA
>JBEKGH010000103.1:0-14738 GCA_050012895.1 Occallatibacter sp.
CTGCACCCCTACCCCGACGCACGCTTTTACGCCACTCATCCTTCATAAGAGCCGTATGCGTAGATGCGCACGTACGGATCTGTCCGGGGGGCGCTCAGCGATGAGCGTCCCTACCGGGTCAACTACTTTTTGATGAGCGATGCGCAGCAATGTAATGTGCGCGCAACTTATAGCAAGCGGCGGACGCGCGGCAGGCGTGCGAAGGTCTTGTCAAAAGTCAGAATCTCGCTGGCGCCGGATGCAAAGGAAATTTCCGAAATCAAGTGATCGGCGAAGCCCACCGCGCCTTTGCGGGAGGCTTTTAAAGCCTTCCACGCGAGAGCCGGTGACTCGACGACCACGCCTCGCGTCTGGAGAAGGCTTTCGATGGTGTTCAGGATTCTTTCTCTGTCCCATCGGCCACGAAGCACCCAGGACAGTTCCGCAAGCACGATGAGAGGAACGAAGACTCCGCCCGCTGATCCGGCTTGCGCAAGAGCGGAGCGTGCTTTCGCTGCCTGCTTCGTGTCGTCGTTCAGATAAGCTCGCGCCCATACGTTGGTATCGGCTGCGAGCATCACCATTTTCTCCGCGCCTTGGCTGCATCCATTTGTTCGAAGGTCATGACGCTCTTGGATCGACCGCCCTGATCGGCCATCCTCCAGAGGTCTTCGAGGTCATAAAGGACGGGCTCGACGTGAACGGCGCCGTTGACAGGAATACTGAATCGGATTCGGCTGCCTCTTTGGACTCCGAGACGCTTCCGCAGTTCCCTGGGCAGCGTCACCTGTCCTTTGGAGGTAACTGTAGCTTCAACCGTAGAAGCGGGTTTGAAAGAGGTGGAGGCCATGAATTAACCTCCTTACATTTTACGCCGAATCGCCTTACATGCCAATGAGCCCCGCTCGGCTGGATTCGTTCAGCCTTGGCGCGAAAAAGCTTTCTCTGCGATCGCCTCGATCTCCGGTTCCGTCAGCGCGGAGAGATCCACGGTCTCGGTCGAGATAATCCGCTGGAATGTCTCGGGGTGATGGCGTTTCAGATATGCGCTCAGGAACTCGGCCGCGTTGCTCGTTCCCGTTGCATGGCCGATGAGGACGATCTCTTCGGCAGGACCCAAGTCCTGGGCTATCTCCTCGTACCAGGAGTCTTCCTCGGGAACACGCTCGCCTTTGTAATGAGCTTCCTTGCGGTGGATCAAGTGGTGATGGAAGCCATGGGGATCGTAAGGTTTCACCGCGACTTCATCTTCAGGCGGGTTGACCCCGCGGTCGTGGTAAACGTGCGCGGCATGATGGTCGATCGCCACAACCATGCGGCCGGACGGGTGTGCTTTGGCGGGCTTGTCATGAACTCCGGTCTGGACTCCGGCCTGGACCCCGGCTTCATGGAGAAAACTGCGCAGGCGGGAAATCTCCTCCACGCCGAGATCGTGGCTGCTCGGCCGCTTGAAGAATTCTCTCTTCGAGCCGACTACGAAGACAAACTCATCGTGTCCGTGGGGCTGGACTTCGCCGATTTGCCCAATCAAATCAATGACTGCGCTCCATGTTAGATTGCGCGGCAGTTTGCCGTGGATCAGGGTCTCAAGTAGTTCTTCGTGGTCGTGACGAATGGGTGCATTCATGCGAAAAGTATCTCACCGGTGAAGGGGAAAAGCTGGTCCGGCTTGCTCATGGTGCGGGCGTGGACGCCCGCACGACAGCCGGTCTGGAGACCGGCGCTACAAATTCTACTTGAGCGTCGGCCGGAATTATTGCGGCGGCGGGGTGGGTTTGACCGGCATGTCCGGGCCACCTGGCGATGATGGCGGCGTCGGCTTGGCGCGTTTCAGCGTGAGTTCGATGCCGGGGAAGTCTCCTGAGTCGGACTTCGTGGTCATTTTGATCTCGTCGTCGCCGGTGACCGTGCAATTGTGGTGGATGGTCATGCCGTTGAACGAGACGTCGAAGGAGAAGGCGTTGCCGTCGATTTTGCCGTTGCCGATGGCGATGGGATCGCCTTGCGGACCCTGCACCGTGCCGGTCAGCGTGGCGCCGTCCTGCTTGAAGGTGAAGGTGAGCGGAAAGCTTTGGCCGTCGGGGGTCTTCATCTCCGAAGACCACGTGCCAGTGACGTCAGCAGCGCGCACGGAGGCCGTGCCAAGCGTCAGGACCAACGCAGCGCAAATCGAGAGCAATGTTTTCATCGCGTTCCTCGGGGCCGCTATTGACGGCGAGATCATGATACAGGGACCAGGGAGTGAACGAGTGAATTGAGTGAAAAGAGTGAAGCACCCGTGAGTAGTCAGCAGCGGGGAGCAGCCCGTTCTCAGAACCCCGGCAGCGCAACATTCACTTCTTTTACTCCTTTGACTTCGTTCACACCTTTCACTTCCTTCACTCACTTCACTTCTTCACTTGCTTGCACTTCCGCGAAGGCCTCGCGGAGCCGGCGCCACGTCGTTTCAAGGTCTTCAGGCAGCACGCGGGTTTCGGCGACGGTGGTCATGAAGTTGGTGTCGCCCACCCAGCGCGGCATGGCGTGCAGATGCAGGTGGCCGGCGACGCCCGCGCCCGCGGCCTGACCGATGTTCATTCCAAAATTGAAGCCGTGGGGCTTGTATGCGCGATCGAGAACGCGTTCGGTGCGTTGCGCCAGATCGATGAGCTCGTGGGCGGTGACGAGGGGCAGCGCGGCCAGCCGGTCAAGATGCGCGTAGGGCATGACCATGACGTGGCCCGAGGTGTAGGGAAAGGCGTTGAGGCAGATGAAGCAGTGTTCGCCGCGCAGCACCAACCCGCCGGCGGCTTCGGCCTCGTCGCGGGTCGTGCCGTTGGCGATGGCGTGGTCGATGGCGGCGATGAGGTTGCAGAAGACGCAGCCCAGGTCGCCGGGCCAGGCATCGAGCGCCTTGGGAACGCCCGCGCGCACCGCGCCATCCGCCGCAGTGACGTAAGCAAAACGCCAGGGAGTCCAGAGATGGTCCATTGCACGGCTCGCTGTCGGTACCAGTATAGAGAAGGCGGGGGATGAGGGGCTGGGCGACTACTGGCGAGCGAAGAATTGAAAGGAGTGAAGAAAGTGAAAGAGTGAAGCGAGTGAAGGAAGTGAACAGGTGAAGCGCCCGGGCGGTGACCAACTCTCACTCAATTCACTCCAATTCACTCTTTCACTTCCTTCATTTCATTCACTCTTTTCACTCCTTTCACTTGTAAAGTGTGCGCTGCCCACTGCTTGGGGCCCGGGTTCCGCCTTCCGCCGTCCCACAGCGCCGCCCGGCGCGATTGACGCTGCTTTGCGGAGGTTGGTACACTCAAGATGTAGCTTCCTGCGCGGAAGCCAGCAGTGAGTTGCGGCCGCCCTCCCAGCAAGCCGTTGCCTGCCGGCGTTTCCCAGGGAAACCAGCCGAGTTTCGATCCCCAGAGCAACCAAACGGGGACGGCTTTTCCTGCGGAAGACGAACGGCGCGCCGCGTGGCGCGAGGGCAATCGGAACAGGCCCGAGGGCGACCGGAACGCCGAATTGCGCGGGAACCACCCAGTAGCTGGTTGACGCCAACGCTGGAGCACGCAGTCCCGGAGCTGTCAGTAATGGCAAACGTCCTCAATCCTGAAACCGAGAGCATAACCCTGAACACCACATTGGAAACCCCAACCCTCGAACCTGCGACGGAGCTGGAGCAGCTAGCAAACATTGACCAGCCGTTGCCTGAATCCACGTCCAACCCCGAGTCTTCCGCAACCCAAGAAGTCACCCCTCTGGACGCCGATGCCCTAACCCAGCCTGCCGTTGAAGCGGAGCTCGAAGAAGCTCCCGCGACGCCACCTGCCGAAACACCTGCAGTGACAGCTGCTGCCCCAACCCAGACTGCCGTTACGGCGGAGCTGCCCGCAGCTGAAGCGGAGCTGCCCGCGGCTGAGGCGGAGCTCGAAGCAGCCCCTGCGCCGCCGCCTGTCGAAACCCCCGCAGTGACCGCCGCTGCTCATGCGCCGGAAGTACCGACGGGAGAGCCGGGCGAGGATTTTGCCTCGGCTGATTTTTCCAGCGCCCTGGCTGCGTTCGAGCGCGAGCAGGCCGCTGAAGCGGCCGCCATCGAGGCCTACGGCGACAAGGTCGTCACCGGCAAGGTGGTGGAAGTAAGAGAAAAGTTTCTGGTCATCGATGTGGGCCTGAAGTCCGAGGGGCTTGTGCCCCTGGAGCAGGTAGTCGACCACACCGGCGCGGTGAAGTTCCAACCGGGCGAAGAAATCGAAGTGGTGATCGAGCGCGAGGAGCCCGAAGGCGGCTACCTGGTGAGCTATGAGCGCGCGCAGCGCCTGCGCGTGTGGGACACCATCGAGAAGGCCTCCATCGACAAGACGCCGGTCAAGGGCATCGTGGTGAGCCGCGTGAAGGGCGGATTGACCGTCGACATCGGGATCAAGGCATTTTTGCCCGGCTCGCAGCTGGAAATCCGGCCGGTGCGCAACCTGGATGCCTATCTCGGCCAGCCGATTGAAGTCCGCGTGATCAAGCTCAACAAGAAGCGCGGCAACGTGGTGGTGAGCCGCAAGGAGATCCTGGAGGAAGAGCAGAACAGCAAGCGCTCGGCCACCATGGAGCACCTGGAAGAAGGCGGCATCCTCACCGGCACGGTGAAGAACCTGACCGACTACGGCGCGTTTGTCGATCTGGGCGGCATCGACGGCCTGCTGCATATCACCGATATGAGCTGGGGCCGGCTGACACATCCCCGCGACCTGGTGAACGTGGCGGACGAAATCCAGGTAAAGGTGCTGAAGTTCGACAAAGAGAAGCAGCGGGTTTCATTGGGCTTCAAGCAGTTGACGCCCGACCCGTGGCTTGACGCCTCCGAGCGTTACCCGGTAGGCGCCAAGGTGCACGGCCGCGTGCTTTCGGTCACCGATTATGGCGCGTTTGTTGAGCTGGAGCAGGGCATCGAAGGACTGGTTCACCTTTCCGAGATGACCTGGTCGAAGCGCCTCAAGCACCCGTCCAAGCTGGTGAAGCCGGGCGACGAGGTAGATACGGTAGTGCTGAGCGTGAATCCGGCCGACCGCCGCATCTCGCTGGGCATGAAGCAACTGCTCGAGAACCCGTGGGAAAACCTGACCGACAAGTATCCCCAGGGGACCATCGTCGAGGGCCGCGTGCGCAACCTGACTGATTTCGGCGCATTCGTTGAAATCGAAGACGGCATTGACGGGCTGGTACACGTCTCGAACCTGAGCTGGACCAAGCGCGTGAAGCACCCGTCGGAAGTGGTGAAGAAGGGCGAAAAGGTGAAGGCCGTAGTTCTCGGCGTCGAGCCGCAGAACCGCCGGCTCTCACTGGGCATCAAGCAAATGCAGCCGGATGTCTGGGAAAGCTTCTTCGCTTCGCACCGCGTAGGCGACGTTGTGCACGGCAAGATTCTGCGCACCGCGCAATTCGGCGCATTTGTCGAAATTGCGGAGGGCGTGGAGGGTCTGTGCCACGTGTCTGAAGCTGGTGAAGGCGGCGACCACTCCAAACTCGAACAGGGACTGGAGCACGACTTCAAGATCATCAAGATCAACGTGGAAGAAAAGAAGGTTGGCCTGAGCTTGCGCAGCGTAAGCGGCGAGGAAGCCAGCCGGTCTACGGTCGAGCGCTACAAGGAGACAGCGCACAAGGCGCCTGTCTCGAGCTCGACAACCACGCTGGGCGATCTGGTGAACTGGCGGAAGAACGAGCGGTAGGAACAGAGAACAGAAAAACGACGGCCACCCGGAAGGGTGGCCGTTGTGCGTTGGGGGCGAAGTGGTGGCGTGGGAACAGAAGCAGTGGGCCGAGGGTGCATTAAGGGCGAGCGGCGAATTGCTTCCCATTCGACAAGCCGAGTCGTCTAATGCCTATCAATATTCAAATCAGGCGGCATTGATTGCGGCTACCGGTTTTTCAAAGAAGAGGCGCAATGCAATTTTCATTCAAAGTCTGGGCCTTGTCGTGCGCATCGTTGCCGCTTCTCGTGCTCATTGCCCTGCCGGCAGCGGCTCAAGTCACAATCCATGTTCCCGGTGACGTGCCGACGATTCAGGGCGCAATTAATCAAGCACAAAACGGCGATACGGTACTGGTGGCTCCCGGAACGTACAACGAAAACATTAATTTTGACGGAAAATCGATCACGGTAACGAGCGACAGCACGAACGGCGGCAGTGCGACGAACACCATCATCAACGGATCGGAAGGGCCGACGGTTACGTTTCAATCGAATGAGCCAGCATCAGCAATTTTGAATGGCTTCACAGTCTCACATCAGTCGTCGAGCGGTGAAACGTCATTTGGACAAGGCATTGCCATTTCAGGCGCTTCGCCGACCATCACCGACAACGCAATTGTGTACAACGATGGATGCGGTATTGGAATAACCAACGGCGCGAGTCCCGCAATTCGCGGAAACGACATCAGCTGGAACTTCTTGGGTAGGGTGATTCCGCCAAATCCTGGCTGTGACATCGCAGTAGGTATCGTTGTCTCCGGCGCTGGCTCCGTCGAGATCTCGAATAATACGATTCAGGGTAACAATACCCTCGCTCCAGTCAACGCTGCCGGAGGCGGGATTCGCGCAAGCAATACCACGAAACTCACGATTGAGAACAACGTGATATTCGATAATACGGGAGTGGGGGATGGGTTTAACGGAAATAGTGGTAACACGGGGGGCGGGACAGGCGGTATTACTGCTGAGGGAATCGGCGATCTGGCGTTGATTCAAAACCTCATCTTTTCCAACGTAGTCACCTATGCGGGGCCTATCCCGGGCGGCATCAACGTAGGGGACAACGATTCGCTAAGCCGGCTTCCATCAGGCAAGCTGATCATCATCAACAACACTGTAGTCGGTAACCGAGCGGATCCGGGCGCCGTAGGACAGTTCCTCCTCGCAGAGTATCCTGCTCAGTCCACCATTCAGAACAATATCTTTGAAAGCACAGACTACGGAATTCCGGTTTCCTGTGCTCCTGGCTCAACTGCTCAACTCTCTTACAACGACATATTTGGAGCGCCTTCACAGACTTGTGGCGGATTCAACAACATTTCTGCCGATGCGGGATTTGTCGATACTGCCGTTAATAATTTCCACCTCACGGCCGCATCACCTGCGATATCCGCGGGAAATCCATTGGCCGCGGACATTCCGGCGACAGACTTGGACGGCCTCCCGCGAATCGTGAACGGCACAATCAGCCTGGGCGTGTATGAGTATCAGCCGGTCACGGCTAATTCCCCTTTGCTGACCTCCAGCGCCAATCCCTCCTACGTCGGACAAACGGTCACTTTTACCGTCACGTTAAATAGCTCATCGGCGAAATCGCCCGTGACCGGAACCATAAGCTTCCACGATGGCGCAGCTGTCCTCGGGACGGTCAACGTGAGCACAGCCGGCGTCGCAGCCTTGAGCGCAAGCACATTGGCCGTCGGTACCCATTCGATCTATGCCGTCTATTCGGGCGATACCGACCTTCCGCCAGGCATCTCAAACGCAGTGAGCCAGGTCGTCTCCACATATCCCACAACGACCACTCTTTCTGCTTCGCAAACCTCAATTGCATTCGGGCAGAGTGTGACGTTCACAGCAGATGTGCAGTCGCCAGCAAGCGGCGCGCCGGTAAGCGGCGGAGTGGCATTCTTCGATGGAACTAATGTTCTCGGAGTTGCGAATGTAAACGGCGGCATGGCGAGCTTTACCACGACCGCTCTCGAAGCCGGCACTGACACAATCACCGCAGAGTTCGTGCAAAATCAGACTTACTCGACCAGCACTTCGAATGCGGTCACCGTTACCGTGGCATCGGACTTTGCGCTCTCTGCCACGCCCGCGTCGCGATCGATTAATCCGGGCCAGTCTGCGACATTTACGATTTCGGTTGCCTCAAATTCCGGGTTCAATCAGCCGGTCGCGCTCACCTGCTCGGGTCTGCCCGCCGGTGCAACCTGCACTTTTTCACCGTCCGCGATCCTTAATGGCGTTGGGTCTTCTCAGTTAGTCATTCGCCTTGCGAATCAGGCGGCCATGCCCGAGCCTCACAATGGCTCCCGCATTTTTCTGGGTTTCGGTGTAGTCGCGCCGATTCTGTGCGTTCTTTTCCTGATCCCAGGCAGCGTGCGCCGCAAGAGATTCATGGCAGTGTTGCTCCTCTCCTGCTGCACGGCAATCGTCGGTTGCAATCCTACGGTGCTTCCTTTTACGCCGCAAAGGACGTACTCGATCGTCGTAACTGGCGCCAGTAATCCGCCGAACGGTCCTCTTGCGCATTCCACAACCGTGACGCTCCAGGTGTGGTAGAACATACGGCCGGGCGTGCTTTTCCGGGTCTCAAAAACGAGATCCGGGGCACCCATGTCGGGGTGAGTCCGCTCCCCAAAGAACCGGGCCACGCGGCCATTAATTTCCAGTCGGAATGATTCCAGCGTTTTCGACCATCAGGATCGTGGTGCGCCGCGGCGCGCGCGTGCGGTGGACGATGGTTTTGGGAACCACAAATCCCTGACCGGGCTGGAGTGAGACCGTTCGGTCTTCGAAGCCGCCCTTTGTCTCTCCCTTAATATCGATCAGAAGCTCGCCGTCGACAACGTAGAAGAACTCATCATCGTCGTCGTGCTTGTGCCAGTGGTATTCGCCCTCGATGGCGGCCATGCGCACTACAGAGTTATTGACCTTGCAGAGAGTCTGATTGAACCACTTGTAAACGTCGGCGTCGGGAACGGCATGGACATCGATGAGCTCGAGCGGAGGGTGAAGAATGTTGAGGCGAGTTTCGTAAGGGAAGGGCGCAGTTTCAGCCATGGCGCGGACCTCTGTGGAGAGAGGATAGCAAGGAACAGGGGATAGGGGGCAGGGCAGGGATCGCTTACTCGAAGGGAATTTCTACCTCTGTGTGGCTGCCCGGTGCGGCTGCATTGACGGCGGCCACAACTCTTTCAACGTGACGGCGCAAAACGGGCCATTGCGCGTTGCCGAGAACGACGATTGAGATTTTCCTGCCCGTTAAATTTTGCTGGTAATGCAAATTCTTGTCGGCGGTCACGAACAGTTCAAAACCTGCCGCCTCTGCTGCATCGAGCAAAGCGCCGTTGGCAAGCCGGTCCCAGCCGCGTTCAATGGCTTCAACAACGACGTGGCCCTTGAGAGCGTAGCGCAAGGGAGCCGGAGTACTGTGGTCAAACAGTATGAGCATCGGCGGGCCGGACGAGCTGCTGTGACGGTGGGGGCGCGTCCAGGCTCCGCGCCGCAAATTCGATCACGGTAACGATCTGTTCACGCGACAAATGAAACCAATCCATAATCTCGCTAATCGAGGCTCCGGCTTCGAGGTTTTCAAAGACGATGGAAACCGGCATACGAGTATCCTTGAACACCCATGCGCCGCTGACCTTGCCGGGAATGCTCTCTACGGCAGGGCATTGTGACCAATCCAGAGTCGATGTCCCCATGATTCTACCCTCCTTTTCATCGTAAACCTTGCGCCGCTGATCGACAGCAGCGCCACGCAAAGAAAAACTCCTCCGCCCAGTGCACTCTGGGCGCGTACCGCGGATCTTCAGGAAGCAAACTCACCGCGACAGAGTCTTGAGCGCAGTCGAAGCAAGACCGGAAGCCAGAATAGGGGAGAGCGTGGGCAGGTATAGTGGGACGCGGAGGGTACTTCCGATGAATGAGCGGATGCTATATATCGCCGTGTTGGCGATTTTCAAACTGCTTGGTCAGCCGAAATCAATCCGAGAAGTCGAGGACGCCATTAACGAGGCGACAAAGGATTACGACGAGCACAATCCCCCTTATTGAGTTCAATGGAAATTGCATCGCTGGGGCAATCGCAGGAGGCAGGCTGCTTCCAGAGCATTTTCCCCAATTTTGTGGAGTGCGGCGTGGACCGGGAGGCCGGCGCTACAGGTTTTCGCCGCATGTGAGAATTGCGGGCTAGGATTGCGGTCGTTCCGCCGGCATCTCTTTGAGCACCACGACAATGCCCAGCGCAAGGAGCACGCTGATGAGCGCGAAGAGAAAGACGCTGGAGTAGCCGAAGTAGACGATGAGGTAGCCGGCGATGGGGCCGACGAGGAAGAAGGAGACGTCGGCGAAGGCGGTGTAGACGCCGAGCGCGGTGCCGCGATTGAATTCGGGAACGCGCTTGACCGCCTCCACACCGATGGCAGGAAAGACCAGCGAGAGGCCCAATCCGCCAATGGCCGCGCCGGCCATGGCCATCCACGGCGCAACGGCCTGCCAAAGCAGAACCATGCCGACGGCTTCAGTCAAAAGCGAGACGATGGCCACGGGATAGCCGCCATAGCGGCTGATGGTCCTGACAAAAAAGATGCGCACGAAAACGAAGCCGACGCCGAAGGCGGTGAGGCAGAGCGCAGCGCCGTCCCAGTGCCGATGATGGTAGAACAGTGTGACGAAGGTGGCCAGAACGCTGTAACTGACGCCGCCCAGCGCCAGTCCCATGCCGTGCGGAGCCACGCGGCCCAGTACATGCGCGAAAGGAAGATGCTCGCCGGGTTCGACGGGAACGGGATCTTTGTTCCATGCGAAAGCAAAACTCACCGCACAAATAATGATGGTGAGGATGCCGATGGAGGCCAGGCCCCAATACTGGTCAAGCACCACGCCGAGAGGCGCAGCCAGCGCCATGCCGCCGTAGGTGCTGATGCCGTTCATGCCGATGACCTTCGCGGTGTGCTCCTGGCCGGCGGCCGTGATGCCCCAGAGAGTTGCTCCTGTCGATCCCAGGCTTTCGCCCACGCCAAGTACCAGGCGGCTGGCGATGAGCACCGTAAAGCTGAGCCAGTGCACGTCAGACAAGGCTGCCGCGCCGACCAGCAGCGCGCCACTGGCGGTGCAGCAGGCCATTCCCCAGAGCACGGAGACCTTGGCGCCCATGTGATCGGAGATGCGGCCCGCCCAGGGACGGCTGGCGAGAGTGGCGATGTACTGAATGCTGATGGCCAACCCGGCCAGCACCGCACTGTAGCCCATGCGCAGATGCACGAAGGGCGGCAGCACCGCGAGCGGCAACCCGATGGAGACGTAGCAGATGAACGTGAAGTAAACGTAACCAGCGATGTGCCGCGAGTGGCTCTTGAGCGCATCCGGGGCCGGAACCGGGATGTGGGCTGGGGCGGAAGTTGTCATCGCGTGGGTTGAATCTACGGATAAAACCGTATGTTTCCAGTATAGCGAAGAGGTAGAACCACTGCATCAAGGGCCGCATCTTGCCCGCGGGCGCACGCGGCGCGGCACAACCATGCAGGCTCTATTAGTGCCCGGACTTCATCGCCCACATGATCCCGTTCCTGATGATCCCGTAGAGCAGGGGATTCGCGTAGTCTTCCTTGTTGTGGCCCAGCGCCAGGTAGAACTCGTGCCCGCCGTCGAGTTCCTGGTACCACGCCAGCGGTAAGTCGACGGGAAACTTGGTTACGTCGATCGTCATCGGCTCCGTGGAAAGTTTTGTCCGGTCTGTTACCAAAACCGGATGGATACCCGGGTTCAAGTGGTCGAGAAAGTAGCACTCGTCGGTCCATGTGAACTGAGCGGGCACTCCTTTTACGGCGGCGAAATCTGGATCGACGACGCGAACGGTGAACGCCTGCTGGCGTGGATGAGCCGCGAATTTGCCACCCAGCACAGACCAGAAGTAAGGCCAATCGCGCTCGGATCCAGAGGCCGAGTGGATGCCCACGAATCCGCCACCGGCTTCGATGTAGCGCTTGAAGGCGTCGCGCTGAGCATCGTCGCTGAAGGCCTGGTTGTTACTGTTCGAAAACACCAGCGCGGCGTATTGGCGCAGGCTGCCGTCCGTGAAGACGCCCGGGTCGTCTGATGCATCAACGATGAATCCGGACTCCTGGCCCATCTTGCGGATCGCCGCTACGCTGGCGGCGATATTGTCGTGCACATAGCCCTTGCCGTCTGGCGTGTAGTTGCGTGTGTAGACCAGAATGCGGGGCTGCGGCGCTATTTGCGCCGCGAGAGACGAGAGCAGCCCGGATGCCCCGGACATGCAGATGACAAGGATGCAAATAAGGGGGCCGGCGATTCGCGAGAAACGGAGAGAGAAGTGCATTCGTTCTCCTCAACAAAAAACCGTTCCAAGCCTAAATTGTCAGCCCTGCTTCCGGCGAGTCGCTCCAGTTCAATAGACTGGGACTATGGCGGGATTTCAAATCGAGCACTTCGGTTGCAGGGCGGCGCGCGCCGACGGCGAGGCCATGGCGGGAAACCTGCGCGCGATGAGCCGGCTTGAGCCCTTTGCTGCCGATGTGGTGATTGTGAATACGTGCAGCGTGACGGCGGAGGCAGATCGCGCCGCACGCGCATTTATCCGTCGCACGCACCGCAAGAATCCCGCGGCCAAAATTGTGGTGACCGGCTGCTACGCGCAACGCGCACCCGAGGAGCTGGCCGCGATGGCGGGCGTAGCCGCGGTGGTGGGCAACAGCCACAAGGCGCTGGCGCCGGAAATCATCCTGAATTTGACGCGCGAATCGGACTTGACGCGCGGAGCGGGACTGGCGGCGAGCGAGCCGCCACGACTGGTGCCGGTGGCGTCATTGCTCGCGGCGAGCGCGCGGCAATTTTCGGTGGGCGCGGCGCAGGCTCCCGTCTCGACCCCAATTTGGGCCCCCATCTGGGCCCCCATCTGGGCCGACGACCGCTTCGCGCACTCCTTTATTGAGGACGTGCATTGGGGCGAGCCGCAGCCTGCAGTGGGCGCGCAGACACGGCCCAACTTGAAGATTCAGGAGGGTTGCGGCAACCGCTGTACGTTTTGCGTGATTCCTTTCACGCGCGGTCCGTCGCAGAGTCTGCCCTATGCAGTCGTGATGCGACGGGTGGAGAGTTTTGTTGCCGCGGGCGGCAAGGAGCTGGTGCTCTCCGGCATCAACCTTGGGCGGTGGGGAAGGGATTTTGTTGTCCAGAATGAAGTGTTGTGGTCTCGCGCCCTTTCCGCGGAAAAAAGCGGAAAGGATGGGGCGCGGATCGAGGACAAACAGGCCCACGGGGCTTTTGAGTTTTCCACCCTTTCCGCGGAAAAAAGCGGAAAGGATGGGGCACGGGAGATTGCGGAAGAGCGGAATTGGTCTCCCACCTTAGCCAATGCGCAAAGAACGCGCATTGTCGAAGGTGGGGCACCCGCCCAGGGTGGGGCACCCGCAGATTCATTGGCGGGGCTGGTGCGAAAGATTCTCGAAGAGACTGCGTTGCCGCGGCTGCGCCTGAGCTCGATTGAACCGATGGATTGGGACGATGCATTGATCGCGTTGATGCGCGAATTTGGCGGCGGACGGCTGGCGCGGCATGCGCACCTGCCGCTGCAATCGGGCTCGGATGCGGTTTTGCGGCGCATGCATCGGCGCTATCGCCCCTGGCACTATGCTGGAAAGGTCGCGGCGCTGCTCGGCGCGGCTGGGCCCGACCTCACGCTCGGGGCGGACGTGATGGTGGGTTTTCCGGGCGAGACAGACGCCGAATTTGAGGAGACTCTGGCTTTTATCCGCGCACTGCCTTTCGGCTATCTGCACCTCTTTCCATTTTCGGCGCGGCCGGGCACACGCGGCTGGGCTCTTCACCAGGCTTCGCCGGTTCCGCAAGCTGCTACGCAAGAACGCATGGCCGCTCTGCGAGCGCTTGCCGCCGAAAAGAGCGAGACTCACCGAAGGCGTTTTGTGGGACGCGAGCTCGAAGCCATCACGCTGCACACGCAGGCGGCTCTTGCCGAGCAGCGATGCACGACGGCATTGACGGAGAACTTTCTTCCTGTCGCAATCGAAGGCCGTTTCGCGGCGAACCGGTTGCTGCGGGTGAGGGTCAACGCGCTCAATGACGACGGCGCGCTGAAGTGCGAGGCAGCGCGCGCCGCCTTGGCTCAGTAGGCCGCTACGGCCACATCGGTCAGACCGAAATCCGTGCCTTTGAAGAGGAGCTCATCGCCGGTTTCTTTGGCGAGGGCGTAGGCCATGCAATCGCCGAAGTTCAAACAAGCGGGGTGGCGGCCTTTACCGAAGTGGCGGAACGCATCGCGTGCGAGTTTGGCTTGCGACTCTGCAAATGAGGCGATTTCCATTTCGGCTGCGGCGATAAGGAGGTCCAGCTCACGCAGCCCCTCATCCCGATGGCGTGCGAGCAAAGTGATTGACACCTCGAGGTAACACGATGCCGGCAAGCGTGGCCGCACGCTGGCTGCAATAGCTTGAGCGATGCGCCGCGCCTCAGGCTCGGAGAGCAGAATGGCCAGAATAGCGGAGGAGTCGACGATCACGTGGGCAGCCCGTTTTCGTCGTAGCCAAGAATCTCATCGCTCGTCCTCGAGTCGTAAACCGGTAAGGAAGAGCAGTGGTGTGCGATCTTCATTATTTCTTCGACGATTCGCTCCTTATCGTGCCGCTTGCGCTCTTCCCGGGCCAACCGCTCGCGCATGGCTACGGTCACCGCAAGCGTGATGGATTCGCCGGTGGTTGCCGCGAGCTTCCGGGCCAGCCGGTCGGCTTCAGCGGATTTGATGCTTATAGCCATGGTACCTTTCTACCTATTTGTCTACCTTTCTAGAAAATAGCACAGAATTGCATTGAAAACCACCTTCCGGCTTGCCAATGAGGGCCGATGGGCGCAATGGCACGACTCTAGCCGCCATATCTCACAGGCGGATTGTCGATTTGGGTGAGTTTGGGAGCGGAAATAGTTGGAAAGGCCGTCTTTTCTGTGTCATAACTACGTTGTCGAAGCGTGTTATGGCGGCGGAAAG
>JBEKGH010000104.1:0-14607 GCA_050012895.1 Occallatibacter sp.
GCTATGCGACAAATCCGCCATCGATCTGCGATCAGCCTCTCCGTGTACTTGCCGAACCTATCGCCAAGCCGATTTCAAGCCGGTTGATGGCTCTTCCCGCAGGCTTCGCACCGCCGCCCGCCGTCAAATCGATCCCCTGTGAGAAATGGCGGCTAGTCGTCGCAGGAGTTTTCGGCGAAGCCTGGGCCAGCAAGGAATTAGCTTCCATAAATAGCCAACTGCGGTCAAAAACGAGCGAACTCAGAGCCGACAGTGACCAATTACTCATACTGATTACGGAACAAACCGGCGATGCAGTGCAGAACTCGACAAGGGCGCGCCGCCTAGCGGACGAGGCTAAAGAAACTCTAGAACGTATCAAAGCTCCGAGATCGTTAAAAAACTCGCAATTGGCCGTAGCACGGCTCAGCGAATTTAAGGGCACAGTATATTTCTTCCGTACGGTATTCCAAGATGCAGATTCCGCGAATCTTCTATCCTCAATCGATAATGTCCTCCAGAAGTCTGGTTGGATAGGAGTTGTAGACATTCGCAGGGCCGGATCGGGTATGTTTTTCAAGAGAGGACAAGAGGAGCTAACTGCCGCAATTGGGTATAACGAAGGCGTACAAATAGTCGTCGAATCCCCTGACGGAGAAAATATTCTGCGCTCGCGAAAGTGGGCTGATGAACCTGAATATATACGGGCCGCAGAGAATCTGAGGTCAATCCTCGCCAGAAGCATAGAGCCAAAAACCAAGCGTGGTGTATGGCCTTCATTAATTGTGGAAGAGGGAGCAGCCGTGGCCGTCGAAATCAAAGTTGGCAGCAAACCTTTGGAGTGAGCAGGAGGGAAAACCATAAACAAAAATCCCGCCAGGATCAGCCACCGTGGAAATCGAACGGCACCACTACCCAAAGTCCAGGTCTAGACCCATCCCGCCAAGCCCGCGTTATAAGCTATATAGAGAGGGAGTTTGTCCCGCTCTAAGGAGAACCGCTTGATTCGTCCGTCTGATCGTTTGCTCAGCGCCGCTGCGCTGATTGCCCTTTTCATTCCTGTATTCCCGGCCGCTGCCCAGCAGCACGTGCCGCCGGCGCCCGACGCCACCGCCCCGCAGACGCCTGACACATCGCGGATGCCCTCGACTGAACCCTCGGCCCCGGCTCCAACTGCCGCGCCGACTTTTCCCAAGCCCGATCCGGCCAACTTCACCGCCGCCACGCCGGCCAAAGATACCGTCGATGCCTTTCTCACATCGAACTGGGGATTCGACGAGAATCGCGTCTGGCAGGTGCAGGCCATCCTCAAGACTCCCGTGGATAACGTGACCAAGGTGGTCGTCTACATCGGCGACAAGACGGGCAAGGAAAGGCCCTCGGCGTTCGCGTTCTTTGTGATGCCCGACGGCAAGCACATCATCAGCGGCGATAACATCATCAACTTTGGCGATCATCCGTTCGCTGAAGTCCGCGAGAAGATGCAGCAACGCGCCGACGGCCCGTATCGCGGCTCGGCATCCAAGGATCTGGAGCTAGTGGAGTTCGCCGATTTCCAGTGCCCGCACTGCAAAGAGGCGCAGGCCAACATGGAAAAGCTCGTCGCAGACTTTCCCAAGGCGCGCATCGTCTTTCAGAGCTTTCCCATCGCGGCCATCCATCCGGCGTCTGTCCAGGCGGCCGAGTACGGCCTCTGCGTGAACAAGATGGGCGGCAGCAACGCCTTCTTCCAATTCGCCGCGGCAGTCTTTGACGGCCAGGATGGCCTCGCCACTCCCGACGGCGCTGCCCTCACCCTCAACAGCGCCGTCATCAAGGCGGGACTCGATCCGGCGAAGGTCTCGGCCTGCGCCGCGACGCCTGACATCAAGGCCAATGTCGATGCCTCGGTCAAGCTCGGCACCGACGTGGGCATTAACGCGGTTCCGACGCTCGTGATCAACGGCCGCGAGATTCCCATCGGCCAGGTTCCCTACGATTTCCTGAAGAAGATCGTCGCATTCCAGGCCAAGCTGGACGGCGTCTCGCTCCAGTAGCCCGGCTCCCGCTGCATCGTGCCCCGTTCTCGCTTTGCGAGCGCGGGGTAGATCACTTTTCCCCTTCCCAAAACCGCCCCCCTTCCTCGCGCCCGGTTTCCACCGCAACCAGAGTATGCTGGTTGCAACTCTGATATCGAGGGATGATCGGGGAACTGTGCCCATGAAGCGCATTCTTGCTCTTGACGGTGGCGGAATACGCGGCGTCTTCACGCTTGAGGTTCTTCTCAAGATGGAGAATTTGCTGCGTGAGCAACAGTACAACAACTCGCCCGATTTTGTGCTGCGCGACCACTTCGATCTCTTTGCCGGCACCAGCACGGGAGCGATCATCGCCGCGCTGCTGTGCTGGGGTAAGCCGGTCAGCGAGATTCTCGATCTCTACACGAAGCACGGGCGGGAGATGTTTCATCCGGCTCCGTGGCGCCGGCCGATAAGGAAGATTTTCTACTCGCGCTTCAGCTCCAAGCCTCTGACCAATCGGCTACAGATCCTCTTTTCGGAGAAAGGCACGCATGCCGAACTGGGAGCGAACCGGCTCAGAAGAATGGATATACACAACGGGCAGGAAGGCGGGAGCGAAATGGAAACCCTGGCCGAAGGCGAGGGCAAATTCCTACTGCTCGTCGTACGCAATCACAGCACGGGTTCTTCGTGGCCTCTAACCAACAATCCGCACGCGAAGTTCAATTTGCCGACCCGGCCAGAAACCATGCTCAGGTTTCCGCTTTGGCAACTGGTGCGCGCCAGCACCGCCGCGCCCACCTATTTTGACCCGGAAGAAATTGTCTTGGGAGGCATGAGGCAACTATTGGTGGACGGCTCCATTTCGCCCTATTCGAATCCCGCCCTGATTGCCGCGCTCACCGCCATCCTGCCTGCCTATAAGATCAACTGGCCAACGGGTCCGGAGAAGATCCGCGTCGTGTCCGTGGGTACCATTGAGTTTTCCTCCCGGCTTCAGATAAGGAATCAAAAGCTTTGGCTGGGCCACAACGCGAGGAAGATCCCCGTCGCCCTCCTTCAGACTATTGCCTGGCAGCAGGATTATCTCTGTCGCTGCCTCGGAGAGTGCCTGTACGGAGAACTTCTAGATACGGAGGTCGGGCACTTGGTTGAATCCATGGACGGTGCTAGCAACGGCGAGTATCCGGTCTGGAAGCAACGTCCCGGACCCGCCTGGTTTAGCTATGTGCGTTACAACCCAACCTACAGGCGTGAAGGTGACCTCGACAAAATGCTGAAGAAGTACCCGCGGCTCTCGGAGATCTCCGCAGTGGACACAATTCCCATCCTCCATGACATCGGCCGGGAGTATGCCGAGCAAACCGTGAAGCTCGAGCACCTCGTTTGAGGGAGAGAGGCTCGGCGGCCGAATCTCCCTTTAGCAAGGACGGGAAATCTCACTACTGCGTTCCGCTCTTTTCCACCCGCATCATCGCCGTGTGTCCCGCCGCCTGCGGTCCGCGCACCAAATGCGGTGTCATCACAATCACCAGCGTCGCGTAACTCTTCTGCAAATCCTTCTCGGTTACATTGTTCAGCCCCGGGATCTCGCTGAGGCCGGGAGTTCCACTGATCGCCTGGCTCTGCGATTTGTCCATCTCGGTGGCCACCACCGTCGCCTCGCCCTCCTTCAGCGTCACCGTGCCGGTATACTCCCGGTTGTTGAGCACAGGATTGCCGCCGATGGAGGTTCCGGCAAGCGCGTTGAGCTTCATCTCAATGTTCAGCGCCACGTCGCCATTGCGCAGCGCCTTGGGCGTGACCGTCAGCGTCAGACCAAGGTCCTGGTACTGCACCATGGGAATGTTCGGCACCGTGCTCGACAATGAAGAGAGCAGGGAACTCAGACTGCTGGAAGTGCCGGCCCCCGTCAATCCCGGAATGTTTGCGGTGCTTCCCGACAGGCTAGAAAAGGACGAGGTCTGGATGGGGTATTTTTCGCCGAGCTTGATCTCGCCCTTCTCTCCGTCCTCGAGGCGGAGCTGGACTTGATCGAGCTCACGTGAGTCGGAGGAGTTCAGGGTGAGGTTGAAGGTGGTCGACCCCGGAACCAGCGCCGATTGCGTAATCCCGCCGCCGAACAAGGCGAAGCCGCTGGAGAGCAGGGGACTGGTAACCTGGCCCGAGGCGATGAGAATGCCCAGAATCGCCAGGGGATCGTTGGGCGAAGCCAGTCCCGATGAAATGATCTGCTGCACCAGGCTCGCGTTGGCGTTCAGAATCGACTGTTCCTCGGCATAAACATTGAAGGCCGCGATGCTCTGCGGCAATTGTGCGCCAGTGTTGCGGTCGCTGGTGTGCGCCACCTGGATGAGGCGCACGTCGAGCAGCACCTGGCTGCGTCCCGCGAGAAGGCTCTGCAGGGTGGCGTTGAAGGCTTCCAGAGTGCGCTGGGGAGCGCGCAGCGTAATGGCGCGTTCGCTGAGTGAAAGCGTTGCCTGCGGCACGAGAAAAATATTCTTTGCCAACGACAACACATCGTTCAGCTCATCGTCGCTCAACCCGGTCAGGTAGACCGTTTCCAAGTCCTGGCGCAGAAACTGATTCCGGTTGGTGGGAGAGTCGGCGGCTACCAGCGCGCGGTGCGCATCCAGCGGCACGAAAAACGTGCTCGTGTCCAGGCTCAGCACGCGTGCGGCCTGCTCAAAGCTGGCGTCGTCCATATCGAACCGCGTCAGAAACGGGTGCACGCTGGTGTCGAGCATGGCCGTCAGGCCGTAAGCGCGAAATACCTGCGGGATGATTTGTTCCCGATCGGCGTGCAGGTGAAAGCTGTGCAGGCCCGGAGCTGGTTCCAGCTGCACGGGTCCAGCCAGGGTGCTGCCGCTTTGTTCGTAAAGCGGTTGCGGCTGGCTGCGCACGACGTCGTCGGCCAGTTCGTCGAGATGCTGGTTGATTTCGATGTTGTTGGGATCGAGCGCGCGGGCGCGCTCCAGCGCAACACGCGCTGCGGCCTCGTTGCCCAGCAGCCGATCCTTGGCTGCCTCCTGAATCAGCGCTGTGACCGCATGGTTGCGCGCCACACTGGCGGCCAGCCGATAATCTGCATTCGTGGGATCGAGCGCGGCGGCCTGCTCAAAGCCCTTCATGGCCTCTTCAAACTGGCGATCGAGGAACAACTTGCTCGCCGCGAGATAGAGTTTGGCGGCGCGCCGTCTATCGCTCGAGCGCAGCTGCGCAGTTTCCGAGCGCGGCTGCGCAGTTTCGTGGTCCCCAGCAGCACCGGGTGCGGGCGCCGCCGTTTGCGCCGGGAGCACGCCTGCCAACAGGAGCAGCGCCAACCCCGCGCAACAGTTCCTCGCTGCAGAGCCAGCTCGCCCACACATTCGCGCGCCTATGGGTCGCTGCCGCGGCTTCATGGCCTGCCCCTCATGCTTTGCTCTTGGACGTGGCCAGCAAATCGGCCAACGAAGAGACACAGGCCTCAGGCTTGTACTCGAGCAGCTCGTCAAAGCTGCATCGGCCGGTGGCTACGGCAATCACAGGGAGGAAATTGGAGTGTGCTGCCTCGATGTCGCGCGGCGTGTCGCCCACCACGCATACAGTGGCGTCGGGGCACTCTCTGGTTCGGGCCATCTCGCGCGCCTTCCACGCCGCATGAGCGACGAGTTCTCCGCGGATGGGGAAATGATCGCTGAAGCCGCCGAAGCGGAACCACTCCCGCAGGCCTGCCTTCTCAATTTTGATCCAGCCGATGGCTTCCAGATTGCCCGTGGCCACGCCGAGCAAGGCTCCCTTCTGGGCCAGGTGGCGCAGCACATCTTCCACGCCGGGCATGAGCGCCAGGTCCAACTCGTGACGCCGCTCGGCGACGCTGTTGCGCATGGCCTCCAGAATGGCATCCACGCGCTCTTCCAGCAGCTCGGAGGGAATCTCCGCCTGGCGGCAGGCCTCGCGCAGAATGGCGGTATCGGTATTACCGTGCAGCAGGATGCCGCCCAGCGTGATTTCAAAGCCCGTCACGCGCTGCACACTGGCAGCGAAGGAGTCCATGTGCACGCGGTCGCGGCTGCGCAGCAGGGTGCCGTCAATGTCGAAGAGATAGGCGTTCTGCCGGTCCCAGGCAAAGTCCGGCTCTATCGCGATGCGGGCTGTGGGGTTCTGCGAAGTTGTTGGCATCATGTCGGGCTGCGTCTTCAGCCCCAGGGTCTGTTAACAGGCCCTAGCGGTAGCCTTGGCGAAATACGCTGATTACAGGACGTTCGCTGCGCGGTGGACGCTTGAGCCCGGCGCGCACCTCGGCCAGGTCCAGCCCCAGGTCTGCCATGGCGCGGCTCAGAGTGTTGCGGTGCATGCCCAGCTCTTCGGCCGCCTTACACTGGTTCCCCCGGTGTGCCACCAGCACCTCGCGCAGGTACTGCCTCTTGAATTCCCGTACGGCTTCCTCATAGCGGATGCCGCTCGAGTGCATTTGCGTCACCAGGCTGTCCAGTTCTCGTCTCACGCTGCCCTCTTGCTCGTGTCGCTCAGATAGTGTAACCGGCCTCATTCCGCCATGCTGCGATTTTCTCACGAACCGCCATTTTTTTCGTGCATCCACGGCGGCGTGTCGTGTTTCAGTGACTTCAGGCCGTTCAGCACGCGTTCCTTCAGATCTCCGGGACTCACATTCGTACTCACATGGAGAGCCCCAAAAAACTCCTTCGGCAGCGTGGCCTGGGTGAGCCACCGCGTCTGCGGAAAAAACGCCACCGTGACCAGAATGCAGATCGTAACCAGCAATACCCCTTGCACAAACCCCACAATCGCGCCGCCCAGAACGTCAATGCAGCCCAGTCCCATCCAGTTGAACATTCTACTCAGCATGATCCCGGTCACGTTGGCTAGAAACATCACGGCCACCGCGATCAACAGAAATCCAATGGCGTCGGCAATGGCATCAACTTGTACGATCGGTTTGAATGCTGCTGCCAAGCGCGCGTAATTCCAACACGCCAGCGCAATTCCCAGGATCAGGCCCGCCAGCGAACAGACAGTTCGGAACAAACCCTGCGCCATCCCTCCCAGCACCGCTCCCAGCAGAACCGCGATAATGATCCAGTCCACCCAATCCATAGCCAACTCCGCGTTCTCTCACGTCAACGCTTGAACCCTAGGCAACGCTAACAGAAATTTATGATGCAATTTCCCGGCCGGTCAAACGCCGGAAGGCTTCAAGATACTTGGCCCGCGTACGTTCCACGACTTCGTCCGGTAAACCCGGCGCCGGGGCCTGCTTGTTCCAGTGGATCTCTTCCAGGTAATCGCGTACGAATTGCTTGTCAAACGATGGCTGTGCCCCGCCGGGCTTCCAGGCCTTCCCGTCCCAGAAACGCGAGGAGTCCGGCGTTAAGATCTCATCCGCAAGAATAACCCCTTCGGGCGTTTTGCCAAACTCAAATTTTGTGTCGGCCAGGATCAGTCCGCAGGCCGCGGCGTGTGCCGCCGCCCGGCCGTAAATCGCGAGCGTCAGCCGCCGTAATTCCGCGGCCTCCGCCACGCCCACGATGGCCTCGAACTTGTCATAGGAGATGTTCTCATCGTGCGCACCGTCTTGACTCTTGGTTGCTGGCGTAAAAATCGGCTCCGGTAGCCGCGAACCGTCCTGGAGCCCACCGGGAAGGCGAATGCCGCAGACCGTACCCTCGGCGTGGTACTCCTTCCATCCCGATCCCGCGAGATACCCGCGCGCCACGCACTCCACGGGAAACATGGCCGCGCGCTTCACCAGCATGGAGCGGCCTTGCAACTGGTCGCGGTAGGGCTGGAGGGATGCAGGAAACTCTCGAACGTCCGCCGTGATCAGGTGGTTGGGCACCACATCCTTCAGCAGATCGAACCAGAAGAGCGAAATCTGCGACAGGATCTTGCCTTTATCGGGGATTCCTGTGCCCAGCACGTGATCGAAGGCCGAAATCCTGTCGGTGGCCACCAGCAGGAGTGCGCCGTCGACGGAGTAGAGATCGCGTACCTTGCCCCGCCCCAGCAGCGGTGTCGGGCCCAGGTCGGTGGTGAGCAAAGCTGCCATGGGGATGTTCCTCGGAGTCGGTTGAATCTCCGATTTTCGTGCGGCAGCCAGGCTTTGTCAATCGTCGGCACAAAATTCGCGAACGCGAAAGTTGTGTGCTCCGGCAAGACCGCGTCCTCGTCCGGAATCAATCGCTTGATTCAACCCTGCTCGCAGACTTTGGGCTGCGCACAAAGTCCTGTGACGGCCGTCACGGACCGGCAGTTCATCTTCGGAGACACTTCAAATGTCAACATGGTTCGGAGGGCGCGTAAGAAAGCTCTCTTTGAGCCGGGCGACACGGGGCAGCAGTGGAAAGGGGAAGCCGCGGCTAGCTTCGTTTAGTGCAGGGATCACCAGTAGCCGCGTGCTACCGACCTCCAGTGCCGGCTACTGGTCCCCGTCTTTATCTTGTGTTATAAGTTCGTTCTACAAGCGCCTCCGAGGAGAAGAGATCCTTCGGGGGCGATTTTTTGTTCTTCGGCCGTCTCTCTCACTCCCCGTTGTCAATCACCACATCGGCAAACTCCGAGCGTAGGCCCACCTGGTTGGTCGGATTGCTCCCATCGCGCATGTACGTGAAAGAAAACCGTCCGCCTTCTCTCTTCTTCTGCACCTTTCCGCAGAAATCGGCGCGGCAGACGAAGTTCTTCGGCTGGTTCACGGTGGCTTCAATCGGACCCTTAAAGCCTCGCGGAACAAAGACCCGAACGGTCCTCTGCGCGGAAGCCGACAGCCGGCCCTCAAATTGCGGAGCAGTCAATTTGATGTTGACGTCGTCGACTGCGTTGAGCATCACGGCTCCTTTTGCTCCCGCGAAATCGATGACGAAAGCCGAGGCGTCCACATTTCCGGTGGTGTTCAAAATGCTCACACGGGCATGCGCTGAGCTCAGGCTGACCGCTCCGGCCATGTCGTGAATCGCGATCGCTCCAAAGGTGTTGTGAATCGTGACCGGCGCAATGGCTGGCGCTTCTACCACCAAATGTCCTCGCCCTCCAGTCAAAGGGATGGGCCCGAATCCGCCTGAGTCCAAAGTCACCAGGCTGCCGATCCGATTCATCGAAACTTTGCTTAGATAGTTCCGCGCCTCCTCTTCGCTGTTTCCAGTACCCTGTGCACAGAGTCGCAGCTCCCAATCTTCCCGGGCGACGCCCTCGACAGAAATGTCGACGGAGGCCTCGGGAACGGATACAAGCGTGATCGCGGGAACGTAAGCCCGCGGCAGATTCAGCGTATCGAGCCGCGTCAGCAAGTACGGCGGCTGCGAGCCTCCCACAATAAATACACCTCCGCCCGGGGGCACGGGCTGATTGGGCGTTCGATCCGTGCAGTCCAGATGAAATGGCCTGTCTGCGAAGAGGGACTCGTAGAGGAGATCCATTGCGGGGTTTTGTTCCTGATCCCGCTGCGGATCGGTAGCACAGGCCGCGGTCAAAGCGCCGAGAGCCATCACAAATGCAGGCCAATGAAGTCGCATCGCACTCCTCCTGATTGCCTGAATTGGTTGTGGCTATTGTAGTCCGGTGGAATTATTTGACGACTTGCTGACTTGCTGGCATCGCCAGCCCTGCCAATTCCGCTGCACTTTCAATGCGGTCTTCCCGGCAGCACGAAATGCTCCTCGCAGCGCGGCTCGTAATTATCGCCGGCCATGATGATGGGGCTTGTGTAGTGGGCGGGCTTGCCGTCGACCAGCCGCTGCGGATAAAGCGCCTTGGCTCCGCAACTGCAATAGGCCACGAGCTCGGTTACGTTGCCTGCGTAGGTGCGCACCAGCCACGACAGATCGAGCATTTCGCCGAACGGCATGCCGCGAAAGTCCAGCTCCAGTCCCGAGACCATTACGTCGTAGCCGGAGTCGAGCAGCCGCTTGGTGAACAGGAACAGATCCTGCACGAACTGGCCCTCGTCAAGGGCGATGCACTCGATGTGCTTGCCGATACGCTGCTCCGTGGATGCAATGACCGGCAGCACGGTCCATGGATTGTTGCCAGGGAACTCGACCGCTTCCATCTTGCCGCAGCCGTTGCGATTGCGGCTTTCTACGAGTCCCGCGGCGGCCTTGGTATCGGCGCTCGGCTTGAGCAGCATCACGTATTGCTTGGCATATTCGCGGCGAGTCTCGATCCTGCGCAGCAACTCGGCTGTCTTGTTGCTTCGCATCGGCCCGACAATCATTTCCAGTTTGGCAAGCACGTTTGTCTCCGCCTGTCACTTTGGGTGCCCCATCCTTGCGCGGCATTTTGCGCAAGGGTGGGAGACCACCGCCGCAAAAGCACCAGCTTCGGAAACCACAATCGTTCGCATTGCCACTGCCGAAGCTAGAAGCTAGTAGCTAGAAGCTAGGAGCTGGTTTTTACGCCGTGGCCCGCTTCTGCTCGCGGTGTCCCAGCCGCACGCTCACAATCTTCGAAACGCCCGGCTCCTGCATGGTCACGCCGTAGATCATGTCGGCGGACTGCATCATGCGCTTGGAATGGGTCACGATCAGGAACTGCGTGTCGTGGCTGAGCGAGTTGAGCAGGTCGGCGAAGCGGCCCACGTTGGCCTCGTCCAGCGCTGCATCCACTTCGTCGAGCACGCAGAAGGGGCTGGGCCGGAACTCAAAGATGCCCACCAGCAGCGCCAGCGCGGTCAGCGCCTTCTCGCCGCCCGAAAGCAGCAGCACATTCTGCAGCTTCTTGCCCGGCGGCGACACCACGATATCCAGCCCGCTTTCCGCCTGATTCTCCTCATCGCTCACGCGCAGGAAGGCCTGCCCGCCCTGGAACAGCCGCGCAAACACCTTGCCGAAGTTTGCGTTGATCTGGGTAAGCGCCTCGTCGAACTTGGTGCGCGAAATCTGATCGATCTCCTTGATGGATTCCTGTGTGTTTTCGATCGACTCGATCAGGTCGTTGCGCTGCGTCTCGAGGAACGCGTGCCGTTCAGCAGTCTCCTTATATTCGTCGAGCGCCATCATGTTCACCGGGCCCATCTGTTCGAGCCGCTGCTTCAAGCCGCGGCAGGTTTCCTCGTCGGCAGCCAGTTCCTCGCCGGCCAGCCGCACGATCTCCGCATCGGCGCGCAGCACCTGCGCCTCCACGTTCACTTCGGCCAGGCAACTTGCCTCGAGATATTCCAAATCGGAGTGCAGCTTGGCCAGTTCGCTGGAATGTCCGGCGCGGTCCTCACGCAGTTGGTCCAGAGCCGCGCGCCCCGCTCTGAGTTGCGTTTCCATCTCGGCCAGCTGCTGGCGCAGGGCCCGCGCCTGTTCGCTGAGCGATTGCGCCGCAGCCAGCGCAGCCGCGCGCGTCTCGGTCGATTGCTTCTGTTGCCCGACCAGTTCGGTGTTTTCCTGAATGCGTTGCTCGCGCTCTGTCTCGGCTGCGGTGCGTTGCTGCTCGATGGCCTGCACGCGCCGGTTCAGGTCGCCAAATAGCCGGTCGATGCGCTGGAAGGCCGCCTCTGCGCCGCGCCGCCGCTCTTCCAGACCGGCCAGTTCCGCAGTCATCTGCGCCGCTTCCTGTTGCAGGGCCTCACGCTTCTGCCGTAGGGTTTCGAGTTGCGTCTGCCGCGCGTTCAAGCCGCTGTCAGCCTGGTTGTGCTCCGTCTCAAGGCGCGTTGCCTCTTCGCGCTTCTCCGCAATCGCCTGGCGCTTGGTGTCTTGCGCCTCTTTGTTGCGCGCCGCCTGCGCCTGCCACTCCTGCGTGCGTCGCTCGATGCGCTGGGCCTCAGCTTCCATCTGCTTCAGCGCGGCGCCCAGTGTGGCTGCCTCGCTTTCGCCCAGCCTCCGCTCCTCGCCGCTCGTCTCCTGTTGCGCCGTCAGCTCCTCCATGGCGCGGCTGAGCGCCTCTGCATCCTTCTCGGCCTGCTCCAGATCCGCTTCCAGCCTCGCTAGCCGGCCCTCTGTCTCGCGCAACTCGCGCTTGAGCGCCAGCGGGCCTTCGCTGGCCGGTTTGCCGCCCGTCACCGTGGAGCGATGAAAGCACTCGCCGTCCGGCGTGAGGAAATAGGCATGCATATAGCGCAACGCCAGCCGCTGCGCGTCAATGGAATTCTCCGTCAGGTAGCCGTGGCGCAGCTTGGGCAGCACTGCTTCCAGCGAACGCCCAAAGCCGTTCAGCACTTTCACGGCATCGCGCAGCGGCGTTATGCCCGGCTCCCCAACCGGATCTTCGCTGGTCTCAAAGAGCACGCCCTGGGCGTCGGAGTGAATCAGAAATGTCGCGCGGCCGTCGCTAGTCTTCAGTATGCGCACACCCTCTTCCGCCGCGCCCCAGCTTTCCACGACAACATAGTTCAGCTCTTCGCGCAGAAACTCGTCCACCACGCCTTCGTACTCGCCGCTCACTTCAACGAAATCCGCCAACGTGCCCACCGGAGCGATCGACGGCCCCAGCGCTCCCGGCTTGAGCAGCCTGCGCACCGAGTCGGTGGCGTAGCCGTGATTGCGAATCAGCGACTGCAGCGAGTCGTGCCGGCCCAGCACGGCCGCCTGTTCGCCGCGCAGTTGGTTAGCCTGTGCGCGGCGCGCGCTCTCTTCGCTGCGCTTGGCCTGCAGGGTCTCGCGCAGCGCTGCGATCTCCTGCTCCAGCCGCTTCACTGTCGCATCTGCCGATGCAAAGCGCAGCCGCGACTCGCCAGTCTGCGCGCCCAGGTTTTCCTGTTCAATGCGCGCCTGGCCAATCTCCGCTTCCAGCCGTTCCGCTTCAAGTTCCAGCGCGGCCAGGCTCTCTTCGCCCTGCGCAATGTAGTTGCGCGCATTGCCTGAGAGTGTGAGCAGGTGCATGGCGTGGCGGCGTTCGGCTTCGAGCTCCCGCTCGGCGGTAAAAACCTCTTCGGCCGCCGCCCGCGCCTCATGCTGCCGCGCTTCAACCTTGGCGTGAAATTCGTGCGCCTCGCCGGCCGCGGTCTCCAAAAAACTTTTCTGTTGCGCGCGTTCCTCTTCGATTCCGGCCAACTGCGTTCGCGTCTGCTCCAGCTCCGCGCCCGCCGCCGCAATGCGCGCCTCGAGGTCGCTCACGTGTTCCGTATTGCTGCGCTCACGCGCCGCGGCCCGCTCCAGCTCCACCGCCGCGGTGCTGGCGCGCGTCTGCGCCTCCAGGACCTCGCGGTCCAGCTCGTATCCGCGCTCGGTCAGCGCGTGCTGGCTCGCTTCCTGTTGCGTAATCTCCTCGACCGAGTGGTTCACCCGCTCCGTGAGCGCGGCAATCTCGTGCTCCAGACGCGCCTGGTCGGCGTCCATCGCCGCCATGCGGCTGCCCAGCACTACGCGCAGCTTTCCCCGCAGTTCTTCGCGCACCGCGGCGTAGCGCTCGGCCTTGGCTGCCTGGCGCTTCAGGCTGTTCATCTGCCGCGTGACTTCTTCAAAAATGTCGTCCACGCGCGCCAGATTCTGTTTTGCGCTTTCCAGGCGCAGCTCCGCCAGCCGCTTCCTGGTTTTGAAACGCGTGACACCGGCGGCCTCTTCGACAATCGCTCTGCGCTCATACGGCTTCGAGCTCAGCAGTTGTCCAATGCGTTCCTGTCCGATGATGGCGTAGCTCTCCGGCCCCAGGCCGGTGCCCATGAAGATGTCCTGAATGTCGCGCAGCCGGCAAAGCTTGCCGTTCAGCAGGTATTCGCTTTCGCCGGTGCGGAATAGCCGCCGCGTGATGACCACTTCGCCCTTTTGCGGCTTGCTCTGGAATTTGCGCCGCCGGATCTTGAGCACCACGCCTTGCGGCCCTTGACTTGCCGCGGCGCTTTCGCCGGGCGCCTGCGGTGCGGCAGCCTTTTGGTCAGCGTCCGAATCTTCCTCAGCCTCTTCTTCGGTTATTTGTCCCGGCTGCTCGTTGGCAATGATCTCTTCGGCCTCGACCGCGCGCTGGCGGCGAATCTCCTCTTCATCCCAATCCGCCGGCCCCTCGTGCCCAGGCTCTTCATGATCGACGACCATCTCCGGCTCAACCGGTATAGGCCCCTCGTAGGCCTCGGGATCGATCATGGTCAGCGTCACTTCTGCCATGCCCAGCGGCTTGCGGTCGCGCGTCCCGGCAAAGATCAGGTCCTGCATGTGCGAGCCGCGCAGCGTCTTCGCGCTCTGCTCGCCCAGCACCCAGGTCACGCCGTCCAGAATGTTCGACTTTCCGCACCCATTCGGACCCACCACCACGGCAATCCCCGTGCCCGCAACGGTCACTTCCGTACGGTCACAAAAGCTTTTGAAGCCGAGGATGTGAATCTTCTTTAGTTTCAGCATTTTTACTCCGGACTGATGAGACTGTTCTTGAAGGATCGTGCGCGTCCGACTGCGACCTCGTGAAAGGCGCACGCACGCGCCAATACACCGCCTCATTACAGACTTTACGGATGTGGAATCGCAGGGTCAACGACGATAAGAGGTGCCAATGTGGATAAGGGGGGCGAAATTCGCGACGCACAAAATCTTCCCCGGGTGTTGTGCAATGCGCGTGGATCCCGCGACCGCGCGACTCCTGAACTTTCAGGCGCGCGAGTGATAAAATCAACCAGTGCCGGGTCCTACGCGACGTAATCCCGCCAACCCCGCCAGGTCCGGAAGGAAGCAACGGTAACGGGCTCATGCGTGTGCAGTAGGTCACCCGGTACTTTTTT
>JBEKGH010000105.1:0-23475 GCA_050012895.1 Occallatibacter sp.
GCCACGTAAAACTGCGGCGCATGCCCCATGGAAATCGTGTGCACCTGCCGCGTGGCAACCAGTCCGCGCAGCACTTCGCGCACTTTGCTGCGCGCCGTCAGCGGAGCCAGGAACAGTTCCACTTCTTCCATGCTGGCGGTAATTACGGCCTGCAGATAAATGGAAGCGAGCACCGAAATCGCCGTGACCTGCGACGTGGACGCACCCTCAGCGATGGCCTTCTGGAATCGCACCCGCAACAGTTGCCATTGCGGCGTGCGCCCGGGCGCGGAAATCACAGGAATGATGCGCAATTGCTGCCACAGTTCGGTAATGGCGCGTAGCACCGCCGATTCCGTCACTTCCCGGCCCAGCGCGTGCTTCAACTGCGGGATGGTGGCGTCGCCGGCTTCAAGATGTTTGTAGGCCTGGATGGCCAGCTGAGATACCGCGCGCGACCCGGTCAGCTGCGGGCTGCGCCGCCAGTCGCGGTCGCCGCGCAACGCGTAGACGTAGGGCAAAACCCAGGTAGCCACGACAAAATCGGGCTCCTCGCCGGGCTGTCCCTGCAAATTAAGGCGCACTGCAACGCCGTCGGCTTCCAGGCGTACCAGCAGTTCCTCGGCCAAGGCAATAACTTTGGCGGCGGGAGCCGGGTTGCGTTCACCGGCTACAGCTTCAACAAAAGAAGGAGCGACGAAGGTGGAAAACTGCTTCCGTGGCAGGAACAGGCACAATCCGGTTTCCTCGATCCACGTCCGGGCATCCTCTAAAGTGAGAGTCCCAACACCGTTCTGGCGCATCCTGTCGGAGCGCGATGCTTCAAGTTGTTCTGCTGTCAAAGAAAAACCTCACTTCCAGGCTCGCGAAATCACCTGCCGGTGCTGCTCCTGAGAGCAACCCGGTCGCCTACCAGAAATCCCATAACACCTTCGGGGGACCCTAAAGACGGTGGAAGGCCCGCAGGATCTCCTTCCAGGAATACAGCAAAGCTATTGGACGTCCATGCGGGCAACTGGTTGGGTGATCGGTCTTCGCCAGCTCTAACAATAACCATTCTATACGTGTTTGATCAAGAGCGGTATTCACTTTGATGGCCGAATGGCAGGCGATGGAGGCGGCAATGCGGGAGCGCAGGCGGTTAAGTGGTTCATTCGGAGGTGGTTCATCAGAGTCGGCTGCGGATTGTTCGATGACTTCGCTCAGCGTCCGCTCGAGCTCGGCGCCCTCGAGGCCTACCGGTGCCGACTTTACGGCAAGTGTCTGTGGCCCAAAGGGTTCCACCTCAAAACCGTTGGTTTCGAGCTCCTCGGCAATGCGCGCGAAGACCACCATCTGCTCCGGCTTGAGTTCAACAAGCAAAGGCATTAGCAGGCGCTGGCGCTGCACCTGTTCCACCTGGCGATCGCGCAGGATCTTCTCAAAAAGCACACGTTCGTGTGCAACGTGCTGATCGATGATCCATAAGCCGTCGTCGCCGGCGGCCAGAATGAAGGACTCGCGCAATTGGCCGAGGGGCTTGAGCGAGCCCAGCCGGTTGAGGCTGCTGGCCGCTTGCTCGGCTTCAACCCAGGCCGCTGCTGTTTCGGCGTTTTGGGCGTAAGTTTCTGATCCGTTGAGGCTTGGGCTGCAGGTTTCGGCGCCGGGGACTACGGCTTGCGTAAATAAGGCTTGGGCCGCTTCGCCCCATGCCTCGCGGTCGAAGCTGCCTGCCCCGAGGCGGACATCGAAGCGTTGACCGTCGGTCGCGGCGAGGCTCGTTAAATGGCTCGTAAAGGGCAGTTTGCCGGGAATGGGAGTCGGCGCTATCGGCGTCAGCCGGAAGGGCTCGGAGCCAGCGCGGCCGCTCGCAAAGGCCTCCGGGTCGGAATCGGGGGGGACTGGCGGCGCAGCATCGCCGGGAGGGCCCGGAATTCCACCCCAGGAACCAGGACCCGTTCCTGGGGGCCCCGGTACCGGCGATGCTGCCGGCGGCATCAGCGATGGGCTGGCCGAGGGCTGGGAGTCGAGTGCGGCCAGGAATCCTGCCGCTGGCCGCGCCTTGATGAGCGCGGTGCGCAGACTGTCGCGAACAAAGTCGTGGACGAGACTCTGCTGGCGGAAACGCACTTCAGTCTTGGCCGGGTGCACATTCACATCGACTTCTTCCGGCGGCATTTCCAGAAACAAAAGCACCACCGGGAAACTGGTGGGCGGAATCACGTTGCGGTAGGCCTCCGTGATGGCGTGAAGCAGCAGCCGGTCGCGGATGAGGCGCTTGTTCACGAAGATGTAGATAGAGTTGCGATTCAGCTTTTGCAACTCAGGCTTCGAGTAAAAGCCGCTGAGCCGCAACGTGCCCGGTTGGCGCGGCGGCTGGTCCGGATCCTTTTTCCAGGGCGGCGGTTCGGGCAGTCCCACGTGCGCCAAAGGCGCTTCAGCGGCCAGCGGGAGCAGTTGGCCGAGCGTCTCCTTGCCGAAGATTTGGTAAATGCGCTCGGCGGTGCGCGTGACGGGCGGTGCGGAAACGATGGTGTGGCTCGCCGAGACCAGCTCGAAGTGCTTCTCGGGATGGGCCAGTGCGTAATGCGTCACCAGCGCCGTCACGTGCGCCAGCTCGGTCGATTCCGCGCGCAGAAATTTGCGCCGCGCCGGCGTGTTGAAGAAAAGATCGGAGACGGTGAGCGTGGTTCCGCGGGGCAGAGCCTCGTCTTCCACGCGCAGGATTCTGCCGCCGGCGATCTCGATGTGCGTTCCCGCCGCCTCTTCGCCGGTTGCAGTCTCGAGCGTCACCCGAGCCACCGAAGCGATGGAGGGCAGCGCCTCGCCGCGGAAGCCCAATGTAGCGATCGAAAGCAGATCGTCGGCGGTGCGCAGCTTGGAGGTTGCGTGGCGCTCGAAGGCCAGCAGCGCATCGTCGCGGTTCATGCCTTGGCCGTCGTCGGCTACGCGGATCAACTTGCGTCCGCCACCTTCCACCTCGACACGGATACGAGTAGCCCCGGCGTCCAGCGCATTCTCCAGCAGCTCCTTTACCACGGAGGCAGGACGGTCGACCACTTCGCCCGCGGCGATCTGATTGGCGACCTGGTCAGGAAGAATGCGGATGCGGCCCATAAGAGATCAGGGTAGCAGGGAGCGCGCGCGCGATGGTGTTTGACCTCGGGAGTTCCGAATGCCTTGCTTCCGACAACGCATAAGCGTACACTGATGTGTACACGAGGAGGCTCTATGGCTGCGATCAAAGTCGGCGTTCGTGAGTTTCGGGAACAGATCGCCCGCTTTCTCGAATCCGATACCCCTGTTGCCGTCACCCGGCGGGGCGAGACCTTGGGCGTGTATGTGCCGACGCCCCGGAAATCCACTCGGCCTGCAGACAGAACCGAACTGCGGGCTGCCGCACGGCGTCTGGCTGAAGCTCTTTCCGATGTGGATGAAGAGGAATTTGTATCCGAATTCAAACAGCTCCGCCGGGCCGGCAAAGGCCCCGCTCGCTAGATGCTCGTCCTCGATGCCAACATACTCATTCGCGCTATCCTGGGACGGCGCGTGCGGCATGTGTTGGAAGCTTACGCAGGCCGGGGCCTTCGCTTTTGCGCCCCTGACGCGGCATACGCCGAAGCAGAGAAGTACTTGCCAGCTCTACTGAAGAAGCGGGGCAAATCGGACGAAGGCCTCGCGGCTGCTCTCGAAGACCTGAAATTACTGGTCGAGCCCATCAACCGGGATGCATACGAACATCTCGAAGCAGAGGCAAGAGAGCGTCTGCGCGGACGCGACGAAGACGATTGGCCGATTCTCGCAACTGCCCTCAGCCTTTCATGCGCAATCTGGACAGAGGATGCCGACTTCTTTGGCGCCGGAGTGGCGCAATGGACGTCGGATCGCGTCGAGATCTTTCTCAGGAATCAAGCCAACATTGTCGCCCAGGATGAAGAATAGACCTGCGCCTCGCCCGCGGCGATCTGATTGGCGACCTGGTCAGGAAGAATGCGGATGCGGCCCATAAGAGATCAGGGTAACGCAAGAGGCAGCGGAGTTGGCGGGGTTGGCTGAGCTAGAGGAGTTAGAAAACCCCGCCCAGGTTAGCTCGCGAAATGGGCCTTAACCGCTTGGGCGACCTCGCGCGGGCCGGTTTGGTTCGGGCCGAAGTGGTTGAGCTTTGGAAATTCGTCGATCCGGACCACCGGCAGTACATCCGACAGCTTCTCGACTGTCGCGGCAACCCAGTCAGAGTCGCTCTTCCCCCCGACTAACAACAGGACGTCCGCCGTTACCTCCCGGTAGTTTTCATAAGTATTGTTCAACCGCGCAATTTCCCGATGCTCCCGTAAATTGCTTTCGAGAAGATCCAGCTTTTGCTGAAGACCCCGCCGTTTCAACACCATCGGCATCAGTAACCTGAGTAGCCAGCGAGGCGCACTTTTCGCGCGAATCGGACCAGTGGCAGCGGCGAACTCCACGAACGCATCGAGTCGTTTGTCCTGAGCGAGAAGGTGCTTGTATTCGCTGAACCAAGTCGTCGGTATTGAACCATTCACGGAAACACCCGGCTCATAAACGGCGACCTTCTTCACGAACACATTGCTTCGTGCCGTCTCCAGCGCAATTAAACCCCCATAGCTGTGTCCAAACAGGCAGCGCGCCTGAGTTCTTTTCTGCAGCGCGAGCGCATCCTCGCAGTCGACTGCAATCGAATACCCAGCATCTTGAGGGCTGCTTTGCCCACGGCCCCTTCGCTCAATGGTGTACACAGTGAAGGCTTCAGCAAGTGCATTTGCGAGGGCGTCGAAGTCAGCCGCGACCGACAGGGCGCCGGGTATGACGATTATCGGGGGGCCGTACCCCACAGTTTTGTAGCTGATTGTTGCGCCGCTGGTAGAAAGGAAAACCTGACCTCTTCCCATTTTCCTACAGTATCTTAGGAGGGGCTTTCACATTCTTGCGCGTCTTGGGTAACGATGATGCCTGAGCGCACCATTCTTCCCTCAGCATAGCTGCCTACCATTTGCGAACTTGGAAACCTAGTTGTCCTCTATGTGTTGATAGGGCCTAGTTTGCGGCTGGCGCGTTGGCTTTGGCCGTTGGTGCCTTCACCTGTGCCGTTGCGGGCTTGGCTTTGGCGCGCGCGGCTGGCGATGATGTCGCCGGCGCGGACTGCGTCGGACCCTCCAGCATCGTTGCCTTGCGGATCACCGCTTCAGGCGCGGTGGTGGTGAAGCCCGGGTTGTTGGTCAACTGCGCGTTGTACCATTGCGGCGGCAGAAACCACTTGGAATCGCCGGCCGTGCTCATGTAGTCGTAGATCAACTGCATGTTGGCAGGTAATCCGCCGTGATCGCGCTCCGAGAGGGCGACATACGCCTTCAATTCGCTGGAAATCTGACTTTGGCTTCCGGGATCGCCCTGTTCCATGAGCGCCACGGCGTATTCGAGATGAGCCGCCGGGATAGCGCCGCGGTCTGCATCCAGCTTGAGTGCAGTAGACAGATGGCTGAGCGCATCCTGCCGCTCCTCGGGCGAGCGCGCGGTGAGCCTTTCCAGCTTGGCCAGATAGAAATGTGCCGACGCATCGTCGGGCCGCTGCGAAACCGCGTTTTCCAGGTTTCGCTTCGCTACCGCGAAAAGATCGAAGTCCATGGCCAGGATGCCGTTGTCGCGGCGCACCGAAGCAACCATAGGCGTGAAATCGGGGCTATTGGGGGTGAACCCCTGGCCCTTGGAGCGCAATTCGATGTCCGCCTTCAGCATGCCGTTCAACAGCGCCTGCAAGTGGGCCTCGCGCCCCTTGACGCGGGGCGCCGAGCCCATGAATCCCAGGCCCATGCGCGAGTCCGCCGTGACCACCTGGTTGAGGGTGGTAAACAGGTGCTCTACCTGGCGCGGATCGTATCCCTGTTCCAGCATCAGGTGCACGGCCATGTCATCGGCATCGTCTTCTTCCTTGTTTCCCCAGATGACGGGCTCAAGCTGCGGATGAATGAAGTAGTGGCCAACTTCCATTCCCGTGGCCAGTCCGGCGCTGCCGCCGAGCAGGGAACCCATGCGCAGGGGAATGAGCGCACCGCCCAATCCGGCTCCCATCACCATAGAGCTCACGTCGCTGACGATCTTCTCCTTCTCCGCCTTCTCTTTGGCAAGCTCCAACTCCACGTGTTTGTCGCGAATGCGCAGGTAGGCCTGGCGCAGCTCAACGTGGGCAATCTCGTGCGCCAGCACGTAGCTCAACTCGCCTTCGGTATCGAGCATGGAAAGCAGCCCGGTAGAGATGTAGATGGTTCCTGTCGAAAGCGTCAGCGCCTTGGGGATGGGATCGTAAAGGACGCGAAAGGTGTATACGTTACCGGAGTTCTTGGGAACCAGCCGCTGCCCCACGTGGTTCACGTAGCCCTGGACGACCGGGTTGACGTAAAGCCTTTGGCGATCAAATGCATCCCCCGCGATGGAGTCCTGGGACATGCCCCAGGACTCGGTCAGGTTGACGCCATAAGCCAGTTGCATGTCGCTTTTGCGCAGCAGGTCCCATTCCTGCTGAATGGCATCCTGCACGTCGGGCATCTGCTCAATGCGCGCGATTTTGTCTTTGTCGACATTGCTCAGATCTGCAGCAGCATTCGGATCCTGCTGGGCGTTCTTGTTTTTCTTTCCGGTAATGGCGTTGCCGAGATTGCCGAGTTGCGAAGACGATTGGGCGGGCAGTAGTCCGCAGACAAGCAGGGCGCAGAAAGTACTGGCGAGAAGTCTCTTCATAAGACTCTCCTTTTTTGTGTGAGTCGGCGCCGGGAAACGCCGCCGACCCTGGGGGATAGCTGGGGACGCCCGGTATCCCAAAGTATAGGCCGCGCGTTTTTGAGCGTCAACCGGAGTTTGACCGCGTCTTTGGCGGAGTTCCGGCCACAAGATGCACTCGTGAATTAAGACGGAACGGGGGATGGAAAAGACGTTTCCGCCCTGCCGCAGCGAGCGGGAAATCTCACTTAGATACCGCATGCAGAGACGCATGACCGTACTGTGACCCAAGGCACATGCCCATGAAGGCCGCCACGCGACAATGATCAATGATTATGGGAGACCCGCCGCACCCCGCTTTGCCGGGGGAGGAGAAGGAATTCATGAGCGATCTTGCCACGTTGGCTGAAGCCGTTGCCGTTGACCCACTTGTGGGGCATCCCGCGGATTATCACGTCTTTGATAAATTCATCACGCGCTGCAAGGCTCTGCCCGCCATCACCACGGCCGTGGTGTGGCCCTTGAGCGAGGTGGCGCTGAAGGGCGCCGTGGAAGCCGCCGCCGCGGGTCTCATCGAGCCCACTTTGATCGGCCCGGAAGCGGCGATGAAAGCCCTGGCCGCAAAGCTCGGCGTCGACATCGGCAAATTTGCCATTGTGGAAGCCGAAACCGAGGCCCAGGCGGCTACGACGGCCGTGGTGATTTGCCGGGCAGGCAATGCGCAGGCGCTGATGAAGGGCAGCCTGCACACCGACGAGTTGCTGAAGCCTGCCATGCAGCGCGATACCGGCCTGCGTACGGCGCGGCGCATTTCGCACGTGTTCATCATGGATACGCCGGCCTACGCCCGCACCCTGCTCATTACCGACGCGGCCATCAACATTACGCCCGAACTCGAAGACAAGGTCGACATCGTGCAGAACGCCATCGACCTGGCGCACGCGCTGGGCATTCCCGAGCCCAAGGTGGCGCTGCTCTCGGCCATCGAGACCGTGAATCCCAAGATCCAGTCCACGCTCGACGCGGCCTCGCTGTGCAAGATGGCGGACCGTGGCCAGATCACGGGCGGCATTCTCGACGGGCCGCTGGCCTTTGACACCGCGGTGAGCGAGAAAGCGGCTGCCATCAAGAAGCTGGTTTCCCCGGTCACCGGTCAGGCCGACATTCTGGTGGTTCCCGATCTCGAGAGCGGAAACATGCTGGCCAAGCAGCTGGAATACCTGGGCGGCGCACAGCTGGCCGGGATTGTGCTCGGCGCGCGCGTGCCCACCATCCTTACCAGCCGCGCGGATTCGGCGGAAACGCGGTTGGTGAGCTGCGCGGTCGCGGTGCTGCTGCACTACGCGGCGCATCCGGCGGTGAAGGTCTAAGAGCCTGTCCAGAAACTCACTGTCTTGAAAGGGCACGGCTTCAGCCGTGCCGATTTCGAGTCCATAAGATGACCGGGCCTTAGGCCCTGAGGGATGGGGTCCGGCCAGCAAAAAGACATCCCTCCGCGGCTAAAGCCGCATATCTAGATACGGCCTGTACGGCACGGCTGAAGCCGTGCCCTTTCAAAACCCTCGGCGCCGGTTCTGGGTTTGCGGCCCTTTTGGATCTTCCGTGGCTCTCTGCGAAACTTGGAGTATGCCGCAATCGTTACCCGCGCAATCGTTGCCCGTGTTGATATTCGATCTGGACGGAACTCTCACCGATTCGAAACCCGGCATCGTCGGCTGTCTGCGCGAAGTGCTCGACGCACGCAAGATCAGCGGCTACGATTCCCTCGACCGCTTCATCGGACCGCCGGTAGAGGAGTGGGCGGCAGAGCTGTTGCCGGACGGCAGCGCGGAGGATCGCGCGGCGCTGGCGAGCGAGTACCGCGCCTGTTACGACCGCGTGGGCTGGAGCAACAACTCGGTTTATCCGGGCGTGGCGGAGATGCTGGCGCAGTTGCACGGCAACGGCTTTCCGCTTTACGTGTGCACATCGAAGCACGAGCATTTTGCCGTGCGCATCCTGGAGAAATTCGGCATCGCACAATATTTCATCGCCATCTACGGCGACAGGACCGACTATGAGAGCCACAGCAAGAGCGATCTGCTGGCGCGCATTCTCAGCCGGCACGCGATCGATCACGCGTGTGTGTGGATGGTGGGCGACCGCAGCTTCGACATCGAGGCCGCGCACTTGAACGGCATCCGCTGCGTGGCCGCTGCGTGGGGCTACGGTACGCCGGAGGAATTGGCGCAAGCCGATGCGGTTGCGGCCACGCCCGGGGATGTAATCGGGATGATCCGTGCGCGCGCACCCGGCCTCGCTGCTGCGCCACGCAGCGCTCTTGCGTTGTAGCGCCGGTCTCCAGACCGGCTGTAGCGGGGGTCTCCCGACCCCCGCAGGGCAGACTGCGGTCGTCCCTCCTGCGCCTAAGGAATGTGGCTTAGTCGCGCGCGCTTTGCGACGGCATCTATCCGTTCGTGTCAGCGCCAGCGTCTATTATTATGCTGATCCTTTCGATTCGGTGACAGGAGCCCGAGCAAGACCATGCCCTTGACCGTCGCATCCCCCATCGCCGCCGCTGCCGGCGGCAGTTTCCTGCTTGAAACCCGCACCCCCAGCGAGATTTTTACCCCCGAAGACCTGAACGAGGAGCAGCGCCAGATCGCGGCTACGGCGGCGCGCTTCGCGCGCGAAGAGATTCTGCCCCGCGTGGCGGTCATCGAGCGAAAAGAGCCCGGCGCGATGGTGGAGTTGTTGCGCAAGGCCGCCGAATTGGGGTTCACCGCCGTCGACGTCCCCGAGGAGTATGGCGGCATGGGCCTCGACAAGGTGAGCTCCACGCTCATCACCGACCACATCTCAGTGCTGGCTAGCTTCTCGACCGCCTTCGGCGCGCACATCGGCATCGCCACCCTGCCGCTCGTGTGGTATGGAACTGAAGCCCAGAAGCAGCGCTGCCTGCCCCGGCTCGCGACGTGCGAGTGGATCGGCGCGTATGGGCTTTCGGAAGCCAGCTCCGGTTCCGACGCCATGAATATCCGCACCCGCGCCACGCTTTCCGAGGACGGCGCGCACTACATCCTGAACGGCGAGAAGCAGTGGCTCACCAACGGCGGCACCGCGGATCTGTACACGATTTTCGCGAAAATTGACGGCGAAAAGTTTTCCGCATTCTTGATCGAGCGCGGCACGCCGGGGCTTACCGTTGGCGCTGAAGAGCACAAGCTGGGAATTCGCGGCTCGTCTACGTGCCCACTGGTGTTGCAGGATTGCAAAATCCCGAAAGAAAATCTGCTCGGCGAAGCCGGCAAGGGTCACCACATTGCGTTCAACGTGCTGAATGTGGGCCGACTCAAGCTGGGCGTGGCCTGCATCGGCGGCGCGCGGCACGCGCTGGCGGCCATGATCCGCTACGCCAAAGAGCGCCACGCCTTCGGCAAGGCCATCGCGGAATTCGGCTTGATCCAGCGCAAGATTTCGGCGGCGGCAACGCAACTTTACGCGGCTGAAAGTATGGCCTACCGCACCGCGGGCCTGATCGATTCACGATCCGCCCAGGCGCGCCTGGCAAGCCTTACCGCGGAGAACCCCGAGCAGCGCATCGACGTGGGGCGCAACATCGAGGAATACGCGGTCGAGTGCTCAATCCTCAAAGTCTACGGATCGGAGATGCTCACGCTGGTGGCCGACGAGCTGATCGCGACCATGGGCGGCTACGGCTACACCGAGGAGTATCCGGCGGAACGCACCTATCGCGACGCGCGCATCAACCGCATCTTTGAAGGCACCAATGAAATTAACCGGCTCATCATCACCGGCTGGATGATGAAGCGCGCCTTAAGCGGCAAGCTGCCGCTGCTGGCCGCCATCAAGCGCGTGATGGATGAGGTGATGCAGCCGCCTTCTCTCGACGGCGCGGCAAGTTCTGGCGAGCCGCTGGAGCGTGAGGCTGCGGTGCTGGCCGCTGTGAAGAAGATGTCGCTCTTCGCCGCCGGCGTGGCCAGCCAGCGCTTCATGACCGGACTCGAAGAGCAGCAGGAGATTGTGGCCGACCTGGCCGACATGATCAGCCACGTCTATGCGCTGGAGTCTGCGCTGCTGCGCGCGCGCAAGTTGGCCGCAGCCGGACGCAGTTCGGTCGAACCCGCCGCGGCCATGACCGGACTGCTGGCCGACGAAACCATGGCGCTGGCCGAGCAGGCGTCGCGGCGCGTGCTCGCCGCATGCGGCCAGGGCGATGCCCTGATGACGCAGCTCGCAATTCTGCGGCGGCTGGCGCGCTTTACGCCGGCCGATACCGTGGCCTTGAGCCGCACCGTGGCCAAACATGCCATCGCGCTCGAACGCTACCCGGTCTAAGAAAGCTCGCGCATGCCGCCCACGTCCGATTCTCGCCCGACGCTTCGCTTCGCTGTCGACGAGGCCGAGAAGGTTCTCGCCGAGGGTTCGCATCCCGAGCGCGCGCGGCGCGACACAGAGACGCTGCTCCTGCACGTGCTCAAGAAAGTTGCGCCAGAAACCAATCCGGACACGAACCTGGCGTGGCTTATTGCGCACGATGGCGAGCCGCTTGCGGCCGATGCCGCCGCCACGTTCTGCGACCTGATCGAACGCCGCCTCGCCGGCGAGCCGATTCAGTACATCACCGGCGAAGTGGAGTTCTACGGGTTGCCCTTCCACGTAAATCGCGACGTACTGATTCCGCGGCCGGAGACGGAACACCTGGTGGAAAAGGCGATTGCGCTGGCGCAGGAGCTGAGGCTTACCGGCGCGATTCCCGATCCGCGCGTCCCCAGTCTTCGTATTCCCAGTGTTCGCATTGTCGACGTGGGCACGGGCTCCGGCGCGATTGCCGTCGCCTTGGCCCACGCGCTTCCGTTCGCCGAGATCACAGCAACGGACATTTCGCCGGCGCCCCTGGCTGTGGCTAAATCGAACGCCGCGCGCAACGGCTTCGCCGATCACGTCCGCTTTTTCGAGGGCGACCTGCTGGCGCCGGTAGTGGGCGAGCACTTCGACATCGTGGTTTCGAATCCGCCCTACGTGCCGGAGAGCGATCGCGCGACCCTCGACGTTGAAGTGCGCGATTACGAGCCGGCGCAGGCGCTCTTCGCCGGCGAGGACGGCCTCGCGGTGTACAGACGCCTGATTCCCGCGGCGTTCCGCGCGCTCGGCGTCGGCGGATTTGTGGCGCTCGAAATCGGCTACGGCCAGCAAGAGGCCGTACAGGCGCTGCTCGCGGATGAGGGATTCAGCGGCATCGAATTTACTGAAGACTTACAGAAGATTCCGCGCGTGGTTGTTGCCCGGCGTCCGTGAATCCGATTGCAACCGCGCCAAGAAATTCTCTGTGGCCAACATCGCCAATCACGTCTTCATGCCCGGCTGGTCTTGTTCAGTTCCTTGTAGAAGCCGAGATCTTTCGCCGAAAGCAGCTTGGTGATGTAGAGAATCTGGCCGTAGTGTATGCCGAAATGCTCGACGACGTGGTAAACGGCATCGAGGCCGCGCACCTGGCGGCCCTGGATCTCGTAGGTGGCAAGTAATTCGTCGACAGTGAGGCGATCGAGCGTCGCGGCGGCTTCGTGGAGCGTGGCGCCCAGCCGGTCCAAAAGCTCCGCGGCGGTGCCGCCTTCCTGCGCCGCGAACTCGGCCGGACGGTTGCGCTTGTCTTCGTCGCGGTTGAAAGAGGCGACCAGCCACTGGCGTACGTTGCCGTTCAAATGCAGCAGCAGATTGCCGATCGAGTTCGAGGCCTCGTTGGGCCGCCACCAGATTTGCTCCGGAGTCAGCAGCGCGACACACTCGTTCATCCGCGGCAAGAATTCACCGATGAATTTATGGCGCGAGAATTCGAGGAAGAGTGTGGCGAGATCGGAGTTGGATGTACTCATGGGAATAGATGCCTCAGTTAGCCGATTTCAGAATAAATGTACCCGGCCTTCTTGCTTTCCCACCGTTTCGCGAAAGGCGCGAAAGGATGGGGCACGCTCGAACGCGGACGGGGACGTCCGCGTTACAGCCGGCCGGGAGGCCGGCGCTACTGTCTGGCGGCTGCACCCACTAGATTAGCTCGTAGCCGGCGAACCAGTAACCGATCTCGAAGGCTGCTGTGTCTTCGGCGTCGGAGCCGTGGATGGCGTTCTCCTGGATGGAAGCCGCGAACTTCTTGCGGATGGTTCCTTCCTCGGCATTGGCGGGATTGGTTGCGCCCATCAGCTTGCGCAGGTCCGCAATGGCATTGTCCTTTTCCAGGACCATCAGAACCAGCGGTCCCGACGACATGAAGTCCGTCAAGCTGTCGAAGAATGGCTTGTCGCGGTGCACGGCGTAGAAGCCCTCCGCCTCCCGCTTGGTGATGGATTCCTTCTTGATGGCGACGATGCCGAATCCAGCCTTGCCAATCTCAGAGAGGATGGCGGCGGTTGCGTTGTTGCGGACCGCATCCGGCTTGATGATGCTGAAGGTGCGTTGAGACACTTGAATTCTGCTCCTCTAAGGGGAATTTTCGCTCATTTCCATTGTAGGGGCCGCCAGGGGGCGTCTTCCGTCGCTTAGAACCCGTGAATTGGGTGCGGTTTTTCCACAGTCCTGGCGCACGATACTTTAATAAGGGGTGCGGGGCTCAATGCGCTGACTTCAGGCATGTTACGGAGTTTTATCGAAGGCCGAAAAGCGACCTAATCCCCCGAAAGTTACCTTCGCGCAGTGTCCGCCGTATGAGGGCTATATACCACAAAAGGCGTATTTAAACCCCGTTTTTGGTGCTTACAAATGCCATGGATTCTGGTACGTTTTGAGGGTAGGCAAAAGTGTTCCGGGTGCGGTTACCGGACTTTCGGTTACCAAAAGCCCGATTTTGGGGATCACTGATGATAGTTACTGGACTACAAATCGCCGCCGTCTTGGCCATTGCGCTGTATCTGGCGTTTTGGCAGAAGAGCGTGCGGCGTCGCAAAGCCCAAACCTGGGAATGCTTGCTGGCTCGTCTGCGCCCCGAATGGAGCGCGCGTGAGTTGAGCGAGCAGTTCCTATGGAAAGAGGGTTTGAGCGCGACTCCTGAGGATGCATGGCAACGCATGGAAGGCCCCCGCGGTCTGTGGGTGATGTACCAGAATGCGCGCGTCATGCTTGAAATGGCGGATTTTGCAGACAAGCACTGCGAAGGCGTCGATCGCTTGCTCATCGAAACCCTGCACAGCGACGCGATGCAGATTCGCGTATGCGTGCTGATGGCTCTGGCGCAATATGCGTTCACGCACGCTGGCGAAGGTGTTCGCGTGAATGCGTACCGCGCTGCCGCGATGTACACCGGCATGGCAGCCCGCATGACGCAACTGCTCCAGGAAAACGCAGCCGTCATGGTTCCTGATTTTGTTGCAGCGATGTAACCCGGTACTTCCTCCCCCGCAAGCACAGAACCCCGGCCAAGGCCGGGGTTCTTCATTTGCTGCCAGCTTTCTTGTGCGGCCCTAGTGTGGTGTCCCAGAAATTCGTAGCATTAGTCCAAGCCCCGAAATGCAGGTCCTTCGACTCGTTTTGGTGCGAACTTCGGAGACAGGACACAGAGCTGGTTGCAGGATCGATGTACTCAGGCTTTTTGCTTTCCCACCCTTTTCGCAAAAAGCGCGAAAAGGATGGGGCACGGATGCGATGGGTATGGCTATCGTGGAGTTGTCCTAATACTACAGTTGTATTTGGCCGGACGATAGAGGCCCGGGCCTAAAGGCCGTTTCCTTTTGACCTGTTTTCAGGGGCCTGAAGGCCCCTGCTCCCTCCGAAATCCTTAACTCCAACTTGAGGAACCTGTTGATCGAACCGTACTCGTCGTCCGCGAGCCGGAAACTGAGCGCGGCTGCCGTTTCTTCCACCTGCCGTGGGCCGCGGCCGCCCACAATGGCTGCGGTAATGGCGGGATGATGCAGCGTCCACGCCACGGCCACCACGCCGGGAGTGACGCCGTGCTCGCTGCCGATGGTGCGCAGCAGTTCCACCAGGCGCAGGTTGCGGCCCAGGCGCGGCTCGCTGAACTCGACATTTTTGCGGCGCCAGTCGTCGGGCGGCAGAGCGGCAATGCGCTCCGCGGTCATTTTGCCGGCCAGCAGACCGGAAAGCATGGGCGAGTAGTTAATGACGCCGATGCCGTTGGCTTGGACGAAGGGAAGGATCTCCGCCTCAATGGAGCGACGCAGCATGGAATAGGGCGGCTGCAGGCTGGTGATGGGCGCAATCTTCTGCGCGCGTTTCATCTGCTCCACGTTGAAATTCGACAATCCGATCCAGCGCAGCTTGCCCTGCTCGCGCAGGCGCGACAGCGCCTCCCATCCCTCTTCGATCTCGCTGTCGGGATTAGGCCAGTGGATTTGATACAAGTCGATGGCTTCCACCTGCAGGCGGCCGAGCGAGGCTTCCACCTCTTCAGCGAGCGACGCGGCCTTGAGCGAGTTGTAGATGCTGCGGTCGGCGTGCCAGCGCATGGAGCACTTGGTGAAGATGTAAGGCTTATGAGCGGAGGATTTTACAGCGCGGCCGACCACCTCTTCCGAGTGGCCCAGCCCGTACACGGCCGCGGTATCGATCCAGTTGATGCCCAGATCGAGCGCGCGATGGATGGCGGCGACGGAGTCGTTGTCGTCCTGGGGGCCCCAGCCGTATTGCCAGTCGCCCCCGCCGATGGCCCACGCGCCAAAGCCGATAGGCGTGATCTGAAGATCGGAATTGCCGAGGGTGCGCAGTGTGTGTGAGGCAGTAGTCGTCATGGCAAAAGCATAGATCATGACCGCGGGCCTCGGGCGCCGCCGCCCGATCGCGCCGCTGCTTGATCCTTGACACATCCAGCCGCGTTTCCTAATCTCATTGGCGAATCGCGACAACAGCGTTGAACGGATTTCTCGCTTCTGCATCTAATCTCTACTTAGGAGGAGATGAACATGAAACGTGCACTTTCAGCCCTTTGCTGCCTTTTCGTTTTTGTGGTTCCGGCGCTTGCCCAGAAGGCGGCTCCGATGAGCGACCAGGATTTCCTTAATACTGCTGCGCAAACCGATATGGTCGAGGTGCATCTGGGAAACCTTGCGCAAGACGCGGCTTCGTCTCAAGCGGTCAAAGATTATGGCCGCATGCTGGCCAGCGATCATACGCAGGACTATCAGAAGCTGCAAGGCGTGGCCCAGCAAGCCGGACTTACCGTGCCCACTGCGATCGACAGCGAGCACAACAAGTCGCTGATCGCCCCTTTGCACGGGCTGAAGGGAAAGGCGTTCGATCACACCTACATCCAGGATATGGTTGCAGGTCACACGGCTGCGCTTGCCCTTTACAGGAAAGAAGCGCAGGCCGCGACGAATCCCGCGCTGCGTTCGTACGCACAGGACACGCTTCCAACTCTCCAGAAACACCTCGACGCTGCGAAGGCGATCCAACAGGGCAAGACGCCGGCGATGTAAGTCGCAGCTGCAGACGCCGCTCTGAAAAAAAAGTAGCAAACTGGTCAAAATTGCACAGTTTTCATTGCGACGAATCCGTAGCTTATGATCTGTGCACTCCCCAGAGAGCGGCGGCAGTGCTGCCGGTTTATCCGGCTTCCTCGTGAGGGCAGCACACCCTTTTTCGCTGCCGCCGCGCCTGCTTTAGTTCCAGCCCGGTAAAGAGTCCAGCGACAGGATTCCGGTCCGCTCCGGCCCTTGCAGAGGTGTCACAGCTTCGCCTTCCCTTCCGCGAAGCCCTGCAGAACGAAATGATTTGGAGATGCGGGAATGCGATGCGGTCAGGCCGCGGTGCCGACACGCACAGCCTTCGCTGTTTTCCTCGCGGCCCGTTTCCGCGCTTTCTTCTGCTGCGGGACGACAGAGAGGCTCAGGCCCATGGTATTCAGTACGGCGACCAGCGTTTTCAGCGTTGGATTGCCCTTAGGCGAGAGCGAGCGGTAGAGCGATTCCCGGCTGATGCCGGCTTTCGCGGCAACCGCGCCGAGGCCGCCGTAGGCTTCGGCGATAGCGCGTAGCATCAGCAGACTTGCGCCGCGGTCGTCGGGATCCTGGAGACATTCGAGAGCCACCTTGAGATACTCGACACCAAGTTCCGAGCTGGATCGAAGCTGTTTGATCTCCCATTCGTTGTATGGAATACCCGCCTTGTATGTCTTCATCATTTCCTCCGCTTCCAATCCGCCCAAAACTCTTTAGCGCGTTCGATGTCTTTATCCTGGCTGCTCTTGTCGCCACCACAAAGTCGTTGTTCACGGGATCCTGGGATGGCACGCGCATCTGCTTTGGTGCTAGGCTCAAGACAGGCGACGAACGGAACCGCTTTTTGCCGAACTATGCAGATCACAGTCCAGCTTCCCGATGACCTTGCCCAACGCCCCGATCCCGGACGCACTGCGCTTGAGGCGTTTGTCATAGAAGGATATCGCAGCGGCGCACTCTCCAATGCGCAGTCCGGAGAAATCCTGGGCCTGTCGCGTATTGGATTTGAAGGCTTTCTCAAGGAGCGTGAGATTTTCGATCACGCCTACGGCGTGCTGGAGCTCGAGCGCGATTGGGAAAATGTGCAAAGGGATACTCACCGGCGCCTCGACCAGTACACCGACTGGTTGCGCGAGTGTCCAAGTGCTTCGGGCCTCGCAATCGAACCAACAAACGACAAGGGGCCCTATCCCTATCAGTGGAAGATTTCTGCGGTAGATCCTCTATGCTTTGTAGGTTATTTGATGTTTCACGGGCCAGCAGTTGGGGGCTCTGAGGCGGAAAAGAAGCGCGCTCTTTGCGAGTTACTTCATAATGAGCTGACAAAGGTTGGAATGCTCTCTTAAGTTTTACCGGACCTGAGAAGAAACAGATCGTTCTTGATCGTCGTTGCCGATACCTCTCCGCTCAATTACTTGATCCAGATCGAGTGCGTCGACCTTTTGCGCGCGCTTTATGGCCAGGTCGTCATTCCACACGGGGTGCTGGAGGAACTCTCGCACGTTGACGCTCCAATAGCGGTAAGGCTGTGGGGCGACCATCTTCCCGATTGGGTCGACAGTCGCGTTGTTCAGCCTCAACCCGACCGAACACTTTCCGTCCTGGATCGGGGAGAGCGGGAGGCGATCCAACTTGCGCTCGAACTAAATGCCAACTTGTTGCTGATAGACGAACGCCGGGGTTGGATCGAGGCCGAACGTCGAGGGCTGTCCGTCACCGGTACTCTGGGAGTGTTGCTCACTGCCGGCATTCAAGAACTCACAGACCCTGAAGCCGCCTACTTTAGGCTGGTTCGCGAAACCAACTTCCGCGGGTCGGCTGCGCTGGGGACGGAGTTCCTCAAACGGGCACGCTCTCTTCGTTGATACGGCTATGGCGTCGGGCTAGTCTGGCGCCTCAGTTCAAAAACATCGTCCGATACAGCGTGTCCCGCTGCACGGGCTTGAAGCCGGCGTCGCGGATGATTCTCCGCAGCTCTTCTTCTGTGGTGCAGTTCGAAGTACCTGCAGCCCTGACGACGTTCTCTTCGAGCATTACCGAGCCGACGTCGTTGCCGCCGAAGTGGAGGCCCACTTCGAGCACCTTCAATCCCTGAGTAACCCAACTTGCTTGCACGTTTTCTATGTTGTCGAGATAGAGCCGCGAAATGGCCAGCACCTTCAGGTACTCGACGCTCGTGGCCTCGTCCCAGCCGCGGCCGCCGAGTGCGGTGTTCCCAGGCTGGAAGCTCCAGGGAATGAAGGCCGTGAATCCGCCAGTCTCTTCCTGCAAGCGCCTGACGGTTTCAAAGTGATTGATGCGCTGATCGAAATTCTCGCCCACGCCGAACATCATGGTCGCGGTGGTGCGCATGCCTAATTGGTGTGCCGTGCGATGCACGCTCACCCAATCGTTGGTGTCGCACTTGAGGCGCGCGATGCGGTGCCGCACTTCGTCGTCGAGAATCTCCGCGCCGCCGCCGGGAATGGAGTCTAGGCCGGCATCGCGCAGGCGCGCAATGGTGGTGCGCAGGTCGAGATTCGAGTACTCGGCGATAGCCAGCACTTCCGATGCTGATAAACAATGCAGCCAGATCTGCGGAAAGCGCTGCTTGATGCCCGTGAACAGCCGCTCGAACCAGTCGATCTTGAGATCGGGGTGAATGCCGCCCTGCATCAACACGCCGGTGCCGCCCATCTCGAGGGTCTCGGCGATTTTTTCGTAAATCGTCTCGAATTCGAGGATGTAGCCCTCGTCGGCGCGTGGGTCGTGCTTGCCGGCCCGGGGTAGCGGGCGAAAGAAGGCGCAGAAGGTGCAGTACTCGGTGCAGAAGTTGGTGTAGTTGATGTTGCGATCGATGATGTAAGTGACCACGCCCTCGGGGTGCAGGCGGCGGCGCACGGCATCCGCTTCAAACCCCAGACCGATCAGGTCGGGAGAGTGGAAATAATCCAGGGCTTGCTCGCGCGAGATCGGCATAATTCAATTCTACGGGACTTCGGGACAACTGGACTACTGGACTACGGGACTGCCGGGAACAGGAGGGCTCATTTCGGGCGGAAAAGGAAGATGCCTCGGGAGCGCAGCTTGCGGCCTTGTGTGCGCGCCAGGTTCGAGGCCGTTGAAACGCCGCTGAACAGAATGAAAAAATCGAGAAACGCCCTGAAGAAGCCTTTTGTTTTTTCTTGACTCATCGGGGAAGAACCTCACGAAGCGAGCCTTTACCTTGCACGTTCTGTCCGTTCATTCGATGGCCGGAGGGCGCGTCCGGTTGCGAAAATGCTTGCAGTTTGGCCGAGCCCGATTCCAGCAGTTTGAGAACTAATATGGTATCCCCGAAGTTCGTAGCTTAAGCCGAAGCTTCGAAATGCAGGTTCTTCGACTCGCATTGGCGCATTTCATGCGCCAATGCTCGCTCAGAATGACATTCAATTTTTGTTGCTCAGAATGACAGCCGTGTTTTTGTTGCGAACTTTAGAGACGGGACCCTAGACCCACACAAACGTGGCCTTGTCTTTATCCTTGCGCGCTCGGCTGACGGGGAAAACCTGTCCGTGCATGACGATATAAACGCCGGGCGCGACGAGGCGAGCGGCAAGCAGGCTTTCCGTCAGATTTTGCAGGCCGTCGCTGGCCTCGAACCCCAGTGGCGTCATGGCTCCGGTCAGAACGATGGGAACCTTGAGGTCCGGGAATGACTTCTCGAGGTAGCGGCCCGTCTCGACCATGGTGTCGGTGCCGTGCGAGATCACGATGGGCGCGCCTTCCGCAAGGAGCCCGGCCACGCGATCCCTGACTTCGGCGCGATCTTCATCCGTCATCTCCAGGCTGTCTTTATTCATCAAGTGAAAAGTGTGAATCTCAGCGTCGGGCAGGCGCAGCATGCGCAGATAGCGGTCCAGCTTGGCCGCACGATTCTCCACCACCCCGCTCTGTTCGGAGTAGACCTTCTCGATGGTTCCACCTGTCGAGATCAGATAGATGCGCTGCATGCCCGGTTCCTTGGTAACTTCACTCCTACGCGCCGTAACGCTTCTGATGCCAGATCCATGCGGTGCGAATGATGTCGTCGAGATTCGTGTATTTCGGCTTCCATCCCAGCTCGCGCATGGCCTTCGCGGAGCTTGCGACCAGCACCGCCGGATCGCCCGGCCGCCGCGGATGAATCTCCACCGGAATGGGGTGTCCTGTGACGCGGCGCGCCGACTCCACAACGTCTCGCACACTGAAACCTTTGCCATTACCAAGGTTGTAGATGAGGGGGGCCTTCGGCCCGCTTTCGGCGGCCAGCGCGGACAGCGCCAGCAGGTGCGCGTCGGCCAAATCCGAGACGTGAATGTAGTCGCGAATGCAGGTTCCGTCGGGTGTCGGATAGTCGTCGCCGTAGATGCGAATCGATGCACGCCGCCCCAGAGCGACGTCGAGAACCAGAGGAATCAGATGCGTCTCCGGCTCGTGCGACTCGCCGCGGACAATATCCTCTGGGCCTTCAGGACCTTCCGCGGCGCCGGCCACATTGAAGTAGCGCAGGGAGGCATATTGCAGTCCGTGAATGCGATTCAGCCACGTGAGCATCTGCTCGACGAGGAGCTTGGATTGGCCGTAGGGGTTGGTGGGCAGGAGGCGTGCATCTTCCTGAATCGGGATGGATTCCGGCTCACCGTAGACGGCTGCCGTGGAGGAGAAAACCAGGCGCCGCAGACCGCATTTGAGCATCGCCTCGAGCAACGAAAGCGTCGATGCGGTGTTATTACGGAAATAGAGCTCCGGGCGCTGCATCGACTCGCCTGCCTCAATGAGTGCGGCGAAGTGGAGGACGCCATCAAACGGTTCCTGAGCATTGCGAGCGGTAGAGAAAATTTGCTCGAGGCGGGCACGGTCGCTCACCTCTCCCTCGATCAATTCCACGCCCGCCGGCAACAGGTCGCGGCGTCCGTGGCTCAGGTTGTCGTAAACAACGGTTTTATGTCCATTTTTGGCCAAACAACCCGTGACGGTACTCCCTATATACCCTGCACCGCCGGTAACCAATATCTTCACAAAAAGACTGTCCTTTCCAACACGGTTTAGGTTACTTTGAGTCTATAGGAGCATTGCTGACCGGTTGGTGATACGAGCCTTCCGGCGGTCATTGCCGCCAGGGTTGCTTTTTATGGGCCGATCCCCAAATTGGGCTCCCGGCGAGGACTTCGAGCACACGTATAATGGTGTTTTCCCCCTCCTTTGCTTGTCGTCTCAGCTTGAGATGGGATGGATCGATCAAGTTGGGTTTGGCCCTAATAAAATAGGGAAAGCAGAGGATGCCGGGGAGCTTTGAACGCGGAATTGGAACGGTGCGGCGTTTTTTTTGCAGCCTATGCACGGGCGGAAGCGCTCTCCGCGAGCCTTGGTGGCCTTACCAGAAAATTAATGAGCGCAAAACGAGATACCTGGCGAAAGGTCGCCACCGTTTTGCCGATATTTTTAAGGGTCATATGGAATCTGCGCCGCGAGCAGCGGCCCGAAGCGAGGATTAAAACATGTCGATGAAGTATTCTCCCGGAGGGAGTACATTCGGTCTCCTGCCTGAGCCGGAGAGAAGCCCGGTTTCATTCGTCATTAGCTCGACCGTGAACACGGCGATTCTTGTCACAGCCATACTCTCGGGCATGATGGCGAAACACGTGATCCAGCAGCACTATGAGATGACCGAGCTCGTCATCCCCGCCACTCCCCCGCCTCCGGAGCACATCAAGCCGCTGCCTCCTCCGCCGCAAGTGCCTCCTCCGCCGGAGATGCCGAAGGTGGAGTTGCAGCCCAAACAGATTGAGATGCCGAAGCCGAAGCCGGAGCCGAAGCCCATCCAGATGGAAGCCAAGGTGAACATGCCGGTGATGCCGGCCAAGGCGCCGGTGATTACTCTGGCGCCGCAGCCCAAGGCCGCGCTCGACCACGCGATGCCCGCGCAGGACAACAGCCGCAAGCCCTCCACGGCGCCGGTGCACCTGGGCGAGACTTTTGGCGTAACCCCCAACCCCAACTCCACGCGTCCAGCCACCGTGGCCTCAATCGGCAATCCTTACGGCGACAACCGCGGCCCGGCCGTCGCGCCGCATGGCGTGGTGGGATCGACGGGCTACGGGAGCACCACCAGACCCGGCTCCGGCGCCGTTCCGCCGGGCAAAGTTGCGTCGGCGGGCATTCCGAACGCAACTGGTACGTCAAATACGGGTTCGAACTACGGTAAGGTGGCTTCGGCTCCAATACCAACCTCCACGCAAGTGGCTGCCGCTCCCAGGCAAGCTGTGGAACCGGTCGCGACCAATCTTGAAGTGCTCTCCAAGCCGCCGGTGCGATACACGGCGGAGGCGCGGCAGATGAAAGTTGAGGGCGATGTGGTTCTGCGCGTGACGTTCCTCGCTTCAGGCCAGGTCGTGGTGCAGAGCGTGGTGCACGGGCTGGGCCATGGGCTTGATGAAGAGGCGCGCCGCGTGGCGCAGCAGATTCGTTTCCGTCCAGCAACTCGTGACGGCCGGCCGGTAGACATCACCACAACCATTACCATCACCTTCCAGTTGGCGTAGCATCAAGAATGTCGGATTCACATGGCCTGTCCTCAGCCCTTTCCTCAGCCATGACGCGCCGCAAGGCGCTCTAGCGGAGGGCGCGAAAGCCAGGAAGTATTTAGCGAAGTATTGAACCAGGAGTTGCACATGATGTTTCGGAAGTTCCCCCTCGCCCTTCTGATCTTGAGCCTCGGTGTGGGCTGCGCGTACGCAAAAAAGCAACCCAAGTTCCAGCCGGCTCGCCAACTCACCCCCGAGCAGGCTGCGCTGGTCCAGAAGGCCATCGTCCAGGAGAAGGTGCTGATCAAGAACATCCAGCAGCGCACGCCGCTGGTGGAAACCTACATTCAGGACACCAAGCCGGACGTGCATCTCTACGCAATTCCCATCGCGGACCACTACATGCTCAGCCGCGTGGACTTCGGCAAAACCTTCTTCGACAAGACCTACGTGCCCAAGAACGAGCAGGTCAGGCATGGCTTCTTCAAGGGGTCCATGGATGCCATCACAGACCTCACCAAAGCGCTGCACCTGGATACGCAATTCACGTATTCCAATACCGGCTTCATGGAGATGATGTTCCTCGATCCCACCGGCTTTGACCAGCAGCACTACGTCTTCAGCTTTGTGCGCCGCGAGTTTCTGGGCACGGTGCGCGCCTGGGTCTTCGATGTGCATCCCAAGGCCGACGTAAAGGGCATGGGCCGCTTCTACGGGCGCATCTGGATCGAGGATGAGGGCGGCAACGTGGTGCGCTTCAACGGCACCTACACCGGTCCCACCGACGAGGATTCAGCCAAGCACTACTTCCACTTCGA
>JBEKGH010000106.1:0-25425 GCA_050012895.1 Occallatibacter sp.
ACACCGCGCCGTGGGGCTTTCGCTTTCGCAGTTCCGAGATGACGTTCGTATCGAGCAGATACATTCGTTCAGCCTATTCTTCATCGTCAAATACGAATGGGCGCAACTTGAGGACCGGGCGCCGGGGAGGGAGAGGAATATCGTGGGGGCCATTCGGATCGAGCAGGACGTCTTTGATCGATGGTCTAGCGTGGCCTTTCAGGCGCTTCCATTCATCGATGGGAACGAGGACGGCGGTTTCCACTCCGCGGCGCGTGACCACCTGCGGGCCGTCTTTGAGCGCGGTGTCGAGAAACTCGCTAAAGCGAGCCTTTGCGTCGTAGACCTGCCATGCCATGAGAGGAAATCCCTCCTTATATAGTCATATAACTAGTCATATGACTATGTCAAGCGGCCGCGGCTAGGCTCATTGGCCTTCGTTTTAAGGGGCTCAGGCTCGAACTTCTTCGACTCGCTCCAGAGGCATGATCCGCGCGACGCGTTTCATGACCTTCTTGTCTTGTTCAGCCATTTTCAGGTCGTACGCTGCCTGCAATCGCATCCACACTCCTGGCGAGCCGCCCACAAGGCGAGAGACCCTCAAGCACATGGCGGCCGAAAGGGGTCTGCGTTCCGCCAGGATGTCGTGAAGCATCTGGCGGGAGACGCCGAGAGCCTTGGCCGCCGCTGTTACGGAGAGGCCAACTGAGGGCAGAACATCTTCCTTGAGAATCTCACCCGGATGAACGGGTGGTAGTCCACTCTTCCTCTCCATTACTTCCTCCCACAACAACCGCGTCGCCAGCCCGCCGCATTTAGGCCGGCACGTACCGCTCGATGGAGATGTCCTTTGCGTGCTCCCTGGTCTCGGAAACGTCATAGGCGAGCTGCATGCGCAGGAGATGGTCCATCTCCGGGCCGAATGCTTTTTCAATGCGCAGCGCCATGTCGGGTGTCAGGGCGGACTTCCCATTGAGAAGATCGGAAAGCGTAGCGCGGCGCACCTGCAAAATCTCCGCGGCCTTTGAGACGCTGAGACCGAGCGCTTCGATAACTTCGGTCTTAATCAGGCCGCCTGGATGGGGCGGGTTCTTCATGGGCATTTCGGCCTCCTCAGTGGTAGTCAATCAGGTCGATATCGCTGGCTGCATTGGCAACCTCGTCATAGCGGAAAATCAATCGCCAGTTTCCGGTAACGGTCAGGCTCCAGAATCCCTTCAGATCACCCTTGAGCGGATGCAGCTTCCAGCCGGGGAACCTGCCGAGTTGTTCCAGCGTCTCGGCGGTTTCGATGGCGAAGAGCAGCTTTTCCAACTTGTCAGCCATTGCAGAGGGCAAAGAACCGGTGTTTCCGTTTTCGTAGAACTGCCCCAGGCCCTTGTGGCGAAACCGGACCAGTTGCATGGCGCCTCACGTATTTATAATGTACGGTATTACCGTACATGTCAAGTGGCTCGACGGACCCCTGCGGCTCGGGGAGCGAAAGGTGACGGATTCCCACTCTTCGCCAGAGAAAAGCAAAGGATGGGGCGCCCGGCCACGGAAGCCCGAAAACTTAGCGGTTTTCCCGGTAGGTTTCGTTCATGCGGCTGCCCCGGAGCCACCCACCACAAGCCGCCATGCTACTCTGTCACGCATGCCTACCTTCGTACTCACCAAAAGACAACAACTCGGCGGTCTTCTAAATGCAGCGGAGCGGGAGCTTGCCTATGTGAAGGCGCAGACGAATCCAGACCAGAACGCAATCGCCATATCCAAACGGGAAGTGCAGCGTCGGAAGGAGGAATTGGACCGATTACTACATGAGTGAGATCGCCGATTCCGTCGCAGTGGTGACCTCGTTTCGGCGCGTGTGCAAGAGAGGCTGTTGTGCTCCAATTTGCACAGAACGCGAGGGGCGGGCCGCAAAAGCTTCTGTGTTTATTTTAGGGGTGGGCCGCCCGCCAACTGGAGAGGCGGATTATGGACCTTGATGAGATTGAGCGGCTGAGGATTCTTCTCGACAATGCCAGTAAGCGGCTTGATAAGGCAGTCGCTGAAGTCAACCAAAGCCAGATAGACGTTGCGATCGGAAGAACTGCATATTTCGATAGGCTAACGATCGGATCGGGCGCAGTCATTGCGGCAATGATCTCGTTTCTCGGTACTCATCTTTCCACGTTACATCCAGAGTGGCTGCTACGATGCTCGCTAGTTTCGCTGACTTTAGCGATGCTGGCCGGGCTGTACCGCAGCTTCCATTATCCGTACTACATAATGCAGGTAAGGAAAGTTTCTTGGATCGAAGCTGAGCGCAATCATCAGCAAATTAAACACAAACAAAGGCTAGCTATCGGTCCCCCAGCCGACATAGTAGCGAAGATGGTTGAAGGATATGGCGCTTCTGATGCAAAGCTTGACACTGTCATCAAGGGCTGCATCAAGAAGCGTGAGCGCTTGCTGAAAGAATGTCATTGGGCGGAGGCAGCCTGCCTATTCGCCGTAGGCGTTGCGATGGTTTCCCTTGTTTGGTTGGCTTTGTGCACCTTCTAAGGGGCTCTCCCCGACAAGCAGGCGCCGAGTGCCCCATATCCCGCTTGAGGGAATTGGGCGTCCGGCAACGGATGGGTCCCGCTTACTATACTTAACATCGCCTGCGAGGTGCATTTCCTGTGCCAAAATGCGACGAGCGCACCAACCTGTCGACCGGCCAAACCTATCTGATTTCAATCGTCCCGATCAGAAAGCGGATAGTGATTCCAATGGATCTATTCGGAGTACCTATTGACCCTCTGCGGTTTGACCACCTGGTCTTCCAGGCGGCTGTATACCGCAAAGGGTGGGTCCACCCCCTGCTTCTCGGATTCACAGTACCCACATTTGTGATCAATCTGGACGACCCGACGGGTCGAATTTCCGAGAGCGGGCTCTCTGAATTGGTCGGTAGGCTACTGGCGAACGAGCGAATTGAAGATATCTATTCAGAGGAGGACTGTAACGACATATTCAAGAAATATGGGTTCTACGCCGTCCGACATGACATAAGGACGCTTCTCCTCTTGTTCAAGAAGGTAAGGCACATTTTCGTTTTTTGACCCACCTGAAGTTTTCGGCGTGATAAGGCCGGGTGCCTCGTCCCTGACCTAGTGATAATCAGGGTTGGAAGGAACGCCGTTGGTGCCTCAAGCCGAAGGCCGCTGGCCGCGCCGCAGCTGCTTACCACCCGCGCGTCTGCAGCAGCTGTGATTCTTCTAGCCCGGCAGCAGCCAGGCCCTTCATCGTGCCGGTCACCTGTGCGCTCACCTCGGCCAGAATCTTGGGATCGTTCCAGTGCGTGGTGGCCATCACGATGGCCTTGGCGCGCGAGACCGCTTCTTCGCGTTCCTTGGGGTCATTCTCAACGTCGAGCGGGGTAGCGCGCTCCTTCATGAAGATGCCGGAGCCGACAAAAATGGCTTCGGCGCCGAGTTGCATCATCAGAGCGGCGTCGGCGGGCGTGGCGATGCCGCCGGCAGAGAAGTTGGGCACGGGCAGCTTGCCGGTCTCCGCGACCATCCTGATCAGCTCGTAGGGGGCCTGATGTTCCTTGGCCGCGGCATAGAGCTCCTGATCGGTCAGTACCGTGAGTACGCGCATTTCACGCGTGATCTGGCGCATGTGCTGGACGGCGTGGACGACGTCGCCGGTTCCTGCTTCTCCTTTTGTCCGGATCATGGCCGCGCCTTCGGCGATGCGCCGCAGGGCCTCGCCCAGGTTGCGTGCGCCGCAAACGAAGGGCGTGGTGAAAGCGTGCTTGTCGATGTGGTGCGCCTCGTCGGCGGGGGTGAGGACTTCGCTCTCGTCGATGAAATCCACGCCAAGTTCCTGAAGGATCTGCGCTTCGACAAAATGGCCGATACGGGCTTTGGCCATGACCGGGATGGAGACGGCCTGGATGATCTGCTTGATCAGGCCGGGCCGGGCCATGCGGGCCACGCCTCCCTCGGCGCGGATCATGGCGGGCACGCGTTCGAGAGCCATGACGGATGTGGCGCCGGCCTCCTCGGCAATGCGAGCCTGCTCGACGTTCATCACGTCCATGATGACGCCGCCCTTGAGCATCTCCGCCAGGCCAACTTTCAGGCGCAGGCTGGTTCCCGTCAAACTTTTATTTTCGGTTGGTTCCGGCATGATCTTTGACCTCGAAAGGCGGCAACTTCGCATTCTCGCGGAACGCGAAAGCCGCACAATCATCCACGTTTCAGTGTAGCAGCGATGCAGTTTGGTTGCTTCGTGGCTCGGAATGGGTCAATGCGCCGGCGCAAGTCTTAAACCAAACCAATCCTGTCCACCCTCCTCTGGTCCTGTTTCTGCTGATGCCTCTTCCAGAATGGCCACAACACATCCGTTACCGGCGCCTGCAGGGGCGCCACATCCAGGCGGGGTACTACGTCCGGGGCCAGCGACGACGCAGCGCGCAGCCGCGGGAGAGTCCGCCCAGGCCCTGGTTCCGGCGCCGCAGCCGCCGCAGAGCGAAGCAGAACCGGTCTTCAGGCCGCCGATTTCCCAATTGCCTGTGGCAATGGGCGTGAGCATTCCCGTGCGCGAGTTTCGCGTGCGTCAGTTGTTGGCCCTGGCTCCTGGACAGGTGATCGAGACGCAATGGAGCCATGGGGACGACTTGCCCCTGGCCGCAGGCGACGTGCAGTTGGCGTGGAGCGAGTTCGAGGTGGTGGAAACCCGGTTGGCGGTGCGCGTGACGCGGCTGGCGTAAGGACGGGATGAGGAGAAGCAGCAGAATGGCAGGCGGAGCAGACGAAAAGGCAGGCGGATCCGCTGGATGGGCGGACGGATGGGCGGGGTGGCTGCTGGCGAGGTGGCACGGCCGGCGGCGTGCGGAGCCGCGCCTCACACTTGTCGAGCGCATCACCCTCGCGCCGCGCCACTCTCTGGCGCTAATTGAGGCTGAAGGGCGCAGGATTCTGGTCGCGACCTCGGCCGAAGGCGGTCCGGCGTTCTATCCGCTGGACGAAAACGCAAGCTCCAGGGCCTACGCGGGTGCCAATCGCGCACCGCACGGCCGGTCGAGGGTCTCGTGGTAGGCGCCTGGTTCGTGCAAATGGCGGCAGCTCCGGTGGCAGCACCTCTTTTGCCCGACCTGAATGCGAAGTTGCGGCCCTCGGACGCGACGCCGTGGACCATTCTCCTGGTTCTGACGCTGATCACCTTGCTGCCGGCGATCCTGATGGCGATGACGCCGCTGGTGCGTCTGCTGATCGTCTTTCACTTTCTGCGCCAGGCGCTGGGCACGCAGACCGCGCCCTCGAATCCCACACTGATGGGATTGGCGCTGATGATGGCGTGGTTCCTGATGGCGCCGGTGCTGAACCAGGTGGATCAGCAGGCCGTCGAGCCCTATCGCAGCGGCCAGATTACGGGCATTGAGGCCATCGACCGCGGCGCGCAGCCGGTCAAGCTTTTTTTGCTCAAGTATGCGCGCGAGAAGGACCTTGAGCTGTTTACCGCCGCAGGGCAGATCCCGCGGCCCGACACAGCCAGCGACTTGCCCATGCGCGTGGTGGTTCCCGCCTACATCCTCTCCGAACTCAAGGCGGGATTTTCGATCGGCGCAGTACTGTTTCTGCCCTTTCTGCTGATCGATATGGTGACGGCCGCGATCACCACCTCGATCGGCATGTTCCAGTTGCCGCCGGTGGTGGTATCGACGCCGCTCAAGATTCTGCTCTTCGTGATGGTGGACGGCTGGAATCTGCTGGCGAAGTCCCTGCTGCGAAGTTTTTGATGCGGAGCTTCTGAGAGGAGCGAGATGACCCCGGACCTGGTTGCCGAGCTGATGCGCCAGCTGATGCGCGAGGCCATGATTCTGGCCGCGCCGCTGCTGATTGCGGCGGCGGCGCTGAGCTTTGTGCTCAGCCTGATTCAGACCCTGACCAGCCTGCAGGAGCAGTCGCTGACCTCGGTGCCGCGCCTCGCCGCGATCGCGCTGATCCTGCTCGCCGGCATGCCCTGGTTTCTTGAAAGGCTGGCCACGTACACGCGGCTGCTGCTGGGCGACTTTCACCGCTATCTGGGGTGAGAGACAGCTTTTAGCCATTAGCTTTTAGCTCTTGGCTCGGAAGCTCAGAACGCAGCAGCATTGGCGTAGCGAGAGAGTGGAGGCGGAAGGAGAGGTTGAGGGAATGGTATCGACGAACAGGAATTTTGAGCGCGAGAGTTCCGGCCGCACAGGCCGAGCTAAAAGCTAAGAGCTAAAGGCTAAAGGCTGCAATGACCGACTGGACAACATTCTTGAGTGCGATGGCTCTGGTGCTGGTGCGAGTCAGCGGCATGGTGGCCTTCGCACCTTTTTTTTCGTCGACGGCCCTTCCCATGCGCGTGAAGGCGATTTTTGTCGGTGCGGTTGCGTTTCTACTGGCGCCACTTGTGGCTGCGCTCCCCCACGCGCAGGCATCCATTAATTTCTCGTCGCTCGTGGGCGAGCTCTCGATCGGCCTGGTCTATGGCCTCTCGCTGGCGCTGCTCAGCGAGATGATGCTGTTCGCCGGCCAGATGGTTGGCCTGCAGTTCAGCTTCTCGCTGGTCAACCTGTTGGACCCGGCTTCGGCCATCCAGACGCCGCTCCTGGGCGACCTCTTTCAGCTGATGGGCACGCTGGTTCTGATCACCGCCGGCCTCGACCGGATTCTGCTGGCATCCATGGTGCGCAGCTTCCGTGCCGTGCCGCTGGGAACCTTCACGCTCGCGCCCCCGACCGCACTGGCCATCGTGCGCGCGGCGGGCGGCGTCTTTCTGGCCGCGGTGGAATTGGCCGCGCCCGTACTGGCCGCGACCATGCTGCTCGAGATCGCCGTGGCCCTGATGGGCAAACTAAGCCCGCAGCTGCCCGTGATGATGCTGACGGTGCCGCTCAAGACTTTGACGGGCTTCGTGATCCTCATGGGCTCTCTCGCGCTGTGGCCCCGCTTTATCGAAGCGCGCTTCGCCGGGTTGCTCGACATGGCCGAGCGCCTGATCTCTATTTCGCTCGCCGCGCCTGCCGGCACTCCGGGACTGGGAGGCTAATCCATGCCCGGAGAACGCACCGAACAGGCCACACAGCACCGGCGCGAAAAGGCGCGCCGCGAAGGCGACATTCTGCACAGCCGCGAATTGTCGGCTGCCGCGGGAACTCTGGCCGGGGTGCTGGCACTGGGCATGCTGGGTCCCCGGATCTTGGAGGCCTGGCGTGGCGCCTTTGCCGGATTTCTTGCCCTGGGCACTGTGGCGCGTTGGGAGCCGGCCACCCTGGAACCGACGCTGGTCGCCGCGCGCCGCCTGACGCTCGAAGTACTGGGACCGCCGGCCGTGGTGATGGCGCTGGTCGCAGTGGCGGCTCTCGGAGCGGGCATCGCCCAGACCGGCGGCGTCTCCGTGCACGGGAGCGCTCTGGCATGGAAGCCGGAGCGCATCAATCCCGTGGCGAATCTCAAAAACCTGTTCTCGCTGCGCGCCGCGGCCCGGCTTGCGAAATCGCTCATCCCGGCTGCGATTCTGGCCGTATTTGCTGTGCAGCGCATCGCCCGGCAGTTGGATATTCCACCTTTTTCGACGGAGCGGCTGGAGATTCTCGGCCAGGATGTCTACGGATTGCTGCTGGCCGCGGCGTGGCTGCTCTTGGCCTGGTCGGCCATCGACTATCTGGTGGAGTGGCAGAGCCGCAAATCGCGGCTGAAGATGAGCAAACAGGACATGCGCGATGAGTACAAAGAAACCGAGGGCAGCCCGCAGATTCGCGGCCGCATACGCAACCTGCAGCGCCAGATGCGCCGCCGCCGCGTGAAGGCCGATGTGGCCAAGGCGGCCGTGGTCCTGACCAACCCCACACATTACGCGGTCGCTCTGGGCTTCGACTTCCTCACCATGGAAGCGCCCAAGGTGCTGGCCAAGGGACGCAACCTTCTGGCCGAGGAGATAAAGGCCGAGGCGCGCTGGGCGGGTGTACCCATTGTGGAGAATCCGCCGCTTGCGCAGTCGCTCTATCGCACGGTCGAAGTGGGCCAGGCCATCCCGGTGGATCTCTATGCCGCCGTGGCCGCGATTCTGGCCTATCTCTACCGCCAGCGTGTGGAGGCCGAACTCAGGGACCGGCAGGCGCGGGAAGCGGCCGCCCGGCGCTCCGCGCCTTCGGGTTTTGGAGGAGGGTCTCGATGAGGCGCACCGAGCTCTTAGGTTTTGGAGGAATGCATCGATGAGGTGCTCCGCACTTTCGGGTTTTGGAGGAGGGTATCAATGAGTACAGCGACCTTGCCAGCGGGCACGCTTCCGGCACGGACTTCGATCTGGCACCGGCTGCGCGACTACCTGTTGCCCATGGCGGCCATCAGCGTGGTCTTTGTCATGATCGTGCCGGTGCCGGCCGCGGGCCTGGACCTTCTGCTGGCGCTCTCGATGGCGGCATCGGTCATCGTCTTCCTCTCTGCCGTGCAGATCCGCCGCGCCGTTGAGCTTTCTGTCTTTCCCACACTGCTTTTGCTCCTCACCCTCTTCCGCCTCTCGCTCAACATCGCCTCCAGCCGGCGCATTCTGCTGCACGGCCAGGAGGGAACCGCCGCGGCAGGCCAGGTGATCGAAGCCTTCGGGCAATTCGTGGTAGGCGGCAATTATGTGGTCGGCTTTGTGCTCTTTCTGGCTCTGGTCGCGATTCAGTTTCTGGTGGTTTCGCACGGCGCCGTGCGCACCGCCGAGGTCACGGCGCGCTTCACGCTGGATGCGCTTCCCGGCAAACAGATGGCCATCGACGCCGACATGAACGCGGGGCTGATCGACGAGGCCGAGGCGCGCCGCCGGCGCCAGGCCATCGCCCGCGAGGCCGAGTTCTACGGCGCCATGGACGGTGCGGCGCGCTTCAATCAGCGCGACGCCCTGGCCACAATCCTGATCACGGCCGTCAACATCGTCGCCGGACTGCTGATCGGGACCCTGCAACAGGGCGTTGAGTTAAGCGAAGCCGCGCGCACCTACACCGTGCTGACCGTGGGCGACGGCCTGGTCACGATTATTCCTTCGTTGCTGGTCTCGATAGCCGGCGGCATCACGCTCACGCGAGCCAACTCGGCCGGCCTGCTGGGCGGCGAGATCCGGCAACAGCTCCTGAATCGCCCGGCGACGCTCTACATGGCAAGTGCCGTTTCGGCCGGCATGTGCGTGATTCCGGGAATGCCGAAGTTCGCTTTTCTGGCCGTGGCCGGCGGTCTGTTTGTGGGCGGCAGACGGCTTGCCGCGCAAGGTCCGGCGGCAGTGATGGAGCCCGCGCCCGCCGAGAAAAAGAAAATCGAAGGCGCGCAGAACTCAGAGCTCTCTTCGCTGCTCCGCCTCGAAGACCTTACCCTCGAGATCGGCTTCCAGCTGATCCCACTCGTCGACGAGAAGCAGGGCGGCCAACTGCTCGCCAGGGTGCGCACCCTGCGCCGCCACCTTTCCTCCGAGATGGGCTTCCTGGTTCCTCCCGTGCACATCTCCGACAACCTGCGCCTCAAGCCGCGCGAGTATGTGATCTCGCTGCGCGGCATCGAGATGGGCCGCTGGCAGACGGAGGGCCCGCACCTGCTGGCCGTTTCGGGAGAGCCCGGGCGCAGGCCGCTGACCGGCAAAGAGACACGGGAGCCGGCCTTTGGCGTGCCCGCGGTCTGGATCGCTCCCGCCCTCGAAGAGCAGGCCATCGCCGCGGGTTACTCGGTGGTGGACGCGGTCACCGTGATCACCACGCATCTCGGCGAACTGATCCGCCAGCATGCCGGAGAGCTGCTGGGGCGCGCCGAAATCAAGCGTTTGCTTGACGCCCTCAACGACTCTCACCCCAAGCTGCTCGAGGAACTCGTGCCCAAGCTGCTCACCCTGGGCGAAGTGGCCCGGGTTCTTGAGCAACTGCTGCGCGAGCGCGTTTCGATCCGCGATATGGGCGCGATTCTGGAGGCGCTGCTCGAGACTGCGCCCATGAACAAGAGCGTCGTGGCGCTGGTCGAAGCCTCCCGCCAGGCGCTGGGGCGCAGACTGGTGCGGCCGCTGCTTGATAGCGAGGGCCTGCTTCCAGTGCTGCTGCTCGATGCCGCGCTCGAAGAAGAGATTCTCGCGGCCGTCCAACCGGAGTCCGGCCAGCGCCTGCTTTCGGCAGCCGCACCCCAGGGAACCCCGGTCGTCCGCCGCCTCGCAGATTCTGTGAGATCCCTTATCGGCTCAGCATCCTCTGCGGCACCGCCCGTGCTCCTTTGTCCCAGTCCGGCGCGGTTCCACGTCAAGCGCTGGCTGGAACCCGTGCTGCCTCGTCTGGCCGTCGTGGCCGCGAGCGAGATTCCGCCGGAGATCCGGCTGCGCCCCGTGGGCGCGGTTCGCTGAGGGTGGCGAGCCGGAAGACGGCGCAACGGATTGGGGCAGATCGCTTTGGGGCAGACCGCCCGGGAAAATGAGTTCGCAAGAGGGGGGGAATCGCCATGGGAGTCGACGGGACCACTGCAATGAGAGACCCCAAACCCGCGCGCCGCGCCGCGGCGGCGGGGGGCTATCCTCCGGCCGGCATGCCGCCGGCACTGACCGGTGAGCAGGAGCGCGTGCTGCTCGAACACCTGCCGATCGTGCGTTTTCTCGCGCGCCGCATCCATGAGCGGCTGCCGCAGCACGTCGACATCGAGGACCTGGTCTCGGCGGGCGTGGTGGGGCTGATGGACGCCTTTGCCAAATTCGATCCCGAAAAGAAGGTGCAGTTTCGCAGCTACGCGCAGTTCCGTATCCGGGGCGCGATCCTCGACAGCCTGCGCACCCTCGACTGGAGCCCGCGCGAACTGCGCCGCAAGGGCCGCGCCGTGGAAGAGGCCATCCGCATGCTGACGGCCCGCCTGGGACGTGCGCCTGGCGAGGCCGAGATCTCGACCGAGATGGGCATTAGTCTCGAGGATTACCAGCAACTGCTGGGCGATCTCAAGGGGCTCGAGATCGGCACGCTGCATGTCGAGCGCAACGAGAACTCCGGCGAGGAGGAGCTGGCCTACGTGCCGGGCCGACCCGAAGAGGATCCGCTCTTTCGCTGCCTGCGCGGCGAACTCGAGGAGCGGCTGGCCGGAGCGATTGCCGAACTGCCAGACCGCGAACGGCTGGTCATGACCCTCTACTACTACGAGGAGATGACCATGCGCGAGATCGGCCTGGCGCTGGGCGTGGTCGAGTCGCGGGTCTCGCAGATGCACGCCTCGGCGGTGGTGCATCTGCGCGCCGCCTTGCGCGACCTGGCCCTGAAAGGCAGAATGCGGCAACCGGCACGGCATTGAAACGAGGCCTGAAACGAGATCTGAAACCAGATCTGGAGCGGCGCCCGGAATGAAGGCACGCAGCAAAGGAGCGCGGATTGACGGAAAAAACCCTCAAGCAGGATGAGATTGATGCGCTGTTCGAAGCCGCGCGCAGCGACTCGCCCGAGGCCTCGCGGGGCGAGGTGCGGGCCCGCGTGGTGCCGTATAACTTCTCCTCCGCCGGACAGATCTCGACCGATCAATTGCGCGCCATCAGCATGTTGAACGACCTTTTTGCGCGCAACCTCACCCACAACCTGGCCGCGTGGCTGCGCACCCGCTTTCAGGTCAATCTGGTTTCGGCCGAACAGATTCAATTCAATGAATTTCTGCTCAGAATTCCCGAGATCAGCTATGTGGCTTCGGTGCGCCTGGAGCCGCTGGGAGCGCTCTCGGTGCTGCAGCTGGATCTGGGGTTGGCGCCGCCCATCATCGACCTGCTCCTGGGCGGCGACGGCAAGGACGGCCCCTTGCGCGAATTGACCGACATCGAGGAATCGATCCTGGGCAGCGTGGTAGAGATCGTCTGCCGCGAGTTGACGGTTGCCTGGCAGCAGGTGGGACTGAGCTTTACCTTCGATCGCCGTCAGATGCAGACCCAGGTGGCGCGCATCATCGCGGTCACGGAAAAAGCGCTCTGTCTGAGCTTCGAAGTCCGCATGCCGCACAGTTCGGGACTGCTGAATCTGGCCTTTCCCGCTGTGGTGGCCAACACCATCCTGCGCCGGCTGACCACCGACTGGGGCCGGCGCAGCCGCCACTCCGGTGACACGCGCTCGCGGATCGAGGCCGTGGCGCGGCGCATCCGCTTTGGCTGCACGTTGCAGCTGCCGGCCGTGCGCCTGGCCGCGAGTGCGCTCGAACAGCTTCGCCCCGGCGACGTGCTGCGCCTCAATCTCGGAGCCGATGCGCTCTCCGAGTGGCGCGTGGGCGGATTGCCGCTTCTCGAGGCGCGGGCCATGCGTCACGGCGCGCACCGCGCGGCGCGGGTGGAACGGCCCATCTCCGAAGGCGAGCCACGATGACCTATTTCGATTGCTGGGCGGAGGTGGCCGCAGCACTCTTCTCGCAGGCCCTGGCCGGCGAGCCGGAACTGGGAGAGTCTGTTCCCAGGCCGCTGGGCCCGGGATCGTTTGGCTGGGCGGCCATGCTGGCGGGAGACGTAGAGGGCCGGTATGCCGTTCTGCTCGACGCCGCGGTTCTGGAGACACCGCTGGTCGGCGAGGGCATGGATCAGAAGGCCGGCTGGAAGGAACTCTTGCGCGAGGCCGCCGATGCCGCCGCGGGAGAGTTGCTGGCCCGTACCGGCAAGAAGTGCCGGGTGGCGAGTTTTGAGGAGATCGCGGCCGAGAGCCAGGTATCGCACGCTTTTCAGCTCCGCTCCGGCGACCGAACGTGGACGATTCTGGTTCGCGATGAGCTCTCTGCAACGGCTGCCGAAGCGCAGCCGGAAGCCGCCGTGAAGGCCGCGCCGGGAACCGCCGCTCAAGAAGCTCCCGGCGTCCGGCCGCAGCCCCCCGGCCCCGGTCTGACCCCCGGCCTGACTCCGGGTCTCGAGCTGTTGCTCGATGTCGAACTCGAAGCCTCGCTGCGCTTTGGCGCGCGCGAGATGCCGCTCGGCGAGATTCTCGATCTGGGGCCGGGCGATGTGGTGGAGCTCGATCGCCATGTGGCCGATCCCGTGGACCTGATTGTGGGCGACAAGATTGTGGCGCGCGGCGAGGTGGTGCTCGTCAACGGCAATTTCGGGCTGCGCGTGACCGAGGTTGCTGCGCCCAGGAAGCGTCTGGAGAGCGTGCGATGTCTCTTCTGAGACGCCGGGGGGCGCAGGCCGGCCGGAATGCCGGCCGGGAGCGCCAGTTCATGTCCGCGGACGATGCTGCCCGGTCTTCCGCCGGGCAGACTTGGCCGGGACAACTCCGAGCAGGAGAAAAATCCGGGATTCTGCGCACCTGCGCCAATCCGCAATGCGGTTCGGGATGGCTGCGGCTCTGGCGCGGCCGCGAGGCTCCGATTTTTGAAGGTGGCTGGTGCTGCTCCGCCGCATGCACGCGGGCGCGGGTGGAGGCGGCGCTCGGCCGGGTGATGGATGCGCGAGGCCCGGCGCGCGATACCTACCGCCACCGCATTCCCCTGGGTTTGGCCATGCTCGAGCAGGGCTGGATTACGCAAGGGGAGCTGCGTACGGCGCTTGCCGCGCAGCGCACCGCGGGCAGCGGAAGGCTGGGCGAATGGCTGGTGCGGCAGAGGAGTTCGAGCGAGGAACGGGTTACGCGGGCCCTCGGACTGCAGTGGGGCTGCCCGGTGCTGAGTATGGAGTTTCATAACCCCGAAGACCTCACCGCGCTGCTGCCAAGGCTCTTCATCGACGCCTTCGGCGCGTTGCCTTTGCGCGTGGCAGCAGGCAAGATTCTCTACCTGGGCTTTGAGGACCGGGTTGATCCCGCCCTGGCGCTGGCTACGGAGCGCATGACCGGGCTGCATGTCGAAGCCGGCCTGGTGCAGGGCTCTCTCTTCCAGCTCGCGCACGCGCGCGCTTTGGAATCGCGCTTTCCTTCCGTGGAGCTCATTGAGGCGGCTACGGAGCAGGCATTGGCCGTGGCGCTGGCCAATGCTCTCGAAGAGTGGCGTCCCGTGGAGGCGCGCCTGGCGCGCATTCACGATTGCATATGGCTGCGCATCTGGCGCCGGCGCCAGGCCGGACCGGTGGCAGAGTCCGGCTCCATTCGCGACCTGATTGCCTCGACCGCCGCACATTGAGACCGGAAATGCCCGGGGTCCGCTGCGCAAGAGGGAGCAACGAGAAGACTGAGGAGAGGGCGAGAGGATCTGGACCTCATGGTTTGGGCCGGACCGCCGATAGGCAAAGAGGGGGGCTTGGGCATGAACGAGATTCGGGCTCTGATTGTCGACGACTCGTCGGTGATGCGCAAAATTGTGGAGCGGGCGCTGCGCCAGGCCGGGTTGGATTCGCTGGTGGTCCATGAGGCCGGCACGGGCGCCGAGGGTCTGGAGGTATTGAAGACCCAGTCTGTAGACCTGATCCTTTCCGATATCAATATGCCGGCCATGGATGGTCTGGAGTTTTTGCGCCAGATCCGCGCGCAGAATCTGGCCCAGGGCGTTCCCGTAATCATGATCACCACCGAGTCGAGCGAGGAGCATGTCAAGCAGGCGATTCAGTCCGGGGCCCAGGGATATATCCGCAAGCCATTTACGGCCGAACAGGTGAAAGAGCGGGTGTTGCCGCTGGTGCGGGCGGCATGACAGGCCTGACAGGGAGGTATCTGTGCTGTTGAACGGAGTGCGTGCGGCGGCCGTGGTGGGGCGTGCGGGGGGCACCTTCCAGGGCGGCGCAGACGAAAGGAAGCAGACGATGGCGGTATCGTTGCGTGAATCCGTGCAGCGGGTCTCCGATCCGCGAAACCTTGATGCCAGCGTGGAAGAGGTTTTCCGGCTGATGCTCGGCATCGAGTGCAGGCGCGAGGCCGGTCAGGCTGTCCTCGAGAGGGAATCGGTGACCGCCGTGGTCGGATTTGGCGGCCTGCTGAGCGGCGCTTGTGTCTTCCGCTCGGGGGCCCGGACGGCCATGAAGATTGCCGCGCAGATGACGGGCATGGAGTTCGACGTCATCGATAACACGGTGAAGGACGGCATCGGCGAGATCTGCAACATGCTGGCGGGGGCATGGAAGGGCAAGGTGCCGGAGCTCGCCGCCAACTGCGGCCTGTCGGTTCCCGCCGTCATTACGGGCCGGGACTACAACCTGCACGTGCAGGCCCCGGAGTTTCAGCTGCATCACGCCTATCGCTTTGGCGAAGAGATTTTTGAGGTCACCATCGTCTGCGACGGCCTGCAATAGAACAGGGAATAGCGAATAGGGAGTAGCCAGGAGGAAAAAGCTAATTAGGAGTAGCTGATCCGGACCCTACTCCCTATTGGCTACTCCCTATTCCCCGCCTACCTATTCCCTTGAAACTCCTCTAATCTCTCCATTCTCCCTTCGGTCCTCCGGCTGCTTAAATCTCCCGTGCAATCCCACGAGAAGAGATCCAGGAGAGATGTCCCAATGGACAGTGGCTATTATGCTGCGATGACCGGACTGGTGGCGCGCACCCAAGCACTGGATACGGCAGCGGCCAATCTGGCGAACGCGCAAACGCCGGGGTACCGCGCGGAGCGCGAGTTCTTCCGTTCCGTGCTGCTGGGGCCCGACGCCGCCGACTCCGAACTGGGCGCGACCGTGAACAACTACGGCCTGTTGGGCGGCGACCGGCTGAGCATGGCTCAGGGCGCACTCGAGCCCACGGGCAATCCCCTGGATCTGGCGATTGAGGGCCAGGGATTCTTCATGGTCGAGACGCCGAACGGGCCGCGCTACACGCGAGACGGCGGCTTTCACCGCGCGCCGACCGGCCAATTGGTGACACAGGCCGGAGAGCCGGTGCTCTCCCAGGCGGGCCAGCCGATCCTTATTCCACCGGGCGAAGTCACGGTGGGCGCCGACGGAGCAGTTTCGGTAGCCGGCGGGGTGGTCGCCGGGGTGGGCGTCTTTGCGTTTCCTGCCGGTACGGAGCTCACACCGGAGGGCGCGAACCGCTACGTGGCGCCGCCGGGGACGACGGCCACGGCCGCGACCAACGCATCGATCCACGAGGGCGCCATCGAGGCCGCCAATCAGGATGTAGTCCAGGGCTCGCTCGATCTGGTCATGATGCAGCGCCAGGCGGAGATGATGCAGCGCGCATTGACGGTGTTTCACACCGAGTTCAACAAGTTTGCGACTGAGGACCTGCCGAGGATCTAGTCCAAAACCAGGAAAAAGTCCGAAACCCGGAAAAGGTCTGAAACGAGGAAAAAGATGATTCGAGCTTTGTACACCGCAGCCAGCGGCATGAGCGCACAGCAACTGAACCTCGACACCATCGCCAACAACCTGGCCAACTCGTCGACCACGGGTTTTCGCCAGCTGCGCCTGCAGTTTCAGGACATGGTGTATCAGAATCTGGTGACGCCGGGCGCTGCCCAGAGCCAGAGCACCGTCTCGGCCGGGTTGCAGATCGGGCTGGGCACTAAACCGGCGGCGACCGAGGTCATCAATACCCAGGGATCGATGAACGAGACCGACAATCCGCTGGATCTGGCCATTCAGGGCTCGGGTTTCTTTCAGATACAGCTTCCGAGCGGATCCATTGCTTACACCCGCGCCGGGCAGTTCCAGTTGAACAACCAGGGGACCATGGTGGATGTCAACGGCAACCCGCTGATTCCCACCATCACCATTCCCTCAAATGCCACAGCCGTCACCATCACGCAATACGGTGTGGTGAACGCGACCCTCGCCGGCCAGCAGAATCCCTCGCAGCTCGGGCAGATTCAGCTGGCCACGTTTCCCAATCCCGGCGGCCTCGAGAGTACGGGCAATAACCTGCTCGCGGCCACCCTGAGTTCGGGCGACCCGGTCCTGGGAAACCCCGGCGGCACGGAAGGCCTGGGCGCGCTGCAGCAGGGATACCTCGAGAACTCGAATGTCGACGTTGTGACGGAGTTTGTGCAGATGGTGCTGGCGCAGCGGGCTTACGAGTCGAACTCCAAAGTGATCAAGGCCGCCGACGATATGTATTCGCAGGTCAATAACATGACGCACTAATCCTGGTGTGCCGCTTGAAGTGGGCTTTGGGAGCGGGGCGGGCAGGCGGAGCGGGCAGGCGGAGAAGGCAACGTGGGGCGGACGAAGATGGACAGGAAACGGGGATCGAGAGCGATCGCGGTCTGGGGAGGTCTGGTGGTGGCGCCGGTTCTAGGCGCTTGCGCTCAGACAGCAGGCAACGCCCGAGCCGTGCCGGAGCCCTTGCGCGGGGTGGCCGCGACAGCGGAGTCCCTACCCGAGCCCGATGGCCAGGTGCTGCGGCAGATTGAAGATCCGTCGACCGGCAACCTCTGGCTGCTGCTGCGCGACCGAAGCCGCCCTGCGGGACCGGGACGACTGGTGCTGGCCCGGCAACGGAGCAACACGCAGAGGGCAATATCCGGCGGCCCGGCCGAGCCTTTGTCTGCCGGGGAGCGGCCCGTAATCCATACCGGAGATGCACTGACGGTGGAAGAGCACACGGCGGTGGTCGATGCGCGCCTCGAAGCAGTGGCGTTGGAACCGGCGGTGAAGGGCGCCCATTTCAAGGCGCGATTGAAGATCGGCGGCAAAGTGGTGCGCGTGGTGGCAGTGTCGCCCGGGCGCGCCGACTTTGCGGCGGAGAGCGAGGTAGAGCCATGAGAGCAGACATGAGGTCTTGCTTTCGATCCATATTGCTCGCCGGGATCGTGCTCTGTGCCTTGATGCTCTGTGCCTTGCCCGGGCCCGCTCGGGGCGCGTCCAGCAAGCAGCACAAGACCGCCGCGGATGCCGGCAAGGCGACGCCTCCTGAAGAGGCCTTGCGCACCTACATCGCCAAGGTGCACGCCCAGCAGGCGGCCGAGGTGCGGACCGCCGGCTCGATCTGGAGCGCGCAGGGGCAACTGGTGCGGCTGGGCACGGACGTCAAGGCCTTCCGCGTCCATGACGTGGTGATGATTGTGGTCGGCGAAAGTCTGACCGCCTCGACGGATGGGCAAGTCAAGAATGCACGTGCCTCGAGCGCCAGCTCGGGCATTACGTCGCTCTTCGGCAAGCTTAAGACCTCGAATAATTTGCAGAACCTGCTCGGCGCCAGTGCCTCTTCCGGGCTGACGGCGCAGGGGCAGAGCACCACCGACTCCAGCCTGTCCACTACCTTTGGCGCAGAAGTGGTGGATGTGCTGCCCAACGGGATGCTGGTGGTGCAGGCGACAAGGCAGTTGACCTTCTCCCAGCAAACGCAGTTGATCAAGCTGCGCGGCCTGGTGCGCCCGGAGGATGTAAGCAACCAGAATCAGGTGTTATCGACGGCCATGACCGATCTCGAACTCGAGGTGACGGGCAAGGGCATCGTCAACGACTCCACGTACCGGCAGAATCCGCTGGTACGCTTTCTCGAAAAACTGTTGGTGTTCTAAAGCTGGCATAGCCATCGAGGGCCGGGCGTTAACAGACAAAGCGTAGCAGGCGGGGCAGAAAGATGCGGGCATTCGAAGGTACCGAACCATTCGGCGATGATTTCCCCCTTGAGGAGAGGAAGATCGCACTGCGCATCGCGCGGGCAAGGGCGAATGCCAGTGCCAATCGCGTCTTCTGGTGGTGGTTGGCGGTGGCTGCGGCCTGGCTTGTTTCGATTGCTTTGGTGCAGCCGCAGGAACCTCAGCGCCGCTCCCGGATCAAGGATGTCGCGACCATCGAGGGGATTCGCGACAACCAGTTGGTGGGCTACGGCCTGGTGGTCGGACTGAAGGGCACGGGAGACAGCTCGCAGACGGTGTTTCCCGCGCAGACCCTGGTCTCCGCCCTGCAGCGCATGGGCGTCACCGTGCCGCAGAGCGGATCGCAAAGCGCCAGCAACATGCAGGTCAAGAACATGGCGGCGGTCTTCGTCGTGGCCACGCTTCCGCCCTTCAGCCGTCCCGGCTACAAGGTGGACATCACCGTCTCGTCGGCTGGCGATGCGCGTTCACTCGAGGGCGGCATTCTGCTGATGACGCCGCTCTACGGTGTCGATGGGCAGATCTATGCCGAGGCACAGGGCGCCCTGGTGCTGGGCGGATTCACGGCGACGGGCGGCGGCAACTCCAAGCAAGTGAACCACCCAACCACGGCGCGCATTCCCGGCGGCTCCATGGTGGAGCGGACCGTGCCCTACGATCTTGCCGAGATGCACACCGTGAGCATCGTGCTGAATGACGCCGATTTTCACACCGCCGAGGGTATGGCAGCGGCGATTGATCATGAGCTGGGCGCGCCGCGGGCTCATGCCGTCGACAGCCGGCGCGTGGAAATTGCCCTGGAGCCGAAGGAGGATACCGCGGCGTTGCTCGACAAGGTCGAGCAGGTGGAGATCAGTGTCTACCCACGGGCGCGCGTGGTGGTGAATGAGCGCACAGGAACCGTGGTGATCGGCGGTACGGTGCGTCTGCAGCCGGTTTCGATCCTGCACGGCGGGCTGAGCGTGAACGTGATCTCCCGTGTCGAGGTCTCGCAGCCGGGGGCGCTCTCCTCGGGGACGACCGAGGTAGTGCAACAGACCACGGTGGAGGCGCAGGACAAGCCGGTCAACGAGATCTACCTCAAGGAAGGCGCAACCGTCGAGGATTTGGTCCAGCAATTGCAACGCACCGGGGCAGGTGCGCGTGACGTGATCTCGATCCTGCAGGCCATGAAAGAAGCCGGCGCGTTGGAAGCGGACCTCGAGGTACTGTGAGGGCAGGGAACAAGGGAACAGGGGGCCGAGGGAACAAGGCAAACGGGAGCAGCGGATGCTGGCGACACTGAACGGCGTGAATGCGATTACGGGGCAGGGCGGAAAGAGCGATACCACGCCTTCGCCGCGGCTGGTGCGCGCGGCGCACGAGTTTGAAGGGCAGATGATGCAAGAGCTGTTGAAGCCGATGACCGATGGCGACGCACTGACCGGCACCGACGCGGATGAGGACTCGGGCGCGGGTTCGGGTGGAGCGTTGGGAGAGTTTGCCTCGGAAGCATTGGGTCAGTCGCTGAGCGAACGAGGTGGTCTTGGCATTGCCAACCGGATTATTCAAGAACTTTCCCATACAGGTAACCAGCACGGAAGCGGGAAGGTAATCAAAGATCTGCACCAAGGGCATGTGATGAGATCTCCTTAAGGACTACTGTGATTAAGAAACTCTGACGATAAACCCGGTAAGGAGTCACGTATGGATATTCGGAATAGCTTGGAAGGTTTAAGGTCGCTTTTGGGGGTGAACCCCACGGCTCCTTCGGCGCCTCAGGGCAAAGGCAATACATCGGCAGCGCCGAGCAGTTTCGACAGTGACCAAGCGACGTTCAGCAATGCGGCGAACGAGGTTTCGCAGTCTGCTTCCGGCGCGAGTGTTCGCGCCGACAAGGTGGCTGCGGTGCAGGCGGCTCTGGCTGCCGGGACCTATAACGTGCCCGCTTCGGCGGTGGCTTCGCGGATGATCGATTCGATGCTGACGGATGGGCTGGCAGCGAACCAATCGTAGACGGATCGGTAAGGTGCGATGCAGGAGCTTGAGACGCGCCCGGCGAATCCGGAGCTCAAAGAACTCGTGGTGGAGGCATCGCGCGCACTGGCGCGTCTGGACGCGACGCGGCTCGAGGAGCTTGCGCTCTCGTGCCAGGCTCTTACCCGGGCGCGGAATCCTGAAGACGCCGGCGAATGGGTGCTCCTGGCGGGGCAGGCGCGGGAAGCCGAGGCTGATTTGGCGGTCTTCGCCCGGGTTTTGGAGGCGACGCGCGCCAATCTGAATGTCATGAAGCGGCTGCGTGAGCTGCGAATCGGGCTGTTGGAATACACGGAACGCCAGGCCCGCGGGGGCGAGCGCGCGGAGGCCGGACATGGGGACCATTAACTCTGCGCTAAGCCTGACCACTGGAGCTCTCGATGCCGACCAGGCAGCTCTGAGCGTGGTGGCCAACAACGTGGCCAACGCCAACACCACCGGTTATACCGAGGAAACGCCCAACTGGCAGGAGAATCAGCCGATCAGCGTCGGTGGAATCCAGGTGGGCGATGGCGTGACGGAAACCGGCGCCACATCGCAACGCGACCGCGTTCTGGAGGAACGGCTCGATCAGCAGCAGCAACTGGCCTCCGCCTCGAGTTCGCGCCTTACCGCGCTCAAGAGCATGCAAGCGCTGTTTACGCCGGACTCCGGCTCCTCCAGTTCCACGGCGGGCGACATCGGCAGCGATATCACAAGCTTTTTCGACTCCTTTTCATCGCTGGAGAGCGATCCCACCGATAATGCGCTGCGCGAACAAGTACTTTCGTCGGCCTCGACGTTGGCCGGCGACATTTCGGGGACCGCAAACAGCTTGAATGCGCAAGGCGCCGCGCTCGATCAGGATGCATCGGGAATCGTCAGCCAGGTAAACTCGCTGACTGGCGCCCTCGCGCAGCTGAATCTCCAGATTCAATCCATCTCGCCGCATGCCGACGCGGGAACTCTCGAAGACCAGCGGCAGCAGGACCTGAGCCAACTCTCGCAGCTGATCGGAATCAACCAGGTGTCGACGGAGAACAACGGCCTTTCCATCACAACAACCTCGGGACAGTTGCTGGTCTCCGAAGGGCAGAACTTCCAATTGACCACGGGAACCGTAAATGGCAGCACGGACTTCTTCCTCGGCGGCACCGACATCACTTCGCAGCTTGCTACGGGCGGCGGGCAGCTGGGTGGCGACCTGACCGCCCGCGATGTGGATATTCCCGGCGCGCTCAGCTCGCTCGACCAACTGGCAAACAGCATCTCGACCTCGGTGAATGCGCAAAACAACTCGGGCAAGGATCTCGATGGCGCGACGGGGACGGTCGCCAATCCGCTTTACATCTTCAACGAGCCGGCCGCAATTGCCGGCAGCGCGGCCAACATGAGCGTCATCATGACCGATCCCAACCAGATTGCAGCGGCGGGCGCGGGAAGCGGCACCGGAGACAATTCCAATGCCGTGGCCATGGCGAACCTTGCTGGCCAGACCTTCGTGAACGGGCAAACTCCCATCAACTACTACTCGAATTTTGTTTCCACGCTCGGCGCAACAGTTTCTGAGGTGCAGACGGAGAACACGGCGCAGAATGCCTCAGTGACGCAGTTGCAAACGCAGAACAACGCACTGTCTAGCGTGAATCTGAACGATGAAGCGGCGGCGATGTCGACACTCGAGAGCAGCTACCAGGCGGCATCACAGGTTTTCACGCTGCTGAACACCCTGATGGCCTCGGCACTGAACCTGGGCGAGGAAACAACGGTGGCGTAAGAGCAGCTTCTAGCTACTAGCTTCTAGCTCCTAGCTTGATCGCGCAGGAGAAGAGTTTAAGGCCATACCTCAAACGCGAGGGAGCCGTAGGCAAGAGCTAGAAGCTAGAGGCTAGGCGCCAGGAGCTTATGCAATGCGGGTGGATCCTTCGTACATTACGAACCTCGTGGGTTCGCTCGATCAGGCGCAGTCCAACGAGCAGCAATTGAGCTCGGAACTGTCAAGCGGCGTAAGCATTACATCGTTGAGCCAGAATCCCGTGGGTGCGGGCCAGAATGTCCTGCTGCTCAATCAGATTCAGCAGGACGATTCGTTCACCGAGAGTTCCAACCTGGTCACGGGACAGCTGCAGGTGGCCGACTCCGCGCTGGGCAGCGTAGTGAGCGAGTTGACACAGGCCGTAACACTTGCCACCAGCGCCAACAATGGAACCATGAACGCGAGCGACGTGAAATCGATTGGCTCCCAGATTGGGGGCATTCTCGACGAGGTGCAATCGATTGCGAACACCAGTTACCAGGGCCAATACATCTTTGCCGGCGGGCAGACCAGCGCGGCGCCGTTCTCAACGTCGAATGCCTCTTCGCCCGGGGTCACGACCTATAGTGGCGACGAAGATGTGAATTATCTCGAACTGCCGAACGGGCAGAAGATTCAGCTTAATGTTCCCGGAGATCAGATCTTTCTGGGCGGCGGCACGAACAGCGTTTTTGGTGCGCTCAACGCGCTGGTTGCCGACTATTCGTCCGGCACGGTGGATACCGAACAGGCGGTGAGCGACACAGAAGCCTTGGGAACAGCCCTGAACTTCGTTTCGCAACAACGTGTGACCGTCGACAATTCGATTACCCAGCTCAGCTCCGCGTCAAGCGCGGTGACGAATGAACAGACACAACTCACTACAGCGCAGACCGATCTCATGCAGGCCGATATTCCCACAATTTCTACGCAGCTCTCCCTCGCAGAGACGCAACAGACTGCGCTGGAGGACGTCATCGCGCAGCTTGAATCCACTTCCAACAACCTCTTCGCCAAGCTGCAGGGGTAAATCAGTAGTGGGTCAATTTCGGGAAAACCGTCCGTCAGAGGCTAAAGCCCGCGTTCATTTTGCGGCCATTTCGGCACGAGTGAACTCGTGCCCTTTCAAAACAACTTCAAACTGACCAACTACCCATAAATCGCGCCGTGCGGCGCATTCTCTATACTGAATGCGAGAGGGCATCTCGTGTTCGCAGCACTGCGATTTCTTTGGAATGCGACGCGCGGGCATCGGTTTGCACCATGGCGCAGTCCTTATTTGCGCTGGCGCGTGGAGACCTATTCCGGCCGGCGTGCCGAGACGTTGACTGCGAAAAGCGTTCTTGGTTTTCTTTGGGCCTCGCGCGGGGAACTCCTGCGCTTTCTCGCCTGGACGGGCGAGATGCAGCGCGAAGCACGCAAGCGGGTGTGAATGAAGCAGGGAACAGCGAGTAGGGAATAGGGAATAGGATTTTGCGCAGCGCGATGTCTTTCTGGAGAGTGATTCCTGCGGTGATGAGGGTTCGGAGATGTGTGCTGTTCCTCGCGGCGATGGTGCTGGCGCAGATGGCCCCGGCATGCGCACAGCAACTGCCTCCCGTCGAGCCTCCGCAGCCCATGCCGGTCCCTCAAGGCGAGGTGGCGAATTTGCGCGTGACAACCACCGAGGTGCTGGTGCCGACACTGGTGGAAAAGCGCGGCGGAGGCATTGTTTACGGTCTGAAGGCGGGCGATTTCGTTCTTGAAGATAACGGCGTGCCGCAAAAGATCCGCGTGCAGGAGGAGATGGACACGGCGCCGGTGGCGCTCGTTGTCGCCGTGGAGCAGGGAGGCGCGAGTGTGCTGGAGTTCGACAAACTCGCCAAGATGGGCCCGCTGCTCGACGTATTTCTCACCGACCCGCGCAGCCAGGCGGCGCTGGTGGGCTTCGATTCCGTGCCCCATCTAATTGAGGATTACACGCACAACGGCGATCAGATCAACTCCGATCTCGAGCACCTGGAGCCCGGCGATGGCGGCGCAGCCATTCTGGACACCGTGAATTACGCGGTGAGTTTGCTGGAGATGCAACCCAAAGATTTTCGCCGCGTGCTTTTGCTGATCAGTGAGGAGCGCGACCACGGCAGCAAGCACACCAAGCCGGCGCAACTGATTCAGAGAATCGGCGAGTCTGACGTGCTGGTGCTGAGTGTTTCGTTTTCGCCGGCGTTGGCCGAGTTGGGCCACGATGTCAAAGACTCCTCGCCCGACCAAGCGACGATGAGCATGGTTTCGACGCTGGTAATGGCTATCAAGGCGTTCAAAAAGAATATCGCCAAGGAAGTGGCGCAGATGAGCGGCGGTGAATACACGACATTCGTTGGTGACAAGCGCTTTGAAGCGCGGGTGATGTCTGCAGCGAAGGACGCGCGCAACCGCTATCTGATTACCTTCAGCCCCACCGATCTGACTCCCGGCCTGCACACGATTCGCGTGCGGATGACGCAGGACTATGGCGCGCGCGTTGTGGCGCGCGCAAATTACTGGCTGGCGGCACCATAAATCCGTCCGCCCCACGGCGCGCGATAAGGACGGGAGAGAAGTTCGCTTGCGCCGGCATCGTCAACGATCTTTTCGTTCTTCACGTCCCAGTGAATCTTGCGACCGACAAGCATGGAAATAAGGCCGAGGTGGCCAGGAATCGCTGAGTGATGCGCAACCTGAGCCGGCGCTATAGTCGGCTTACGGGACTGAACGCAATCGATGAAGTTGGCCCAGTGGTCGGTCGAGAGATAGAGCGGATTCTTGCGCTGCGATTCGGGAACGGAATCCCATTTGTTCCATTCGGGATTCGAGGAATCGAAGCCGCCGCGATCGACCCAGACCCAGCCTTCGTCGCCGATCCACTTGGTGCCCATGTTGATGGCGGGGGAGCCGCCGGCAATGGTGAGATTGACGTCGTTGGCGTAGCCGGTGACTTCTTTTTTGTAGAGACAGTTGATGGTGTATTTCGTGGCGGTGTTCCAAATGGCGGTCTTATCGGGGAACTCGCCGAATCCTTCGACCTCTGAGGGGCCGGACAGATCGAAGCCGAGGCCCCAATGGGCGATGTCGCCATGATGGCCGATCCAGTCGAGAAGCTGGCCCCCGCCTGTGTTGTAATTCCAGCGCCAGTTCTGGTAAACGCGCACATCGATGTAGGGTTCCATCTTTGCAGGACCAATCCAACGCTCGTAATCGAGGGAAGCGGGAGGATCGGTGACGGCAAGT
>JBEKGH010000107.1:0-25092 GCA_050012895.1 Occallatibacter sp.
GACCTCTTCCATGCCATGGAAGCGCGCTCCCAGCTGCGCCACAGGCCCACAAGGTAGGGACAACTCTCTTATTGTCGTAGCTCAGGCCTGGCAAGTCAAACGCGGCAGAGGCGGATAAAAGACGACGCGGCGAGAGTGGGGTGCCCGCATCTCGTTTCTGAGATGTGGGCAAGCGCGAACCTCAACTCCCCTTAATCAACCGAGCACAAAACCCCCTGCGCTATCCGTGCCCTCTTTGCGAAAGGGCGGGAAACCATCGGCCTCAATCCGTCTCGCGCAGATCTTTCAAGTCAATGCCCAACTGCTGGCACTTCTTTTAGAGATGACTTCGCTCGAGGCCCAGCGCCTTCGCGGTTCGCGTAATACGTAATCGGATCGCGGGTATCGGCCATTGGATTACAGACGTTGCCCTGGCCACAACAATTGAAACTGCAGCCTGCCGCGGTGCGTAGCCGCCGGAGTCTGCCGGAGTGAATGTGACCCGTAGCGTGTGGGTTCTGGCCGGCAGCACATAGCCTGGTTCAAGTGTCTAGACAAGAGTTCCCTCAACCGATGCGGTGGCATTGAGCTGGGCGAAGGTGAGCTTGTTCCCGTACGGAATCAGGTCGGGTGTCGGCCACGTGATGGTCGGAGTCGTGAGCACATCGGCCGAAGCCAAAATCGTAGTGCGCGGCGGGTCATTATTTCCAGAATATACCTGCGCAATATTTTTGCAGAGACCTCTAAGCGCGGTATGAACCATATGGGGCTCTGCTCGAACCATGTCGCCGACCTCAAGGATTCCGTGTTGTAGGACGGTAGTGCTGAGATTCCCGCTTGTGAAGGCGCTCAGATAGCCGTATCTGCTACCTCCCTGTGAGAGTAGAGGGAGGGCGTAAGGTAGCGAATTTAGCTTTTGTTGAGGGGCTGGCTGGCTGGCCATCATGTCTCTTGAAGCGCCACAAACCAACGCTCTGTTGAAGGCCAGGGAACTCAGCCGCTCGGACACCGACTTGCTGGAACAGGTCGTTGTTTGAGCCGAAGATTCCATAGAGGTCGATCGACGCCCGCAATGCGGAGCCAAGCGCCCGAGAGGCCCTTCTCCGGAACCTGACCGATCCGAAAGGTCTGATTCAAACCTCACCTGTAAAATCACCGGCTTGACTGTGGATGCCTTTGCCAAGAGGTCGTATCGGAGTATTGAGGAATCGGTGAGACATGCCTGTCAGCGCACTGCACAAATCTGGCCCTCGCCGGCTCATTCACCCCCCGCCTTCACTTCGAAGGGTACGGTCAATTGCGAGTGATCGCCGCTGACGGTGGTGGCAGTAATCGTCAGCATGTAGCGGCCGGCCGGCGCAACCACGCGACCCTTCTCCGTAAAGAGATTTGTGGAGATGGTCAGGCTGTCGTCTTGTGAAAGCGTGCTGGAAAGATCGACGACGGAAGAGGCCAGCGCACAGGCGGCGGTGGCCGGCTCTACAGAGCATGAAAGGTGTACGCGGCCGGAGTAGTCCCGCGCATGCAGGCTGATGACGCTGGCCACCGAGGAACCGGCGTTCACTTCCACCGGCTGCCACTGAATGGCTGGCGCAGGAACCGTGGGGATTTTATAAACCCGGATGTAGTCGACAACATAGTCGGCGGGACTCGGGGTTGTGGCGTCAGGATTGCCGGGCCAGTCGCCGCCCACGGCGAGATTCATGACCAGAAAGAACGGATGGTCGAAGACCCACTCGCCTCCTTCAGGAAGATCGTTGGCGTCGCGCACAAAGAAGATGTTGGCGGGATCGTCCACGTAGAACTGGATCATGCCCGGCGACCAGATGATGCCGTAGGTGTGAAAATTGCCATCGTCCACGCGGCCGCCGTCGGGCAGCTTGAAGTCGTGCCACAGGCCGTTGGCTCCGAAGTAGCGGGGGCCGTGCAATGTGGAACGTACGATGGTGGGGCCCAGGCCGTTGCTGCGCTGGGTGAGCGAAACATTTTCAACGATGGTGACCGAGCCCGAGGCCGGCCATCCGCTTGCGAGATAGTTTGATCCCAGCATCCAGAACGCGGGCCACAAGCCGGTCCCGACCGGCAGCTTCATGCGTGCTTCAATGCGCCCATACTGAAATTCCTTGATTCCGCGGGTTGTGATGCGGGCCGAAGTCCACGTACCATCGGGTTTGCGCTCGGCGCGCAATACTAAATGACCGTTCCCGTCGAGAAATGCATTGGGATGGTGCGGATCGCAGCCCGGCGGATTGGCGCCGCGCGGTGAGCAATAGGTTTCCGTCTCGCCATTGCCCCAACCCTGATTCCCAAGCTCATCATGGCTGCCTGTGTCGTAGGTCCATTTCGCCGGATCGGGAAGCTGTTGCGCAGCGCCATTGAATTCGTCGCTCCAGACCGGTTCACCCCACTGGAATGCTTGCGTGGTCGGCTGCGCGGGGCGCGTGGTGTGAGTGCCCCAGAAATAGCCGGCAACAAAGACACCGGCCGCGGCGATAACACCGAGTACAAACTTCAAGATCGAGCTGCGCCTGACGCCCAGAATTCCTCGGTGCGCGGCGGTTGCCTCCGGCACCTGGTCTGCGGAACTTTGCGCCGCAGCAAGTGAGTTCTCGTTCTCCGCTACGTCAAGCAAAACATCTTCTGCCATTTGCGCAGCGACATCGCGGTGCAGGAACTGCGGAACGTAGTGTCCCAACGGAAGCACGATCTGGAGTGGATGGTCTTTCCAGTCGGTTTTGTAAAGCTCTCTCAGCTTCTTACGAAGAGAACGGGCGGTGACGCGGACGATAGGATCGATATGAGAATCGAAATTGGATTCCCTGCGGCCGAGAGCTTCAACGGCGATCGAGTACTCGCGAATGTCGTCGGTTTGGCCTTCGAAGTATTTGTTGCAAATGTAAGAAAGAAATCGAACCAGGTTGGCAGAGCGGCTGAACTCAGGATGGCTCAGGACACGCTTGAGTTCCTCGCGTTCCTCGTGGAAGTTTTCAGGAGCGGGAGGAGTCGAATCCGGTTCAGGAGGCACAGAAGCCTCAGGGCTCTCAAGTCCTTCCCACGATGCGCCAAGTTGCATTCTCGTCTACCGCGCCATTCCGGCAACACGCAACGATCAGAAGTCCGCCCTCGCCAGCACAATGCCTGTCTGTACTGGGGGGCGCCGCATTCCGCCTGGGTTTTTACAAGCAGGAATCATAGCATTTTGAGAGGCGCGAAGAAAGAAGGCGCGACCGCTGGGCGCGAGGGCGCGCCGGCCGGCGGCAGCATAGCGCCAGCCGGCACGCGAAAATGGTATTAGAGTCAGTTATTTGCGGCAAACAGCCGGATCAGGGCTTGGCGTTGCCGGCGCGCTCATCGCCGAGCCGGTAGACGCGAACGTAATCCACCAGCATGCTCCCAGGAAATTTCGTCGTGGCGTCGGGATTGCCGGGCCAGTATCCGCCGACAGCAACGTTCAGAACCAGATAGAAGGGATGGTCGAAGACCCAGCGATGGCCGGCAGGGACATTGTCCGGGGTTTGCGTCTCATACAGAATGCCGTCCACGTAGAAGCGGATGGCGCGCGGTTCCCACTCGATGGCGAAGACGTGATAGTCGTCGCCGAAGTGAGCCTGGTTGGGTAGTGTGAACACGCCGCTCAGCGGGTGGCCGCCGGAGTAGCCCGGCCCGTGCAGGCTGCCGTGGACCTCCGAGGGCTCGGAGCCGATGTTCTCCATGATGTCGATTTCGCCGCAGGCCGGCCAGCCCAGGTGGCTGAAGTCGCTGCCGAGCATCCAGAACGCGGGCCAGAGTCCCTGCCCTTTGGGCAGCTTGATGCGGGCCTCGATGCGCCCATACTTCAGCGCAAAGCGGCCGCGTGACTCCATACGCCCTGAAGTGTAATCCCGCGACTGCCCGTCCTTGCCCACATAGGGTTCGCGCCGGGCGGTAATTTCCAGCGAGCCATTTTGCTCGCGAATATTAGAGGTACGATCGGTGTAGTACTCGAGTTCGTTATTGTCGTACCCGGAGTCATTGGTCACGATCGCCCATTTCGCAGCGTCGGGACGGCTCCCATCCGGACCGTTGAACTCGTCGCTCCAGATGAGCGTGCGGCCGTTGGCGGAAGTATCGCCGTTCGGCGGCTGTTTGACAGCCGCGCTTTGCGCAGCTGCAGCTGCAGCCAGGTTCAGTAGGCCAATTGCGCATACAAGGCAGCGCATCAATCGCGACATCGTTCCCATTCCTTCTGTTCCGCACCGGCAAACGGCAAAACCAATGTTCCCGGAACGGTTCACTCAAAAAACTTCGCATTGCATGGACCCATGCTCATAAAGCGGGAGCCCGATAAAGGCGAAAAACTCAGTTGGTATAAATCCGTACGTAGTCCACCAGCATCTCTGCTGGAAACGGGGTGCTGTTGTTGGGTGACCCTGGCCAGGAACCACCCACGGCCAGGTTGAGAATGATGAAGTTGGCCTGGCCGGAATCGAACGGCCACACCGCGCCGCTCAGGCCGTTCAGGCTCGAAGCTGTGTAGGTGACGTAGGGCGTAGCGGGATTGTCGACGTAATACGACACACTGCCCTTGCTCCAGATCATGCCGTAGGTATGCCATGTAGCCGCAGTCTCGCCGGAAGTAAAGTCGAATAGCGTGCCGAGATTGCCGCCAGTGAAACCGGTGCCGTGAATCGAGCCTTCATTCCAGTCGGGCGTTTCGGCTGCGTTCACGCGCTCCAGCACGTCCATCTCGCCGCATGCCGGCCAATTGGCGGTGGCGATGTTGTTGCCCATCAGCCACGCCGCCGGCCAGAAGCCCTGCGCCTCCGGCACTTCAGCTCGGAATTCGATGCGGCCATATTGAAAGCTGAAGAGGTCCTCGGTTTTGATCCGCGCCGAGGTGTAGACGCCGGCCGACGGCTGCCCGGCCACGATGTGCAGATAACCGTCGGTGCCCACATAGACGTTGGGAGCCGAAGTCGTGCACGGCGAAACCGATGAATTCCATCCGCAGTAGTCTTCCAGCTCATCGTTGCCCCAGCCGCCCGCGCCGGTGTCGTAAGTCCACACCGAGGAATTGGGCTGGGCGTTGGCGCCCGTCGCGTTCGAGAACTCGTCGCTCCACACCAGCGTGCCGGAAGCAATGTTCGGAGAAAAAGCCTGGCTAGTGACGGAACTGTTCGAGTCGCCGGGAACCGCGGCCATCGCATTGACCGTCAGGTTCGAGGCCACCAGAAACGGCGCCTCGTAGATTTGTGCGGATGAGGTCGGCGTGGAGCCGTCCACGGTGTAGTAAATGGTTGCTCCCGACGTTGCGGAGGCCAGCGTAACCACCACCGCGCCATTCTGCGCCGCGACAGTGGCAAGGGTGGGTGCGGCTGCGGTCTGCGAACCGGATCCGGAAATCGGAGTTGACCCTCCACCGCTGCCGCAGCCGGCCACGAGTAGAATGCTTGCGGCCAGCGCGCACCGTAGCTGGAGCCCTGCGACATTCGGCATGATATCGATCTCCTCGAACTTTGGGCCTGTTTCAGCGGGCAAAGAGCGCGACGGAAGTTCGAACTCCGGGCAGAAGCAGTGCTTTTGCCCGGAGTTGGGTGTTCGATCAGAAGGTGAACCGTGCGCCGAACTGGCCCACGCGCCCACCGATTCCGCCGTAACCAATGATTTGGCCGAAGGTACCATCGGCCATGTTGGTGTCAGGTCCGGCCAGTGCATCGCGATTGAATACGTTGAAGAATTCAAGCCGGAGCGTCAGGTTGTAGCGTCCTTCCGGACCGATAGCCACGCTCTTGTGCAGGCCCAGATCTTCCGTGGCGAAGCCCGGATTCCGTACCTGCGACTGATAATTGCCGCCATTGCCAAGCTGCGGCGCAGGTCCTCCGAATGCGCCAGGGTTCGGATTCTGGAAGCAACTGGTGTTCAGGAACGGCTGGAAAAGTTTGCGTGTACCGGTGGTTAGCTTGCAGCCGGAAACCAGGTTGGCGTAGACCGAGTTGAAGCCCTCGTAGTAGTTGGTCGAGTGCACGGAGATCGGCGTGCCGGTGTTGTAGTGGAAGTCGCCATCCAGGCTCCAGCCGCCCACGAATGCATCGGCCAGTGCGCTGTCGTTGCCCATCATCCACTTGCCCCGCCCGAAGGGAAGGTTGTAGATGATGTAGCCCTTCACAATGTGGGTCTCGTCGAAGTCGGAAATATCCTTGGCTTCGTCCTTGAGGTCGTAGGTATTCTGCAGCGATCCCGTTCCCCACAGCTCCTGGAAGTCGCTGTCGATGTCGCCGTGCGTGCGCGACCAGTTGTAGCTGCCCATCAGCGAGAGCCCATGGGTCGCACGCCGCGTCACGCTGAATTGCAGGCTCTTGTAGTCAGAGTTGCCCAGCGGCACGCCCACCGAAAGCATCGGGCCGTAGCCGGCTTCGGCCTGCGGATACGGAGTCAAGCCTTCCCAGCCCGGACCTGCGCCGCCCCAGTAGCCGTTGTACGACGAGGGGAAATTCCCGGTCGTCACGTAGTTCTGGTAGTTGGCGAAAGTCGGCTGGTTGGTCTGGAAGATGCCGCTCTGCAGGTGGTAACTGTGGCTCTGGATCCAGTTCACGTCCAGTTTTGTCACCTGGTCGAGTTGGCGCTGCACGCCGACGCTGTACTGCTGCACGTTGCCCGGCGTGAGCGAGCGCGGGTCGACGCTGACCACGTCGGACTGCGTGTACTGCGGCGTCTTCACCTGGGTTGAGATCGGTGCATATCCGTTATCCCACTCGAAGTTGCCTTCCTGCGTAGTCGGATGGAAGCCGACATCTCCGGCCTGCTGATAGGGAACGCCGCCCCACTGATTCATGTTGAGCGGAGTGAAGAACACACCGAAGTTGGCGCGCGCCACGGTCTTGTTGGTGATCTGGTAGGCGATGCCGATGTGCGGTGAGTAGTTGTAGTAGTCCTGGCGGGTCTCGAACGACTGGCTGCCGCTGGTCAGGTATTGGTATTCGCCATATTCGCCGGTGACCGGATTGAGCGCGTTGAGCACGAAATTCGACCAGTGGCCGTACTTCTCGTGATAGGGATGGTTGAAATCCCAGCGCAGGCTCAGGTTGAGCGTGAGCTTCGAGTTCACGCGCAAGGTGTCGCTGCCGTACCAGGAGAAGGCCTTGCGCCGGCCATATTCGTTGTCGGGATTGTTGGTTTCGGCGTTGTACACATCGCCCAGCAGGAAGCTGCCGAAGGAGTTGCCGACTTGATCGTAGGCGTTGATGTCGTACCAGGCGGGCGCGGTGTTCGTGGGATCGAAGATGATGGGATAGCCGCCCTCAAACGTGCCATTGTCTGTGGTGTAGTTGAACTGCATGGCGCGGAATTCCACGCCGGCCTTCACATTGTTGCGGCCGTGGTTCCACACCAATTCGTCGTTGTAGATGAACGTATTGCCGGCGTAGTAGTCGTTGTACTGGCTGCCAATGGACGAGAAGTTCCAGCCGTTTTGATAATTCGCGCCGCCAAAGTACATGCCCGAGTCAAAATACATGAGTGGGAAGTTGCCGGCGCCGTTGTAGCCCAGCAGCTTGCTGTCCCATTTGCCGGTCTGCGAAACCGCGATGCTGGGATTGCGGAAGCGGTTGAAGGTGGCGTAGACGGTATCGAGCAGGTTGGGCGTGATCGTGATGGCATCGCTCAGGCGCGCGCCCGGCGCGGTGGTGTTGTGCCAGTAGGAGTTGGCCAGGGGTCCGCCGTACGGTGCAGTCGCCGACCACGCGCCGCCCTGATCGGCGTTGATGCGCGGATAATTGTCCCAGTAGAACGATCCGGCGAGATGCTGCCGGGTGCTCAGGTTGTAGTCCATCTTGAAGCTGGTCTGGGTATTGTGGAACCACGGATCGGGCTGATAGGCCGGACCGGCGTCGTTGACCGTCAAGGCCGACTCGGGCTGGTAGTACTGGTGATACAACTGCAGGATCTGCGAAGTGACCTTGCTGATGCGGCCGGCGGGAATGTGGTTGTTGACGAAGACGCAACCAAAACCGCCAGGCGTGTTCGACGTGCTGACGGGTGTAACGCCCGTCGTCGCAGGATCGATGATCGCGCCCTTGTAAACCGGGTTACCGCAGTTATCGATGGCCGGTGCGCCGCCGTATGTGTCTACCGCAACGCCCGGCGAGAGCATGGGGCTCAGGTCGGCATAGGACGCCACGGTGCCATTCGCATTCAGGCCCATCATCGCGTCCGTGGGAACCGTGCGGCTGTTCGGGCCCGTGCTCCACATCGACTGCATGTAGCGCTCGAAGGCGACAAAGTAAAACACCTTGTCCTTCTTAATGGCGCCGCCCTCGCTGCCGCCCCAGTCGGAGAGTGAGTCGCTGAGCTTCAGATAGGCCTTGGCATTCGCCGGATCGGTAATGGCCGCGAGCTTGTTGCTGGCGCTCAGCGCGTCCAGATCGGTGGAGTGCACAAAGCCGAAGGCCGAGCCGTGAATCTGGTTGGTGCCCGACTTCATCTCGTAGCGGAAAACGCCGCCGCCGCTGCGGCCTGCGTCGGCGCTGATGCCGGCAGTGTCGGCTTCAAACTCCTGAATGGCTTCCATAGGAGGCTGCGACTCGCTGATGTAGCCGCCCAGTTGCGAAACCGCCGAGGTGCCGTCGATGAGCACCTCCTTGGTCATGGCCATGCCGCCATCAATATGGGAGCTGTAGTCGGTGCCCTCCGCACCGGGCACGTAGGCAAAGATGAAGTTGGAAAGATTGCGGCTGCCTTGCACATTCAAAGGCAACTCGCTCACCGCTTCGCTGTTCAGGTTGTTCGAGACGACGGTGTCCTCGGTTTGCAGCATGGGTGGAGCGCTCGACACTTCGATGGTTTGCGTTGTCGAGCCGATTGCAAGGGACACATCGATCTCCGCCACCTGACTGATCAACAATGTGATGCCTTTACGCTCCAGCGTCTTGAAACCGGCCGCTGAAAAACTGACCGTATAAGTGCCCACGGGCAGGTTTTCGACACGGTAAAAGCCTTGCGCATCGGTCGCCGTGGTTTCCATCGCGTCCGTGCCCGTGTTGATCACCTGCACGCGTACTCCGGGCAGCACGGCCGACGATGGATCCTTGACCGTACCCGTGATCGTTGCCCGATCCGACTGCGCAAACAGCGGTAGGGCCAGACCGCATGCCACGAGTGCCGCAAGGGCCAGGATCTTTTTCATTGCCATGGTTGTTCCTCCGTAAATTGGCACATTCCATTGTGCGCCGGTGCGTTCTCTCCTCCGCTGCTCGTCTTCGTCGTTCCTGCTTGCCGGTCAGTGGAAGAGTTCCGCACAGGCTCTCAACAAATCAAGCCTATTCAACCCGAAGGTCACGGGAATTGAATAGGTAAGCCATCGATACATTTACGAGTGCATCGCACGGCGATGGGGTAAACCGAGCAAGCCCAATCGGATGCCCTTTGCCGCGGGCGTGCGGCAACATCGCGCAAAAGAGTAATTGTTCAAGTGGTTCGCGGGTGGCCGGTTTGTACAGCTTCAAAAAGCCGCAGGGCAAAGAGCCTTTGAAACTTACGGGTAAATCGAAGAATTTCTGGCCTTATTTACCGTAAATCGCCACTCCCGAAGATGCAAAAAGGGGATCACGGGGCTCTGGAGCACAGAAACTGTCGGCTTTCTCGCTAGGAAGACGGCATCGGCGTCATCCCGGTCACGCGCACTTTGGAGTTGAACCCGACGCTGGCATGAGCAAGCCAGAACATGCTGGCTTGGGTACGCTTCGACGTGGCCACTCAATCATCTTGTGAGTGATTCCCGTATTGTCGGCAAAGCGAAAGTTGCCAGTTGGTCAGCAGATTTTACGATTCTGGTGATCTAGTACTACAGTTGGAGTTAAGGATTTCGGAGGGAGCAGGGGCCTTCAGGCCCCTGAAAACAGGTCAAAAGGAAACGGCCTTTAGGCCCGGGCCTCTATCGTCCGGCCAAATACAACTGTTCGGTTCGGTCATGAAGATCGGGAGACGCTGGCCGAATTCTGGGTACAAATCCGCTATGCGCTGCCACTCTATTGATTCCATGGCAGTTGTGCTTGCTGACTGGCTCGCTCTTTACGTAGGGATGCAAAACGCACGAATGTCGGGTGTAGAGGCTGCAATTTTGCACGGTCCAATTTCCGGTTATGTCCGTCACTCGCCTGGAACCGATAGAAGCTGGCCGCGCGTCCTTTCTGTCCGTAGCTTTCATTCTTGAGTCACTCAAGATCAACTGGACAGCCTCGACCATTCTCGCGGACTGAGTCTTTACAAGATAATATCTTGACAATTGCCTCACTCTTCAATAACTTGAACAGTCACTGGCCCTGAAAACGGCTCTTCCCCGTCGTACCGGGCCATCCTGGCTCACCAATGCGGCATGAATAGACCGCAAATCGCGCCATTCCCTGAATGGCAGTTTGCCTGTTTTCTCGGCGATTGGGAGTACTGTGCCGAGCGGCTGGGCGCTTGCCCGGTGCAACACGGAGCTCCTCGCTCAACTGCGAACTTTCCCCAGTGTGATCACTCAAAATCCAATGGCTTAGCCGGTCCTGATCCCGTTCGCGGAAATCTGTGCTTGAAGGGCCCGGCACAGCTTAATCGATGATAGCTCCGATCCCCAGGAGATCTGGCAGTATGAAAAAGCAGTTGGCAGGTTCGGCGCGCAACGTGCGTCTCGCGGGATTTCAGCCGCTGCTGATCGCGGCCCTGTATGCAATGGCTTTCGCGGGTCTTTTCCCGCAACGGAGCCCGGCGCAGCAGGTCACCTACCTCGACTTCAACGCTCCTCAAGCCGCGCTCGGCCAATCATCAACCGCCTGCGGCTCGATCACGGGTGGACCTGCCGCAAACGGTGTTCTTTTATGCCTCAATTACGAAGCGGGAGGCGTTGATGGCATCAGCTTTATCTCGGACACCTATCCCCCCTCTATCGATCCCAACGCGAGTACCGACGGAGGCAAGGGCAGCACAAACTACGCGCTGCAACTGACGCAGAATGCGGGGAGCCAGACTTCGAGCGTGTGGTATTCAACCCCGCAGAACGTTGCGCAGGGCTTCACCGTCTGGTATGCCGTCAAGATCAACCCTGCAATCTCACTTCAGAACAACGCCTTCACGGCCGATGGATTGGCCTTCGTCATACAGAATGCCAGCGGTGGACAGAAAGACACGCTCACCAATTGCCAGGCAGCCAACGGCTCGGGCTCCAGCGCACTGGGCGGCGGCGGGGGCTGCATCGGCTACGGCGGCATCGACAACAGCGTCGCCCTCGAGATGGATACGTTCTGGGATTCCCAGTATGACCCGTACGACTATGTCACGTACTTTCCCTACCCCGCATATGTCGACAACCACATGGCGCTGCAGGCCTGCGGGGCCGGCAACCCCAACTCGCCTGCCCACTATGTTGGGGGGAACACCTCCGAGCCGACCAGTTGCCTTGTCATGCTGAATGGCGCAGGCGCTCTGGTTTCCAATCCGAATACTTCGGCCGCGCTTCCTGCGACCGCCAGCCCAGTCATCCTCGCCGACGACAACCCACATCAGGTCGTTATCGTCTACAACGGCCCCAACGATTCGCCGGCGAACTACATTTACATTTACCTCGATCCGGCATTCAACCCCGGGACGCACACGCCTGTCGCAGGATCGGTGCCACTTTTCTCGGGACCCTTTGACATCACGCAGTACATCAATCTGAGCAATGGGACAGCGTACGTCGGCTTCACCGCCGCAAACGGCGGCGACTATGAGCAGCATGAGCTGATGGGCTTTGCCTTTACGCCGCACAATTACGGCAACGCCAACGTGTGCCCGCCGGGCCAGAGCACTCCGGCGCCGTGCAGTGTGAACATGCCGGTCAGCTTCACGATGGCGTCGACTACGATGATCGGCTCGGTCAAAGTGGTGACGCAGGGCACTACCGGCCTCGACTTCCAGCCGGGCAGCGGCGGCACCTGTTCCGGCGCCATCACCGTGGGCAGTTCCTGCACGGTCAATGTCACGTTTGCCCCGATTGCACCCGGATTGCGCCAGGGTGCGGTTGAACTCTTCGACAACAGCAACAACCTGCTGGCGACGCAGCTGATCTACGGAATTGGCCAGGGACCGGCGGTTGCCTTCAGCCCTCTAACGACTTTTGTCGAAAACACTGCGCCCTACGCCTTGAGCGGGCCGAAGAGCGTAGCGGTTGATGCAGCGGGCGATATCTTCATTTCCGACCCCGCGACCTCCAAGGTGGTGGAGGTTGGTTCGCATGGCACTCAGACCGTGGGCAATGGACTCGAATTCCCGCAGGGCCTGGCGCTGGATGGAGCGGGCGATCTCTTCATCGCGGACAACAATCTGAATGAGGTGGTGGAGGTTCCGGCCGGTTGCACCAGCAGCGGCTGCCAACAAACCGTGGGCACCGGCCTGAGAAGCCAGTTGGGCGTGGCGGTGGACGGAGCCGGCGATGTTTTCATCGGCGATTTCAACGACGGAGAAGTCGCTGAGGTTCCAGCCGATGGAAGCGCCCAGACCGTCGTGTACAGCCCGGGGACAGGCACCAATCCTGTTTCCGGCTCTCATCCGGTCGGCGTGGCGGTGGACGGCGCCGGTGATCTGTTCGTCGCCGATTTCGGCCTCCAGCAAGTTGTGGAAGTTCCGGCCGGTTGCACCAGCAATGCCTGCCAGATCAAAGTGGGCACCGGATGGTCTGAACCGGAGAGCGTCGCGGTAGATGCGGCGGGCGACGTGATCGTTGCCGATGCCGGGCTCAACGCGGTCGTGGAGGTTCCGGCCGGCTGCACCAGCAGCGGTTGCCAGATCACATTGGCCAGCAGGTCCCAAGTCTCGTTAGGTAGCGGGTTCCAGCCCTTTGGCGCGACGGTCGATGCCCAGGGCAATGTCTACATCGCCGACTATGGCATCAACAGGCTGGATGTGGTCCTCCAGACATTCGCATCTTTGAGCTTCTCTGCGTCGAATGTGGACAACATAAGCGGCGACAGTCCTGAATCCATCCTGTTTCAGAACATTGGCAACCAGACGCTGAACGCGAACAGCCTGGGGTTGTTTATCAACGATCCCTATGCGAATCCTGCGCCGGATTTCGTTCAGGTTCCCGGCCCGGGCACACCGGCCGATTGCACCACCGCCTTCTCGCTTGGGCCGGGCGGGGCCTGCAATCTGAGCGTCGACTTCGATCCTCAAAGCAGCGGCGCGATTCAGGCTGTTGCTCAGTTTTTCGATAACGCTCTGAATAATTCGCTTTCTTCGCAATCGGTTCCCCTGAGCGGCACGGGCGTGGCTGTGGCGCCCCCCAACTACACGCTGACGGTGGCAGAAACCGGCTCGGGCCCTGGCGCGGTGACGTCCGGTGACGGATTGATCAGTTGCACCTATGCGAACGGAAATTTCACCGGCACATGTTCGCCGAGTTATTCGAGCGGAACCGCTGTGACGCTGACGGCGACGCCGACCGGGACCGCGACATTCCTGGGCTGGGGCGGCGCGTGCTCGGGGACTAACCCGACGTGCACTGTCACAATGAGCTCGGCGATGAATGTTTCCGCGAGCTTCTCGCAGGCCTTTGGCAGCGTCAACGCCTGCGCTGCGGGGCAATCCACGCCCTCGCCGTGCAACAGCACTCTCGCGGTGACGTTTAATATCACGTCGAGCACGACGATTGGCGTAGTCCAGGTCGTCACGCAGGGAGTAACCGGCCTTGACTTCGCGGAGGCGAGCGGCGGCACCTGTTCCGGACCCATCGCCGCGGGCAATCCCTGCACGGTGAACGTGAGCTTCACTCCGCTGGCGCCGGGATTGCGCATGGGCGCGGTAAATCTCTTCGACAGCAGCGGCAACCTGCTCGGGACCGCGCTGATATCAGGCGTCGGCCAGGCGCCCGAGGCTGCGTTTGGTCCCGGCACGCAGACCAATTTGCCGGCCAGCGGACTGGCTGGCACATCCGGCGTGACGGTAGATGCAGCTGGCGATGTCTTCATTTCTGATAACGCAGGGGCGGTTAAGGTTACGCCCTCTGGCGTCCAGTCCACGGTGCCCACCAGCGGCATATCTGGCGCATACGATGTGGCCGTGGATGGAGCGGGGGACGTCTTCCTCGCGGATACATCCAACAACCGGGTGGTAGAGGTTACACCCAGTGGTGTCCAGACCACAGTGCCCGCCACCGGACTGTCTTATCCAACTGGCGTGGCGGTGGATGGATCGGGTGATGTCTTCATCACGGATGTAAACAACAACCGAGTGGTAAAGGTTACGCCCAGTGGCGTCCAGACCACGGTGCCCACCAGCGGAGTGATTCGTCCTTACTATCCGGCGGTGGATGGAGCGGGAGACGTCTACTTCCTGGATTCCGGAAACGAGCGGGTGCTGAAAGTTACGCCCGGCGGGATTCAGAGCACGATACCGACAAGCGGATTGGCTTCAGGCAACGGTGTAGCTGTCGATGCAGCGGGTGATGTTTTCATCACGGATCAAATCAACAACGTGGTGCTTGAGGTTACACCCAGTGGCGTCCAGACCACGCTACTCACTTCCGGTTTGAATGTTCCCGCCGGCGTGGCGGTGGATGGGGCGGGGGATGTCTTTATCGCCGTGAATGGGCAGAGCCGAGTGGTGGAGGTGAATCGCTCGCTGCCGCCATCGTTGAACTTTGCCTTAACAGCCGTCAGCAACACCAGCGCGGACAGCCCGCAACCGATCTCCCTTCAAAACGTTGGCAACCAACCGCTAACGGGCACTCTCGCCCTGACCCTGGGCACGAACTTCGCGCAGAACCCAAGCTCCACGTGCGGCAGCGTATTCTCGCTGAATCCGGGCGCATCCTGTTCTGAGAGCTTCAGCTTCACGCCGCAAACCACGGGCCTGCTCTCGGGTGCGGCGTATTTCAGCGACAACACCCTGAACCTTGCGCCTTCCGTAGCTCTCCAGGCTGTCAACCTCAACGGGAGCAGCAGCGCCAACGGGCTGGCTGCCGGTGTGATTCCCAACGTGGTTGGAATGACGCAATCGGCGGCCACGACCGCGCTTACCACCGCGGGCCTGACGCTGGGAACAGTGACCACCCAATACAGCGACAGCGAGCCTGCAGGCAGCGTGATCGGCCAGAACCCGGCGGCTGGAGCGCAAATGAATCTGGGAACAGCGGTCGCGCTGGTGACCTCAGCAGGCGTGGCGCCGGCGCCGGCTCCCAACCCGCTCTCGCTGCTGAATAACTACTTCGTTACCGGCGACTATGCAGCCGCAGGTGTTACTCTGCGTGGCACCGGCCACAGCGGCATGGCCACCGGAACCATCAACATTCCCGATAGCACGACGAACCCAGGCGTCAGCCAGGGTGTTCCTGACGGAGCCGATATTATTGATGGTTTCCTGTACTGGGAAACGCTGGAAAATACGCCGTCGCCCTCGGGCAATACCGGCACCTTCCTCGGCTTTCCTATCACCGGACAGCAGATTGGAAGCGACACGCCCTTTTCCGACAGAACGTTGAATGGGACACTGCGCGTCTATCGCGCCGACGTGAATACTTATTTCCCGGTGTATGCCAACGGCAGCGGCGTACGCTATGGCTCGGGCGCTTTCACGGTATCTTTGCCTGACAGCGGAGGCACCGGATTTCCGGTCACCGAAGGCGCGAGCCTGGTGGTAATCTATCGCGTCCTGTCGCCGAACTTCCCGCTCAAATCGGTCGTCATCTACGACGGGTCGGCGGTGCCAACCGCCGCGACGTCGCAAACCGTGCAGGGATTTTATGATGCGCTGGGCGGAGGCGGAGAAAGCACGATCCTTTCCTACGCGAGCGGAGGAGCCTGGAACAGCAGTTACAGCTCCGTTCCATTGGCGGCGCATGCCAGCCAATACAGTGCGCCTCTGAATGCCGGCACTGCCTACGGCGCGGCGATTTTCTCGACGCCCGTAACCAATAGCGACAATGACGGGATCCTGGACGTCTGGAAATCCGGCCCATCTGGGGGCGATTTCTTTGCCGGGCGGCCGGGTTATTACGACGTGAAGACCCAATCGTGGGTGCCATTGCCGGGTGCTCAGCACGGCGAAAAAGACCTCTTCGTCCAACTCGATTACATGTGCGGCGCCGTGCTGGCAAGCGGCGCGTGCGATCCCAGCCAGGAGAACCTGTTCCCTTCGCCCGACGCCCAGGGCAACGACCCGCTGGCGATCGTCAAGAACTCATTCGCCACGATTGGAGTCGTACTCCATCTGGAAATTGGCAACGCGGTGCCAGAAAGCGCCTGCACGGATAACACATCCACCCGTCCGGCGCAGTTATGCGAGTTCCCCGGCGATCCGGGAGTGGTCGACTGGAAGAACAGCCTGGAGATCTCCAAGGTTTGGCCGCGCAATTTTGCTTCCTGTGCGGCGGGCGGCGATTGCACGGCGCGTTTTCCGTACGGGCAGAAGGATAGCTATCACTACGTTTTGTTCGGTCATTCCCTGGCAATACCGGCCTGGAATACGCCTTATCAAACCCTCACGTCGATCACGGTCGCGAGCGGCTTGACGACCATCGTCACCGCCAACCGGGGTGCCCCAGGCAGCATCAACTATTGCCCGAGCCGATTTACCATCTCGGGCGTACAAGGAAACCCGAGTCTCAACGGCATCTACAACACCTCGTCGTGTCCCGATGCACAGACCATTATCTTGTCGACTCTCGGCGTCCCCAACTGGACTTATCCCAACAACACGTTGCCCGAACCGGAAATCGGCCTGACTTCAGGCACGGTGACCAGCATCTCCGGCTACTCCGATCTGGGCGGGCAGGATTCAGCCGTGACCCTGGGCCTTTGGGAGACGGCTCCGAACCAGAACATGGCCGCGCGCGCCAACGTCATCGCCGGCACTTTTTTCCATGAGCTCGGCCACACGGTTGGCTTGACCCATGGCGGCCGCTACTACGACACATCCGGAAGTTACATCCCGACCTACGAAGCCAATTGCAAGCCGAATTTTCAGAGCACCATGAACTATCTGTTCCAACTGGATGGCGTGGGACCGTCTGCATCCGTTGCCTTCTCGAACCAGACGCTGGCCACTTTGCTCCCCGGCTCGCTGGGCTCGGTGACTCAGCTTACGGACGGCGTCGGCAATCCCGCCACGTTCTCGACTTCGTCCTGGTACACATCCACGGAGCCCGCCACTGCGGAGAGCGCCGCCACAATGCATTGCGACGGCACGCCGCTCACCGGTGATACGGGATATCGCATTAATGCGTCGATTGCACCCATCCCGACAACGGATGCGTGGTCGACTGGGCAGAACATCACTTTCGACAGCATCACGAATAACGATGGCGTGAGCGAGATCGAGGGCATGCCGTATACGCAGTTGCGGGGATACAACGATGTGGCCAACATGGACCTGCGTCAGGTTGGCGCCACTGGCGGCGAGTTCGCGTCCCTGGCGAACGTGCTCTCATTTGCATCCCCTGCGACGCCGATCAACATTGCCCCTGGCGGAAACGTGACACTGGGCGCTGGCGGTACCGTGGCGCTGGGCAGCGGTGGCACCGCGACCCTGAGCAGCGGCGAAAATGCGACCCTGAGCAGCGGCGGCACCATCACCCTGGATAGCGGTGGAAGCGTAACGCTCAACAACGGGGGCACTGTGACCCTGCCTGCGAGCGGCGGCACGATCGCCCTGGGCAGCGGTGGTACGGTAGCGCTGGGCAGCGGCGGCACCGCCACCTTGAGCAGTGCCGGCACGATTGCTCTGGGCAGCGGCGGCACGGTTGCTCTGGGCAGCGGCGGCACGGTCACGCTGAGCAGCGGCGGGACTATTGCTTTAGGGAGCGGCGGCTCAGTAACGATTCCCTCAACGGGAGGCAGCTACACAATTCCCGATAGCGGCGGGACGGTCACGCTGGGTAGCGGCGGCACGGTTGCCCTGGGCAGCGGCGGCACGGTCGCCCTTGGCAGCGGTGGCACGATCGCGCTAGGTAGCGGCGGCACGGTTGCTCTGGGCAGCGGCGGCACGGTTGCTTTGGGCAGCGGCGGCACGGTTGCTTTGGGCAGCGGTGGCACCATCGCGCTGGGTAGTGGCGGAAACGTCACGCTGGGCAGCGGCGGGACTATTGCTTTGGGGAGCGGCGGGACGATTGCTTTAGGCAGCGGCGGCACCGTCGTCCTGGGCAGCGGTGGCACCGTGGCGCTGGGCAGCGGCGGCAATGTCACCATCGGCAGCGGCGGAATGGCCACTCTGGGCAGTGGCGGCACGGTCGCACTGGGTAGTGGCGGCACCGTTGCGCTGGGTAGCGGTGGCAGCATTACGCTCAGCGCCGGCGGAGTCATTGCACTGGGCAGTGGCGGCACGGTGACACTGGGCAGTGGCGGCACGATCGCTCTGGGCAGCGGCGGCACCATTGCACTGGGCAGCGGCGGTGTCTTCACTCTCAGCGGCGGCGGTACCATTGCTCTCGGCAGCGGTGGCACTGTGGCCCTCGGTAGTGGCGGCACTGTGGCCCTTGGCAGCGGCGGCGTCATCGCTCTGGGTAGCGGCGGAACCGTAGCCTTGGGCAGCGGGGGCACCGTAGCCCTCGGCAGCGGTGGCACCATCGCTCTGGGCAGCGGTGGCACCGTAGCCCTGGGCAGCGGCGGCGCGACCACCAACGAGTTGGATTACGATACCGCCAACTCGATTGTTCGTCCGCCGGTATCGCCCAGCGAAACGCCGATGCCAGCTCCCACGGGGCAGGAAGTGGTGGTCAATTGGACTGCGCCGATCTTCGGAGTTGTTCAAACTTACTCCGTCTATCGCAGCTCCGATGGAGCGACGCCGATTCTGATTGGCAGCGTCAGCGGAGCGAATGGAAATCCGCCGGCGACTACGTTTACCGACACAAATCCCGATCTGATTTCAACGACTGTGGTCTACACCATTGTGACCACTCTCGTTCCGGACACGAACGGCAGTCAGCGGTCGAGTCCACCTTCGCCGCCGGCAGTGCTTAAGAACAACCAGACCATCGTCATTCCTCAGCCTTGGCCGAGTTCTGCTCTGATTTCAAGTTCGCCGGTCACGCTTTACGCGACAGCCGAGTCCAACAACATGGCGAATATGTTGCAGGTCGGCTTCAGCGCTTCCGGCAACTGCTCGATCGGCAGTCAGTCCATCGACTCCAATGGAGTTTCCTCAGCCAGCGTTACTCTGACCGGCACGGGAAGCTGCACCATCAACGCGTCGCAGACAGGCTCCGGTTCTTACAACGCAGCCGATTCTGTTTCAGGCACATTCTCGATTCTGCCCGCGAGTTCCAACGTCCAATCGCAAACCATCACCTTCCCGCAATTGCAGAATGTGCAGTATGGCGGCACGTTCTCGTTTAGCGCGACGGCTTCCTCCGGGCAGACCGTCACATTCTCAGCCTCTGGGCCATGTACAACCAGCGGCACCACGACCGGGGCCGGCATGTGCGCCATCACCGCGTCGGCTCCGGCAAATAGTACCTATAGTGCTGCCTCGGTGACGCAATCGTTCTCCATTTCCCCCGCTGTCATCAAGGTGACGGCAGCCAGCCCAACGATTACGTATGGTGCGTCGATTCCAACATTGGCCTACAGCTTGAGCGGTTTCGTGAATAACGATCCAACCTCGGTGGTGAGCGGCACAGCCGCGCTCTCGACGACTGCAACGGCAACAAGCAATGCGGGCAGTTATGCGATTACGGTAGCAACCGGCACGCTCAGCGCGGCGAATTACGACTTCCTTTTCGTGCCCGGTACGTTGACCATACAGGTGGCGAACCAGGCAGCGCTGGTACTGTCCGCGGCTTCGCCCTTGAGCTACAACCAGAGCGAATCTCTGAGTGTCACGGGCGGCAGCACCGGACTCGCAGTGTCCTACACGGTGACTGGGAACTCCGGCGGATCCTGCTCTGCCAGCAGCGGTCAGCTTACGGCCAACAGCGGTACCGGCAGTTGCACCGTGTCGGCGACCAGGCTCGGCAATAGCAACTACAACTCGGTCAGCAGTAACTCGGTCACGGTCAACCTGCAGCCGGCGAGTCAAACCATCACGTTTACCACACCGCCTCCGGCCACAGCCGCCTACAACACGAGCTTCAGTGTGGCGGCCACAGGCGGCGCCAGCGGGAACCCGGTGACCTTCGCCAATTCCGGGATCGGCGTGTGCGGCGTGACGCCGGGTACAACGCCGGGCACAGCAACCTACACTATGACCAACAGCACGGGAACGTGCTCGGTAACGGCGAGCCAGTTGGGCAGCGCGAACTACTCAGCCGCGACGCCGGTTACGCAGACCGTAAACGCGACCGGACCTGGAATCACCGTGTCTCCGTCAAGTGTCAACTTCGGCTCGGTGACTCTGGACAGCATCACGACTCAGACCATCACGGTGAGCAACACCGGAAGCGCGGCTGTTACCATCAGCACGCCGCTCCTTTCCCTCCTGCGGGCGGGGAATTCCGATGAGTTCGTTGTGGTCAATCTTTGCCCGTCGTCGTTGGCCGCGGGGAAATCCTGCACGATTGCGGTCGCCTTCGTTGCGGGTGCGTATTACAACACACCGCAAACGGCGACCTTGAAGATCATGGACAATGCGCCGGGCAGTCCGCAGCCGGTCGGGCTGAGCGCGATCGTTCTGGAACCGCAGACCATCACATTCACCGCCAACCCACCGGCAAGCGCCGCCTACAACACGAGCTTCACGGTAGGCGCCACCGGCGGCGCCAGCGGGAACCCGGTGACCTTCAAAAGTTCCGGAGCATGCAGCAATTCAGGTGCAACCTATACCATGACCAGCGGCACGGGAACGTGCTTGGTGATCGCCAATCAGGCAGGAAACTCTAACTACGCGGCAGCGCCGCAGGTTACGAAGACCTTAACCGCAACTCTGGCCGCGCAGACCATCACATTCACCGCGAGCCCTCCGGCGACAGCGGCTTACAAGACCAGCTTTACGGTGGCGGCTACGGGAGGCGCCAGCGGGAACGCAGTCACATTCACCAGTTCCGGGGCGTGCAGCAATTCAGGTCCAACCTATACGATGACCGGCGCCACGGGAACGTGCTCGGTGATCGCCAATCAGGCGGGCAACTCCGACTACTCGGCAGCGTCGAAGGTTACAAAGACCGTAACCGCGACTTTGGCAGCGCAGACGATCACAATCACCACCAGTGCTCCGGCGAGTGCGGCTTACAAGACCAGCTTTACGGTAGCGGCTACGGGCGGCGCCAGCGGGAACGCGGTGACCTTCACCAGTTCCGGAGCATGCAGCAATTCAGGTGCAGCCTATACCATGACCAGCGGCGCGGGAACGTGCTCGGTGATCGCCAATCAGGCAGGCAATTCTAACTACGCGGCAGCGCCGCAGATCACGCGGTCCGTAGCCGCGACCTATTCACTGGCGACCCTCTCTCCAACGAGCATGAGTTTCGGGACGGTAAGTTCCGGCAGGAGCAGCACGGCACAAACCGCGACCCTCAGCAACACGGGATCAACGCCATTGATCATCGGCAGCATCGGCTTCACGGGCACAAACCCCGGCAACTTTTCGCAAACCAACAACTGCCCGAGTTCTTCGAGTTCGCTCGCGGCTGGCAAGAGTTGCAGCATCTCGGTCACATTCAATTCCAGCGGCAAGGCAGCAACGGCCAGCCTGACGGTCACCGACAACACCCAGGCCGGAACGCAGACAGCTTCGCTTTCGGGGAACTAGCCCGCGCGTTATTGCTTCCCACCTATAAAGCCGAGTAGATGCGCGCGGGCCTCTTCGGCAGCGGGAAGACGGTTGGCAACGCGTAGCGTGACGCCAAATGATTCCATCAGCGGACCAAGGCTCGCGGCGTGTTTCTGACTGCGCAGACGGACCTCGCCGGGAAACGCGCGATTGCTCTGAACTGCTTTGAGAAAGACGCGAGCCAGCGCCTCGGCGGTTGGAACGCTTGTGTCGATCGCCTCCGGTGCATGGACAATGCCTGTCTCCGCATCGACCGCCAAAGCAATCGCAATGCAGGCAGCGCGCTCATTGGCCTTGCCGACTGCAGCACCGCTAAAAACGTATTCAAGCTCCATCGCGCCGCGCACGGCGTAGTCCCGGCCGCGTAGCGGGCGCAGCAGTACCTCCGGCAGATTGAGTGGTGCGACGGGAGGCTGCGCTGGCAGCACCGGCTTGATCAAGTCGATGTTGTATCGCGGTTCGGTGCCATCGGCCCGCGCCACGATGGGATAGGTATCGGCCCGATCCCAGAAGTTCACATCCTTCTGATTGGCAATAGCCGCGCAGATGACAACCACGGAGCGGATGCACTCGGCCAGCGTGCGCGCCTCCTCAGCATTGACGAACCAGGGATGAAAGCCCGGACGTATCACACGGAAGACGGGCGATGCCAGACCCCGGCCCTGCGGATGGCCGAGCGCGGCAAGCAACTCGCGATCCTGCCGCTTCAACTCCTTTCGCGGTACGAACTCCACACTCAGACAGTGCATCGAAGCGAGAACCTCGCCGGGGTCGGTGAGATCTTCAGCCGCGATCGAGCGAAATAGGCGCAAACCCTCCTCGCCTCGATAGGCCTGCATCGAGTAGACTTCGCCCATCGAACCCATCACCGAGCAATACCACGGCTCGCCGCTCTTGCTGTCGCGCGTGACCACCAACTCGCTTTCGCTGAGTATCTGCCAGGGGCGGAAACCGAAGAGATCGCTGGCCCGCTCGTAAAGCCTCTTCATAGCGGCGAACGAAGGCGGTTCCTCGCCCGCGAGTTCTTTCGTGAAGAACAGATCGGGGGACGCAGGAGTTGCATCGGCGCGTTTCTTCGGCATCGGCGGAAATAACTTTCGTGGGGAATAAGCAATTCACAAGACGGGAAGCGATTCTAGCTTGCGCCATGCAGAGAGCGATGGCTCAAGCACGGATGCCGACACGATCGATTCTGCATTCCAGTGTACATGGCGTCGCCCGCGATAGGATGGTCATTGAAATGAAGACCACTGACCCGAGGCGACGATGAGCGGCGGCAAACTCGATCTGCAACGAATTCGCAGGGCGATCCGCGGGAGCGGCAACGAGACCATCTTCTTTCTGCTCGATGACGCCATCTCGCTTCTTCCTCCAGCCAAGCTCCGCCAGTTGCTCGCACAATATCTGAAACCGGAGCAGTTCGTCTCCGATGTTGCAGTGAAGCGTGACCTCCTTGCCGAGGTTCAGGCCTTTCAGAACGCATGCCTTGCCGGCGAATACTACGAAGCATTTGACGTCAACTCGAAGAATTGCACGCAGCGTTCCCTGGGAACGCTGGCTTGGATTGCCGATTTTCGGCGGCTGCTTTTCCGCTGTGTGGAGCAAGCGAAGAAGCGGAATGTGGCCGGCGTGCGCTGCGCGTTTGATATTCTGTTCGAACTTCTGGACCGCTTCGACGATGCGGACGACAGGATGGTCTTCTTTGCCGACGACGGAGGGTCGTGGATGGTTGGCATCGACTGGAAGCAAGTGCTGCCTGCATGGTTTCGCGTTCTATCGGTTACGGCGGATCCGGCCGAATATGCACGGCGCTTCGAAACATTTGTCGACCGCCACTGCAATTACCAGCGTGCGGAATTGCTTGCGGAAGCGGGCCAGGTCGCGACTCCTTCTCAACGGAAGGAGCTTGCGGAACGGTAATGCCGCGAGAATCATGCGGTCAGCAGTCTGCCCTTGTCCGGTATAGCTGGTGATGGCATAACCATGGGGGTTTGCCGAGAGTTATCGGCTTTGATCTTCAGATTAGCCTCTTCGCGGCGGCGCGTTCGCCATGTTCGAAGGCGTCTATGAATGGCTCAAGCTCTTCTTCACTCATGCCAATACTTTGTCCAGTCTTGCGCCAACCATTTGCGGCTTGCATAACGTCGCTCAAGATCTCCTTGGCCCGCGAAGCCGTGATGCGGAAATAAGCAATCACGGACATGAGGGCATCGATGGTCATGTCAGGGCCTGCATCCTCGGATATCCACGTCTTCAATTCACGCACGCGCTCGGGTGACGGGTTGATGTCGACACAACTCTTCGATATCGGCTTGCGCGTCGGCGCCGTGTACGCGGATTGCGTCTACGATCTCGGTGTAGGTATGTTCCTCGGGTTCCGTCGCCTCGACACCCAGCATGGTCGCGGCAGAGACATACATTAGGCGATGCCCGTTGTTTTGCCGGTCGAAGCGGCGGATCAGCGCAACAGGCAATTCTTCGCACTGGACGATACGCGTCGAGGCTGCATCGATCCCGGCCTTTCTCGCAAGCGTCAGAGCGAGCACTTCTCCCTTGGTAACGGCGCGCTCGTCTGCGATGCTCGGAAACTTGGCGATGCTGAGCGAGCCGTCTTCGTCAATGACCGTGCATTTCGGGCGCATGCCGCCAAGCGACGTGCCTCGACCGCGCAAATATGCCAGGTCCGCCGCCGTTTCTTTGTTTGCCTCGAAAGCACGCGACGCGCTGAGCAAATGTCCAAGCTCGATGAGTGGCGGCGCGGTCCGGCGTCCTTCTTCCTGCGCACGCTGAAACACGCCCTCTTCGTCGCGAAAACGAAGCGCGCCGACACGGCTGAAATCATCCACAGCCAGTAAATAATCAAGCGCGTTGAGCGGCTGCGCTTCTTCTTTTCCTTGACGGCGCAATTCTTGTCTGCGCTTGATGTGGTCGCGCATGATGACACGCTTTGCCCACCCATCGGGCTCGGTGTCGGCAATCGCGGCATGAAATAGAGAACCGTCTTTTGACTTGCGATGAAACTGTGGTCCCGCCTGGAGCGGAAGCGTCGGCCCCAGAGCGAAACGCGCGGGGGCGCCGAGCCAGGCCGCACCATACTCGAAAGCGGCGCTTTCGCGACGCCCTTGCAGGTCGTAGCGCAGCGTGCCGACCTCGACCTCATCGCCCAGCATCACGTCGATATTCCGCTTCATGATTGCGGCACCTGTGCTTTCTTCATGCGCACGCGCTTGGGCAGACGTTCTTCATCGAGCAGAAGGCCGGTATCGTCGCGGCTCACGTCGATAAGAGCGCCAAGAGGATCGCCAAAGCCCAAGACGAAAAGCGCCATCGCATACACGCCAAGGCCGACTTTGGGGTCTCCCTTCTCTGCGCGGAGGTAAGTATTCTTGGCAACGCCCATGCGCTCGGCGACGGCAAGGA
>JBEKGH010000108.1:0-14825 GCA_050012895.1 Occallatibacter sp.
GTGTGGATGCTGATCGCGCTGACCCTCAGCGCTACCGTGCCCACCACCGGATGCACCGCAAGCACCAGCGAACTGCAGTCTGATGCAACGACGCTTGCCTCGGCACTGAACAATCTTGCTGCCGTTGTCCAGACCTCCGACGCGACCGTTGCCAGCAACCTCAAGACAGCAGCGGCGGCGCTTATTGCAGCAACGCAGAGCGGAACCACAGGGCCGGCTTGGGAACAGGCTCTGAATGCGGCGACGTCCGGGGCTGAAGTGGTGCTTTCGGCAATCCCTGTTACGGCTCCCTATGCAGCGCTGCTGGCCATTGCAGTTGCGGCGGCAGAAGCGATCATCGCAAATACGGTGAGTGGCGGGACATCGGTAAAAGCGGAAGCGGCAGGCAACAATGCCAACTTGCTCTGGTATACGCGCACCGGACGCGGGCTCCTGAGGCACCGTTTTGGCCGCGGCACTGCGGGCGACTTCAAGGCATCGTGGAATGCTGAAGCGGCAGCCACTGGATTTGCCGGGGCGACAGTCAAGTGATCTACGAAAATATCACTCCGCAGCGACTCGCGGCCATTGCGGCCAGAGCGCAACAGGAGCTAGGCATCTCCATCAGCGGCGATCAGGGCACGGCCACTAAAAACGGGATCACGATCAGTTGGGTATACGACCCTTCCGACCAAACCCTCACAGTGGGCGATACGCGCAAACCGTGGTACGTTCCCGACAGCAAGATCGATGAAGAATTGACGGTACTGGTCAATGCGACCGAGCCACCACGGGAAACTCAGTGATCGGTGGCCAGTGGCCGTTACTGCGCTGATAAAACGAATCGGGCCGCTTTGATTTCGAAGCGGCCCGAAATCCCTCAGCGGCTTGCTGCACGAGTATACTCGTGCACTTTCAAGGCGTGATCTCCGCAGCCGGTTCTACGTATTCGAATCCCTCGCTTCGCCAAGGATCAACTTGATCGTCATGCGGTGCTGGCCGCGCACGATCGTCACGCTCACGGCGTCGCCCGCCTGGTGCTTCTCCATGATGGCGTTAATGTCCTGAGGATCGCTGACCTCCTGCCCATCGATGGCAACAATGAGGTCGCCGCCCAGCATGATGGGCGTGTTGCCCACGTATGCCTGCTCGTTGCCACCGTGCAAACCGGCGCTCTCTGCCGCACCGCCTGGAATCACGCGCTGGATGAGCACGCCCGAGTCAGCCGCGAGACCCATCTGCGAAGCCAGATCGGGACCGATGGCAAACGAAACAATGCCCAGCGAGGGCCGCTTGACGCGTCCGTACTTCAGCAGGTCGGCAAGCACGGCCTTGGCAGTGTTGATGGGGATGGCGAAGCCGATGCCCGAGCTCTGATCGGCGCCGTTCGAAGCAATCATGGTGTTGATGCCGATGACCTCGCCGCTCGAATTCAGCAGCGGGCCGCCGGAGTTGCCGGGATTGATGGCCGCATCCGTCTGAATGGCGTCTTCAATCGGCGCGCCGTCGCCACTGCGGATGGGCCGGATGGCGCTGATGATGCCGCGCGTCATGGTGCCGGCGAGGCCGAAGGGATTGCCGATGGCGTAGACCTTCTGGCCCACGTTGAGCTGCGAGGAGTCGGCCAGCGTGACCGGCTGCAGGTTGGGCACCGGCTGCTGGTTGGGCGTATCCATCTGCAAAAGCGCCAGATCGTGCGTGCGGTCGCTGCCGATCACGTGCGCCGAAAACTTGCGCTTGTCGCTCAACTGCACTTCGATGCCGCGATTGGCGCCCGCCACCACGTGAAAATTCGTAAGAATGTGGCCGGCTTTGTCGAGAATGAAGCCCGAGCCTTGCCCTTGCTGCGGAACGGTTCCATAGAAGAAGTCGAAGACCAGCGCCGTCGATGTGATGTTGACCACCGAGGGCAGCACTCTTTTGTAGATCGCGATATTGTTTTCTTCTTCCGCGTCGTACTTCGGCGCGGCCTGGGCCTCAGTGAGCTCAAGCGGTGCGGTCGGCACGTTGCCGCCGAACAGCGAGCTGCGCCCCATCGAGTGCGTGGGCTGGAGATACGTGGTCACTAACCAGAATCCGCCCAGCAAAATCGCCAGAATAAGAAGAATGCGGCTCAATCTCATGACTCAATTCCCCGAAAAAAGATCCAGAACCATTGCATGGAGCAGCCTTTTGGACCAGGGCATGTCCGATTTAAGCCCCGGCCGCCACTCTTATTGTAGTGACAGTTATTGGCCGGATTTGTTGCTCTCAGCAATACTCGCCTGAAGCAGGCGCGGCCAGACCGCCTCGACCTGGGCGCGCAACGATTCAACATCACCCGAATTATCAAGCACATAATCGGCCTGCGCGGCTTTTTCGGCGTCTGGAACCTGATGCGCGAGGCGGTTGCGGGCATCAGCCTCGATGGCCTCAATACTGGTCCCCTTGCCGCCGTCTGAAGCTTGGATGCGCGCGGCGTAACGGTGGATCTTGAGCTCATCGGGTGCGCTCACGACGATGACGCGATCCATGCGCCGCCGCCAGTCGGTTAAAACGCTGTCCTTTTCGCCGCGGGCCCGGGCGTCGCGCACCACTTCAAAGATGAGCGCCGACTCAATGACGGCAACGGCCGATGGATCGCGGGCAAAGACCTCATTCATCCACCGCGCCTGGGCCTCGATCACGGGCGCATGCACGATGGCGTTCAGTTCCTGCAGTCGTCCGTGGCGGAAGGCGAGATCGGCGAGACGCGCGCGATTCAGCCGGCCATCGGGATCAACTACGTCCTCGCCAAAATGCTCGACGATCGAGGAGAAAACCGGCTGGCCGGGTTCCATTAGCGTGCGGCCAAGCGCATCGGATTCGACGACCTGCGCGCCCAGCTCGCGCAGCATCGCGGCGACAGTCGATTTGCCGCTGCCCAGCCCGCCTGTGAGTCCGACACGCAACACGATCTACAACCCCCGCCGCAATTTGGCCGCGCGCACGGTGTTCGACATCAACATGGCAATCGTGAGCAAGCCCACGCCGCCGGGCACAGGCGTGTAGGCGCCGGACCTCTCGAAAGCCCTGGGATCGATGTCGCCGACGATGACGGATCCGCGCTTCGCGAAGGCTGCCTCGCGCTTGGCGTCACCCTTGAAGAAGCGGTCAAATTCCTCGCGCGTGGTCAGGCGATTAATTCCAACGTCAACGAGCGCGGCGCCAGGCCGCACCATCTCCGGCGTGATGAAGCCGGGGCGTCCGATGGCAGCAACGAGAATGTCGGCCTGGCGCGTAATCTCTCCGAGGTTTTGAGTTTTGGAGTGGCAAATCGTTACAGTGGCATTTTCATGGAGCAGCAGAATCGCCACGGGCTTGCCCACAATGTCGCTGCGGCCCACCACCACCGCGTGCTGGCCGGCGATGGGAATCTGACTGCGTTTGAGAATCTCAATTACGCCGGCGGGCGTACAGGGCACAAGCGCGGGACGGCCGGCAAGCAGTCGCCCTGCATTCACGGGATGAAAACCGTCCACATCCTTGGCGGGGTCGATAGCATCCAGCAGCCTTTTGGAGTCGATCTGAGGAGGTAGAGGAAGCTGGATGAGAATGCCGTCGATATCGTCGCGTGCGTTGAGCGCAGCGACCAGATCGAGCATGGCCTCCGTGCTCACGTCCGCAGCTGGCGTGATCAGGTCGCTGAACAGCCCCAGTTCGGCGCAGGCCTGCACCTTGCTGCGAACGTAGATTTCCGAAGCTGCCACGTGGCCCACCAGCACCGCAGCCAGCCCCGGGCGCACGCCGAGCGCGGCCAGCTCGCCCACTTCCTCGGCCACTTCCTGCTTGATGGCGGCGGCAAATGCCGCGCCGTCGAGAATTCTTGCCATCCTGCCTCCAGATTTATCGTATCGCTTCAAACCGGTCTCAGAATTAGAAGGGCGTCAACTCGCCGAAAGCCTGGGACCCGCCTTGTTGGCGGGCCCCATACTTGCCCAGTGAGCCGTAGAGACATTTATGAGACCGGTTGTCCAGTTCACGCAGATGGCAGTTGGTGAAAAAGAATGCGCATTTAGCCACGCCGACTGCTGTCTAAACGGCGATTACGCCAGACCTGTTCATTCAAAGAAACCTGCGACCCCGCCTTGCTCGTTCCGCGTGCACCACGTCACATCGACTTGTGAGCAGGCTCACATACATCCCCGCGTCTTGCGCCTAGTTTTGGAGGCGTCGGGAGTGCGCCAGATCACATGGCTGATCACAAAGGCCCTTTCCGGCGCTGGCTGTACGGAGACAGCGCTTCATGAAGGATGCAGGACATCTTTTCCGGTTTGCGGGGCTCTTTGTGGTCGCCTTCCTGGTGTTTCTGGTGGTACGCGCCTACGTGGTTCCCAAGACCTTCGGGGAGTATGGGCATTATCGCGGAGCGGCGATCGGCGAAATTGCACAACACCCGGTGAAGTTTGCCGGGCACCAAACGTGCGAGGGTTGCCACTCAGACATTGCCGATATCAAAACCAAGGGCGCACATGCCCACGTGAACTGCGAGGCTTGCCACGGTGCGCTAGCCCCGCACGCGGACGATCCCACGTCCGTGACTCCGGTCAAGCCGGACACTTTGGTGCTGTGCGCGCGCTGCCACACGGCCAGCGCGGCCAAGCCCAAGGGCTTTCCGCAGGTGGATCCCTCGGATCACATGGGCGGAGTTCCCTGCCAAACCTGCCATAACCCCCACAGCCCGGCGATCGGGTCGGACTCGGGCGCGAGCCCAGCCGCGGGAGGTGCGAAATGAACATCAGCCGGCGTCATCTTATGGTTCTTTTGCCCGCGGCGGCCGTGGCCTGGAAATACGTGCTGGCCGAGACACCGGAAGCCTCGCCGAACTACCAGATGAGCGAGCACTGGTGGGGCATGCTCATCGATATTCCCAAGTGCATCGGCTGCGGCAACTGCGTGCGCGCCTGCCAGACAGAGAACGATGTGCCCGACGGCTTCTTCCGCACCTGGGTGGAGCGGTACCACCGGACGGACTACCATCTCGAGAATCCTGAGGTGATCTCGCCCGACGGCGGCAAGGAAGGATTTCCCGTCGCCAAGGAAGACGCCGGGATGTATTTCTTCGTCCCCAAGATGTGCAACCACTGCGCGGATTCACCCTGTACGCAGGTGTGCCCGGTGGGCGCGACTTTCATCGCTCCGGATGGCGTGGTGCTCATCGATCAGACCTATTGTCTGGGCTGCGCCTATTGCGTGCAGGCTTGCCCATACGGATGCCGCTATATTCATCCCACGAAGAAGGTCGCGGACAAGTGCACACTGTGCTACCACCGGATTACCAAGGGACTGACGACGGCTTGCTGCGAGGCGTGTCCGACGGGAGCGCGGCAATTGGCCGATTTGAAGAATCCTAATGACCCTATTCACGAATTTCTGAAGACCCACACCGTGCAGGTGTTGAAGCCGCAAATGGCCACCGGCGCGAAGGCTTTTTATAACGGGCTCGATGGGTCGGTGCGGTGAGGAAACCAGCCATTAGCTCTTAGCTATTAGCTCTTAGCTGCATCGTGCGACGGGAAGGCGCAGCGGCAGGAGCGAGCAAGAAAAGAGCTGATAGCTAAAAGCGAAGAGCTAGGAGCGGTATTTATGAACGGCGTTGAAGGTTACATATATCCCAACGAGATCACGCTTTACTGGAGCGTGCTGATCGTTCTCTATCCCTACATCACGGGGCTGGTGGCGGGCGCTTTCATTCTGGCGTCGTTGGAGCGCGTCTTCCGCGTCGAGGCGGTCAAGCCCACCTACCGCCTGGCGCTGCTCACGGCCCTCGCCTTTCTTCTGGTCGCGCCACTGCCGCTGGTCTTACACCTCGGCCATCCCTTCCGTTCCCCGGAGATGTACTTTACCCCCCACAGCACCTCCGCCATGGCCATGTTCGGCTATGTCTACATGTGGTACCTGATGGCCGTGCTGGTCTTCGAGATCTGGCTCGACTACCGCCGCGACATCGTGCTCCTGTCGCAGTCCAGCAAAGGCTTGCTGCGCCTGATTTACAAAGTAATGACTCTCGGCTCCAGCAACATCGGCGAACATGCGCTGCATATCGACGAGCGCGTCGGATGGGTCGTCACCCTGGTCGGCATTCCCTCCGCCTTCCTCCTGCACGGATATGTCGGCTTCATCTTCGGCTCTCTCAAGGCCAATCCCTGGTGGTCGTCCCCGCTCATGCCCGTCATCTTCATCTTCTCCGCCATGGTCTCCGGCATCGCCGCCGTCATGCTGCTCTACATGGTCCTCACAAAGCTGCGCAAGCAGACCATCGACATGCGTTGCGTCGACGCCATCGCCATGTACATGTTCTATATCTTCATCATCGACTTCAGCCTCGAGATGCTTGACCTGGTGCACCGCGTCTACCTCGCCGACGAATCCTTCCGCACCCTCAATTTTCTCGTCCACACCAAACTCTACTTCTCGCAAATTGTGCTCCAAATCTGCATCGGCACCATTGTGCCGCTGGTGCTGCTGTTTATCGTCCAGGTCACCAAGCTGCCCGAGATTGTCCGCAAGTACATTTATTCCATCTCCGGATGCCTGTCCCTCATCGGCGTCCTCGCCATGCGCTGGAACGTGGTCATCGGCGGCCAACTGTTTTCGAAGAGTTTTCTGGGATACACAACCTACAAGATGGCCCTGGTCACGCGCGAAGGCCTGCTGATGTCGATTGGACTCACTCTTCTGCCCCTGCTCTTCCTGTGGGCGTTGGTCAAGCTGCTGCCTCCATGGCCCGAGAAGAGCCTGCACCAAGTTGCGGCGGGCGACTAAGAGCCGTCGCGCGGCTTGAAGCCGGGGAGAACCCATGAACGATCTCCCGGAAAACGGCAATGAGATCACGCTCCGCGTGCGCCTGCTGGAACAGCGCATGGAAGAGATGGAGCGGCGTATCGATGCTCTTGAGCATTCGCTCACCGAACACTGGCCGCAACCTGCCGCGGAGGTTGAATCGGCGGCGCTTGCCGCGGCGTCTATCGCGACAGAACCTCCCGCTCAGCCGGGGAATCTTTTTACGGTGTTCGGCAAAGCTCTGCTGGGAATTGCCGGCGCGTATGTTCTACGCGCCATCGAGGCAACCAGCACCCTTCCGCGCCTGACCGTAGCCGCAATCGGCATCGCGTACGCATTCCTCTGGCTGGTCTGGGCGGCGCGTGTGAAGTCCGGACCGCAGCTCACCAGTGCCATCTACGCCGGCACCTCGGCCCTCATCCTGGCGCCCATGCTTTGGGAGCTGACCCTGCGATTTAACGTTCTGCCTGCGGTGGGCGCCGCAGTGCTGATCTGCGCTTTTGCGCTGGCCGCCATCGCTCTTACGCTCTTCGCTCCGGTCGCCTTCGCGCCGCGCGACCTCAAGCCGGTTCTGCGCGTGGCCTCGGTCGCCGCAGCCGCCTTCGCGCTCGCGCTCGCCATCGCATCGCACGTGTTTCTGCCCTTCGTGGCCGTGCTTCTTATTCTCGCGGCTGTCTGCGAATTCGTTCCCGGCTTGGAGCGCGTGCCCGAAGCCGGAGCGATCATCGCGCTGGCTGCCGACGCGACCATCTGGACCCTGATTTTCACGTACTACGCCGGACCCAGTGCGCGCGACGACTACCCGGCGCTGAGCCGCGTCGAACTGCTCGCTCCCGGCATCGCGATCTTTGCTCTGTTTGCGGCCAGCGTGGGGCTGAAGACGTTTCTTCGCCGGCAGCAGATCGCAATCTTTGCCATCATTCAGGCAGTCATCACGTTTCTGCTCGCCGCGGTAAGCGTCGCGGATTTCGGGCAGCCGCACGGCACGGCGATCTTTGGCGCGATTTGCCTGCTGCTCTCAGCGGTGTGTTATGCCGCGGTCTTTACGCTGTTTGCGCGCGCGCCCAGGCTGCGCAACCGCAATGTCTTTGCCGCATGGTCGGCGGCGCTGCTTCTCTCCGGGGGCTTTCTCTGCCTGCCGCCCTTGCTTGTGGTTCTGCTGCTGGGCGCGGCTGCGCTGGCGGCAATGGGTCTGAGCAGGCAGGACCGCTGGAAGGCCTTCGAATTTTACGGCATGGCGTTTCTGCTCGCGGCCGCCGCAGCTTCAGAACTCCCGGCCTTTCTGGCGACCGCGCTGGTTGGAACCCGCGCGGGCACGCCGGCCGTGGACGTGTGGTTCATGGCGCTCTGCGCGGTGCTGTGCTACGTGCTTGTGAGGCCGCGCGGAGCGAAGGGATGGATTCCGCGGACGCTTCATATCGGATTTGCTGCGCTGGCCACTGCCTCCGTCCTGGCGCTGCTGGTCGACGGGCTGGTTGCCCTGACCGCGTTCGTCTTGGTTCCCGGCCCGCATCATCTGGCTTTGATCCGCACCGTGGCCCTGTGCGCTGCGGCGCTCCTGCTGGTCTCTGGTGGCGCGCGCTGGCGCCGCGATGAGCTCACGCGACTGGGCTACGCGGCCATCGCGCTGGTCGCAATCAAGTTGGTCACCGAAGATTTGCGCCACGGCCACCTGGCCTACATTGCCGCCTCCATCTTTCTGGTTGCATTCACGCTCATCGCGGCGCCGCGTGTAACGCGTGCGCGGCAGAAAGCGTAACAACGGCTCAGCGGTCGATATCCGGGAGGTAGACATCCGGGTGGTAGTTCTGCGGTTCGTAGATCGGATGCGGTGCGAGCGGGTGCGGCTTGCGGACCTGATGAACTTCTTCGATCAGCTTCATCTTGCTGATGTGCACGTCGTAGCCCGTGCCGGGCAGCAGCGATTCCAGCACGAAGGTCTCAGCGTTCCCGCTCTTCAGCTCGCGATAGCGATAGATGCCCACATCGCCTTCGCTGTTTTCCGTTCCGTCTGAAGGCGTGTCGAGGAAGTGCTGCGCATCGGCCACGCTGGGCGCGTCATGATTTTCCCCCTCGGTCAGGCTCTCCGCAGCGTAGGAACGGACCAGCTTGGTCCAGTAGCGCGCCAGCAGATCGGTCGAAGCAAAGAGGTCGGCCCACACGATCTCGCCGCGCACCGCCACCACCACGCCCACCGCGTGCTCGTCGCGCAACTTGGCCAGCACCTCTTCCCGTGCCTTCATCACCGGCGCGGCAGCCTCGTCCACCTTCTGGCTGATGGCCGGATTCTCCATCATTTTGGCATAGCTCGTGGTGCCGAGCGGCATCGGCGTCGCGGCATCGTACATGGGCCCGCCGCCGCTGCGTGAAGCGGAGACCGGCGGAGCCGCGGCCGCCTCCATCTTCGACATCGTGCCATGCACCGAGTCCCATACCTGCTGCTGGTCCTGGTCGACCATGGCGCGCTCACGCACTTCGGGCTGGACCATGAAGCTGCGCGCAGCCGACTTGTCTGATGAGCCGAAGATCGGAGAGCTTTCCGTCCAGCGGCCCGGCTCAATGCAGAAAACCGATAGATCGATTGGGGCGCCGTTGGCTTGAACGATGCGGTCCTTGGCGACAATACGGTCCTGCTTGCCGCCCGTGACTACCTCGCCCGCCAACAACAGCAATGGCCGCTTGGAATGATTCACCAGCACCAGCGTGTTCACCTCGTCGCCACGATACGAGTTCTGCGCATCCCCGCCGCCCCTCCGCCGCACCAGGCCGCGTGCGCGTCCGGCTTCCGTCACTTCCACGTCGCCGCTCTTCAGGCCCTCGTCAAGGGTGATGAACGGCGTTTCCATCGTGGATTTCCCATCGGCCCGCACCACGGGGAACAAAAGCAGGTTGCCGCTCACGATAGGCGCCAGCACGCGGTAGGGGCCGCTCGCGCTTTCTCCCGGCCCCCCGGCGGCTGTCACCTGGCCTCCGTGCATCCATGCCGCCAGCGCGAAAAGCAGCGTGCCAACAAGTCCCCATCTGCCCAGGTTTTTCATCGCTCTCCTCTTTTTCATCGCTCTCCTCCGGCGGCCTGATTCCCACAGCCGGCCTTCAACCGTCGAACGATCAGCAGACAGCTTCTTGCAATGTTTTTCTGGGACCGCATTTTGGCGTATCGTGAGGGCGTGGGAATGGCGCCGATTGAATCCGCAGAGAGCGCAGCGGAGACTGGGATCCCGACCGGGACCGGCGCGCCCGATTACGTCTCCAATCGCAGTCTCGACCGCGCCCTGGCCGCCGAGCTTTGGCGCGGCTGCGATGCGGCCCGTTGGGGCCTGACCCGCGACGACTTCGAGCAAATCCTCGTCGATGCGGGAACAGCGCAGAATTTTGGGTTGGCCGAAGCTTCCAACGCAACCCCGGCGACAGCTAAGCAGCAGGTCGCCTTCTTCCGTGGCCTGTGCGTAGACGATCTTGTGCTCGCGCGCGCCTGTGCCCGCGGGAACGAGCGCGCCTGGGAGCACTTTATCGCCGTCTACCGGCAGCCGCTCACCCGCGCCGCCATCGCCATCACCGGCAGTGAGACTCTGGGCCGCGAGCTGGCCGACCAGCTCTACGCCGAGCTCTACGGATTGAATGTGCGCGAGGGCCAGCGGCGCTGCCCGCTGCTTTCCTACCGCGGCCGCGGCTCACTGATGGGCTGGCTGCGCACCACGCTCGCGCAGCGCCACGTCGATCACTACCGGCGGACGCGCCGCGAGGAGCCCCTCAGGCAGTCCAATGATATCGCCGAATTTGATGCGCCGGCTCCCGACCCCCTGCCGCAAACGCCGGCCCGTGAGCTCTCCCTGCTGGAGCAGGCGATTGAACAGGCCGTGAGCAGCCGCGATGCCGAGGAGCGCTATCTTTTTGCGGCCTATTATCTTGACGAGCAGACGTTGCTCGAGATTGGGCGCGTGCTCGGCGTGCATGAAGCAACGGTGAGCCGCAGACTGCACCGCGCGGCGGACCAGATCCGCAAACAAATCCTGAAAAGCTTGCAGCGCCACGGCATGAGCCGGCGACAAGCGCAGGAGGCGATGGGCGCAGACACCCGCGACCTGGAAGTGAACCTGAAAAAACTGCTGCAAAATTCGCAATCGGAAGCGTTCCATGAACAGGCGGCGTCATGACTGCGACTAGCCAACACGAATTTCATCCCGATGCCCAGAGCCTGAGCGCATTTTCAGAGCAGGCGCTTGAGGGACGCGAGCGCAGGGAGGTGCTCGCGCATCTTGCCGTCTGCGGACGTTGCCGCGAGGTGGTGGCGCTGGCGCGCGCAGCGCCCGATGCCGGCGACGTGGCCGCAGTCGCGCCGACCCGCAAGACGATTGCACTAAATGCATGGTGGAAACAGTGGCGGCTGGTCTGGGTTCCGACTGCGGTCGTGGCCGCGTTTGCCGCGGCGTCGATCTCCGTCTATATCGAGCAAGCCGATCGGCGTGGACCACACATCAAGATTGCAGAGCAACGTCCGACCCCGAGCGCAGCGCCGCCTTCGACGCCGACGCCAACCGAGCAAGCAAAGGTCGAGCCTCCTGCTGCGACCGCTCCGGCAACCTCGCCGGCGCACACCGCGAAGAAGCCGCACTCTGCCGCATCGGAACCAATACCGGTGCCAGCGCCGCCTGTGGTCGGTGCCCAAATGCCGTCAGAGTCCGCAGTCCCAGAGCCCGGCGCCCCAACACCCGGAGTTACGGATCAAGTCGAAGCCTATCGTGAAGGACCACGGCCCTCTCACGCGAAAGCGCAGCAAGCGCCTCCCGAGTTCACAGCCGGCGCCATGCGCCCCGCTGACTCGCAGCCGGCCTCGAGCGCGTGGGAGGCCAAACACGAGCAGGCCGAGCAGCAGCGCCAGGCCGAGACAGACACGTCCCGCATGCGCAACTTTAAGGCCAAGGCCGCGCCCTTCGCGGTGCACGGCGGCAACGCCGCCCCACCGGCAGGCGCCACGGAAACCGTCACGGTCACTGCTGCGCCGCAGTTCGAGACACAACCAGCCGCGACCGCAGAACCCGCTCCCATGCTAAGCGTCCCACGCGTATCGGACGTCTCTGGTCCGGCGAATCCAATTCCGCTTCCCGGCGGACTAACATCCGTTTCCATCGCTTCCGGCGGGCATCTCCTTCTGGCCATCGACAAGGCGGGCGCATTGTTTCTGAGTGAGGACCGGGGCGTCACGTGGGAGCGCATCACCAGGCAGTGGACGGGGCGCGCCGTCGCTGTGCGACAGCAAACCAGGGATCATGATGCCCCACAGGCTGCACCGGCCGCTCAAAACCCGGCGACGGGCGGTTCCTCTCCCGATGCGGGCGCTGCGTCCCCACCCCTCGTTTCATTTGAACTTTCAAATGACAAAAATCAGACGTGGGTGAGTACCGATGGCCGAACCTGGACGCCAAAATAAGTTACCTTGCGCAGCCTCCTGCCTTATGCGCGATTCCTGTCTCTAGAAATTCCTTCCCGCTGCCGAAGAACCAGTTGTCGGCATGCTCGCGAACGGTGCGCCAGGCGATCTTGCGCTCAGGAAACGGAGCAGCCTTTGCGATTTCGCCGCGGTGCGCGAACCCAGTGGAGGTGTTGTGGTGGGAATGGACGAGGGGCGCGGGCAAGCGCCCACAATGCCCTGGGCGCATCTGCGGCTTCCGCCTTTCCCGCAGGTTGCCGTCAAAGTTCTGCAACTGGCCAGGGACGAGAACGTGCAGTTGCATCAGTTGTGCGATCTCATCTCGTCCGATCCGGCATTCGCCAGCGAAGTGCTCACCGTCGCCAATTCTCCGCTCTACGCGCCGCGTTATCCCTCCACCAGCATCCTGCAGGCTGTGGCCGTGCTGGGCGCCAACACACTGCAGGGCATGTGCGTCACGGTCGGCGTGCGCGCCTATCTCGGCAAGACCATGAGCTACCCCGCGATGCGCAACCTCTGGCGGCACAATCTGGCGTGCGCCATCGTCGCACAGCGGCTGGCGGCGGCAGGTTTCATCGACAAAGATACCGCCTTTACGGCTGGCATTCTCCACGACGTGGGCCGCATGGGCCTGGCGGTGATTCAGCCCGCGGCCTATGCCGCGCTGCTCGAAAAGCATCAGGGAACCGCGGCGACCCTGCTCGACGCCGAGCGCGAGCTCTTCGGCTGGGATCACTGCGAGACAGGGCAGCAATTGGTCGGCGACTGGAAGCTCCCGGATGAATTCGAATCCATGGTCGCCCACCACCATGAGGTGCGGCGCACAGACGGCGTGTGGAATGTAACGGAACTAGTGAAGGTGAGCTGCGCCATGGCCTCCACCATCGGCTTCGCCGCGTTTCCGGGTTGCGAAACAACGCCGTTCAGCGACCTGCTGGAGGCGCTGCCCGCGCGCGAACGCAGGCTCTTCCACGGCGATGCGGAGACGCTGAAAAAGGACGTGGCCGAAAGCATACAGGCGATTGAGGCAGTGTGAAGCAAAAAGCGGAGCTAGTGTGGGCTAGCGGCGATTGCGGAGTTAGAAAAACGCCGGCGGTGACGCGGGTCCATTCAATAAGCGCAAATCATCACCGGCGGACATCAATCTGATTCGTCATCGCCGGAGAGGCATATCGCGGGGCCAACGGCGCAGACAATGAGCGTGCACCTGCGACGTTAGCTCAGACTGCTGCTATAAGCCAACGTGCAAAAACCCAGAATGAGCAGTGCAATCGCAACGGTCATTCTCTTCACCGACTTTGATCCTGCCTCTTTCCACTCTCCTGTAAGGAACCCCCATCCGCTGGACGCCAGGATGATAATTGACATGAACAGCGGCCAGCCTAGAACCGGTCCCATATTCCCTATCCGAGACATAGCCACCCCGTAGATCGCCGCGCTGCCCATCCATAAAGCGGCCATAATGAATCCATATACCCAATTGATTCCCGATCTCGAAGCTCCAAAAAGGTGAAAACTACGGTTCTTGCGCCAAAGATAAACACAATAAATCAGATAAGGCACAAGCGAGGCTGTGAGGAGCGGTGCCCAAATCACGTTGTATTCGTTAATCGGGCTGGCACCCATGGCGACTGCCCGCTGAACCGTGGGCGTGCAGAAGGCCGCGCCGAAGTTGTTGAGCGGAGAACCCAGTCCCGCCAGAATGCAGAGGGTCAACCCCGCGGCAAAGCCCATCCTTTTCTCCAGCGGATCGGCTGCACCGGCAGTCTTAATTCGAAGCTGCCGGTCCTTTTCCAGTCCGGCAGCAGCCGAGAATACAATGCCCGCCAGCATCAAGAAGACGCCGAAGAAGAAGAAGAAGCCCTCGCGCGTAAAGACCTTTTCGGCGTGCTGGGAGAAGAAAGGAACAATCGATCCGAAAGCCGTGGAAATGCCAATTGCAATCGCAAAATTCAAAGCGATGCCCACGGCTGCGATGCCCAACCCAAAGAAAATCTGAGCCAGGCCGAATCCGATCCCAAACAGAATGAGCAACAACCATTGGTCCGCCGGTGTTTGCTGATAGAAGGAGATCGCGTGGGGAACAGTCGCAAAAACCAGCGCCCAGGGCAAAATCAGCATTCCCCACACGCTCCAAACCGACCAGATGTTTTCCCACTTCCATTGCTTCGCGTATTTTGTCGGTGCAGCAAAGCTCCCGTTAAGTACTCCGGCAATGATAATCAGGCTCACCGCAAAAACTGCATTCTGCATTCCTTGCCTCCTGGTGTCGGGACTTTCCTTGCATGCTCATCTACCAAGGAGAGTCAAGAACCGTTTTGTACTTAGCTTCGATGTTTCCCAAGAACCGGTTTCCCGCCGCATCGCCAACAGCTGCCCGCTCCGAAACAGAAACGGTAACGCCACACGCCTAGTCGAATCCACACAGCAGGCCGCCCAGGGCTCCGGTCAGCGAGGCTTGCATCAATTTGGCGTTGGGTCGCATCGTGAGTTGTCCTTAAAGTTCCAAACCATAGTACAGACCAGCCCCATGGGTGGCAAAGCGCCTTTCGCAGCGGTGTGTGCATTCGGCAAGACAACGCCGGGGACCGGTTGCTCGCAGAGGGGCCGGCCAGGG
>JBEKGH010000109.1:0-21697 GCA_050012895.1 Occallatibacter sp.
AGTTAAGGATTTCGGAGGGAGCAGGGGCCTTCAGGCCCCTGAAAACAGGTCAAAAGGAAACGGCCTTTAGGCCCGGGCCTCTATCGTCCGGCCAAATACAACTGTAGTATTAGGAGATGTGGGAAAGCAGGAACCCAACCCATCTTTTCCAACTCAGCCCAAAAGCCCCGTGCCCCATCCTTTTCCGCGGTCGCCGCGGCGACCGGAAAAGGGTGGGATAGAACAAACTCCAATGCGGCGAATTCGCGTGGTCTGAGACCTACCCCAGCGCCGCCGCAACCGCCGCATTCAAAGCATTCAGGCCCGCGCTCACATCGGCTCCCAGATGAACCCTCAGGGCGCGGCGTCCGCGCGCCTCCAACACCGCCAGATCCCCGGCCGCCTGGGCGTCGATCACGACCCCAAAACTGTACCGCTGGCCTGGAATTTCCGCGTCTTCGGCATGCTTCGCGGTGATCTGCAAAAAGACGCCAGTGTTGGGACCGCCTTTGTAATCCTGTCCGGTTGAGTGCAGAAAGCGCGGTCCGAAACCAAGGCAGGTGGCCACGTGTTTGCGGTCGCGTACACTGTGCCGCAGCACCTGGATCGCCGCCTCGTGCTCGGGGAACATGGGCAGAAAGGCCAGCGCCGCAAAGTAGTCGCCCGCGCGCAGCTCACTCAAATGCGCGCGCAAAAAGCCGGTCAGCGTATCTGTGGGCGCCTGTGCCCGTAGCTGCGCCGCATAGGCCTCCGTTGCGTACAGTTCAATTCCGGCCTCCTTGAGCACCGGCTGCCGCTCCGGAAGCGTGCCCGTCTCTTCGTACTCCGTAGTCAGGGTACGCGTCTCGATCTTTGCCGCCTCCACGTCGGGCTGGTTGAAGGGATTGATGCCAATCACCGAGCCGGCAACCGCGGTGGCAATCTCCCACGTGAAGAATTGGCCGAAGATTTCGTACAGGTCCTCGATTTCGATATACACCACCGGATGGCCTGCCGCTTCCAGAGCCGCAACCTTGGCGTCGAGATCCGATTGCGCGCTCGCGTCCGCGGCGCTCTTCAGGCGCACATAGGCAAAGACGCGGTCGTTGCCATACACCTCGGGCGCACCGATGGCTTCGCGATCCACAGGCGTAATGCCCTTGCCCTGCTTGCCGGTGGATTCCGCGATCAGTTGCTCCAGCCACGCTCCCAGATCGTAGATCTCCGGCGAAGTAAAGATGGTGATCTTGTCGCGCCCGGCATTGGCTGCCGAACCCAGCAGCAACCCAAGCTGCACCCCGGGATTATTCCGGATCGGCTCTTTTGCGCTGGCCACCCCTTTGGCGGCCTCGTCGAGCAGCTTGCCCACCTTGAGGCCGGCCACGGTGGCTGCAACCACGCCGAAGTTTGAGAGTGCCGAGTAGCGCCCGCCGATCTCGGGGTCGCCATAAAAGATGTACCGGAAACCGTCGTGCTTCGCCACTTGCTCCATCTTCGAGCCGGGATCGGTAATGGCCACAAAATGGCTGCCGACATTCTCAGCCCCCACGACACGGCGCACCTGCTCATAAAAAAACTGCTTCAGAATGTTGGGCTCGAGCGTGGAACCCGATTTGCTCGCCACGATCACCAGCGACTCGCCCAGGTCCACCGCTGCGCACGCAGCCAACACCTGCGCCGGATCCGTGGAGTCGACGATGTGCAACGCGGGAAATTCCGGCTGCGGACCGAAGGTCTTGGCCAGAACCTCAGGACACAGGCTGGAGCCGCCCATGCCCAGCAGCAGAGCCGATTTGAAGCCCGCGCTGCGCACGTCGCCGCCCAGCTCGGCCAGCGACGAGAGGTCTTTCTGCTGGCGCTCGACAATATCTATCCAGCCCATCCACTGCTCCTCGCCATCGCGGGTCCATAGCGAGGGGTCCTTCTTCCAGAAACGCTCGATTTTGCGGTTGGCTTGCCAGTCGGCGGCGGCCGCACCCACGGCCCCGCGCAGGTCAGCTGGAATTGCGAGTCGAAAGCTCATATCACTATAGATTCTCCCTCAAAAACATGGTTGCAAGGCAAAGAATCCAAAAAATGTCCGCCAACGCCGGGTGCTGGGGTGCCCCATCCTAAATGCGCTTTCTGCATTTAGGGTGGGAGCGCGAGCAAACTCACCACCACTTGGGTGCCCGCGGTGCCTTCTTGGGACCCGGGAACGACGAACGCCGATACCTACCGGACCCGAACTGCCCACTCGACTCGACGAGCTAGAAGCTAGGAGCTAGGAGCTAAAAGCTAGAAGCTGTCTTTCTCCGGCCAATTCGGTGTGATGCGAATCAAATCCAGTTTCTCGCCCGGGCCGCCCACATCTTCCAGCACAAAATCCGGCGACGCCGCGGGCACAGCCACAATGCCCCGCGCCGGCAGCTCCACCGGCTCGAATCCCGCGCCTGTAAGCCGCCCTGCTCCCGCCGCGGCAAACAGGTAGGCCAGGCCCGGCTTTTCATCACCGCGCAGGCTCGCGCTCGTACGGCTGCCGTCGACGGGGACTCGCTCCACGCGGAAGTACTCGACATCGATCAGCACAAAGCGATCGGTAAGCCGCCGCGGCGCAATCTTCCCCGCACGCGTCACGAGCTTCGTTGCTTCCAGCGATTTCGCAATGTGCAGCTCGCGGCCGCGTCCGTAATCGAACATGCGATACGTCAGGTCGCAGTTCTGCTGCGTCTCCAGCAGAATCGAGCCCGGCGAGATGGCGTGGATCGTCCCCGCATCCACAAAAATCACGTCGCCCGCCGCCACGGGCACGGCGTTCAGGCTCGCTTCCAGCGTGCCCGCCTGAATCTCTTCCTCGATCTGGTCAAGCGTCGTGCCGGGTTTCACTCCCAGGGCCACCTCCGCACCGGGTTCCGCGGCGAGCACATACCAGCACTCCGTCTTGCCTCGGCGGAAGCCGTATTTCTGCGCCATCTTGTCGTCGGGATGCACCTGCACGCTCAGCTTTTCCCGCGCGAAAATCGTCTTGATCAGCAGCGGCGAATCCGCCGACGGCGCACCACGGCCCAGAAGTGCCTCATGCGCCTCGGCAAACACCGCGGCCAGCCGCTTGCCTGCGTGCGGACCGGTGGCAATCAGGCAATCGTCGCCCGTCAGCCACATCTCGCCGATCGGTTCGCCCTCGGCCACGAGATCGTACCAGGGACGCAAATCGCGGAACCCCCATGGGCGCGGCGAAATCTCGGGTTCCATGCGAAACGGCGCCAGTTCTGCCACAGAATCACTCCTCAAGTTCGTCTTCTCGCTCTTGCCATCCCCAATCTAGCAGACCTGCGAATCTGAAAATGCTCCGGCTCCGAATCTTCCCGTGCTAATCTCTTCCTGTCATGCGCCGTCATCTCTGTTTTCTCCTTGTGGCGATCTCGATTTGCGTGGCCGTGCGCCCCGCCGCCGCACAGAAGTTTCTTCCCAAGTCGATCCAATTTCAGGGCGACCCTGACTACACCGCGGACGAACTGATGGAGGCTTCTGGCCTCAAGTTGGGCGCCACGCTCTCCCGCGAAGACATGAATGACGTCGCCAAAAAACTCATGGCCACCGGCGTCTTCGATCAGCTTGCCTACAAATTCGACGGGCAGGACCTCATTTTAACGATGACCCGCGCCTCTGAACTCTTCCCAGTGCGCATCGACAATCTCCCTCTCGCGCCGGGACCCACACTCGACGCCGACCTTCACAAGCGATTCCCGCTGTATCACGGTAAGGTTCCCAGTCAAGGCACGCTCCTTGACAATGTGCGCGGCGCATTCGAAGAGATGCTGGCGGCAGAGGGAATCACGGTCAGCGTCGCTGCAGTCCCATACGGCGAGCGAAAGGTCCAAAACAAGGTCACCGCGATGAGCTTCGCCATCGCGTCGCCGCCCGTCCTTCTGGGCAAGATTCAATTTGAGGGGGTATCGCCGGGACTGCTGCCGCGTTTGCAGGCCATCGCTCGGCCTGCACCATATTTTCCGTTCGATTCCAATAATTCTGCGGGCGTCCTTACCGACAGACTCACATCGTTCTATCAGAATTTGGGCTACGCTGCGGTCAAAGTGAAAGTCACTCAATCCGGAAATCCGGTCATGGGCGCGGATGCAATTCAGGTCCCCGAGCTGGCGACGATCAGCGAAGGCAAGATTTACAAAATCACCACCGTTCATTTGCCGCCCGATTGTCTCGTCTCCCAGGATGAGGCCGACAAGATCATCGCAACCCGTGACGACAGAATGCCCGGATCAAACTTCCGCACACTCCTGTTGCGCATTGACAATCAATACAAGTCGAAGGGGTATCTCGACCTCGTGGTCACCCCGCATCCGGAGTTCGACGAGGCCGCCGCGACCGTCAGCTACGTGATCGAGATCAGTCCCGGTGGGGTGTACCACGTCGCCTACGTGAAATTTGAGGACGTGAGTGACGAGTTGCGCGCCCACCTGATGCGCACATGGCAGTTGTTGCCTGGCGACCCGGTGGACATGTCGTATATCGACATGTTCATGACCAAGGCACTGGCTCAGGACCCGGTGCTCAGGCGATCGCTGACCGGCGTACTCGCCCGTTTCGAAACCAGCGCTGACCCGGTTACGCACGATGTAGACATCGTGATTCGGCTGGAAAGATAAACTTCCTCCGGTAAAGCCAATGGCTCTCCCATTGGCCAACAGGACGGGAATCGCGCTGGCTGCGCCGTCCACGGTTTGCTAATCTTGGCGCAGTATGGTCAAACAGGCTGCACGGATTGCCGCGGTTCTTCTTCTCTGCGCTCTTTCCTCGCTCGCGCAAAAGAAGGCTCCGCCCGCGCGAAGAAAGGCGCCGGCCCCCGCGATCCGCTTCCAGGGCGCGCCCCAATACACGCAAGAAGAATTGCTCGCGGCTGCCGGCCTCAATCCGGGCGCGCACCTCAGCGCCAGCGACGTCAAAGCTCACGCCAAACTACTCAACGATACCGGCCTCTTCGCGGTGGTCAAGTTCAGCAGTGACAGCAAAGGGCTGCTCTTCTCGTTGACGCCTTCCAACCAGCTCTTCCCCATGCACCTCGACAATCTGCCGCTCCAGCCCGGCAAAGAACTCGACGCAAAGATTCACGCGCGCTTCCCTCTCTATCATGGCCTCTTGCCCGCCAATGGCTCCATGAGCGACGGCATCCGCCAGATGTTCGAAGAAATGCTTACGGCCGAAGGCATCAAGGCGACAGTAAAAGCCGTTCTCACCAGCGGTCTGGGCCCGCAAAAAATCACGGCCATCGACTTTACCATCACCTCGCCTGCGGTGCGCATCGGGCCCATCCAGCTTTCCGGGGTTTCGCCGGCCATGCAGGCCAGAGCGAATACACTGGTCGCCGGCCAGACCGGAAACGCATTCGATACCGAGAACACCGCCATCGGTCTTCAGCACGCATTCCAGGATCTCTACCAGGACCAGGGCTACGCTGCGGTCCAAGTTGCTGTAACCCAGATCGTCCCTCCCATCATCTCCGGACAATCTTCGGATCTGGCCGTCGCAATCCCCTTTGCGGTCGCCATCAAGGAAGGCGGAATCTACAAGCTCGGCGTCATCAGCTATCCGGCCGATGCGTTCGTCCCCCGCGCTGAAGTTGAAAAGGTTCTGTCGAAATACCAGGCCGGCTCCGGAAGGCCGCTCGATCTCTTTCTCCTCGCCGTCCGAGACGCCTATCATGCCCATGGCTATCTCGAATGCTCCGTCATCTCGCACGCCGCATTCAATGAGGCTACGCACATCGTGAATTACAGCCTCGAAATCGTACCCGGCCCGAGCTATCAGATGGGCACAGTTCGTTTCGACGGCGCTCCCAACGACATGTCGGCCCGGCTCACGCGGCTCTGGAAAATGGCGCCCGGCCAGCCCTTCGACGAAAGCTACGTATCAACATTCGCGGCGCGCGCGCAAAAACAGGACCGCTCCCTCGCAAAATGGATGCAAACCGTCATCACCAGCTTCGACGTAAAGCCCGACCCCGCCACTCGCCAGGTGAACTGCATCTTCCAATTCGCGAAGGCCGCGCCGGGCGGACGCTAGCGCAATAGTTTAATGGAAACGCCAACCTTGACTCGGTTCCAGGATTTGTCCGTGGTCCAAGCAGCGGCCTTGCGAGCCGAGGCGAGTGCTAGACAGGCACGGTCTCCAAGCGAGATGAATGGAGCCAGTAAATTTAGCTGCGCCGCCTGCTCAGCGCTGGAACGCTCGAAAGGGACCACCTCCACCCCGCTCAGAATTCCCGCAAGTTCCTCGGGAGTAAGAGAAGCAGGACTGCGTTGGAGCCGGGTCAGCACCTCGCACCAATTCACGGAACTGATGGCAATTTCAGTATCGATCCCCTGGCTCGTGGCATCGAGCGCCGACTCCACACGATCTCCTCCGGGCTCTTTGAGGATCATGGCCAAAACGGCGCTGGCATCGAACACAATCTTACTCACTTTCGGCCTCACGCCTTGCTTCTTCGTGCCGTTCCTCGATGAATTCGTCGAGAATTCCCTTTAATGTCCCGCGCTTTTCCAGGATCCGCGCCCGCACACTTTCCAGAATCATTTTGCGGCTGAAGATCCGGATCTCGCCAGCGTCGGCGACCACGGTCAGCCGTTCGCCTGGCGCCAAGCCGAATTCCTTGCGAATGGAGGCAGGAAGAACAATTCTGCCACTCTCTCCCAAGATTACCGTTTCTGTCATGATCTGCCACCTCATTGCAATTATGGCACATTTCTTGGTCTCTGGCAGCTATTGGAAAATGTGCCACACTCAGCGCAATGACCGAAGAAAGAACTAACTCTTGATCAGGCCGCCGGCTTCGTCACTTTTGTACTTTCGAAAGGAAGTGTGCGAATCACGACCCACGCCATGAGCGCCATCGTCGGGACCGACAAAATGCTGCCTTCAGGACCGGTGGCTCCGCCACTCAACCACCCCGGTCCCCTCGGTGTGCTCACCAGCCACTGTCCGCTCGCAGCAAGCCCGCTGTTTGCGCAGCCGAAGATGAACGACTGCGTCCAATTCCACACGGCGTGTGCGCCGAGCGCCCACCACAGCGACCCGCTGCGCCACACCGACAAACAATAGACCAGCCCGACGCTCACCACCTGAAGCACGCCGATCAGGGTCTCCTCCCGGTTCCCCAGGTGGGCGAGGCCGAACCAGACCGACATCACGATCGCCGCGCGGATCGGCTTTCTGATGCGGGCGAGCCGGAAAAAGGGATAACCACGAAACAGCAGTTCCTCGACGAAGGCGCTGGGCACGAACATCGCCGCCCAGACCAGTCCCGAACCGATAAGCGACCACGATCCGCGCCCGGAAAAGTCGATCGTGATCGCGTGGGTGAGAGCCAGAATGCCCACCAGTCCCGCCATCAGGAGCGCGCCCCAGAACGCGCCCTGTGCAAACAGCGCGGCGCCTCTGCGACCACGCAGCCCGTAGTCCAGCCAGGAGCGCCCCTCGATCTTGCCCATCACCGCCGTTGCAACCAGCAAACCGCAGCTCTCTGCGAGAACCAGCGCCGTTCGTACGCCAGGCAGAAGACTGGTGCGCAAGGCGCCGATGTCGGCGCGCGTGAAATGCGCGAGCCAGTACACGATCCCGAAGAAGCCGACTGTGCACGCCGCAGCAACGGCGATGAACAGTAAGATCGCCCACCCGGAAAGCAGTCCATCGGGACCCATCCACAGCCCCGTCCATAGTTTCGAGCGATTCTGCGATGCCGGAGGATCCACGTTTCTCGTACTCCCACTCCGCCGCCCATCGCGGCGAGCTATTCCCACTCGATCGTGCCCGGCGGCTTCGACGTCACGTCGTACACCACGCGGTTGATGCCGCGCACCTCGTTCACAATGCGATTCGACATCCGCTTCAGCAGCTCATAGGGCAGCGGCGTCCAGTCCGCTGTCATGCCGTCTTCGGAGTGCACAGCGCGGATGGCCGCGGTAAATGCATACGTGCGCTGGTCGCCCATCACGCCCACGCTCATCACCGGCAGGAGCACCGCAAAGCTTTGCCAGATCTTGTTGTAGAGCCCAGCGGCCTTGATCTCGGCCACCACAATTTCGTCGGCCTCCTGCAGCAGCGCCACGCGCTCCGGCGTCACCTCGCCCAGGATGCGCACCGCGAGGCCGGGCCCGGGAAACGGCTGCCGGTTCAGAATCTCCTCCGGCATGCCCATGTCGCGTCCGATGCGCCGCACTTCATCTTTAAACAGGTCCCGCAGCGGCTCGATCAACTTCAATTTCATGCGCTCCGGCAGCCCGCCCACGTTGTGGTGGCTCTTGATGGTCTGACTCGGCCCCTTCACGCTCGACGACTCGATCACGTCCGGGTAGAGCGTGCCCTGCACCAGCCACTCCACACTGCCCGTCTCCTGCGCGATGCGCTGCGCCTCCTCGTCGAAAACCGCGATGAACTCCGCGCCAATGCGTTTTCTCTTGATCTCCGGCTCCGTCACTCCCGCCAGTTGCGTCAGGAAGCGCGCGCTGGCATTCACCGCAACAATATTCAACCCCAGCTTGTCGCGCAGATTTTTTTGTACATTTTGGAATTCATTCTTGCGAAGGACACCATTGTTCACAAAGATGCAGGTCAACTGGCTGCCAATGGCCTTGTGTACCAGCATTGCGGCCACTGAAGAATCCACGCCGCCCGAAAGCCCGCAAATCACGTGTCCCGTGCCCACCTTGGCGCGGATCGCATCCACCGTCGTCTCGATAAAATGCGCCGGCGTCCAGTCGCCGCGCGCCCCGCAGATGCGCAGGAAATTCCCGATGAGCTGCGATCCCAGCGGGGTGTGGTGCACCTCGGGATGGAACTGCACCGCCCAGATGCGCCGCTCCTCGTTGGCGATTCCGGCCAGCGCATTCTGCGTGACAGCCACGCGGCGAAAGCCCGCCGGCAGCTTCTCGGCTTCGTCGCCGTGACTCATCCAGACTTGAAGCGTGGCCGGCAGCCCGGCAAACAACTGCGTTGCGCGGTCTTCAATCTCCACTTCGGCGTGACCGTATTCGTGCTTCGGCGCCGAGCGCACTTTGCCGCCCATGTGATGCACGATGAAGTGCAGTCCATAGCACACGCCCAGCGTCGGAATGCCCATCGCCAGCACGCGCGGGTCGGCATCCGGTGCGTCGATGTCGTACACCGACGACGGGCCCCCCGAAAGAATCAATCCGATGGGTTTGCAGGCTTCGATTTCGCTCAGCGGCGCTGTGCATGGCAGCACCACGGAAAAGACATTCTGCTCGCGAATGCGGCGCGCGATCAGCTGCGTATACTGCGAACCGAAATCAAGGATAACGACGGTCTGGGTGTCCACGCTCCAGTGTGGCAGGGCGCGGGCGAGCATGTAAAGAATGGAAAAGTGGATCGAATCCCAGAGCTATTCGTAGTGATACCGCGCCTGGAGAAAGTCGATGCGCTCGGCGGTGACGCGATACACCAGCCGATGCTCTCGCGTGATTCTCCGGCTGAAGCAACCGGCGAACTCATACCGCAGAGGCTCCGGCTTGCCGATGCCGCCGAATGGATCGGCCACGACCGCCTCCACGAGTTCCAGCGTCTTCAGCGCTGCCTTTCGGTCATTCCTGATCCACCAGGCAAGGTCTTCGCGAAACTTTGGCAAGAAGTCGACTCGCCGCTCCGCATTCTTGCTCATCGCCGGGGCAATCCTCCAACGTCAGAATCCGATTACAGGCCCCAAGAGCCTACAGGCCCAAGGATCGGCGCAGTTCCTTAATAGCTACGGCAGCAGGCTTCCCCGGAATCCCCCTTTTATCGTTTCTCTTGGATTCCGCAAGCGACTCACGCAATCGCCTGGCGTTGGCCGGCGAACGCAAAAGATATGCCGTCTCCTCCAGGCCCGCCAGCTCATCCGCGGCGATAATCGCCACGTCGCGCGCGCCGCGCCGCTTCACCACGACGACTTCGCGGTCGTCGACCACGCGATCGAGATACGATGCGAGATTTTCGCGGAGCTCTGTATAAGAAGTTTCGGTCGGCATGGAATCAGCCCTCTAGATGAACGTACAGCTTTTCTGTACGTTTGTCAAATTTCCCAGATCTCCCAGACCCGCGCGCTACGGCAGCCTCGCCGCCGCCGCTTCCGGATTCCAATGGTCCTTTCCGGCCAAAAACACCTTCGGCCGGTAACGCGCCGCCTCGCGCGCTGTCAGTTGGTGCGACCACGCGACGCGCCCCGCAGTATTCGCGCCCGGACCCTTCGACTCAAACTCCGCGTAGTACGCTTGCGGCGTCTCGTTGCTTCTTCCCCACGCGCTCCAACCCTGCGGGGTAATATCGGCGGGCAGCTCCGTATCGATATACACCACGCGCGAAAATGGCCGCCACGGCCGTCCCAAACCGACAGTGTCGCGCGGCGCGCCGGCCGGGATACCGCTGGTGACTTTGCTGTCGAGGATCACGTAGCCGGTCGCCTGCTCCGCTGACGTGCGCGATTGCGCCGTCAGATAGCCGGGGCCATTCGCATGAAGCTCCGTGTGGTCGAAGACCGCCGCGGCGTTGCCGAAGATGAAGTCCACGCCACCTTCGATATAGGAGTCAACATAATACTGCCGCCCGTAATCGGCAAAGAGCGTGTCCTGGTGGCCAAGAAATCTGCAGTTCTTGAACACCGCGCGATCCGCGCGCACCGCCGCAGCCACGGCCTGGCCAGTATTGCCAGCGGTATTTTCAAAGGTCAGGTTGTCGGCCTCGAATCCGTCGCCGTTAATCTCCACAGTCTCCGTGAAAAATGTCCCGCCGGCCTGTTTGGCGTTCAGGCTGTTGGTAATCACCACGTCCGCCGGCGACTTTCCCATGCCCACCAGGGTGATATTGGTGTGGTTCTGCGTCACGATCACCCGCTCGTGGTAAACACCGGGCGCGATCTCGATATACACGCGGCCGGACTTGCCATCCGCCCCCTTGCCGGCAAAGGGATGGTGGTCCATCGCCATCTGAATGGTGGGAAACTCGGTCGTCCCTTCCACTCCGGTCTTCACGTCTGGCGAAACGCGCACGTGCACGTCCTGCGCGTGGCCAGCGCCGCGCGCCTGCAGAAAGCAACATGCCGCCAAAACCGCGACGGCCATCGGCAATCGACTGCTCATGTTCCTATCCTCTCCCTCTTGAACAGCAGACTCTAAGCCTGTGGTAGCCTGTTCAGCATCGCAGCCGCGAGTCGCGTTGTGACCCTCAAATTGCCCCGGCCGGCTTTCGCTTCGGGAAACGACCGTTTCACCCTGCATTGCAGAGGTATTCATGCGCTCTCTTTGTACTGCTCCCGTCCTACTGATTCTTGCCGCCACAGCCGCGCTCGCGCAATCGCCTGCCGCACCGGCCCCGCAATCTCCCATCTCGCAGGACGTCACCGCAAAACCCACTCCGCCTCCCGTGACCAGAAGCTTCGACGTCTCGGCGATGGATACCGCCGCCGATCCCTGCGTCGACTTCTACCAATACTCATGCGGCAACTGGATGAAGCAGAATCCCATTCCCGCCGACCAGGCACGCTGGGCGCGTTCCTTCTCCCAGGTGCAGTTGCGCAACCAGTATCTGCTCTGGAAAGACCTGGAATCGGCGGCCAACGCCCCCAAGACCCCTCTCGAAAAGCAGTACGGCGACTTTTACGCCTCCTGCATGGATACGGCCGCCATCGAAAAGCTGGGCCTCGCGCCCATCCAGGGATCGTGGAAGCAGATCGCCGCATTAAAGAGCATCCAGGGAATTCCCGCCCTGCTCAGCTGGCTTGAGAATCGCGGCACACCTGACGGTTTTTTCGAATTCGACGTCTCCCAGGACCAGAAAGATTCTTCGCAGCAGATCGCCGAGGCCGATCAGGGCGGCCTTTCCCTGCCCGACCGCGATTATTACCTCGCCGATTCGCCGCACTTTGCCGAGATTCGCGCCGCTTACGTGGAGCACATGAAGAAGATGTTCGCTTTGGCCGGCGACTCGCCCGAGCAGGCCGCCAAAGAGGCCGCGTGGGTGATGGAAATCGAGACCGCCATGGCCAAAGTCTCCATGCCCCGCGTAGACCGCCGCATTCCCGAAAAGGTGTATCACATCTACACCGTGGACGACTTCCAGAAGCTGACGCCGGAGTTCGACTGGAAGGTTTACTTCGGTTCCGTCGGCATCGGACCTTTCGACACGCTCAATGTGGTCGCCCCCGATTTCTTCAAAGGGCTCAACGCGCTCCTCGCAGGCGAACCGCTCGATGCCTGGAAGAGCTATTTGCGCTGGCACGTGCTGCACGGCGAGGCCTCTAACCTTTCCAGCGCCTTCTTCAATGAGGATTTCTCGTTCTTCTCGCAGACCCTCGGTGGGCAAAAGGTGCCGCAGCCGCGCTGGAGGCAGTGCACTCGCGCCACCGACGCGGCGCTGGGCGAGGCCGTCGGCCAGGACTGGGTGAAGCAGAACTTTCCGCCCGCAGCCAAGGCCAGCATGGACAAACTGGTGGCCGCTCTCGAAAAAGCGCTGGCTGCCGACATGCGCGATTTGCCCTGGATGAGCGACGAGACCAAAAAGGCCGCCGCAGAGAAACTCGCCATGATCCGCAACAAGATCGGCTATCCGGAAAAGTGGCGCGAATACTCGAGCGTGAAGGTCGTCCGCGCCACGTTTGTGGCGAACGAAGAGCAAGCCGCCCTCTACGAGCGCAACTACAACTTCGCCAAGCTGGGCAAGCCCGTGGACGAACGCGAGTGGAGCATGACGCCGCCCACGGTGAATGCGTACTACAACTCCGCGTTCAACGACATCAACTTCCCGGCGGGCATCTTGCAACCGCCGTTCTTCGATTTCACCATCGATCCCGCGGTAAACTTCGGCGGCATCGGCGTGGTCATTGGACACGAGATGACGCACGGCTTCGACGACCATGGCTCGCAGTTCGATGGCAAGGGCAACCTGCGCGAGTGGTGGACGCCCGCCGATCGCAAGGCATTTATCGCGCGCACCGATTGCGAAGCCAGCGAGTACAGCAGCTTTCAGGCCGCGCCGGCGCGCGGCGATACGCCGGCCGTAAATCTGAACGGGCGACTCACGCTGGGTGAGAACACGGCCGACAATGGCGGGCTACGCATCGCCTGGCAGGCACTGCTCGATGCCCTGGCCGACGAGCACAAGAGCATCGACGACAAGATTGATGGATTCACAGAGGCGCAACGCTATTTCATCGGCTTCGCCCAGGTATGGTGCGAGAACCGTTCGGATGCCATCACCCGGCAGCTTGTGCTCATCGATCCGCACTCGCCGGGCCGCTGGCGCGTCAACGGCACCGTTCAGAACTTCGACGCTTTCGGCAAGGCCTTTGGCTGCACGAAAGGCCAGCCCATGTTCCCCGTAAACTCCTGCCGCGTCTGGTAGTGCGGGAAGACCTGGCGGACCGCGGTCCGGGCTGGTACGCGAAAAATCGTCCGCGGTCGGCCCGGGCAAAAATTCGCGAGACCTTCGCTGCCCATTACCACCCTCCGAACGTCTATACTGCGATTACATCCAGAGAGTGGGATTGCCGGGTAACGAAGCAGGCCGAGGGCCGGGGTCAGTGCGGCGAAGTGTTGGAAATCAGGGCTTTTGACCGGTCCCGGACGGAAACTAGGCACAACCTGCCCTCGCCTTTTACAATTCATCAGGGATTCCATCCCAACCCAGCTCTGCTCGGGAACGACCAAACTTGGCGGCGCACGCCTAACCAGGATGAAGGAATAGCATGCTCCGGCTATCGGATCGACCACAACGTCGGTACGCTGGCCCCCATTGACGGCCTGCCAGTCTCTTCGGGGGGCGCCAACCCGGTCCGCGCCGTCCTCACCCTCGGTAGCCGGTTCCTTTATGTCCTCAATCGCGGCGTGAACGCAGCCGGTAACGGCGATTGCTACGGTGTAGGCAGCGCAGAGTGCCAGAACGCCAACATCACCGAGTTTGCCGTGGGCGGCAACGGCATCCTGACGCCTCAGGAGACCTTCTTCACGCAGGGCAACAACCCGTTCCGGCTCATCGTAGACACCTCGGGCAACTATTTGATGGTCCTGGACCACGACGCGCCAGACAACGCCAACCCGGCGGCCAACGACAACTGCGCGCGCGCCCTTGGAGGCGGGGTCACTACCTGCGGAGACGTTACGGTCTTCCAGATCAACTCGACCACGGGCCGCTTGTCGCTGGTTGTCAATGCCCAGGTAACCGCAGCCAACGGCTCCGCGCTCACCTACTTCCCGATTCCGGCCAATCCTGTCGATTTCGTTCTCAGCGGCAGTTTCCTTCTCACCCTCACCGATGCGCCGACGCCCACCTCCTACCCGTATACCGGTGGCACCTCGGTCTGGCCGTACTCCTATTCCTCCAGCAGCGGCCAGTTGACGCTGAGCCAGAATAGTGTGCAGCCGCTGGGCATCCATCAGGGCAACGCCATTGTGAATGCCAACGGCGTGATTTACTTGCTCGACAATGAACCGGTCACCATCACCTGCACCACCAACTGTCCATTTCCTGCCGGCACCTACCCCGGACAGATTCTGCCCTGGTCTGTAACCACCGGCGGCGCATTGCAGGCCGAACCCGGCGGCATTTTCCCCGACACGGGTACGCTGGCGAATCCCATTCAGCTCCTGGTCGAGTCGAAGGGAACGCATCTGTACGTCGCCAACCAGGGCAACAACATCTCCGGCAACAACCCGGAGAGCGGCATCGCCGGGTACACAATCTTCACCTCGCCTTCGTATGAGTTGCAGTTCATTGGCGAACAGCCCTTCGGCTCCGGTTCGGGTCCGCAGTGCATCGTCGAAGATCCCTCGAGTCAGTACATCTACGAAGCCAACGAATATGACTCCACCGTGACCGGACGCACGCTCGATCCCAATACCGGCGACCTGAATCCTATGCGCTCTACGGAGACCTGGACCCTCCAGGGTCAGCCGACATGGTGCCTGGTGGACGGGCGTACCGGATAAAGCCACGCGGCGTCCGCCGGCCCAATTGCAACAGGCTGGCCGGTGCCTCTTGAGAGATTCCGGATGCTTCGGAGTCTCTAAGAACATTGTTCTAATCCCGGCACGGCCGTTCGCAGCTCGCGCCGGGATTTGAGCCAGAATTGATTTGATCGAAAATTGACTTGATTGAAAACCAGATTTCCTGAGGGGCCCATGAGTTGCCCTGCTGACGAAAGATGCGCATGAAGTTTTCCAGATCGAGCCAGCTCTTGCTGGTTGCCGCGGCCAGCCTCGTGGCGGCTTCGCTAATTACCGCCTGCGAGACGCTCACCGTGGATTTCGTCTTCGTGGCCAGCAACAAAGCTGCAGGCGCCAACAACTACGGCGAGATCGACGTCTTCGAGATCAACTCCGAGTCCGGCCGCATGCGCCAGATTCCCACCTCGCCGTTTCCTTCTGAAGGCCGCGACCCGGTCGCCGAGGCTGTCTCCGCCGATTACCAGAACCTGTTCGTGGTCAATCAGGACGACAACACCATCGTCCAGTTCATCGTCGGCAACGATGGCAAGCTCTATCCGTACAACACCGTCAACACTCCTGGAATCTATCCGCTGGCCATCGCCGCCAACAAATCCAACGTCTTTGTGGTGGATACCTACCAGCCGCTTCCGCTCTGCTCCACCGCGGATCCTTGCTCTGGTTCGGTCGCCGTGTACCCGCTGACCGCCGCGACCAGCAGCACGCCGATCGGGCTCGGCACTCCGGCCACCAACCCGGCAGTGAGCGCCCAGTTCTGGCCGCTGACGCTCTCAGGCGCCAATGCTTCACACGTGATCCTGCCAACGGCCGTGAATGTGCTCGCCTCCGGCGCATACGTTTATGTCTCGGCGTACGACTCGTCGGTAACGCCTGCCGCGGGCTATGTTTTCGGCTTCTCTGTCGGATCGGGAGGCGTGTTGACGGCCGTGCCCGGCTCGCCCTTTGCTGCCGGAGATCAGCCTTCCGCCATCGCCAGCGATGGAAAAAGCTCCTACGTGTACGTCACCGACTCAGTGCGCGGCGACGTGCTCGGCTACACCGTCGGTTCCACCGGCGCGCTCACCACGTTGAGCGGCAGCCCCTACCCCGCCGGCAACGATCCCACCGGCGTAGTCGTCGATCCCACGTATGCCTATGCCTACGTCACCAACGAGACCGATGCCACCGTCACGGCCTATTCCATGACGAGCGGCGTGCTCACGCGCGTCGGCAGCTACGCCACCGGCCTGCAGCCGGTCGCCCTCGGCATCGATCCCTCGACGAACCACTTTCTCTTCACCGTCAATTTTCTCGACAACACGGTTTCAGATTTTGAGCTGAGCGCGACGGCCGGAACCCTGCTCGACGCCCAGTTCTCACCGTTTGGCACCAGCGCCCAGCCCGTGGCTGCGGCGGCCATTCCTCACAACGGCACCGGAGGCGGCGTCCAGTCGCAGTGAGACCATGTAATCGACCGGCTCCCGCAGCGGAGTCGGTTCTGGCAATACCCCGTACGCGGCTTTTACAATAAACACGGGGCAACGTAAACGAGATTTTTTGAGGGCTTTTGAAGCCAAGGGCCCATGACGAAGGAAGCGCATGAAGTTCAGTAAATTGAGCCAGCTCGCTCTGGTCTCTGCGATTGGCCTCATTGTGGCCACACTTCTGACGAGCTGCGAGCTTGTCACCATCGACTTTGTTTACGTGGCCGCCTCGGCGGGCGCATCTGCCGGTAGCGCGGGCCAGATCTATGGCTACGCTACCGATGCGCAGTCCGGCGCCATCCGCTCGGCTGTCACTCCCATCTCATCGGGCGGCACCAGCCCGGTGGCCATGGCCATGACTTCGGACTTCTTGAATGTTTATGTCGCCAACCAGGGCAATAACACCGTAGTGCATTTCACCGTTGCTGATACCGGCGATCTCACGCCGAAGGACACGATTACGCTGCCCAATACCCCGGTGTCTATCGCGGTCAACTCCGCCAATACCTACCTCTACGTGGTCTCGGGCGCCAGCTCCGCCACGCTGACGGAATATGCCCTCGGCAGCGGCACCATCGGCAGCGTAACCTCCAGCCAGCCGCTCACCCTTACCGCATACCCCACCGACACCATCCTCTCCACCGGCGTAGTCGTCCTCGCCAACAACAATGCTGTGTATGTGACGGCGTACGACAAGTCGGCTTACAACCCGGGCGGAACGCCGTTCAAGACCGGCAACGAGCCGAACGCCATCACCATCGATCCGCGCGGCATTTATATGTACGTCACCAACTCGCTGGATAACTCGGTCTCGGAGTACTCCATCTCCCTGCCCACCGGCACGCCCTCCACCATCGTGAGCTCTGTTGCGGGGTCTGGAAACACTACCGATACCGACCCGGTGTCCATAGCCGTCGAGCCCTCGCTGGGCCGCTACGTCTACACCGCCAACCGCCTGGGCAACTCGATCTCCGGCTTCAAGCTCAATCCCGATACCGGCGCATTGTCCAGCAATCTCGCCACGCCCTACCCCACCGGCGCGCTTCCCATGGCAGTCATCGCCGTTCCGCATGGCAACCATGCCACGCAGTCGGTTACGCCGTAATAGCCGCGGCTCATGGATCGTGGTTGAGAAAGTGAAAAGAGTGAAGAAGTGAAAGAAGTGAGATAAGCCCAGCCGAAAGGCTGGGCTTTTTGCTGCACGCGGTTTTTCGAACTGGAATTCTCGGCGCTCAAGTTCACGGTTCCTAATCCATGGACCGCAGTCCGGAGATGCGGACCACTTCACTCCTTTCACTCCTTTCACTCCTTTCACTTCTTCACTTCTTTCACTCCCTTCACTTCTTTCACTCCCTTCACTTCTTTCACTCCCTTCACTTCTTTCACTCCCTTCACTTCTTTCACTCCTATCACTCCTTTCACCTCTTCACTCCCTCACTTCCCACTCGCGGCCTCTTTCACCACACTCGTCGCATGCATCCACTCGCGCAATTTGCGCTGCGCCGGCTTTTCGATGAAGTACAGCGCCACCAGAGACAGCGTGATCAGCAGCACGTAACTGAGCCACGGGTCAAAGCGGATCAGCCCCAGCGCTTCCAGCACGTGCGAGCCGTGAATCATGTTCCATAGGGTGAAGTGCAGCAGGTAGAGGCAGTAGCTGGCTTCGCCCACAAACACCAGCGGCCGCACGCCCAGTGCGTACGCCAGCGGATTCTCCCCCGCCAGGCCCAGAACGATGAAAGCAAACAGCGGCATCAGCAGGCCGTCGTGGATGATGGCATAGGGAACCAGCGGTCCCAGGCTCAGGATTCCGTAAAGTCCCCCAAAGCCGATCAGGCCGAGCCACAGGCGCACGTGGCTCGCGCGCGGAATCATCGCGTCCAGGTTGGCCAGCATCACGCCAAAGACAAAACTGAAAACGTGCGCGTACGGCGTGTATTTCAGCGCCCACAACCACGGCCCGTAACTCCAGCGGTCGGGATGAGCGATGCCGTCGGGGTTGAAGGCCATGTACAGTGCGCCCGGCGTCAGTCCCAGCACCCACACACCCGCCAGTCTCGCGAGGTACGGCCCCATGCGCACGGGCTTCTTCCAGCGCGCCAGCCACGGAAAAATCACGTAGTAGGAGGCTTCGGCCGACATGGTCCACGCCGGCGTGTTCAAAAACGTGGCCACCGCTGGAACCCATCCCTGCAGCAGCAGCGGAGTCAGCACCACCCCTGTCCAGAACATGGCGTGCGTATGCGTCGCGTACTCCGACTTCAGGCTCCCCAGGCTCAGAAGCAAACTCAGAAAGTAGATGGGATAGATGCGGGTAAAGCGCGCCTCCCAGAAGCGTTTGCGATCCAGTTCGCCGTTGCGCGCCCGCTCGTTGTAGTTATAGCCGAGCACAAATCCTGAGAGCAGGATGAAATAGCTCACGGAGATGAAGCCCGCGTTGACCACCGGCGCCAGCAGCAGGGGAATGTGCAGCGAGCGCGCCATAAAGGGCGCGGGAAAGTAGAAGTTGAAATTAAACCACTGGGGATTGGAGAAGTGGAAGAGAACAATGTTGATGGCCGCGAAGCATCGCAAGCCCGTCAAAGCCTTCAGCGGCGCTGGCTTGCGAGTTTCCACAAACAGTTAGACGCTCCGAAGAAACAGGGAATAGGGAATAGAGAAAGGCGGCAGCGATCGCTGTTCAAAGAGAAAGGCGTACGTCGTTCGGCATCAGAGCCAATATTGCGTCAGAGCTTCTTCCGCTCCAGAGCAGTCTTTCTACTCCCTATTCCCTACTCCCTATTCCCTGCTTTTACGCCGTCACCAGCGAACCCACCTTTTCGCCCATCACCACGCGGCGCATGTTGCCCGGACGGTTCATGTTGAAGATGATCATGGGCAGGTTGTTGTCTTTGCACAGGCTCACCGCCGTCAGATCCATCACCTTCAGCCCCTGGCGCAGAATGTCCATGTAGGTGATCTCGTCGTATTTCACGGCGTCTTTCACCAGCACCGGGTCGGCATTGTAAACGCCCTCCACCTTGGTGCCCTTCAGCAGCACATCGGCCTTGATCTCCATGGCGCGCAGGCTGGCCGCCGTGTCCGTAGAGAAGAACGGATTTCCGATGCCCGCGGCAAAGATCACCACGCGGCCTTTTTCCAGATGGCGCACCGCGCGCCGCCGAATGTACGGCTCGGCAATCTGGTTCATGAACACCGCCGTCATCACCCGGCACTGCACGCCGCGTTGTTCGAGAGCGTCTTGCAGCGCGATCGCGTTAATCACTGTGGACAGCATGCCCATGTTGTCCGCGCTCACGCGGTCCATCTCCTTGGCCTGCTCCTCTACACCGCGGAAGAAGTTGCCGCCGCCTACCACCAGGCCGATTTCCACGCCCAGCGCATGAATCTCCGCGACCTCGCCGGTAATCTCGGACACTTTTTCGGCATCCAGGCCAAAGCCCCGCTCTCCCGCAAGAGCCTCACCCGATAGCTTGAGTACGATCCGTTTGTACATGCCGTTTCGAGTATCGCATACGCACCGCGAATCGCGCTTTGCCCGCGCCGCTTTTGCCGCTGCTTGCAGCACTCTGTCCGGGCTTTCCCAATTCCGGGCTTTCTCCTCGCTGGTGTCAAATCAGGAACCCGCTCCCGCTTTTCTTTCCCGGTCCGTGTCCTATTGAACTCAATTCTCCTTAAACTGGGCTCATTCCAGGCGGACCTCGCTCGCCGTCACTCGACAGGATTTTATGGTTGTCAAAACGCATTGCAAAGGCCGTGAGTTGTCCGGCGTCGAGGTGGGCGCGGGAAATGTGCGCCGCTATTTTCCCAGGGATGCCAACGTCATCGAGCTGCACCTGGACCATCTGCTCATTCAGCTTGGCCTCAAACCCGATTTTTGGCAGGGCCAGACGCAGATCTGCGATCCCCGTCTGCGCGCGTGGCTGGAGTCGAAGAATTTTCACGGGCGCCCAGGTGACGCTCCCATTCCTCTGGCGCTGATTCCATCCGGAAAAAACTGCTTCCGCCTGCAACCCGTCGGCGCGCAAGCGCGCCTCAGGATCAAACCCACTCTCAATCCCATCAACCCCGCCTGACTCCCACTCTCCCTCTTCACTTTCTCACTCTTTTCACTCTTTTCACTCCCCTCACTTTTTCACTCTTTTCACTCCCTTCACTTTTTCACTCTCTTCACTCCCTTCACTATTTCACTCTCTTCACTCCCTTCACTATTTCACTCTCTTCACTCCCTTCACTTTTTCACTCTCTTCACTCCCTTCACTTTTTCACTCTCTTCACTCCCTTCACTATTTCACTCTCTTCACTCCCTTCACTATTTCACTCTCTTCACTCCCTTCACCCCTTCAATCGCTCCCTTGCTTCCCGCACTTGCTACACTTTCATTGGAATGACTCTCACTCAGCTTGAACTTGAAATTGCGCGGCACTTTGCCGCCGGCGCAGCCGCGGCCGGCGATCCGGCGGCGATGAAGGCCTTTCTGGAGCTGCGTGCATGTCTCGAACGCGGCGAAGTGCGCTCCGCCGAGCCCGACGCTGCAGCGCCGACGGGATGGCGCGTCAACGCCTGGGTCAAGCAGGGTATCCTGCTCGGCTTCCGTCTCGGAGCGCTGGAAGGGTTCAGCGCCGGACCTCTCTCGTTCGTCGATAAACACACTTACCCCACGCGCCTCTTCTCCGCCTCCGATGGCATACGCATCGTGCCGGGCGGCTCTTCCGTGCGCGCCGGCGCTTACGTGGCGCGTGGCGTCGTCTGCATGCCGCCCATGTACATCAACACCGGCGCCTATATTGACGAAAGCTCCATGGTCGATTCGCACGCCCTGGTCGGCTCCTGCGCGCAGATCGGCAAGCGCGTGCACTTGAGCGCCGCGGCGCAAATCGGCGGCGTCCTCGAGCCGGTCAACGCCAGCCCCGTCATCATTGAAGACGATGTGCTGGTGGGCGGCAACTGCGGCGTCTACGAGGGAACCCTGGTGCGCAAAGGCGCGGTGCTCGCGGCTGGCACCATCCTCACCCGCGGAACGCCGTTGTACGATCTCGTCAAAGGCGATGTGCTGCGCGCCGGCCCCGAAACCCCGCTCATCGTTCCCGAGAATGCCGTCGTCGTCCCCGGCGCCCGCGCCATCGGCAAAGGCAAAGGCCATCCCCAAAGCGAAGCCTGGGGCCTCAGCCTTTACGCCCCCGCCATCGTAAAATACCGCGACGACAAAACCGACCTCAGCACCACCCTCGAAGAGCTGTTGCGGTAAGGCTGGCACGCTAGCCTCGTTGACTCGCTCCTCTCTTTCACTCCTTC
>JBEKGH010000110.1:0-13510 GCA_050012895.1 Occallatibacter sp.
TTTCCGCCGCCATAACACGCTTCGACAACGTAGTTATGACACAGAAAAGACGGCCTTTCCAACTATTTCCGCTCCCAAACTCACCCAAATCGACAATCCGCCTGTGAGATATGGCGGCTAGCACAGTGGCAAGTATCTCAAACCAAAAAAATCGTACAAACGATGGGCGATCTGGCGGTCGAATGATTCCACGCCGCCATTCTTTCAGGTCGTCCCGGTATCCCCCCACGATTCCTACAATTTCTGCGGCAACTCCAATGGCGACTACGACAGAGCAAACCCATGCGAAGGTTTCCCATCCTCCCGATGATCCCTCAGTGGTCTTCAGGGAATTTTCCAGCACCGTTATGGAGCTTCGGCAGGCCGATATGGAGGCGTCTAATGCAGAGGCATCCTTAGCCAACTCCGAACACGGCGTAGCCAGAGCTTGCATGATTGCGACCATATCGATACACGGTCCCCTCTTTGCGAGTGTCGTAGCGATCGTAGTACTGCACCATTACCGGGATCTACACCTGAACTTTGACCGCAATCGGAAATCTGCGTCCCATGCCAAACGACTTGGCCGTGACCTTGAGGACCGGCGCGGCCTGCTGGCGCTTGTACTCAGAGCGCTCGATAAGGCGCACCGTTTGCCGGACCAGATCGAGCGGAAATCCGTGCTCGGCGGCGATGCGCTCGGGGGTTTCGTAGCGCTCCACGTAAGCTTCGACGATGGGATCGAGCACGTCGTAGGGCGGAAGCGAATCAGTGTCCATCTGGCCGGGCCGCAGTTCGGCGGAGGGCGGCTTGGTGAGGATGGCGGCGGGGATTATTTCTTCGCCTCGGTTCAGCCAATCGCAGACGGCATACACGCGCGTCTTGACGAGATCTCCGATGACCGCCAGCGCGCCAACCATGTCGCCGTAAAGCGTGCAGTAGCCCACGGCCATCTCGGACTTGTTGCCGGTGGTGAGCACCAGGGCGCCGAACTTGTTGGAAAGCGCCATGAGGAGCGTGCCGCGAATGCGCGGCTGAATGTTCTCCTCGGTGATGTCTTCCTTCATCCCGTGAAAGATGGGCTCGAGCGCCCGAGTGAATTCCGCAAAGAGCGATTTGATCGAGATGGTTTCAAAACGTATGCCGAGATTCGCGGCCAGGCGTTGGCTGTCGTCGATAGAACCCGCGGAAGAATAGGGGCTGGGCATGCCGACGCCGATCACGTTCTCTCGGCCGAGGGCCTCGGCAGCGATGGCGGCTACGAGAGCGGAGTCGATGCCGCCGCTCAAGCCCACAATGGCCTTGCGGAAGCCGCATTTGCGCACGTAATCGCGTGTGCCCAGCACCAGGGCGCGATAGGCGGCCTCGGTGGCATCGTCTTCGGGAACCGCAATTGGTGCGGCGTGGAAGGGATCGACAAGAACCAGGTCCTCGGCGAACGAAGCAGCCTGTGCGATCAGTTCGCCGCGCCCGTTGAGCGCCAGGGATGAGCCGTCAAAGATCAGGCTGTCGTTGCCGCCCACCTGGTTCGACATCAGCACAGGAATACCGTCGCGGCGAGCGATGGCGGCCAGCATCTCGCGCCGCATGGTGCGCTTGGAGTGCCAGAATGGCGATGAGGAAAGATTGATGTGCAGCGCGGGCTTCTGGCGCATCAGCTCTTCGACGGGATCGACGGTGTAGAGGCGGCGCGGCCAGAAGTTCTTGTCGTTCCACGCGTCCTCGCAGATGGTGATGGCAAGGCGAACGCCGTCGAGCTCGATCACCTCTTGCGATTCAGCCGCCGAAAAGTAACGCTGCTCGTCAAAGACGTCGTAAAAGGGCAGGAGCCGCTTGTGCTGTTCGAGAAGCAATTGACCCTTGTCGAGGAGGACTGCGGCGTTGAAGGCCGGCTTTCCATTCTTCCCGTCTGCGGGAAGAGCGACGCCGGTGAGAACCGCGGTGGGTAATTCACGCGTCGCCGCGGCCAGTTCGTCCACGGCCGATCGGCAGCGCGCCAGGAAGCTGGGTTTCTCAAGGAAGTCGGCTGGAGGATAGCCGCAGATGGCAAGCTCGGAGAAGACCGCAAGGCGCGCGCCCATCTCCGCGGCGCGGCGGCTGGCGGCAACGATTTTCTCAAGGTTACCGGTAAAATCACCGACCGTGGGATCGATCTGGGCCAGCGCAATCTTCACAGTTCCAGTTTAAATCGCGAGGGATGCCGGCCGAGTCTTTAAAGCGCGCCACACCGGCCTCAAGCGAACGGCGTTCACTCGCCCCCGCCTTGCCGAGATATCTCTATGATTACAAATAGCATACGCGGTTTTCCCGCAGGAGTGAGGCTGTGCGCCCCGGCCCATAGTATTGGGCTGCACCCGAAATCCGCATTGACTGAAAACGCGACAGTCCAGTGACGCTGCCCCCCAAAAGAGGGATTTTTTACCTGTGATTCACCACTTAAACTACAGTGACCCATGGGCTGCCTTCACGTAGTGCCGTCCGCGACGCCGTTGGAGCCTGGGACATTCAGGCATAATCTGCCTAAGGGCATGAAGATTGCCGGGGGGATGCCATCGAATCGCGAGTACGGCTGGGCGATCTATTAATCCGCGCAAAGCTGGTCACCGAAAAAGATGTGGCGACGGCGCTGGAGCAGCTGAAGACGCATGGCGGACGTCTGGGCGAAAGCCTTGTCGCCATCGGCGCCATTGACCAGGCGGTGCTGGATGGGTTTATCCACCGCATTCCAAGGGAACCCAAGGATATTGCAGCCACCGGCATCGAGGAAACCGAACTGCTGGCCCTGATGATGAAGGTGATTTATTCCTTCGGTCTGACCACCATCGCCCAGTTTGGGGATGCCATCAAGCTGCCGCTGACAATCATCCTCGACCTGACCCATCTTGCGATCGAGCGGCAGTTGCTGTACACGCTGGGATCGCGCAACTCCGATAGTCCCATTGGCATGACTTATGCGCTGACCGACGAAGGCCGCCGCTGGACGCAGGAGGCGATCAGGCGCTCCGGCTACATCGGGCCCGCTCCGGTGCCCCTGGCGGATTTTATTTGCCGCGTAAGTCTGCAGAAACCGACCAACGAACGCATTAGCGCGGAGCGAATCCTCAACGCGCTCAGTGAGCTGACACTCGCAGACAGTGTCGTGGAACAAACCGGGCCGGCATTGAATTCGGGCAGAGCCATCCTGCTCTACGGTCCGCCGGGGAACGGCAAAACCTCTGTCGCGCTGAGCTTCTCCAGCGTCTTCCAAGAAATGATCTACGTGCCCTACGCCATCATGGTGGAGGGCCAGATCATCCGCTACTACGATCCCAGCGTGCATACTCACATCAGCCCGTTGGTGGAACGCGAAGACGATGGCCAATCTTTTATCCGGCATGAGACCTGCGACATGCGCTGGGTGACGTGCCGCAGGCCCTTCGTGATCACTGGCGGCGAACTGACGCTGGAAATGCTCGAGCTGCGCTACGACAACGAGGGCCGCTTCTACGAAGCCCCGTTGCACATGAAGGCATTGGGCGGATGCTTCCTCATCGACGACTTCGGCCGCCAGCAGGTGAGTCCCACCAATCTGCTGAATCGCTGGATTGTGCCGCTGGAGAGCCGCGTTGACTATCTCAAGCTGCACACCGGCAAGACCATCAGTATTCCCTTCGAGGAACTGGTGATCTTCTCCACAAATCTGGAGCCGGAAGACCTGATGGATCCCGCTTTCCTGCGCCGTCTTCCCTACAAGATCGAGGTGGGCCCGCCGGACCTGGAGCACTACCGGTGCATCTTCGAGAGGGAGTGCGCGCGGCAGGGCCTTACACTGCGCGATGATGTGTTCTACTTCATCCTGTATATGGTCAGGGAAGAGATGGGCCTCGAGCTTGCCGCCTATCATCCGCGGTTCATCGTGGACCAGGTGGTGGCGACCTGCCGGTTCCTGGGGCAAACCCCCGAGCTCAAGTCACCTTATATCGATTACGCGATTAACAACCTGGGAGTCCGCCGCAAACCCAAATCCGAAGCCGATTCAGATCCGCCGCCGGCGCGCGCGAAAAAGGAGCCGGGCCTAAACTTGCCGTCCGGGATCTTTGACGAGTCATAGGGTCGGTTGACATAAAAGCCCCTCGCGAGACGAACTACGAGCCGGTGCCAGCAAAGATCACGGCAATCGTGCGCATGATGATCTTGAAGTCCAGCCAGATGCTCCAGTTCTCGATGTAGGTGACGTCGAGGGAGACATAGCTGGCAAACGATGGATCCTGGCGGCCCTGCACCTGCCATAGACCGGTAATCCCCGGAGTGACATCCAGGCGGCGCAAATGGCTGAGGTCGTATTTGCGCACTTCGCCGGCCAGCGGTGGGCGCGGGCCAACGATGCTCATGTCGCCGACCAGAACGTTGAAAAACTGCGGCAGCTCATCCAGCGAATACTTGCGCAGCAACCGTCCCAGGCGCGTGATGCGCGGGTCGTTTGAGATCTTGAAGAGGACGTCATCGCGCTCGTTCATGTGCATGAACTCGGCGCGCCGGTTATCTGCGTCCCGAACCATGGTGCGGAACTTGACGCAGCGGAAGACCACTCCCTTTTTGCCGATGCGCTCCGAAGTGTAGAAAACCTGGCCCGGTGAATCGAGCTTGATAGCGAGGGCGAGGGCCAGCAGCACGGGTGACATGAAAATCAGAGCCAGGACGGAGAAAACGGCATCGAAGACGCGTTTGAAGAAGAGTTCCAGTTCCGGCACCTGGCCGCGATGCAGCGGCATGGTGGGAAACTGGCCGATGTACTCGACGGGGCTGTCCCAGGCCACGGCGTCGTAAATCTCGGGAACTACGCGCAGGTCCACGCCGTGAATGCGGGACTGCTCCAGCACCTCCTGAACGATGTGGCGCTCGCAGGGCGTGGTGAAAAAAATCTCATCGATAAACTGCTTGCGGGCATTCTGGAAGAGAGAATCGAGCGTGCCCACGATGTCGCCTGGCGGCAACGGTGCGCGAGAAACGGAACCGGGAAGCTCGATAAAACCTTTGAAGGTGTATCCCAGATGCCGGATGCTGTCGAGATGATGGCGCAGAGCTTGCGCCTCAGGTCCAGTGCCGACGATGAGCACGTTGCGCGTATCCAGACCCCGGTCGAAGCGGTGATAGAGGAGTATGCGATAGATGAGCCGCCGCAAGCCCAGGGCGATTGCGACCAGCAGCACCGTGCTGATCACGATGCCGCGCGGGATGTCGTTGGCATGCACCAGGTAAAGCGCGCCGGTGAGCAGCAGGCCCGATGTGAGACATGCCTGCGCGCTGAGTCTTTGCTCGTGCAGGAAGTTGGTGAGGCGCGCCGGCGTGTACAAGTGCATACGGCGGCTGGTGGCGATGAGCGTAAAGGTGAAACCGCACAGCAGGCCCAGCAAAATTCCCATCGAACGGCCGTGAATCAGGGTCCCGTGCCAAAATCCTCTCGCCTCGTCCAGCGGAGTGGTGTGAAGCTCGAAGATCGTGGTCACAGCCGCAGCAAGGCAAACCGTCAGGATATCCAGGAATATCCAGAGTTTGGCCGTGCCGCGAGTGGACCGCGCAGGGCCACCCGAGGCGCTCGATTCCCATTCGGCCGACAAAGCCAGGGAGGACGACAGCCTTTGCCAAAAATCCGAACTTGCCATAGACGAAACGCAGACCTCAAGTATTGTTCAAGCGCCTGTGCGCCGTGCTGTTGAGATTGATTCGCAAGGGAATAGAAGCAAAGCAGGAGTGCATCACGAGGTCATGAATGGGCAGATGGACCCGCTTCCCCAATGCAGATCCTTCCAAGACATACCCAGGAAAAGCCACGGAGTTGCTCCTGATGCCATGGATTTTCTCAGACTTCGCCCTAAAATGAGGGCTCCAAGAGAATTGCAGGGTTGATGGGTTTCGAGAGAGAAACAACAACGTGGATACTTCTCTCCCTCACTTTCTTATAATTCTCTTATCTTACCGCAGAGTTGCTACAAAAACAATAAAGTCTTTATTCCGTGGGCAGTAGATAGGCGTCCAGGGTTAAGAACTGCTTGATATCAGGATCCGTGGAGGCGAGAAACGCCCCGAGAGGGCCGAAGAAGAGCGCCCTGCCCTGATGCAGAAAGAGAACCGTATCAGCCAATTGGCGGGCGAAGCGGGTGTCGTGCGTGACCACGATGCTGGTAAAGCCCAGTTGATGCTTGAGGCGCTGAATGAGGCCGCCCAAACGGCGGGCAATCAGGGGATCGACCATGGTGGTGGGTTCGTCGTAGAGCACGACTTCAGGTTGCGCGGCCAGCGCGCGCGCCATAGCCACCGCGCGCTTGCGCCCGGTGGACAGGCTGGATGGCAAGACATCGGTCACATCTTCCGCCCCGACCAGGCCGATCAACCGGCCGACGATCTGATCGATCTGGTCTTCGGCCAGGCCTCCGCGCTCGCGCAAAGGGAAGGCCACGTTCTCGCGCACACTGAGCGAGTCGAATAATGCGCCATTCTGAAAAACCATGGTGACGCGCTTGCGGATGGCGCGCATGCCCTCTTCGCTCAGGCCAGTGATTTCCTGGTTTTCGACATGAATGGACCCCGAATCAGGCTTTAGAAAACCCATGATCATGCGCAACGACACCGATTTGCCGACGCCGCTGCGGCCGAGAATGCACAACGTCTCGCCACGCTCGACGGAAAAACTGACGTCCTCGAGAACGGGCCGGTCATCGAACGAAATCGAAACCCGATCGAACTGGATGATGGGACCTAAGGGAGGTGGTCCCGGCGGAGCGATGGAGGGTGGACCGTGGGAGACAGGCGGCTGCGCCAGCGCTTCAAGCTCCTCCTTCAGCGGCTGCAAGGGATCGAGTTGGGAGGGAGCGTCCGACATACCTTTCAGATCAGATTACGCGATGCGCCGGCCCCGGAGCGTATCGCGCAACGCCTCGGCCCGCTCAAGATCGCCCGGCGTATTCAGATTGAGGAACCAGTAAATCGGTGGCAGCCCCAGCGGATCGGAAATCTCGCCGGTCTGGGCGAGCAGTTCGACAGCGATGCTGCTGACTGATTGGCCCAGAGCTGTGGCAGCCGTCTGAAACGCAGAAAAACAGCTGTAGCGCTGCGAGTCGAGCTCGTTTTGAAGCGCGGGCAGTGCGGCGCGATCGAGAACCGCGGGAAAAGTCTGCGTAAAACCCGAAACCGACGAAACGGTAACAGCGGAGCCGGTAAATCGGGCGCGGCGGAGAAGGTAAACAAGAAGTGAAGGCGGAAGCAGGGGCAAATCGACCGGCAGAAACACAGCGCGACGCACAGAGATGATCGAGAGTGCGGTGCAAATGCCGGAAAGCGGACCGAGGCCAGGTGAAGCATCCTCGACGATCGGCGCGAAAATCGGAAAAGACGTGAGGGCAGGCGACGCGGCGCCGGCGATCATGGCCGGAATGCCGGCCTCCTCAAAGATTGAGAGCGCATGCGCGACCAATGGCTTGCCCGCAAACTCCAGCAACGCCTTGTCCCGGCCCATGCGGGTGGATTGGCCGCCTGCGAGCACGAATCCGATGACATCGGACTCCGCATCGTGCTGCGCCGGACCTCGCCCGGCAGGATTCAACTGCCGACCTCCTCCAGGAAGCGAATGAGCGACACGATGCCCAGTTCGAAGTTTTTCAGATTGAACTTCTCGTTGGGCGCGTGAAGATTATCGTCGGGCAGGCCGAAGCCCATCATCACGCTGGGCAGGCCCAGGTTGCGATCGAAGTCACCGACGATGGGAATGGAACCGCCGGAACGGATGAAGACGGTGTCTTTGCCCCACACCTCGTGCAGAGCGCGCGTGGCGGCCTTGATGTAGGGGTTGTCGACGCGAACCAGACACGGATCGCCGGAGTGAATCAGCCGCACTTCCACATCGACGCCGGCGGGGGCAATCTTCTCCACGTAGCTCTTGTAAAGCTCGAAGGCTTTGGCCGGGATCATGCCGGGAACCAGGCGCATGGAGACCTTGGCAACGGCCTTGGCAGGGATCACGGTTTTGGCGCCCGCACCGGTAAAGCCCCCGGGAATGCCATGCACATCGAGTGTGGGCCGCGCCCAGGTGCGCTCCAGAACGCTGTAGCCGGGCTCGCCGACCAGTTGCTTCGAGCCCACCTCGGTCTTCTGGTACTCCTCCTCGTCGAAGGGAAGACTGCGCCATGCGGCCAGTTCTTCGGGGCTGGGAGGAATGATGCCGTCGTAAAAGCCGGGGATGAGGATGTGGCCGTTTTCATCCTTGAGCCTGGCGATGATTTGGCAGATCGAGACGAACGGATTAGGCGCTGCGCCGCCGTATATGCCCGAGTGCAGATCGGTCTTTGCGCCGCGCACTTCGAGCTCGGTGTAGATCATGCCGCGCAGGCCGACGCAAAGCGACGGCAGGCCGGGCGCAAACATCTCTGAGTCGGAGACGAGCGCGAAGTCGGCCTTGAGGTCGGCGGGCTTGGAGGCGACGTACTCTGCGATCGTCTCCCCTCCTACTTCCTCTTCGCCCTCAAAGAGCACGCGCACATTGAGGGGCAGCGAGCCGTTGGCGGCCAACAACGATTCGAGCGCCTTGACCTGGGCCACCACCTGGCCTTTGTCGTCGACGGCGCCGCGCGCGTAGATATTGCCGTTGCGCTCGGTGGGATCGAAGGGCGGCGAGAGCCACTCGTCGAGCGGATCGGGCGGCTGCACATCGTAGTGGCCGTAGATGAGCACGGTGGGCTTCCCGGCCGCATGCAGCCAATCGGCATAGACCAGCGGATGGCCCTTGCCCTCAATCAGGCGCGCATTCTCCATGCCGATGCGCTTCAGTTCGGCGAGCAGCACCCCGGCGGCCTTGCGGCAATCTTCCTTGTGCTCTGGGTCTGTGGAGATGGACGAAATGCGCAACAGCGCCTTCAGTTCATCCAGAAAACGCGCTTGGTTTTGGCGGGCAAATTGAACGGCAGAAGAAGACATGAAATTCGTTCCCTTCGAAAACCGGACAGTGAGAGTATAGACCGGCGAGGCCAAGAGGCGTGTTGATGGCTGCCTCAGTAGCGCGCCACTTTGGGATCGACCTCGACCGACCAGGCGTCGATGCCCCCGCGCAGCGATTGCGCCTTTTCAAAACCTTGCCGGCGCAGCCATGTAGTGACGTTCATGGAGCGCACGCCGTGATGGCAGACAACGACCAGTCGCTCGTCCATGTCGAGCTCCTTGTGCGCGCGGGTAGCCACCTCGGCCATCGGCAGGTGCAGGCAGCCATCGATGCGCGTGGCGGCAAACTCCCATGGCTCGCGTACGTCTACGAATCGGGCGCCCTTCTCGCGCAGGATTTCGGCAGCTTCAGCGGGGGAGATTTCATAGCTCAGCATGGATCCAGTTTAGAGGGTGCGCCGTATGCAGCGGACGGTTTTTGGCCGGATGGCATGCGAAAAAAGGTAAGCTAAAGGATGAGCGCCCCTATGCAGAACGCGGTAAAGGTGTTGATCGCCGAAGACGAGCCCAATGCGCTGGCTGGCCTCGCGGAGCTGATCTCCGGATGGGGATACCGCACCGAGACCGCGCGCGATGGCATGGAGGCTTGGGAAAAGGCGCTGGCGTGGGATCCGGCCATTGTGGTGACGGATCTGAAGATGCCGCGCCTGGACGGCATGGGGCTGCTGGCCAAGCTCGCCGAAGGCGGCGTGGGTCTGAGCGCCAACATGGCTGTGGTGGTGCTCACCGCGATGGGGTCTATTGAACTGGCCGTCGATGCCATGAAGCTGGGCGCGTACGACTTTCTGCCCAAGCCGGTGGACGCGACGCGGCTGAAGACCATCCTGGCTAACGCCACGCGGCAACGGGAAACAACGATTGAACTCGAAGTGGCGCGGCGCCGGCTGCGTGAATCGGGCGTGCTGGGCGCGCTGGTGGGCAGTTCGCCACAGATGCGCGAGATCTTCGCACTCATCGAGCAGATTGCCCCGTCGAACGTGCCCGTGCTCATCACCGGCGAGAGCGGCACAGGCAAGGAGTTGGTGGCGCGCACACTCCACGATTTGAGCCCGCGCAAGTCGCGGCCCTTTGTCGCGGTCAACTGCGCGGCGATTCCGGAAACGCTCATCGAAAGCGAAATCTTCGGCCACGAAAAAGGCGCATTCACGGGCGCGATAGAGCGCAGAGCCGGATGCTTCGAGTTGGCCACGGGCGGCACACTGCTTCTGGACGAGGTGGGCGAAATGCCGTCCGGCACGCAAGCCAAATTGCTGCGGGTGCTGGAAGAACGCAAGCTGCGGCGGCTGGGCGCGCGCACCGAACTGGACGTGGACGTGCGCGTGCTCGCGGCCACCAATCGCGATCCCCGCCATGCCGTGGCCCAGGGACATCTGCGCGCCGACCTCTTTTACCGGCTCAACGTCTTCAACATAGCCATGCCGCCGCTGCGCGAGCACATGGAAGATTTGCCGGCCATGGTGGAAGCGATGATGGTCGACATGAACCAGAAGCACGGGCGCAAGGTGCCCGGGATCTCGGCGTCCATGCTGGATCGGCTGATGGCCTACAACTGGCCAGGCAACGCGCGCGAACTGCGCAACGCCATTGAGCGGGCGGTGGTCCTCTGCCCCGATGGCATGCCGCTTGACGCGGGGCATCTATCCCATGGATTTGGCGCGGACCAAAGCCTGGAATCTCCTGAGCTGGATGGAAGCGTGGTGACGGTGCGCGTAGGCGCAACGGTCGACGAAGCCGAGCGGCTGCTCATTCTGCGCACGCTTGAAGTGACGGGCCAGAACAAAACGCGCGCCGCCGAAATTCTGGGCGTGAGCCTGAAGACACTGCACAATAAGCTCAAGGAATATGGCCGGGATCGGGAAATGCAGACCGAGTAGACGCCGTATCCCGTTGAAGATTTTCCCATGCGCCTGAAGACCAAACTCGTGCTGGCCATTTCGGCCCTGGTGTTCCTCATCGCCGGGCTGGTGTCGCTGCTCTACGTGCACCAGTTGGCAAAGGCGGCGATGCAGCAGACCTTCGACACGAGTTGGACAGTGGCGCAGCAAGTGCGATTTGCCCTGCAGAATGCGCTGGAGAACGGCCTGCGGGACCGCACCGTCGATCCCAACAATCCAGGCGAGTTGCAAGAGCTGGTGGCGGAAACGGTACGCAACGATGCGCAGTTGCAGGCCACGCTCGAGTCAGTGAACCGTTATTACTTCACGGTCTATGACGTCAACATCGGCGACAGCCAGGGCATGACGCTGCTCAGCACCAATCCCGACAACGATGGTAAACCGCTGCCGTCGCGTCCCAACTACGCACAGTTGCTCAAGGCCAATCCCCTTCGCTCGATCATCGAGGCCTTTCGGAATCCGACGGTTTTTGATGTGGTGGCGCCACTTGAGAACAATGGCAAGCTCTTCGCCACTGTGAATGTGGGCGTGCACACTTCGCTGCTGCGAGCGCTGTACGAACCGCTGCTCAAGAACGCGTTGCGACTGATGGCGCTGGCGCTGATCGTGGCGCTGACTGCAGCTTTCTTGCTGAGCAATTTGGCTTTGCGGCCGCTGACCCAGATCAGCGAGCAACTCGATCGCCTGACAGCAGCCGGGGAGACGCCGGCCGAGGGCAAAGACGCATCCGGAAAGGACGTGGCGGCGCTGGTCTCCACAAAAATCGAGAAGATCGGCCAGCGCATGCGCAATGTGGAAGAGGTCTATTCGGCATTGCGGGAAAATCTTGACCAGATTCTCGGCAATTTGCAGGACGGCATTCTGCTTTTCACTGAAGACAAGCGAGCGGTTCTGGTTTCAGAGGCGGCGCGCCGTTTTTTGAACGTCGATCACGACGTTTTGGGCCGGCACGCGCGGGAGATCTTTACCAACACCACCGTGCTGGGACGGACGCTGCGCGAGACCATCGACGCGGGCGCCAACATGGTGAAGGAAGAGATTCGCACCGAGAACGGGCTGCGCATCCAGGCCTCGGTGGATTTTATCTACGATGATGAAACGCACCGCGGGCTCGGTGCGCTGGTGACGCTGCACGATCTGGAATCGGCGGAGAAGATCGAATCGGAGCTGGAGCTTTCGCGCCGCATGGCGGCCATCGGGCGCCTGACTTCAGGCGTCGGCCACGAGGTCAAGAATCCCATCAACGCCATCGTGGTGCATCTGGAGCTTTTGAAGTCCAAATTGGGCGCGGCCGAAGGGCCCGCGACGAGGCATCTGGAGGTGATCGACGCGGAGATCCGGCGGCTGGACCGCGTGGTGCAAACGCTGGTGGACTTCTCGCGGCCGGTGGAGCTGCAGTTGCACGAACAGGACTTGCGCCTGGTGATCGGCGACGTGCTGGCACTGGCCGCCGACGAACTGACGACGCGGAAGATCAAGCTGACGAGCCGCATGCCGGAAGAGCCGCTGATGGCCAACGTGGACGCCGATCTGCTCAAGCAGGCGGCACTGAACGTGATCCAGAATGGCGCACAGGCCATGCCGGAGGGCGGCCGGCTGGAGGTGGCTCTCGAAGAGGACTTTAGCGCCGGCAACGGTTCTCTGCCCCAGGCGCGGCAGAACGGCGTCGACGGGGCGCGAACCGGTCACACGGCGCCCAGGTTTGCCGTGCTGCGCATTGCCGACGAGGGCGAGGGAATTCCCGCGGAGATACGAGAGAAGATCTTCGACCTCTATTTCACGACCAAGAGCGGAGGCAGCGGCATTGGGCTCGCAATGACTTACCGCATCCTGCAGTTTCATCACGGGAGCGTGGACGTACAATCGAGAGAAGGCCGTGGAACGGAATTCCTGCTGCGCATTCCACTCACCGCCGCGGACCGCGTACGCCGGGCTCAGCAACCCGCAAGCATTCCAAGCGATACGGAGTTGGGGAAATGAAGTCGCCTGTCAGGAGCGTCGCATGGCTGCTGCCGTTCTTGCTCACGGGGTGCTTTGAACTGCCGTTTCACAAAACGCAGCCGCAGTCCAGGATGCTCGCGCCGCGCGCCCAACCATCGCAGGCCATTCAACTCGTCGACATCGAACTGCCCCTCGCGGATTCGGTCATTGCCGCGTATGCCCTGTACACCATGACGGAGGAGGCGCAGCCGATCCCACCACCATTGCGGCACCGCAGACCGCTCAATCCCAATCCCAATCCCGATGATGCCGTAACTGCACCCGAGCAGACGCCGTCTCCCAACCCTGCCGTGAGCGCCATCGGGCAACTTTCCTCGGGCGATCCGGCGAACTCCCGCCAGCAGACCGAGAACTCCATCGCCGACATCGAGCGCCGGCTGAATGGCATCAACCGCCCGCTGAGCGACTCCGAGCAAAAGACCGCCGATCACATCCGCGAGTTTCTCAAGCAGGCCCGCGCCGCCCTTGCCTCTGGCGATGTGGAGGGAGCGCACACACTGGCTGCCAAGGCCCAGGTGTTGCTAACGGAATTGACGAAGTAAATTTGCTAACCGCCATTTCTCACAGGGGATCGATTTGATGGCGGGCGGCGGTGCGAAGCCTGCGGGAAGAGCCATCAACCGGCTTGAAATCGGCTTGGCGATAGGTTCGGCAAGTACACGGAGAGG
>JBEKGH010000111.1:0-13340 GCA_050012895.1 Occallatibacter sp.
GCCTAACCCTTTTCGAGAAAACCCCCATTTTACAGGCACTTCAGCCCTCCGACTCCGAAATCGACTTATTCGACTCCAGCAATCAGTTGATTCTCTTCGACTTCTAACCGGACAGCTGTGATGTTAACTATCACTTCCCGATGCAGAAAGTGGAGAAGATCAGGTTCAGGATGTCGTCGGGAGTGGTTTGGCCGGTGAGGGAGTCGAGAGCCCAGAGCGCGCGATAGAGATCGAGCAGGATCATCTCGTGGGGGATGGCGGCGGCGTTGGCATTGGCGGCGTCGGCCAATGCCGCCAGCGCGGTAGTGGCGGCCTGATGCTGGCGGAGATTGGTGAGCATGCCGGGTTCGGCCGCGGCGCCGCCGGTGGCGAGGACCAGGATTTTTTCGCGCAACGCAGCAATGCCTTCGCCGGTGAGCGCGGAGGTTGAGACGACCGGCGGCAAGCTTCTTTCTACGGAGGTTCGGGGGCCGGCGGCGGAGCTTTCTCGCGTATTGAAATCGAGAACCGCGACGTCCAAGTTTGTGCTTTCCCCGGTCCCCAAACGCGAGGGCCCCCACCCCATCGACGAAGACCTGTCGCTGGGGGCCCCGGGACCGGGGGCACCCAAGTTTGCGGAGCGAGCCGATTCGGCGAGATCGGATTTGTTGACGGCGACAAGCGCCGGCCGGCCAACGACTGCGGCCAGCAGACGGTGTTCCTCGTCGTTGAGGGGCTGGGTAGCATCGAGCACGATGAGCACCAGCGCCGCATCGGCGAGGGCTTCGCGGCTGCGATGGATACCGAGTTGCTCGACTTCGTCGAGAATTCCAGCGAGAGATCCATCCGGAAATCTGGCGGGGCTTTCGCGCAGACCCGCGGTGTCGACGAGCTCGATGGGAATGCCGCCGATGGAGATGCGTTCGGTGACGAGGTCGCGCGTGGTGCCGGGAGTTGCAGTGACAATGGCGCGGTCGCGCTCCACGAGGCGGTTGAAGAGCGAGCTCTTGCCGGCATTGGGACGGCCGACGATGGCGAGGGTGAGGCCGTCGTGCACAATGCGGCCGCGGGCAAAAGAGGCTTCGAGCGCGGCGAGCGGCGGGGTGAGCTCGTCGATGCGGCGCGCGATTTCCCGCTGCGGCGTGACGTCCAGATCGTCCTCGGCGAAGTCGATGCCAGCTTCGAGCAGAGCGACGAGGTCGACGAGCGATTGTTTTAAGGGCGCGACGCGGAGGCTGAGCGCGCCGCCCATCTGGCTGGCGGCCTGGCGCGCCTGGGTGAGGGTTTGCGCGTCGATGAGGTCACGGACCGCTTCAGCCTGCGTGAGGTCGAGGCGGCCGGAGAGGAATGCGCGCTGCGTAAATTCGCCGGGCTCGGCGAGGCGCGCGCCCAACGCGAGCGCACGGCGCAACAGCAGCTCCAGGACCACCGGCGAGCCGTGTGCGGAAATTTCCACTAGGTCTTCCGCGGTGTAGGAGTGCGGCGCGGCAAAGAAAGTCACCAGAGCTTCGTCAATGCTTGTGGCTTCGTCGCGCGCGGGATCGTCGTCGCTGGCGTCGAGCACATCGGCTAGACGCGCACGAGCGTGGTCGATTTGGTCGAGATGGCCGGGCGGATGGCGCAGACGGACCAATTGCACGGCGATGGATGCAGCCTGCGGACCGCTGAGACGCACGATGCCGATGCCACCGCGCCCCGGAGGCGTAGAGATGGAGGCGATGGTGTCGGTAACCGTGGCGGGCGCGAGCATTTCTTCCCCTCAGTGTAGTGCGGGAGGCGGCCAGGTCCTAAAATGGCTTGCCGGCCTGACGCTGGCCGCGATTCAATTCCGGAAGAATATCCCCCGGAGCTGAAGCCCACGATCGTTTTGCGGCGTTCGCGGCACGACTGAAGTCGTGCCCTTTCGCGACGGATTCAAATTGACCTGCCATTCGCCGCGTATGGCGCGCGGCCCACTACAATGAAGCGATGCCTGAGCTGCCCGAGGTGGAAACTGTCGCACGCGGAGTGAACCGGCGCGTGCGCGGCGATCGCATTGTGCAGTCGTGGTTTGGCAAGCTCCCGCAGACCTTCAAGACTCCGACCTCACGGCAGGCGAGAGGCCTTGCGGGGCGCACGATCCTGGCCGTGCACCGGACGGGAAAGCACATCGTTTTTGAGTTGGGTGCGGGGGCAACGGTCGGCGCGACGTCGGAGCAGGGCGATGCGAATGCGAACCAGGCGACCGCGCCGGATGCGCAGTGGATCGTGCATCTGGGGATGACGGGGCGATTGCTGGTTACGACGCCGGATGCTCCTGTGGCCCCGCATACGCACGCGCGGCTCGACCTCGAGAGCGGCATCGAGTTGCGGTTTGTGGATCCGCGCCGCTTTGGCCGGCTGGAGTTTCGCGACCTGCGCAGCCGCAGAGACACGGCATTTGAAGCGCCGGGAGCCGAGCCTCTGACCATCGGCGCATGCGCGTTTGCTGAACTCTTCCTCGAGCGGCGCATGCCCATCAAGGCGGCGCTCCTGAATCAATCCCTCTTGGCCGGGGTTGGCAACATCTACGCGGACGAGAGCCTATTTCAGGCGGGCATCCGGCCGCGTAGGCGGACCAACAGGCTGACCGAGGCGGAGCTGGAACGGTTGCGCCTGGCACTGCGCCAGATCCTTACGCACGCTATCCGCCTGGGCGGGTCTTCGGTTTCGGATTATGTAGACGCGGACGGGGCGCGGGGCTTTTTTCAGATCGAGCATTGCGTTTACCAGCGCACGGGCGAGCCTTGCCGCCGCTGCCAGACGCCGATCCGGCGCATTGAGCTGGCCGGACGTGGAACCCACTTTTGCCCGATCTGCCAGCGCTGAAACGGGGACGAGCGGAGCTAGCGGGGTTGGCGGAGCTAGACGAGCTTCGCCGGCGGTCTGGTTTCATCCCAGGCGGGTCGGGCTTGCCGAAGGGAGACCAAAACGGGTCCGCTCGAACGCCCCAAGGCCGTGTGTCTACGTTTTTTGGGATAAATTTAACCGAAAAACTCCGGGAACCCATAAGAATCGTAGAAGGAGTTTGCATAAGCCATTAAGAATCAATAACGTTTCGAAAGGCGTGTCGATTGCTAAGTAATAGGCGCCAGTGATGAATCGGCTGCTGAAGGAAGGCCCAGCGAGCCAGAGACACACAGGGTACCCGGCATGAGCAACCGCCATTGAGCGGCCCTCAAAAGGGAGAGCCGGCCGGGAAGCCCAAAGTTGGAGCGGTGGAGACAGCTACCGCCCACTACATAAGCTGGGAGGCCAGTGACCAGCGTATAAGAAGCGAGACGCCACCTTTAAACGGTGGCGTTTTTCACGTCAGGATGCATTTTTGCCGGTGCGTCTGACCTGATTAGGGGAGCCAGGTGAGGCTTTCGGGGGAATCAGGCCAGTCACTTCCCTCCGCTGACCCCCTTGCCAGTGGTGAGCCTTCGCTGTAATATCAGAGTTGCCTATCAAGCGGCTGACGCGGGCCACCCGGGTTTGGGTAGAGCAAGCTCGCCGTTGAGCAAAGAAACATCGCCAAACAGTTGAGATCGTTCAGAGTGTGCTGCGTGCGACAGTTGCTCATATAGGAAATGGCATCACCTGAGAAAAGCAGCAGCCGCGCCGAGTCGATACCGGCGAGCGGATGGAGTGGATGAACGACTCCCGCAAATACAGCGGCAAGCGCATTTTCACAGAGGGTCGAGTGGTGGAAGCACGCACCAGAAGGCGCGTCTGCCGGCTGCAAAAGGGGCCAGGCGAGAAGCGCCGATACGAGTGAATACCAGAGGCAACACGAGTTTGTATAAAGGCCGTGCGCTGCCGGGGATGTGCCGCATTTTCTCTCCTGAGCGGAGGGAATTAAGGCAAGAGTAAGCCGGTGAGTTCACCGTTTGCAACACGCGCAAAGCAACGCATTGGAGCGGTTCTAAAGAGAACACGCCTCTAGGCAACTCGGTTTCCGAGTACAACAACTCTGGAACCGCTGAAACGAGCGAAGCACCAGGAAGTACACGCATCATGACAACAGAACCGACACAGCCCCAGCCTGAACAGGGGCCGACTCCTGACAACGGTCAGGCGCAGTCGCAAGGGCATCGGCGCCGCCGGCGCCGCCGCAAGAACAAATCAAGCCAGCAGGGCGCGATGCAGCCGCCGCAAGGGCAGGGGCAGCCGCAGATGCAAGCGCCACCGCAAATGCAGGCGCCACCGCAATCTGCGCCGCCGCGGCCTCCCCACCAACGCCAGGGCCGAAAGAAAAAGTTCTTCCAGAAGAACTCGGGTCCCGCAGCATCGCCCGGCAACAGCATCCACGCACCGCAGAACAAGCGCAGAGGGCGGCAGAAGGGCCCGCGCATGTTTGTCGGCCCCATGGACCACAGCTATCGCGTTGTGAACGGGAATGTCGCCGATGGACCGCCCTCCACGATTCCCACGGCGGGCAACGGGCATAGTAGCGGGTACTATCCCGAAGTTTATGCGGGACAGCCCCCGGCGCCGGTTCGTGAAAACGCGCCCACGCGCATCTTCTGCTTCATTGAGGATCTCTTCTTCCTGGCCAAGATCCAGGAGACGGCGCGCAAACTGGGCGTGAAGGTGGAGTTCGTGAAGGGCGACAAGGAAGCCGTGGACCGGATTCTGGAGTTTCCTGAAAACGAACGGCCGGCATTGCTGGTGTTCGACCTGAACAACTTGAACGCCAAGCCCATGACGCTGATTCCCAAGTTCAAGACAAAGTTCAAGAAGTCGGTTTCGATCATCGGCTTCCTGAATCATCTGCAGGGAGACCTGAAGATGAAGGCGCAGGAAGCGGGATGCGACGCGGTGATGCCGCGTTCGGCCTTCTCGCAAAGCCTGCCGATCCTGCTGCGCCGTTACGGCGTGGAAGAGGAAGAGGAGCAGGAGCGGCAGCCGGCGTTTTAAAGACAGGGAATAGGGAGTAGAACAAGGGGCGCGCTCTACGCGAGCGCGCCCCTTGTTTTTTATGCGGAGTCTCTGGTTTTTCTACTCCCTATTGGCTACTCCCTATTCCCTGCTCTTATCCCGGAGGCCAGGTCATTTGGCGGCCGCCCATCAGATGCAGATGCAGATGGTCCACGGTCTGGCCGCCGTCTTCGCCGGTGTTCACTACGACGCGATAACCTTTCGCGAGCCCCTTCTTGCGGGCAATCTCGGCCGCCACTCCCATGAGGTGACCGAGCAATGCGTTCTGCTCCGGAGTGGTCTCGGCAAGCGAATCAATGTGCTCGCGCGGAACGATCAGAACATGTACGGGAGCCTTGGGATTGATGTCGGCAAAGGCGTAGACGCGTTCATCCTGGTAGACGGCAGCGGACGGAATCTCACCGGAAGCGATCTTGCAGAAGAGGCAGCTCATGGCGAGACCAGTTTACACGGCGACCGATCGAGGGTACATAGAGCAAATCGCGGACGGCGCGCCGTCCGGTCAGGCCGATTCGATGATCACGTTCGCGTACGGGACGGTGTCGCCAGTGCGGATGAGGCCGATGGCGTGCGGAACGCGTTTCTTGAATTCGATGTGCGGCTCGAAGGTGAGCGGGACGCCTGCAAAGGCTGCGGCAAATTCCTTGCGCGTGCGGGCGTGGTTGACGCCGTGGAACTCCTCAGCCATCCAGGCGTGGCCGATAACATAATTGGCGCGGATGGCGTTGAGCACGTCGAGCACGCGCGGCACGCCGTCGACGAGCGAGATGTCAACGGTTTCAATCTGCGGCCAAAAGGGAAATCCGCGGTCGGCGATGACAAGGGTATTGGTATGGCGCACGCGGGCGAGCAGCGCAAGAATGTGCGGGTTGAGGATGCCGGACTTGAGCATGCGAGCGAAGCCCCTTTCTGCTTTCACTAGTAACAGATACCAAAAAGCCTGGGACTAAACGCAACCAGAATTGCATTTGGTGACACTCAACGCAAAGGTAGTTGCATTTAGTTTGTAGCTTACAATGACGCCATGACCGCTTCCCTGCCGTTGCCCGTAATTCACACCGTGTGCTCGCACGATTGCCCGGACTCGTGCGCGGTGCTGGTGACGGTGAATGAGGAGGGCCGCGCGGTAAAGGTGGAGGGCGACCCGTCGCAGCCGGTCACGCAGGGATTTTTGTGCGGCAAGGTGGCGAAGTATCTGGATCGCGTGTACGCGCCGGATCGCGTTCTTTATCCAATGAAGCGTAAACCCGGTGTGACGAAGGCTCCGTTGTCGCGCGGGTGCGAGCAGGAAGCCTTTGAGCGCGTGAGCTGGGATGAAGCGCTGGATGGAATTTCCGCGCGGCTGCAGGAGACAAGCGACCATTACGGGCCGGAATCGATTCTGCCGTACAGCTATGCGGGAACCATCGGCGTGCTGGGATACGGATCGATGGATCGGCGGTTTTTTCATCGCCTGGGCGCGAGCCAACTCGACCGCACCATTTGTGCGGAGGCGGGCGGGCAGGCGTGGAACCTGGTGTACGGAAAGAAATTCGGCACCCCCACCGAGGATTTCCGTCTGGCGAAACTGATTCTTGCATGGGGCGCAAACATTCATGGCAACAACATTCACTTGTGGCCGTTTGTGGAGGAAGCGCGGAGGAACGGTGCGCGGCTGGTCGTGATTGATCCTTACAGGACGCGCACCGCGGCCGTGGCCGACTGGCATATCGCGATCCGCCCCGGCACGGATGTAGCGCTGGCGCTCGGCATGATGCACGTAATTCTGAACGAGGGCCTGGAGGATCGCGCCTACATTGCTGAAATGACGCACGGCTTCGAGGCGCTGGCCGAACGCGCGCGCGAATACACTCCGGAGCGCGTGGCCGCGTGGACTGGGATGACGCCGGGAGAGATTGAGCAATTGGCGCGGGAGTATGCGACGACGCGGCCGGCGGCGCTGCGGTTGAATTACGGAGTGCAGCGCGCGGAGAACGGCGGAGCGGCGGTGCGCGCAATTGCAATGCTGCCGGCGCTGACGGGTGCGTGGAAGATGCGCGGCGGAGGCGGCCAGCTTTCGATGTCGGGCGCGTTTGCGTGGGACAAGAAGGCGCTGGAGCGGCCCGATCTGGCGCTGGCTTCGCCTATCGGGAGGCTGGCGCGCGTGGTGAATATGTCCGCGCTTGGCCAGGCTCTTACAGAGCTTGGCCAAAAAGGTGTAGCGTCGGCCTCCTGGCCGGGGTCCCCAACGACAGGTCTTGGTCGTTGGGGTGGGAGACCGGCTGCAGTGCGGGCGTCCACGCCCGCGCTCAGCGATGACGGTCCGCCAGTGCACGCTCTCTTCGTCTACAACTCGAATCCGGGAGCAGTAGCGCCGAATCACAACGCAGTGCGGAGGGGCCTCGAGCGCGACGATCTCTTCACCGTGGTGCACGAACAGTTTTTTACCGACACCACCGATTACGCCGATTTCGTTCTGCCGGCGACGACGTTTCTGGAGCACACGGACGTGCAGGGAGCGTACGGGCATTACTTCGTGCAACTCTCGCAACAGGCGATTGAGCCGCGCGGCGAGGCGCGATCGAACGTGTGGCTCTTCGGGCAGCTTGCACAGCGCATGGGTTTCAGCGAGCCGTGCTTCCGCGATACGCCGGAGGAGATGATCCGGCAGGCATTGGCGATCGGCGCGGATGGGCACTCGACGAATGCCGGCATGGAGCACATTACGGTGGAAGAGTTGGAGCGCGAGGGGCATGTGCCGCTCAAGTTTCATTCCAATCCCGAAGGGCAGCCGTTTCTGCCGTACACTTCCGGATCGGTTCCAACGCCTTCCGGCAAGATTGAGTTTTTCTCCGAGGCGCTGGCCGCGGCGGGCCTCGATCCGCTCCCGGGCTTTGTTCCGCCGGTTGAGTCACGCTGGGGATCGTTGGCGAAACAATATCCGCTGGAATTGCTGGCGCGGAAGAATGACAACTACATGAACTCGACGTTTGCGAATCTGCCGGGGCACCGCAAGATGGAGGTGCGGACAAACCAGAAGGTTGAGATGCATCCGCTGGATGCGCAGGCGCGCGGGGTGGGCGAGGGTGAACTGGTGCGCGTCTTCAACGACCGCGGCGCGATTGAGTTGACGGCGATGCTGAACGCGCATCTGCCGGCGGGCGTGGTGGCGGCGCGGCTGGACTGGGCGAAGCTGCACCCCGGGGGCGCGAATGTGAACGCACTCACCAGCGAACGGCTGACCGACATCGGCGGGGGCGCGACGTTTTATTCGACGCTGGTGGACGTGGAGAGAGCGTAAGAGCTGGTACTGTGCTACCGGCCTTATACTCGGTGATTATGCACCGAGACTCGGCATTAACACCCGGACGGGCGGTCTTGGTTGGTCACGCGGCGATCACGCTGCCCGCCTTCGTCGTGATGTTAGCTGTGGGTTTTATGGTGTATGTCTTCGCAGGAAGAGTCTCATTCGGGAGTAGTCCGCTCCTCATGGCGGTTTGGCCGCCAGCACGGCTTGTGCTGAGTGCGCTCGTCGCAGTTGTGCCTGCGTGGATGTGGTGGTTTCGTGGTGTGCGGCGGTGGCGTGAATGGATTGGACGCCAATCTGTCGACTCTGAGCGGCTTGAGAAGCTGGCCGTTTATACCTTGCTCGTGTGGCCCAACCGGTGGTTTGAACGTTCCCATCGTCAGCGTGGAACAAGGTAGCAGCCGTATCACGAGCAACCGAAGGTCACCGCTTCCGTGCGCGTTCGCGTTGCAGTTCGCGGTAGAGATCGCTTTTTGAGCGGCCCAGTTCGCGTGCGAGGCGCTTGAGAGCTTCCTTTTCGTCGACACCGCTTTCGGACTGGATGCGGGCGACGCGGGCGGCAATGGTTTCGGGTGCGGATTGAGTGCTCGGCGCATTGCTGGATGATTTGGACGGGGTGGGCGCTTCAACAAGCAGCGTGATCTCGCCGCGAATGCGGTCGCGGGCGGCGAGTTCACGGCGCACCTCGGCCACGGTGCCGCGCAAGAATTCTTCGTGCAGCTTCGTCAGCTCGCGTGCCACAACTGCGTTGAGCAGCCCTCCCCAAAGTTCTTCGATATCGGAAAGCGTTTCGAGAATGCGGTGCGGAGCTTCGTAAAAAATCAGGGTGCGCGGGGTTTGGCGCCGGTCAGCCTTTTCACGTGCGGCGAGTTCTTCGAGATGGGTGCGGCGAGCGCCGGCCTTCTCCGGGAGAAATCCGAGAAAGTGGAAGTCCTCGGTGGGGAGTCCCGAGGCGACGAGTGCGCCGATGGCGGCGTTGGCGCCGGGAATGGGAATCACGGGCACTCCTGCGGCGATGGCTTCGCGCACCAGCCAGCGGCCGGGGTCGCTCACGGCTGGAGTTCCCGCGTCACTCACGAGTGCGATCCGCGCGCCGCCCTTCAGCGCATCCACCAGCTCCACCGCTCGCTCGCGCTCGTTGTGCTCGTGATAGCTGACGGTTTTTTTCTCGATTTGAAAATGATTGAGCAGCTTCTGCGTCTGCCGCGTGTCTTCGCAGGCGATGCGATCTGCGTTGCGAAGAACGTCGAGGGCGCGGAGAGTGATGTCGCCGAGATTGCCGATGGGCGTGGCGACGAGGTAGAGGCCGGGAGCGAGCGGCGTGGAGTCGGAGGACATGATTGACCTTTTAGAGGCCCTAGCGTGGTGAGTCTGAAGTTCGTTGAAGAGCAAATGCAGGTCCTTCGACTCCGTTTGCCGCACAAAACGCGGCAAACTTCGCTCAGGATGACAGATCGTTATGATGCGAACTTCAGACTCAGCGCATTAGCGATCGTAGATCTCGCGGCGGTGGCCGACGCGAAGAGCCAGGACGATAAGCCTCGCGTCCTCAATCTTACAAATGACACGCCAGTCGCCCACGCGGTACCTCCAGAACTCTCCGAGCTTGGAACCTTGAAGCGCTTCTCCGATGCTGCGCGGATCGTCGAGCACGGCTATGCGTTCAAAGAGAAATCGTTCGATGCGCCGGATAACTTGCGGGTCGAGCTTCTCCAAATCGCGCTTCGCTTCTTTGTCAACCTCAACCTTCCAGGTTGCCATGCTCCCTCATCATTTCTTCAAGGGGAACGGTATGACTACGGCCGGCGCGGAGATCCTCGAGACGCTTCTCGGCGATGTAGATGTCTTCAAGGTTGTCCAGGTGATTCAGCAGGGCTTCGCGGACGTAGAAGCTCTTGGCCCGGCCGGTGCGTTTGGCCAGCCGATCGAGTCGCTTTTCAATGACAGCAGGAAGCCTGACGGCAATCATGGTTGCACCTTGTTATACAAGTATAACACACCCCGGGGCTATCCATTTGCCGCCCCACCCGCGAGCCTGCTACTGGTTCGCTTCCATGCGCTCGATGCGCCGCTGTTCGGCGAGCAGCGCCATGGAGCTCATGAGGTTCTGCACACTGACGATGCCCACCACGCGCCCGCTCTCGGTGATGGGAATCAGGGCCAGGCCGTGGCCGGCGGTGAGGCGTCGGATGGTGGCGCCGAGCGTGTCCTCAGGCCGCGCCACCTGGAAGGCGCGCGACATGACCGACTGTATATAGCCGTTGCCGTCGTTGCGGAGAGCATCGACGATGCGTTGCCGCGAGACGATGCCGACGAGTTGCGGTCCGCGGACGACGGGAAAATCCTCCTGCAGCGAATGCACGCAACGGTACAAAGCATCGGCGAGAGTGTCAGAGGGCGAGAGCGTGGCAAAGTCCGTGAGCATGACCTCGCGCATGCACACGGTGTCGACTACGGATTGGAAAAAGACGCCCTGATCCTCGATCTGCGCGCCGATCATGACGAAGAAACCGGCAAGGATGAGCCAGGAATCGTGCAGCAACATACCGCCCAGCATGGCGATGAGAGCCAGAGCCTGACCGAGGCCGGCGGCGGCGCGGCCTGCAGGAGCCACGCCGTGCTTGCGGGCGAAGGCATTGCGGACGAGACGGCCGCAATCGAGCGGGTAGGCGGGGAGCAGATGTAGCAGGCCGAGAAGCAACTGCATCCAGACCAGGCTGCGCAACATGCTTGCGCTGGAGATGAGGGGTTGGTCGAAGAGCCGGATGCTCGTGCTGGCGCCCAGAATGGCCAGGGCAGCGGTAAGACCCGCACACCAGTTGGCCAGCGGACCGGCAAGCGCCAGAACAAACTGCCCAGCGCCATGATTGGCCTTTTCCTGGCTTTCAGGGTTGGCATAGGCAAACAGTCCACCGATGGGCAGCAACAGGATGGCGCGCAGGCGCAGACCCAGCCCCGCCGCAACCAGGAGACGTGCGGTCTCGCGCACGGCGACGGCTGCCACGAGGAGGACGAAGAGAGCCAATCCACGGGGCCAGCCTTGCGGGCCGCTCATGGCGAAAAGCACCAGCACCAGGAGCGGAAAGAAGATGTGGATGCGGACCTCGACGCCCATCCAACGGCCAAACGGAATGGACCATCCGCGCATAGTTCGATTGTAGAGGGTCAAAGGCAGCTCCTAGCTACTAGCATCTAGCTCCCAGCTTTTTTCTTGCGGAGTTTGCCGCGGTGCGCAGCGAAGAAACCGCCCCAGGGTCGGTCCGTTATGCTGGTGGGCGATGCGTATCATCGCTGGAACGTACGGTTCGCGAAGGCTGGAAGCGCCGCCGGGGCTGAGCACCCGGCCGACCAGCGACCGCTTGCGCGAAACGCTCTTTAATGTGCTGGCCCAGCGCATCAACGGCGCGGCTGATGGCGGAACGGGTGGGGGCGCGGCGTTTCTGGATTTGTATGCAGGTTCAGGAGCGGTGGGCCTGGAAGCGCTGAGCCGTGGGGCCGCGCAAGTGACTTTTGTCGAACGGTCGCCAGCGGCGCTCAAAGTGTTGCGGCGCAATCTGGAGCGGCTCGGCATTGAGAGCGGATTCGCGGTGCACGCGGAAAGCATGGCGGCGTTTCTGCGCGCTGCCGCAAGAGCAAGTGCAAAACCAATACCCCACGAAGGGGCAAAACCAGGACGCTACGAAGTGATGTTTCCAAAGCGCTACGAAGTAGTTTTCCTTGATCCGCCGTATGATGCGGCCGAGGAGTATGCGGCCACGCTGGGAGTGCTGGGAGAGGCGCAAGGAATTCTCGCGCCTGGAGCGCTAGTGATCGCCGAGCACCGGCGCAAGCAGAGCCTCGAAGACCGGTACGGCAGCCTGAAGCGGACGCGACTGCTTGAACAGGGCGACGCCGCATTGAGCTTCTATGAGGCTGTCTCAACGCTAAGCTACTGTTCCAGTCCATAAGCAGTCGTGCATGTTCCCACCCTTTTCCGCAAGAAGACGCGGAAAAGGATGGGGCACGGCGGCAACATTTGATGGGGCACAGCGGCAGTATTGAAGGGCTGGAGCAATCACGGAGCGGGCGCCCGAAAGCCTCCCATAATTGCCGTGGAGGGCTGCCGAAAGTTTTGCACTTTCACGTGTGCGCGGGGTCACTTTCAATTGCATTGACAGCGGAGGAAAGTAAGAGAAAAATGGCGGGGCGAAGGAATTCGAGCCGTTTCATGCAGTCCACGGAGGAAATGTGAAAAACGCAGTAAAGATTCAGACTTTGGCGGCTTTGGTTTTGCTGGGTGCAGGCGGATTTCTGACAGGTTGCAAGTCGGCCCCCGATCTGACACAAGACCAGGCAAAGACAATGATTCAGGCCAAGTACGATAAGGACCCCGGCACGGTGTTCAATATCGCGGTGAACGATCGCGGCATGCAGCAAGGCGTGACTGCCAACTATTGGCTGGGCGTCAAGCGCTATCCCAACGGTTATTGGGGCGATTTCAAGCTCACTCCCGACGGAATGAAAGTATTGAAGCTGCAGAGCGGGGGCGATGCCATTCAGTGGCGGCCGGATGGCCCGAACGATCCAAATTACACAGTGATCGTAGTCCCGCTGGCTTTAAGCAAATTGAAGACTCGCAGTCTTGACGACGTGCAGACCATTGCGGACACAAGGACTGTGACCTACATGGAAGACGTCGACCTGAGTAACTTGCCCGCGCCCTTGCAGGCGCTTGCCAATAACCCCGCCAATAAGCTGAGCACGAAACGTATGGCGACGTTCACTCTCGCGAACGGAGCCTGGACGCTGCAATCGATTGAATAGATGAATAACAGACAACGCGAAGCACGCAAAAAAGCTGGCCGAATACGAGATCGTATCCGGCCAGCGTGTTTTTGGTTGATGAACTGCGGTTAGAAGGTAAGGCGGCCACCCAGTTGCATGACGCGCTGGGTGCCTGTTCCGCCGGTGATCTTGCCATCGTTGCCCGACGCGAGGCTTGCGGTGGGGTTACCGAGGTTGACCCAGTTCATGGCGTTGGTGGCCTCGGCACGGAGCTGGAACACAATTCCGCGCTCGAACTTAACGTTGCGGAAGAGGCCCAGATCGAGCTGTTTGAAACCAGGCCCAAAGAGGCTGTTGCGGGCCACGTTGC
>JBEKGH010000112.1:0-15139 GCA_050012895.1 Occallatibacter sp.
CGGCGCACATGCCTCCAACAGTGCCGCGTAATTCAAATCGCGGCAAGAAAAATCGCACCTTAAACAATCACCCTGCAAGCACTTGCAGGCAACGCAGGCGATTTAAACCGGACAGCAGTGGCTGGCACTATCTGTCGTTCCTGCGGACCAACACTGTGCGCGAGATTCTGAAAAGCGCGCGAATTCGCGCCCTGGAGCCTGAGAAGATTGAGGCGCTGATTGCGCTGATCGAGCAGGATCTTGGGTTCGAGCTGCACCAGGCTGTGCAGCAGGTGAAGTACGAGTTATCACGCAACCCGACAGCGGAGTTTCGCTTTTGCAACGAAACTTTGGATTTGCGAATACCTGTGACGCGAACAGAGTTCGAAAGCTGGATTGTGGAGGAACTCGAAGCAATCGAGCGATGTGTAGACGGACTGCTGAAACGTTCGGGGGTGGACGCGCGCGACGTCGACTGCGTTTTCCTCACCGGAGGCAGCTCCTTTGTACCTGCGGTGCGCCGGATCTTCGAGGAACGGTTTGGCGTGGAGCGCATTCGCGGAGGGAACGAGTTCACTTCTGTGGCGCATGGGCTGGCGCTGTGCGCTGCGGAGGCATTCCGCTAGGCCGGGAAGAGGGTAAGCCTGCCCCGGGATCGCCTGCATCCAGTCAGGGAATTATTCGTTGCAACGAATATGCCTTTCCCGCATCCAAAGAAACGATAACCAAGATGCCTCCCAGGCATCCAAAGAAATGAAAAAGGAGACATTCCGCCATGACAACTGCAACATCCACCCCCGCTACCACCACCTGGAACATCGATCCTGCCCACTCCGCGGCCGAATTCAAGGTCAAGCACATGATGATCTCGAACGTTAAAGGCAGCTTCTCGGGGCTTTCCGGTGTGCTTACCGAGCACGCCGCTGACTCTACGCTCTCCTATGTCGAGGCTGCGGTTCCTGTAGCCACCGTCTCCACGGGCGACGCGCAACGGGACGGGCACCTGAAGAGCGCAGATTTCTTCGACGCCGAGAAATTCCCGACTCTGAACTTCAAGTCCACCAGGGTGGACCAGAAGGGCGGCGCGTACGAGGTGACGGGCGACCTGACCATCCACGGCGTCACGAAGCCAGTGACATTCGCAGTTGACGGCCCCAGCGCTCCCGGCAAAGATCCCTGGGGAAATACCCGCATCGGACTTTCTGCTACCGCGAAAATCAACCGCAAGGACTTCGGGCTGGTGTGGAACGCGGCCCTCGAGACGGGCGGCTTCCTGGTCGGCGAAGAGGTCTCGATCACCCTCGATATGGAGTTCATCGAGACTGGTCAGTAGGCTGGATCGCGGGCAGGTTTCAAGGTTCTCAGCTCGTAGGCGACTGGCAGACGCTTGGACGAATTGCAAATGACCGATCGCAGACCGCGTATCGGGCGGCAGATGGCGCCCTCAGGCGCGAGCGTGGCGTGTGCGTAGGGATCGCGCGAGCACAATCAAGGAAAGCCTCAACAATCGGGCCATGAATGGGTTATACCAAACCAAACGCAGTGGAAATCTGGCCGAATCAATCTCCGCCGAACTCAGAACGAAACGGGGCTTCCCACGATTGCGTTAACGGTTAAGAAGCGGGATCTGCTGCGTGATCGCAAAATGAGTCCCGAATTCTTCCAAGCATTGCGAAACATGAAGCTAGCGATCCAGATTGCCACAGTTGAGTTGATGATCCTGCGAAATGATCTGTCTGTCGCTTTTGCGAAGACGCGGCTCGCGCTGACGCCTCCCGATCTGTTGAATGTTCCATCTGCGAGTAAGCGAAAGTTGCAGATCACAACGGGCAAAGCTACGAATATTGCGCAATTGGCCGCCATCGACGGCGTGTCACCCCGCTTTATCCGTATGCAGATGAAGTTGGTTCAACTGAGCCCGCAGTCAATCGAGAATCTGATGGCTCGGCCCGAATCGCTGCCCCTCTCGCTCAACGATCTGCTCTCCGCGATCCCAATGGACTGGCGCGAGCAGTCGCTCGGCATGCCGGCAAAGTCCGCATAACGAGCGCGCCAACTCTTCAATCTGCCTACTCCTCAGGCAGCCATCGGGCTGCTTGGGCTTTTCTGAAACAAATTACGCCACGTTAGTCTGAATCATGCAACCGCCGAAGAATCAAATTTCTCCAGTCCCATTGCATATTGAAGGGGAACTGCTGAATCTGCCAACAGAGAATTGTCGGCAAAACGGCGCATATGGCTCCCGCTGGAGAGCGCTCTCCAGTTCTATCACGATCAGGAAACCTGCAAACTTGCGGGGAATTTCGAGAGTATCGAGGGTTTGCATCTCGCAAGTTGTTGATTATAAATATAGATGGCGGTGGATGGGGTCTTGAGCGAACCGCTCTCTGAATCGAATTCCATGCTAACAGGGAAAAATACAGGGAAAATTGAGGATTCTGCCGCGAGAGTCTGCCTTCAGATATCTCTATGGCAATGAATAAACACAAGTTGCCGGCACACGATGCCGATTTCTGACGAGCACCGAACAGGGAATTATCACCCAAGTATCAGGGAACTACTTTTCCCTGATACCGGCCGTGCGGCTCGCCACGGCGACTCCAATTTGCCGAAGTAAGGTCAAGATTTGCTCCGGCGTAGCATCTTTGACCTGTCAATCCCATGCTCCTTCTCCATCGGTTTGTCTCATGCCCACGGGCACAGATTTTGCTGGGCACACCACTACAGGCCGAGCACCTGGGTTGGCACCAGGGGCATATCAATGCCAACCATCCGAAACTGGTGTCTGCGGCAATGCAGCCACCAGTCCCTGGAAGACCTGTCCCGCCTCTACAATCCGATCATCCGAGGCTGGTTCCAATATTACGGACGGTATTACCGTACCGGGCTTTACTCGGTGATCTGCCAACTGGATCAGGAACTGGTCAAATGGGCCAGACAGAAATACAAGAAACCGCGTGAACATGTCCGGCGTGCACGGCAATGGGTCGCGGCGGTCTCCCGCCGTGCACCGCACCTGTTTGCACACTGGACGTCGATGCGCGGTGGCTCCTTGATGGGAGCCGGATGACGCGAGAGTGTCACGTCGGGTTCTGCGAGCGCCTCGGGGTGAGACTCCCCGGGGCGACTCTCCCAACCGGAACCCTCGATTTTGGGTACCCGGCGCTCACTTCGCGCCTCGGCGATTTGGGAGCCGCGGTGGTCTGCGCGCAGAACGGACGTGCCGGTCCAGTTGCCAGACACGCCCAAAATCGGTTCGTCCAATTCAGGGCCTGCTGGAAATGCAGACACTCACAACTTTTGACGATCCCGGATTCACGAAGTACCTTCGCTGGAAGTACAAAGCCAGATTCACCAAGGCAATCATCACGGGAACCTCGACCAGAGGCCCGATGACAGCAGCGAATGCGGCGCCCGAGTTGATGCCGAACACCGATACCGCAACCGCAATTGCCAGTTCGAAGTTATTTGAGGCGGCCGTGAATGCGAGCGTGGCCGTCTTCGAGTAATCGGCCCCCAGCTTTCGCCCCATGTAGAACGACACCAGGAACATGACGACGAAGTAGATCAGGAGCGGAATCGCGATCCTTAGCACGTCCAGCGGCAAACGCACGATGTAGCTGCCCTTCAGCGAGAACATCACCACGATCGTGAATAGCAGCGCCAGAAGCGTGAGGGGACTGAGGCGCGGAACAAAGCTCCGGTCGTACCACTGCTGCCCCTTGGCGCGAACCAGCACGGTACGAGTCAGAAACCCGGCGATGAAAGGAATACCAAGATAGAAGAAGACGCTTCGCGCGATCTCGCCGATGGAGATTTTCACCACCGCGCCATGCAATCCAAACCAACCCGGCAGAACCGTGATGAATACCCATGCGTAGACGGAATAGAAAAACACCTGAAAGAGCGAATTGAACGCCACCAGTCCCGCGGCATACTGCGTATCACCCTTTGCCAGTTCGTTCCACACGATGACCATGGCGATACAACGTGCCAAGCCGATCAGGATGAGACCGGCCATGTACTCGGGATAGCCGCGCAGGAAGATGATCGCAAGCGCAAACATCAGCACCGGTCCGATCAGCCAGTTCTGCAGCAGAGAAAGCCCAAGCACGCGCTTGTTGCGAAAGACCTCAGGTAGTTCTTCGAAGCGAACCCGCGTGAAGGGCGGATACATCATGAGAATCAGGCCCGCCGCGATGGGAATCGACGTCGTGCCGACGCTGAACCGATTCAGAAACGGCACCACTCCGGGAGCCACCCACCCCAACGCGACACCGGACGCCATGGCCCCGAAGATCCAAGCAGTCAGATAACGGTTCAAGAACGAAAGACGACTCTTCTTCAACCGCGTGCCTCCTTAAGCTCTGCTACGAGCGGCCAATGTTATCGACTTCGCGCTTGATGGCGAGTTGGTCAAGGGTGCTGAGCGGCAGGGACAGAAGCAGTCCTATCCTGCGGTCGAGCACTATGAAGGCATCGCGGAAGGCTCGCGCGATTTCATCCGGAGTACCCTTTACGGCTGCCGGATCGGGAATCTCCCAGTGTGCCGTCATCGGCTGCCCCGGCCAATAGGGACACTCTTCCTTGGCGGCGTTGTCACACACTGTAAAGACGAAATCCAGCTTTGGAGCCCCCGGTGCGGCGAACTCATCCCACGACTTGCTGCGCAAGCCTGCGGTGGACATGCCTGCGGATTCAATCTGCCTCAGAGCTTCGGGCCTAGGTCGCCCAGTAGGGTGGCTCCCGGCGCTGTAGGCAGCGAATTTCCCCTTGCCTTTGTGGTTGAGGATTGCCTCAGCCATGATCGACCGCGCCGAGTTGCCGGTGCAGAGAAACAGTACGTTGTAATGATCCTGCATCGCCTTACTCCTTCGCTGCGATCGTGACAGGCGCGCAGCAGCCCGGCTCGCAGCAACGTGCTTTCGGTTTGGAAGCCCGGATGAAGGCGCTCATGAACTTCTCGTTCACCTGTGGAGCAATGGCGTCGACATCTATTCCGGCTTCGGTGAGGAATTGGCGCGCATCTTCAACGTTGTAGACGCGAGTGGGCTCGATAGAAACATCGCCAAAACCAGCTTTCGTTAGCTTCGCAACATAGTCGTTTTCCTCCAAAGCTCCGGCAATGCAACCCACCCAGAGAAGGATGCTCCTGCGCACCTCGTCCGGCACCGTGCCCCGGACTACAACATCGGAAACCGCAAAGCGTCCTCCAGGTTTGAGGACGCGAAACGCTTCCCTCAGCACGCGGTCCTTGTCGGCCGAAAGATTGATGACGCAGTTCGAGATGATGACATCGACGGTGTTGTCGGGCAGGGGGATTCTCTCGATTTCACCTTTCAGGAACTCGACATTCGTAATGCCTGCCTGCTTCCGGTTTTCGCGTGCAAGGGCCAGCATCTCGTCCGTCATGTCCAGGCCGTAAGCCTTACCGGTCGGTCCAACGCGCCTCGCCGAGAGCAGCACGTCGATGCCGCCACCGGAGCCGAGATCGAGAACCACTTCTCCAGGCCGAAGATCGATCAGCGCCGTGGGATTGCCACAGCCGAGCGAGGCAAGAACAGCCTTTTCAGGGATCAGTCCTTTATCTTCGGCGCTGTAGAGATTGGTGGTGATCGGGTCGCAACAGCGAAGGCCGGGGTCGCAACACGCCTGCAAACTGCCGGACCCGGCCACTGCTCGGGCGGCGTTTCCGTACTTCTCCTTCACTTGTTCCTGAACGCTGGTCGTCGATTCCATACTCGCATCTCCTTACATACGCTAAAGCGAATGTATTCCTCTCTGGACATATTTGTCAATGCGCATATCATAAAGACGTGGAACGTTCCCCCAAGACCTACGACCTGGCCCTGCTGTTTGCCGCGCTCGCCGATCGCACCCGTCTCAGGCTGTTGAACCTGATGAACGGCACGGAAGTGTGCGTTTGCTATTTCGTCGAGATCCTTGGGCAAAGCCAACCCAAGATTTCACGCCATCTTGCCTACCTGCGACGTGTGAGCATCGTGGCCGCGCGCCGCGAAGGCAAATGGATGCACTATAAAATTCTCGTGCCGGAAAATGCAGGCGCGGCCAGAATCCTTCGGGAAACGCTCGCAGTGATTGGGCAAGAGAAAGCAATGCAAGTGGATCTGGCACGTCTCGGAAAAGCCTGCTGTGCTCCGCAGAGAGTTTCAGCGCTCGAGGGGGCGCCGCGGCCGATTCCGGTTGACGCGGTCAGCTGCTCCGCCAGCTGAACCGACGAGACGAGGCCCAGTCGCGTTTCCAGTCCCCACTCGGGCGATTCTCAGGGTTCCGAGTGAATTGTCGCTGCCGCACTCTCTGTGTGCACAGTGGAGAAATCATCAATGATCAATTGGGGCCTGCGGATTCGTGCTAGCTAGAAAGAAACAATATTGTAAGTTCAACAAAAAAAAGACAAACCGAAAAGCCCGTTTCATTCCCCGTGGGTTGGCAAAGCCAGTGGAAAACCAACTTCTATCATCGGGCAATTGCATGAAGAGGTGTCACGGGCACCGGCAAATATTTTCGTGCTTATTTGTAACGGTCGCCATGTCCCATGGATTTATTCCGATGAATGCGCTATCCAAAGTTATCTCACCCGATCAGTTCTCGCCGGTTTCGGTCTCCGGGCTTATCTCTCTTGCTTTGCTTTGGGGGATTGGCTGCCATGGCACAGCAACCGCTGACGATTCGGCAAGCCGTCAACGTTGCTCTTGGGCAAAGCCCCGAGGCTGCCATTGCGCGCGCAGACAATCAAGAAACCAAAGCGGCGGCCGTCATGGCGCGCACCCAGCTTCTGCCGCAACTCAACTTCACTGAAGACATCTCCCGCGGCGACGATCCGGTCTATGCCTTCGGCACGCGGCTTCGGCAGCGGCAGTTTACGCAGGCTGACTTTGCGCTGAACGCGCTGAATTTTCCGCAGCCCATCGGCAACTTTGCCACGCGTTTCTCCGGTTCATGGATGGCGTTCGATTCGCTCAAGACAGAGAAGGAGATCCGGCGCGCCGATCTCTTCAGGCAAAGCGCCTCCTCGTCCGCCAAGGCAACGGATCAGCAGATCGTGTTTCGTGTTGTGGGGGCCTACCAGCAGGTGCTCTATGCGCAGCGGGAGATCGCTGTTGCCCAGCATGAGCAGGAGACGGCTGCGGCGCTTCTGACCTCTGTGGATGAGCACGTCAAGGCTGGCCTTGCGGTGGAGTCGGATCGCATGTCGGCTGAGGTGAATGTGGCCGCACGCAAAGAGGAGTTGATTGCCGCGCAGGGCGACCTGGAACTGGCGTGGGCCCAGTTGCGCGAGGCGATGGGCGACCCGGAGCTGAAAGCAACGGAACTGAAGCCGATAGAGCCGCACACATTCCCGCAGAACCCACTGGAAGAGGAGTTGGCGACGGCTGAAAAGTCGCGGCCGGATCTGGCGGCGTTAGGACAGCAGCAATCCGCGCAGGCGTCTGCCGTGGGAGCGGCAAAGTCGGACTTCGGCCCACGCGTGAGCGCCTATGGAAACTGGGAAGAAGACCAATCCTCCTTTGCCGGCTCGGGAGGCAACAACTGGGTGGCCGGCGTGCAGATCAGCGTGGACATTCTGCCCTTAGGCAGGCGCGCCCAACTTTCGCGCGAGTCCGCTGCCAAGCAGAAGATCGACGCGCAAGTGGCCGTCTCTCAGCAGCATTTGCGGCTGGAGGTGAGCCAGGCGCACATTCACCAGAAGACGGCGGAACTCTCGTTGGAAACGGCGCGTGCGGCGATGGACCAATCGGCCGAGAGTCTGCGCATTCTGAAGAATCGTTACGGTGCGGGGCTTGCCACCATCACCGATCTGCTGCAGGCTGAGGACGCCGAGCGGCAGAGCCAAGTCAATTACTGGCATGCCGTTTACGGAAATGCCATGGCCTATACCGAACTTTTATACGCGACTGGGACACTGACTCCCGATGCGGCGGAGGAATTGCAATGAAAACTTTCTTGCGGGCAAGTTTGCTGGCCGTTACCGCCGCGACGGTGGCCGGATGTCATGGTACCGACTCCGCGTCCCCTGCGGTTGTTGAGACCGTACAGGCGCGGGTTGTTGAAAGCCAGGTGCAAGAGGTGCCTGTGAACCTGCGATCCACGGGCACGGTTCATGCCAGGGAAACCGCAGTTCTATCCGCGCAGGTGATGGGCCGCATCCAGCAGGTGCTGGTGCACGAGGGAGACAGCGTACGGGCTGGGCAAACACTGGTGGTGCTGGACGACGCGGCTTTGCGAGCGGCTCTGGAGCAGGCGCAGGCGGGCTTAAAGGCGGCGCAAAACGCGCAAGCCGCGGCGCAGACCAACGCCGCGTTGGCGACAAGCACGTTAAACCGGTACAAACAACTTGAGTCCGAGAAGAGTGTGAGCCCGCAGGAGATGGATGAAGTCTCGCAGCGGGCCGAGGCTGCGGAGGCGAACCTTGAGGCAGTTCGCGCGCAAACAGACGAGGCACGAGATCAGGTAAACGGCGCACACACCATGCTGGGATATACGCGTCTGGCGGCGCCTTTCGCCGGCATCGTAACCGCGCGGATGGTCGATCCGGGGACGATGGCGGCGCCAGGCGTGCCGTTAATCCAGGTCGATCAGGCCGGGGCTCTGCAACTTCAAGCCTCGGTGGATGAGTCGGCGGTTGGCGCGGTCCACAAGGGGATGAAGGTGCAGGTGGCGATCGATAGCGCCGGTTCCACCAGTATGACGGGGACCGTTGCGGAGATTGTGCCCGCCGCCGATCCATCGAGTCATAGCTTTCTCGTCAAGATCGACTTGCCTTCTTCAACTCAGTTGCGCGCCGGCATGTATGGAACGGCCGAGTTTGCCAACGGCACCCGCCAGGCGATTCTGATTCCGCGCTCGGCAGTTGTCATGCGCGGCTCACTGGCCTGCGCCTACGTTCTCGACGCTCAAGGGATCGCGCAACTTCGCTATCTCACGCTCGGCGCGGGACAAGGCAATCTCATCGAAGTTCTGTCAGGCATCTCTTCCGGCGAAAAACTGGTTGATGCGCCTTCGGACCGCGACCTCGCCGGCAAACGCATTGAGGTCCAGCAATGAAGCAAGACCTTGGAATCGCCGGGAAACTGGCTCACACATTTCTCAACTCCAAGCTGACGCCGTTGTTCATCGCCGCATCGCTGGCCATCGGAATCTTTGCGGTGGCTATCATACCGCGCGAGGAGGAGCCGCAGATTCTCGTTCCCATGCTGGACATCACCACCGCCATGCCGGGCGCATCCCCGGCGGAGGTGGAAGAACGCGTCACACTGCCGATCGAGACGCTCGTGCATCAGATCTCGGGCGTCGAATATGTGTACTCGACGTCGGCGCCAGGGCAGAGCCTGGTGATTGTGCGTTTTCTAGTCGGCACGCCCCAGGAAGATGCGTTGATCAAGGTCTACAGCAAGCTCTACTCGAACTTCGATCGCATGCCGCCGGGAGTTTCGCAGCCGCTGATCAAGGCTCGCTCCATCGACGATGTGCCGATCCTGGCCATGACGCTGTGGGGCGAGCATTACAACGGCTATCAACTGCGCGCCATCGCGGACGAGATGCAACACAACATTGCGCAAATTTCCGATGTATCTGAGACGACGATTATCGGAGGGCTTCCGCGCGCGATGCGGGTGGTTTTGAGCACGGAAAAGCTGAGCGCTTACGGCCTGTCGCCGATGGCGATTGTGGGACATTTGCAGGCTGCAAATGCAAGTCTACAGGCGGGGAAGTTCTCCGATAACAACCAGGAGATCCGGGTCGACGCCGGCAATCTCTTCAACAGCCGCGAGGATCTGGAAGCTGTGGTGGTGGGCGTGGTGCGCGGGCATCCGGTGTACCTGCGCGATGTTGCCGACAAAATTGTGGATGGCGCCGCGGAGCCGTCGGACTACGTGGTCTACGGAACGACGAACGCGGGCGCCACAGCGCAGCAGGGATCGCGCCAGTATCCGGCGGTAACGATTACCGTGGCCAAGCGCAAGGGAACGAATGCAACCGATATCTCGAATGCGGTGCTCAAGCGCGTGCATGAGATGCAGGGCGTGACCATTCCCAACGACGTAACGGTGACGACGACCAGGAATTATGGAGAGACGGCAAAGGCCAAGTCGGACGAACTGCTGGAGCATCTGCTGCTGGCCACGTTGTCCGTGACTTTGCTTGTCGCGCTTTTTCTCGGGTGGCGCGAGTCGGGCGTGGTCCTGCTGGCTATTCCCGTTACGCTCGCGCTCACCATGTCGGTGTTTTACTTCCTGGGTTACACCATCAATCGCGTGACGCTGTTCGCCTTGATTTTCTCGATCGGCATTCTTGTCGATGACGCCATTGTCGTGGTTGAAAACATGGTGCGCCACTTCCGGTTGCCTGAGAATCGTGGGCGGCCGATGAGTGAAGTCGCGGTCGAAGCCGTTGCAGAAGTGGGCAATCCAACCATTCTGGCCACTTTCGCCGTGATTGCCGCGGTATTGCCGATGGCATTTGTCCGCGGTCTGATGGGGCCCTACATGCGCCCTATTCCCGTGGGCGCATCGGCGGCGATGCTCTTCTCGTTGCTGGTTGCTTTCGTGGTTTCGCCATGGGCGGCCCTCCGCCTTGTTGGCCGCCATCTTGAAGGAGCCAAAATAGTGGAGCCCGAGACGGAGAACTGGCGGACCAGCCTCTATCGCCGCATCATGACGCCACTGATCCAATCCGCGCGCAATCGCGTCCTGTTTTTCATTGGAGTGGTGGTGCTGTTTCTGGTCTCGGTCGCGCTTGTGCCGCTCGGACTCGTCAAAGTAAAGATGTTGCCGTTCGATAACAAGAGCGAACTCCAGGTGGTCATCAATATGCCCGACGGCACGCCCCTTGAGCAGACTGCGCGCGTGGCCGAGGCGCTGGGAGAAGAACTCGCTCGGCAGCCAGACGTACTCAACTACCAGACGTACACCGGAACATCCGGGCCGTATAACTTCAACGGATTGGTGCGCCACTATTACATGCGCCGCCAGCCGAATCAGGCCGATATCCAGGTAAACCTGCTGCCTGCCAAGCAACGCAGCGTGCAAAGCCATGCCATTGCCAAGCGGCTTCGTCCGTTGCTCGACGCGATCGGTAACGCCTATGGCGCGCGCATTCAGGTCAGCGAGGTACCGCCGGGACCGCCGGTGATCCAGACGCTGGTTGCGGAAGTCTACGGTCCAGACCTGGCTGGTCAGACCCAGGTCGCGCAGCAGATCAAGTCGATCTTTCAGAACACCGCAGGCGTTGTGGATACGGACTGGTATGTCGAAGATCCGCAGCCGAGGCTGGTGATGCGCGTGGACGAGGTCAAGGCTGCGCAACACGGCATCGCGGTCTCCGATGTAACCCACGCCCTGGCGTTGGCTCTCTCGGGAGATCAGGTCGGCCTGATGCACGATCAGACATCACGGGAACCAGTGCCTGCAATTGTCGAACTTGACCGCGCCGATCGCTCTTCCGAGCAGGGACTGGAGAACATCCGCCTGCCCGGCGCAGACGGCGGCATGGTTTCCCTGCGCGAGTTGGTCATCGTCGAGCACAAGGCCATCGAGCCCAGCATCTATCACAAGAATCTGCGCCGCGTGGTGTATGTCACCGGAGACGTCGCCGGAGCAGTGGAAAGCCCGGTCTACGCAATCCTGAATATGAACAAGGACCTCGACCATCTCACGCTTCCGGCCGGATACACGCTGGCTCGCTATAACGCATCGATGCCAGAGTCCTCGGACCATTACTCGATGAAGTGGGACGGCGAATGGCAGATTACGATTGAGGTCTTCCGCGACATGGGGCTGGCGTTCGCCGCGGTGCTCGTGCTCATCTACGTGCTTGTGGTGGGTTGGTTCCGCTCCTTCATCGTGCCGCTGATCATCATGGCCCCGATTCCGCTCACACTGGTCGGCATCATGCCTGCTCATGCGATGCTGGGTGCATTTTTCACGGCAACCTCGATGATCGGCTTTATTGCCGGCGCCGGCATCATCGTGCGCAACTCGATTATTCTTGTCGACTTCATCGAACTTCGCATCCGCCAGGGAATGCCGCTGGCCGAGGCGGTGATCGATGCAGGCGCAACTCGATTCCGCCCCATGCTCCTGACTGCGGCAGCGGTTGTCGTTGGCGCAAGCGTGATTCTTACGGACCCTATCTTTCAGGGGCTCGCACTTTCGCTGATTGCAGGAGCAGTCGCTTCGACTTTCCTCTCGTGGCCGACCATTCCGGTGCTTTATTTCATGGTTCATTCGCGGCATCAAGCCGGACCTGATCATCAACCAGAAACCGAACAAGGAGATTCTCAATGACAGTCGAACGTGGTGTGCGCCTGATGGCAGGCGTCATGGTGCTGTTGTCGCTTGCGCTTGCGCATTACTTTTCACTCTATTGGCTCTGGCTGACGGTTTTTGTCGGACTCAACCTGTTGCAGTCGGCATTCACCAACTGGTGCCCAGCCATGTCCATCCTGCGCGCCATGGGCCTGAAAGATGCTGCTTGTATTTCCGGACAGTGAGCCCGTGATGCATGCCCGAACCCGAACTACCCGACTTGAAGATGAGGTTTACCGCCAGATGTTCCGGTTGGAGGAAGGCCGTTCAGGGTCCGAATTGGGCCTCGCACTTGCCTTGTTGCGCGCATGGATTGCCACCGACTCCAATCCTGAGTGCGCTGGAAATCGAGAGTGGCTCAGTAAGGTATCTCCCATTTGCCTGCAGATGATTGCGACGGCCTTGAAACGGAATGCCCTGACGCTCCCCTGTGCGCGGTGAACGGGCCCCAGTGCAAACGACTCTTCATTCATTCACGCGTGAGAATATACTGGTCTGGCTCCCGATTCACCCAAACGATGCGACCTGAACTGATCCGTGCCACCGACCTCTTCCGCAAAGACACTCCGGAAGCTGTCGAGGAGGCAATCGGTCTACTTCAGAACACGGTCTATTCGTTCAGCATGAAGGTCTGTGGCCATCCTGAAGATGCCGAAGACACCATGCAGGAGGTGCTCTCCCGTTCCATCAAGCACCTTGCCAAGATACAGACCCCGCAGCAGATGGCCGTCTGGCTTTACACCGTGACCAGAAACCGCTGCTGGCGCATGCGCCGCAAGCCTGCACACGCTCCGGCACACCTTCTCTCGCTCGATGAGCTAATGCCGGACGGTGACGAACTGGGCAGGCTTCTTGAGGATGCAGCGGCAAGCCCGGAAAGGAACATCCTCGCCGCCGAGCAGCACCACCTGCTGCATCAGGCAATCCTCCGCATCCCGGCCACATTGCGCATCGTTCTTGTGCTCCACGATATGGAAGAGCTAACCACCGAGCAGGTTGCGCAGGTTCTCATCGGGCGCGTCTCAGCGTGCGCAAGGTGATGAGCCAGCTACTCAAGGCCACTCCCGAGCTACCCAAACAAGCCAGACCCTCCGCGAGCAAGCCCAAGCGCGCCCGAGCCAACGGCGCGCAACGCCCGGCTGAATGCCGCGATCTGTTCGCCAATCTCTCCGAGTATCTCGACGGTCGCGTGGAACCACTGACCTGCAAACAGATGCGCGAACACATTGAAGCATGCCCGTCCTGCGTGGCCTTTCTGCGCGATCTGCGCACCGCCATCGATCGTTGCCGATCCCTGGAGATTCCTTGCGACTCGGCCGTCGCACCGCGTCTGCGCGCCATTCTCACCAGGGAATACCTCCGCATGTTGGCGATCCCCGTCCCCAAAAATGTCCCCGCCATGATGTAACGAATTGCCGATCTCGTGGCTTTCTTCTTATGTAAGGGAAAATCCACTATGGAAGTGAAAATCACGCATCTCGATCGAGTGAAGTTTGCCATTCAGTCGCGCTCCCACACAATTCTTTGCGACCAGCCCGCGGAAAATGGTGGAGAAGACTCGGGCATGACGCCCCCGGAATTCCTGCTCGCGTCGTTGGGCTCCTGCGCGGCCTTTTATGCCGTGCAGTACCTGAAAACTCGCAATCTCGCAGAAAATGGAGTTGAAGTTTCTGTGACCGCCGAGAAGCTCAAATCACCGGCACGAGTAGGCAACTTTCAGATTCATGTCGCATGCCCGGTTTCTCTCACTGAAGAGCAGACGGAGGCCCTGATGCGATCCGTGCACCACTGCCTTGTTCACAACACGCTGTTGTCGCCGCCCGAGATCGCTATTGAACTGGCCATCAAAGGAACGACCGACCTCCACGCATGACAGCATGGGTACCTGATTGGCACCGGGCTCTCCATGAAGACTCTCCGCGAAGTCGAGATTCGGCCATTTTTTGGAAGGAATACCTCTCTGGATATTCGTCGCGGCGGGATCGGTGGCCCTGATCCGCAGCGGTTGGATTTATCTATAAGTGTGTATCAGACATTCTTAGGTCGCGGTCGGGCTGAGGCCGCCAACTCACGGACGAAGAAGGGGCTTGAACTCCGCTTCAATCAAGTTCAAATCAGTTTCACCTCGGAATAGAGCCTGGACTTTGCCTTGGCCGTCGATCAGGAAAGCCAAGGGGAGGCCGAGCACTCCTCCGTATAACCTTCCAAGTTTGTCATCGCCCATCGCTACGGGGTAGTTTAGCCTCTGCTTTTCGTACATCTTTCGCGCCAGTTCCGGATCGTCGTCCATCGAGATGCCTATGATTTGCAGGCCACGCGAGCCGTATTGGGTTTGCCAGGCAACGAAACGAGGCATTTCAAGCTGGCAGGAAGCACACCATGTGGCCCAAAAATCAAGCAATACAATCTTGCCGCGATAAGTGCGGAGATCCAGTTTCCGATGAAGCAAATCGGTGCGTATGAACTCCGGCGCTTTTTTGTGAAGTAGCGAAGTTGAAGCTACCGGAGCCTGTGCCGTGCTCACCCCAACACAGAGCCACAAGAGCAGCTTCACTATAGATGAGCGGCGGAGTGTGGGCGGCGCAATCCCTACGGCCCTCGGAGTGGCTCGCGCGCCTCGCCACCATTCCTCGTTAGTAGCCCTGTTCAACCGGGTATCCCTTGTCGGCCCAATCGGCGCCAAAATTGTCGGCCAGATAGAGGGCCTTTACATTGGTAAAACCCATGTCGCGCAATTTCGCGAACGCTGGCCCAAGGTTCGGACAGCGATTCCAGGGACAGCAGCCGCAATAAAGCACAATGAGCTTTTTCCGCGAAAGTGCGTTCACGCG
>JBEKGH010000113.1:0-19235 GCA_050012895.1 Occallatibacter sp.
AATTATCCCGCAGCCGCAGCCGGGGTTGTGGGAAAGCGGGAAACGCGCCCTCTGCGTTTTCCGAGGCGCGCCGCGCCGTCTTTTCCATAACCCGCCCCTTGACAAAACAGACAGTCGCTGAGCGGAGTGACTCACGGCCTCATCGTGAGTCACGGAGTCGAAGGACCTGCGGTCGTTTGTTTTACGTCGTCATTCTGGCGCAGCAACACCGTCTTCCTCGACCAACCAACAACCCTGTCATCCTGAGCGGAGTGACTCACGGCCTCATCGTGAGTCACGGAGTCGAAGGACCTGCGGTTGTTTGTTTTACGTCGTCATTCTGGCGAAGCCAGAATCTCCGTATTGGCCCTTGCCGTTGCCTGCCCTTTGTTTGTCATTCCGTAGCGCAGCGGAGGAATCCGCTTCTGCCCTTGCCGCTGCCCGTTCTCCGCCTTTGCTTCTAAGTACGCCAAGCCTTTAGGCTTGGCCCTCTCAGGCAGCCAAACGATAAAGGGGCTTCAGCCCCTGGGGTTTGCCTTTGCTCTTGCTATTGCTCTGCGGAGGGAGCAGGGGGCTTTAGCCCCCTGAATAACCCTCGCAGAATCAAGGGGCTTCAGCCCCGGGTCTTTTTTTCGCTCCTCCACCCTCAAAAACCCCAGCAAATCCGCGTGTCAAGCCCCTCGACGCCCCAAAATCCCCCTAACCAACACCAAATAAACCACTTCCCTCTGAAAAACAGTTGGCATAGTAGTTATGCTCCGCTTGATACAATTAATATATGGATCAAAGATCCATCGAGAGACAGATTTGACCGTGCGGAAATAAACTCCCGCCGCTCCCTCGCACCGCTCTTTCTCAACCGAATAAGCCGCACCAAGTTGTCATTCTGAGCGCAGCGAAGAATCCCCGCATTGGCCTTTGTAGCTCCGCTATACCTTTAGGAGATCAGCTCTAACCCTTATGTCCTGAATCTTTTAGCAGCAAAGTCAATGCAATCAATATCTTATCCAACCACATCCCGCGCAACCGATTGATTCCAAACCGCTTGAACCTAAGGTATTCATTATGAGTATTATCCCTGTGGCCGCCACATAACAATCCACTTACGCACCAATCTCCGCCAAGGGGGGATGGCAGGGACAACTGACAAACAATGCCCGCGTTTGCCACGAACCGCTGACCATTCCACTCAATGGCCGCAAACTGAAAATCTGCTGGGAACAGGATTCATGCTCCGCCGCTTGAATCCTGCTCCCAAATCAGACTTAGAAGTTCTCTGGCTCGCCCGCCAAATCGAGGTCCTCGTCGTCATCGTCTTCCTCGTCATCGTCGAAGTCGCCGAAGCTGGCCGCGAGTGTTGCAGCCGGTAACACGGATGTCGGCCCAGGCTGAGGATTGCCCTGCTCGTCAATCTTCATGCCCAGTGAAAGCCCCATCTGCGCAAGAATCTCCTTGATCTCGTTCAGGCTCTTGCGTCCGAAGTTTTTGGTCTTCAGCATCTCGGCTTCGGTCTTCTGAATCAGCTCGCCGATGGTGGCAATGTTCGCGTTCTTCAGGCAGTTGTAGCTGCGCACCGAGAGTTCCAGCTCCTCAACCGAACGGTTCAGGTTCTCGTTGTGCAGCGCAGGCCCATCGAGCAGCTCGTGGCCAGCCTCCATCTCCTCCTCGAAGTTGATGAAGATGCTCATGTGGTCCTTCAGCAGCTTGGCCGAGAGTCCGAGTGCATCTGCGGGGAAGATTGTGCCGTTCGTCCAGATTTCGACCGTTAGCTTGTCATAGTCGGTGATCTGCCCGAGTCGCGCCGCCTCCACCAGATAGTTCACCTTGCGCACGGGCGAGTGCACGCTGTCGACCGGAATGAATCCGAGACCGAGATCGGCATCGAAGTTCTTGTCCGCGGAGATGTATCCGCGCCCGCGCTTCAGGCGCATCTCCATGTCGATTTTGCCACCGTCGCTGACGGTGCAGATGTAGACGTCCTTGTCCAGAATCTCGACATCGCCGTCGGCTTCGATCATGCCGGAGGTAATGATGCCTGCCGCGTCTGCGCGCAGATACAGGGCCTTCGGGCCTTCGCCCGCCAGTTTGAAGGGGATCTGCTTCAGGTTCAGGATGATGTCGGTCGCGTCCTCGACCACGCCGCTGATGGACTGAAACTCGTGCAGCACACCCTCGATATGCACGGCGGTGACAGCTGCGCCCTCGATCGACGAGAGCAGAGTCCGCCGCAGCGCATTGCCAATCGTGGTGCCGAAGCCGCGCTCAAATGGCTGCGCGGAGAACTTCCCGTACTTCTCGGTGAGTGTTTCGGTGTCAACGGCAAGACGCTTGGGTTTCTGGAAGCCTCTCCAAAGCATGGGTGTTTCTCCTTTATCCGGCTCATTCGCGATGCATTTTGCGAAGGCGGGTTGGTTCGGTTGCGGGCTAGGTTGTGTGATGCAACGACAGCCTTTGGTTCATGGCCGTTAGCTCCAGCTAAAAGCTAAGCGCTAACGGCCGATGGCTGCATTACTTGGAATACAGTTCAACAATAAGCTGCTCGTTGACTGGCAGGTTGACGTCCTCGCGGGTAGGCAGCGCGATCAGCCTGCCCGACAGATTTTCGCGGTTGATGTCGAGCCACTGCACGGCGCGCTGGCCGCTGGCGAAGTTCCCCGACTCTTCGAGAATGACAAGCTTCTTCGAGCCTTCGCGAATCTGGATCTCGTCGCCCACCTTGCACTGGAACGACGGGATGTTGACCTTGCGGCCATTCACCTGGATGTGTCCGTGGCGGACGATCTGCCGGGCCTGGCGGCGGCTCATCGCAAAGCCCAACCGGTAGCAGACGTTGTCCAGACGCGTCTCCAACTGCTGCAACAGCAGCTCGCCGGTGACGCCGGTCTTGTTCGCAGCCTTCTGGTAGTAGGCGCGGAACTGCGTCTCCAGCGTGAAGTAGATGCGCTTTGCCTTCTGCTTCTCGCGCAGTTGCAGGCCGTAGCCCACCACCTTCTTCACCTTGCGCGACTGGCCGTGCTGGCCGGGAGGAAAGTTGCGCTTTTCAATCGCGCACTTGTCGGAAAAGCATTTCGCGCCCTTGAGAAACAGCTTGGTTGCGTCGCGGCGGCAGAGGCGGCAGACGGGTCCTGTATAACGTGCCATTATTGATTGCTCCTTTACTTCAGGTGACGATCGGTTTACGCGCTTGTCGCGCTTCGTCCCGATCCGGGTTGAATAAGTTGTAAGTGGAAAGTGCTAAGAAATAAGTGGCGTTTTCTTGCCACTTATCCCTGTCCACTTACCACTTCATTGATCAGACTCTGCGGCGCTTCGGCGGACGGCAGCCGTTGTGCGGCATCGGCGTAATGTCGCGGATCGAGCGAACCTCGACGCCGGCCGAAGCCAGCGCGCGGATCGCCGACTCGCGCCCGGAGCCTGGCCCCGAGACGCGCACATCCACCGAGCGCAGTCCGTGATCGCGCGCCGCATTGGCTGCACCGACCGCAGCCTGCTGCGCCGCAAACGGTGTTCCCTTGCGGGAGCCGCGAAAACCGAGTGAGCCGGACGACTTCCAGCTGAGCGTGTTGCCCGCCTGGTCCGTAATGGTAACAATCGTATTGTTGAAGCTCGCCTGAATAAAGACAAGCCCGAATGGAACATTCTTCCGTTCCCGCTTCTTGAACTTCTTGTTCTTGCCTGCGGTCTTGGCGCCGCCTGCCTTGTTCTGTGTCTTCGCCATGGGTTATTTCGTCGCTTTCTTCTTGGCGGCAACCGTGCCCTTACGGGGTCCTTTGCGGGTGCGGGCGTTAGTGTGGGTGCGCTGGCCACGAACGGGCAGCGAACGGCGGTGCCGGAGTCCACGGTAGGACTGGATCTCGATCAGGCGCTTGATGTTGAGCGAAACGTCCTTGCGCAGATCCCCTTCAATATTGCCCTGAGTCTCAATGACGTGGCGGATGCGGTTCAGTGCTTCCTCGTCGAGAGCGCCGACCTTTGCGTAGGGATCGACGTTCGCCTCGGCAAGTATCTTTGCCGCGCGCGAGTCGCCAATGCCAAAAATGTGTGTGAGTCCGATGCGCACCTGTTTTTGATTAGGGACATCGACTCCAGCAATACGTGCCATGGGGTTCCTTTTTGTCTGTGCTTGTGGCATTGATGTGGCCACGGAAGCGGGGTTGTCGGTTTGCGGTCATCTCCACCGGGTTCAACGCAAGCCTTGACTTCGGCTAACTAGCCTGGCGGGGCCGGGTACTACAGTGCTATGGCATCGGTACTAGGTGGTAAGTAAAACTAACCTTGACGCTGTTTGTGCTTGGCGTTTTCGCAGATAACGCGAACTACGCCGCGGCGGTTAATGACTTTGCACTTATCGCATATCTTCTTGACGGACGCACGTACCTTCATAAAACTCCTGAATAGCAGCCGTTGGCTTTGAACCGGTGGTTTGATCCACTGACAGGCCAGCGCAGCATTGGCTCTTTGTTTCAGCTAGTTGCTACGAGCTAAAAGCTGGTAGCTGATTTCGTCTACTTGTAGCGATAGACGATGCGGCCCCGGTTGAGATCGTACGGACTGAGCTCAATCGCAACGCGGTCGCCGGGGAGGATACGGATGAAGTTCTTGCGCATGCGTCCGGAGACGTGAGCGAGGGCCTGATGCTTGTTTTCAAGCTCGACCTTGAACAGCGCATTGGGCAGCGTCTCAACCACCACCGCCATCACTTCAATTGCATCTTCCTTCGACAAACGCTCTCCTTCGACAGGCGGGCAGACCTAGTACACGGCCCAAACGCCCTGTTACCATGTGCCTGCGCACACAGCATTTTAAGTATACCCCGAAATGGGGCCGGAATCCTAACGGGTTAGCACGCGAGGCCCATCTTTTGTAATCGCGACCGTATGCTCGAAGTGCGCGCTGATGCTGCCGTCCACGGTAAGCGTGGTCCACCCGTCGGGCAGCACCTTCACCCCAGCCCCACCGGCGTTGATCATCGGCTCTATGGCCAGCACCATGCCGGCCTTCAGCCGAGGCCCTTTGCCGCGCGTACCGTAGTTGGGAACCTGCGGGTCTTCGTGCATGGATTTGCCAATGCCGTGGCCGACAAATTCGCGTACCACGCCGTAACCCTCGGCCTCGCATATCTCCTGCACTGTAGCGGATATGTCGCCGAGTCGGCCTCCAACCCGCGCCTGCTGAATCGCCTGTTCCAGCGCTTCCTGGGTGACATCGAGCAGTTTTTGGGTGGCGGAACTCGGTGTGCCAACGGCATAGGTAACGGCAGAGTCGGAGCAGAAGCCATCCACAATAACACCGCAGTCGATCGATACAATATCGCCCTCGGCGAGGATGCGTGTGGCCGAAGGAATACCGTGGACAACTTCGTCGTTGATCGAGGCGCAAAGGACGGCGGGAAAGCCGTGGTAGCCCTTGAACGCCGAGATGGCGTGCAACTCATCCATCTTGGCTGCCGCAACCTTCTCCAGATCCATAGTGCTTGCACCGGGCACGACGAGCGGTCGGACGGCTTCATGTACTTGGTGCAGAGCCACGCCGGAGCGGCGCATCTTTTCTATCTCGGCGGCGGTTTTAATAAGTATTGCCATAATAGTTGTTGCCAGTCGTCAGCGAGAAGCACGGCGCAGCTTGACGATGACCTGTTCAACCGCGGCGTTGACAGCCTCCACGCTTTGGTCCCCGTCGGCCTCTTCAAAGCGCCCCAGATCGCGGTAGTGTGTCACCACCGGAGCGGTCTGCGCGTCAAAGGTCTTCATGCGTTCGATAAAGACTGACTCAGTGTCGTCCCCGCGCTGCGTCAAGCTGGCTCCATCGAGATCGCAAACTCCCGCGACCTTCGGCGGATTCGAATACGCATTGTAGATGTGCTTGCACGCCGGACAGGTTTTTCGTCCTGTGATGCGCTTGAGCAACTGATCGTAGGAGACCACTATGCTGACGGCGATGACAGGAAGCCGCGGCAGAAAGATGGGATCGGCAATCGTTCGATCAAGAAATTTCGCTTGATCGAGCGTACGCGGATAGCCATCCAGAATGTACCCGCTATGGGTGTCCTTTTCCTGTAGCCGATGCAGGACCATCTGGTTGACGGTCTCGTCGTCCACCAGCAGTCCAGCGCTCATGATCTCTTTCGCCTTGCGCCCCAGCTCGGTGCCTCGGGCGATGTTGCCGCGCAGCAGGTCGCCGGTGGAGATCTGCGGAATGCCGTATTTGGTGACCAGAAGTTGTGCCTGCGTTCCTTTGCCAACGCCTGGTGCGCCTAACAGAAGGACCGGCCCTGGCAGAAAGTCATTCCCTGCCAGGGCCGTCGAATGCGATGCGGAATTGTTTGTCAATGGGCCCGTCCTACCAGCTGCGCCTGCCACGAATGCGGCCACTCTTGGGAGAGCGCATGATGAGTTGCGATTCCACCTGCTGCACGGTGTCCATTGCTACGCCGACAACGATCAGCAGGCTGGTGCCGCCAAAATAGAAGTTGAAGCCGAACCCGTTGGTAAATACGGGCGGCAGACGATCGAAGAAGGAGCCGATCAGCCACAGGTGGTTAAAGTGGATTCCACTGATAAGGATGGTCGGGATGATGGAGATGATGATCAGATAGAGCGCGCCGACCAGCGTGATGCGGGTGAGCACGTCGTTGATGAAGTCAGAGGTGCGGCGCCCGGGACGAATCCCTGGAATAAATCCGCCGTACTTGCGCATGTTATCGGCGATGTCATCGGGCCGGAAGACGATGGAGATGTAAAAGTAGGCGAAAAAGACGATCGCGGCAATATATAGGATCTCATACCACGGTTCGCCCGGCTGCATGGCCTGAAGGATAGGGCCAAGAAAGTGTGTCTCCCGGAGCGGCCCGCTACCAAAGATACTCATTCCTGAGAACAGCAGTGGCGCGGAAAGAATTGAACTGGCGAAGATGACAGGCATCACTCCGCCGGAGTTGACTCGCAGAGGAAGGTGGGTGGACTGACCGCCCATCATCTTGCGTCCGACGATGCGCTTGGCATACTGCACCGGAATGCGGCGCTCGGAGCGTTCCACAAAGACAATGAACGCGACAACTGCAATCATCGCAGCAACGAGGAGGACGATAACAATGGGGGTCAAAGGGCCCCAGGTTTCGTCGCGCGCCTTTGTGTATATGTCCATAATGCCGCGCGGCAGGCCAACGACGATTCCGGTAAAAATCAGCAGCGACATGCCGTTTCCAATGCCGCGCTCGGTGATCTGCTCACCCAGCCACATAATAAAGGCAGTGCCGGCCGTTAGCGTAATAACGCACATCGGAATGAATGCGCCACGCGAAATGGTAACCATCGACACGGAGGAACTGGTCAGCGTCAGGGCGATCGCGAAGGACTGAATAACTCCCAGCAGAACAGTGACGTAACGGGTCCACTGCGTAATCTTGCGGCGGCCAAGTTCGCCTTCTTTCTGCAGCTTGGCCAGCGGCTCATAGATCACAGTGAGCAGTTGAAAGATGATCGACGCCGTGATGTAAGGCATGATGCCCAACGCGAAGATCGTAAGACGGCGAAGATTGCCGCCGGTAAACAGATCGCCAAGCCCCAGCAGCGAACCGGAGTTCATGTTGAAGTACTGCGCAAGTGCGTCCGCGTTGATGCCAGGCGTCGGGATGAACGCCCCCAGACGATAGACCGCCAGCAGACCAAGCGTGAATAGAACACGCTTGCGGAGATCGGGAATACGAAAGATGTTGGCGAATTTCTCTAACATCAAAACCTCTTCACTGTTGCCAGAAGCCAGCCGTCGCGGGCCGCGCTTCCATAGGGTGAATCCCTATCCTGGTTGAAGGCGCCGGGCAGATGCACTCGGCGGAGTTGCTAGCCGATCAGAACTGCCTTGCCGCCGGCCTTCTCGATGGCTTGCTGCGCGGTTTTCGAAAACTTGTGCGCGTGAATGGTAACCGGGCCGCTCAACTCGCCGTTGTTGAGCACCTTGATTAGGCCGCCCCTCTTGCGCAACAGGCCAAGCGAGACGATCTTGTCGAGGGTAAACTCGGTGTCCGGAGCAGTCGCCAGAATCTCGGCAACGCGGTCCAGACCAAGCACTGTATACTCCACGCGGAAGACGTTGCTGAAGCCGCGTTTGGGCAGACGGCGGTGAAGCGGCATCTGCCCGCCCTCGAAGCCGCGCATCAGCGACGAGCCGGAGCGCGATCCTTGTCCCTTGTGGCCGCGGGTGGATGTCTTTCCCATGCCCGATCCCATACCGCGTCCGACACGCTTCTTATTTTCATTCGCCTTCTTGGGGGCGCGCAGATTGGAGAGATTGCGGATTGCCATTATCTGTTTCCTCGCTATAACGCCGGCAGGTCATTGCCCGCCGACTCGCATTTAATAAATCACTTGTTAGTTAGCAGTTATTTATTGCTAAGCAAATAACTACTAAATAATTAATCGACGAAGCGAACCAAATGGGGTACCTTCGCCACCATGCCACGAACCGACGGCGTATCTTCGCGTTCGACAATCTGGTTAAGCCTTGTGAATCCGAGTCCCTTGATGACCAGCCTCTGCTTGGTCGGCGTGCATATCTGCGAACGGAAGTATTGCAGCTTGATCTTTGCGATAATTGCAGGCTTGGCCATGGCTAGAGCTCCTCAACTGTCTTGCCGCGCAGTGCGGCGACTTCGGCCTTATTGCGAAGCTGAATCAGTGCGTCAAATGTCGCCTTGATAACGTTGTGCGGGTTGGCCGATCCGAGCGACTTGGTCAGTACATTCTGCACGCCTGCCGAGGTCATCACGGCTCGCACGGTCTTGCCGGCGATAATGCCCGTGCCTTCAGGCGCTGGTTTCAGCATCACCGAACCGGCACCGTAGCGGCCCAACACTTGGTGCGGAATCGTGGTCTGGGTCAGGTTGATCTTGACCAGGTTTTTTTTGGCCGCCTCGATCCCCTTGCGGATGGCCTGGGGAACCTCCTTGGCCTTACCTGAACCATACCCGACGACGCCCTCGCCTGGGTCTCCGACCACAACCAGCGCGGCAAACGACATATTCTTGCCGCCCTTGACCACCTTGGTGACGCGATTGATCGAAACCACCTCGTCCTTCAGATTGAGCCGGTTCGCGTCAAACTTTTTCTTCATCATTGCCATCTGCCGTACCTCTTTCTGGCTGCCCGTTGGGGCGCCACAGAACCTGAAACTGGAAGCTTAGAACTCGAGACCGGCCTCGCGGGCTGCTTCGGCAAGCGCCTTCACGCGACCGTGGTAGAGATATCCGCCGCGATCAAAGACCACTTTCTTGATCCCTTTCTCCTGCGCTCGCTCGGCGATCAGCTTGCCAACTAACTTAGCTGCCGAAATGTTGCCGCTGTAGTGCTTCTCCTCTGTCTTCTTGCCAAACGAGGACGCCGAAACCAGGGTGACGCCATTAAGGTCGTCGATCAATTGCGTGTAGATGTGGTTCAGCGAGCGGTAGACGTTGAGGCGCGGTCGTTCGGCAGTGCCGGACATCTTCTCCCGGATGCGGGTGTGTACGCGTTGGCGGATGACATTGCGTTCGCGGGGTTTCAGCATAGTCTTGCTTTCCTTCCTAGTGGCGTCGCCAGAGTGCCGGTGACGTTCGGAATAACAAAAGTTATAGGTTGTAAGTACTGAGTTGTAAGTTCACTTACAAATTAGTACTGTTTTACTTACTTCGCTCCGGTTTTTCCGACCTTCTTCTTCAGTCTTTCTCCAGAGTAGCGAACGCCCTTGTTCTTGTATGGATCAGGCTTGCGCAGGGAACGCATGTCGGCGGCCACCTGGCCCACTTTCTGGCGATCAATACCGGAGATTGTGAGGTGAGTCTGCTTGGGATCGATAACAACCTCGATCCCAGTGGGCAGCGGGAACTCAATCTGGTGCGAAAAGCCGAGGGTAAAAACTACTGTATTCTTTCCCTTCAGTTCGGCGCGGTACCCGATGCCAACAATGTCGAGTTCCTTGCTCCATCCCGTGGTGACTCCGACAACAGCATTGGAGACCAGCGCGCGCGCAAGTCCATGAAACGCCGCCTGCTTGTCGTTCTGTCGTTCGGCAATCAAGTTGCCATCCTTCTGCACCAGGGTAATGCCGCCGGGGAGCATGGCGGTGACCTTGCCCTTGGGGCCCTCCACAAGCACCGTGTTGCCATCTGTGCTGACCGTGTACTTGACGCCGGCTGGCATGGGGATTGGCTTTTTTCCGATACGGGACATTCGAGATCCTTTGTGGCTTGCGAGTCGCTCAACGGAAAGCTATTGAGTTCCACTGCAGCCTGGGCATGCGCCCATCGTTCTAAACTTCATGACGGCGATAACAAACCACGCCGAAGTAACTCGTTCAATACCGCAATGAACGGAGCGAAACGCGTCCGCCCGACGCGGCCAGCGTCACCAGACTTCGCAGAGAATCTCGCCGCCAACGCCCTCGCGGCGCGCCTGCCGCCCGGTCATCACGCCCTTTGGCGTGGTCATGATAGATATACCGAGTCCGCCCTGCACGCGGCGAATCTCGTCGCGGCCAAGATACACGCGGCATCCGGGACGCGAGACGCGCTGCAGGTCGCGAATGACAGCCTCATTGTTGGGACCGTACTTGAGATACACGCGCAACACCTTCATGCCGCCCTCTTCGGTCGGCTTGTAATTGGCAATATAGCCCTCCTCCTTCAGAATGCGGGCTATCTCGCTCTTGAGCTTGGAGGCGGGTACGTCGAGCTTCTGGTGGCGCGCGCGGATAGAGTTGCGGATACGCGTCAGAAAGTCAGCTACTGGATCTGTCAGGTTCATTCATTCTCCTTCATTCCCCGTTCGCTCAACCGTGTGTCTCACAGCGAGAACCAGCGGGAATGTTGCTGTAACCATTCGATGGAGCTATGCGCTGCATCTCGAAAACCAACTGCTCCCAGACTTCAGCATCCTTGTCGGATGAGGTCTCTGGAAGGGTGAGACGGTGACGACAACCTATTAAGTATACAGGTTGACGCACCGCTACGCTTACCAACTTGACTTGACGACGCCGGGGATCTCTCCCTTGAGCGCAAGCGACCGGAAGCACAGACGGCAGATCCCGAACTTTCGCAGGTAGGCGCGGGGACGGCCGCACAGCTGGCAGCGGTTGTGCTGACGGGATTTGAACTTCGGCTTCTTTGCGTCCTTGACGCGCTTAGCGGTAGTTGCCATAGTGTTTACTCTCTATCCTGGTTCCAAATCAGACTGCAAATTCTGTTACGGCCGGCCATGAGGTTCGGCGAGTTATGCTCCAACCCGGAATGGCATGCCGAAGCCCTTCAGCAGGGCGCGTGCGCCGTTGTCGTCGACAGCGGTCGTAACGATGGTGACGTTCATGCCCTTCAGCTTGTCCACCTTCGCATAGTCAATCTCAGCGAAGATGAGTTGGTCGCGCAGGCCAAGCGTGTAGTTGCCGCGGCCATCGAAGCTCTTCGACGAGACGCCACGGAAGTCGCGCACGCGCGGCAGCGCAATCGAGATCAGCCGGTCGAGAAACTCATACATCTTGTCGCCGCGTAGCGTGACCATCGCACCGATTGGCATCCCTTCGCGCACCTTGAAGGCCGCGATCGACTTCTTCGCCTTGGTGATGACCGGCTTCTGCCCGGAGATAGATGCCAGGTCGGCCACCAACGGATCCATGATCTTCACGTTCTGCGTGGCCTCGCCCAGCCCCATATTGATAACGATCTTTTCCAGTCTTGGAATCGCCATCGGGTTGGTGATGCCAAGCTCCTTGGCAATCGCTGGACTGATCTCGCTCAGGTACTTATCTCTAAATCGTGCCGCCATGATCGACTCCGCTTTCTCCACGGTTTCCGGAGTGGACCTCGCGGCCCGTGTACCGATTCGTGGGGTGAACCTGGTTTTCCAACAAAGCAACAATCAACTTTCTAATTACTCTTTACTTCTTCTTCTCGGGAATCGCGTTCCCGCTTACCTTTGAGAAGCGAACTCTCTGGTCGTCTTCAACTCTCTTCCCGACCCGGGTCTTATTGCCCTCGCCATCAACCAGCATCACATTTGAAATGTGGATGGAAGACTCCTGCTCGGCGATTCCGCCCTTGATGTTCCTCTGCGGGTTCGGCTTTACGTGCTTCTTGATCATCATGACGTGCTCAACCAGAAGTCGGTCTTTGTCCGCCAGGATGCGCAGCACGCGGCCCCGCTTTCCCTTGTCTTTGCCTGCGATCACTTCAACGGTGTCGTTTCGCTTGATCTTAATCCCTGCCATACACTCTCTTATCCTCGACTATCGTTCCGGAGTCGGAATCCGTTTTTAATTCATTCCACCTCAGCACTCCACATCCGCACTGAGAACTGACCACTTGCAACTCTTCTAAATCACTTCAGGCGCGAGCGAAACAATTTTGAGAAACTTCTTCTCGCGCAGCTCCCGTGCCACCGGGCCGAAGACGCGCGTGCCCACCGGCTCGTTGGTATCGCCGATCACCACGGCGGCGTTCTGGTCGAAGCGGATGTAGGTGCCGTCGCGCCGTCGATACTCCTTGCGCGTGCGCACAATTACCGCCTTCACCACCTTGCCCTTCTTGATCGTGCCGTCGGGCGACGCCTCCTTTACAGCAGCCGTCACTATATCGCCAAGGCCCGCCTTCTTGCCCAAGCCGCCACCGAGCGGAAGAATTACCTGCAACTTGCGTGCGCCGGAGTTGTCGGCAACATCGAGCATCGTTCTCATCTGAACTGACATATTCGTCCTCCTAAGCCTAGAGACCCGGGGCTATGGCCCCCCTTGAAGCTCTCTTCTGCATCGTGGGACAATAGGCCCCACGCCAGATCCAAACTACTTCGCTTCCACTACAGGGTTCTTCTCGTCAAGCTGCGAGAGCGACGAGCGCCGCACAATCTCCTCAAGCGACCAGCGCTTCAGCTTCGACAGTGGCCGCGCCTCGCGAATGCGCACCACATCCCCAACTCGTGCCGAGTTCAACTCGTCATGCGCGTAAAATTTCTTGTTCGACTTCATCACGCGCTTGTATTTGGGGTGCGCCTTGCGCATCTCGATCTCGACCACAATCGTCTTCTGCATCTTGGTCGAGACAACCATGCCGACCTTCTCGTTGCGGCGAGAGACCTGCACTTCTGGAACTGCTGCGTTTGTTGTGTCTGCCATTGTTAGTCCTTCTTCGCTTTCTTGCGGGCGGTGCGTGTGCTCGCCGCCGGGGCCGTTCGAACGGCGACCGGCGATGCTGTCTTCGCGGAGGCCAGAGCGCGCTCGCGGGTCACGGTCTGGATGCGGGCAATGTCGAGCTTGAGTGTGCGCAGCTTCTTGATGCCTTCATTGTTGCCAAGGCTCTTCTGGAAGCGAATACGAAAGAGCTGCTCGGCAGACTTAATCTGCTGTGCGGGTAACTCTTCGTCGCTAAGGTTGCGGATCTTTTCGAGTTCCATTTTTTTCTTCTTTCGTCGTTAATTCTTTGGCCGGCCTGGTTCTTCGCCTAAACCGCTACTTGACGGCCACGGTTGCCTTAACGCTGTGGCGCTGGATAAAAATAGTCTTCAGTGGCAACTTGTGAGCTGCCAGACGCATGGCTTCCTTCGCCAGTTCGGGCGAGACGCCCTCCATCTCAAACAAAATCTTGCCCGGGCGGACGACCGCGACCCAGTGGTCGGGAGCTCCCTTGCCCTTGCCCATACGAGTCTCGGCGGGTTTCTTGGTAATCGGCTTGTCAGGGAAAATACGCAGCCACACCTTGCCCCCGCGTTTGATAAACCGCGTCATCGCGATGCGGCTGGCCTCAATCTGACGGTCTGTGATATAGCCGCACTCCTGCACCTTCAGACCGAAGTCGCCGAATGAGAGATCCGACCCGCGCCACGCCTTGCCACACATGCGACCGCGTTGCTGCTTACGAAACTTGACCTTCTTTGGCAATAACATAATAAAAACCCTCTAACTCATATCTACTTGCAAAGCGGATCTGCAAATTCGACCGGTCTAACTGACAATTCACAACTATTTCTAGAACACTCCGGTCGTCGTTCCCTGATCGCGGCGCTTCTTCTGCTCGTAGATATCGCCACGATAGACCCAGGTCTTGACCCCAATAATGCCGTACGTCGTATGCGCTTCCGCAAATCCATAGTCAATGTCGGCGCGCAGGGTGTGCAGCGGTAGACGCCCCTGTAGATACCACTCAGAGCGTGCAATCTCGTTTCCGTTCAGCCGGCCCGACACGCGGACCTTGATGCCCTTGCAGCCAAAACGCAACGCCGAATCAACCGACTTCCGCATCGCACGGCGGAAGCTAACCCGTTTCTCCAGTTGCAGAGCGATGTTCTCGGCGACCAACTGTGCATCAAGCTCAGGCTTGTTGACCTCCAGTATGTCGATGAAAACCTCGCGCGAGCTCCGTTTCTGGATGTCAGCCTTCAGCTTATCAATTTCCGCCCCCTTGCGGCCGATGATGATGCCCGGACGCGCGGTGCGAATTATGAGACGCAGCTTGTTGCCCGGGCGCTCAACTTCCACCGAACTGACTCCGGCGGCCTTCAGCTTCTCGCGCAACTCAGCCTTCAGCTTGACGTCTTCAACCAGCAGCTTGTCGTAGCCGCGCTCAGTGAACCATCGTGACTTCCACGGCTTGTTGACGCCGAGGCGAAACCCATATGGATGGACCTTCTGTCCCATAGCTTCCTTTACTTCGCCCCAACCCGGTTGAGCCGGCGGAGCCTGATGCAAAACCTACGTTTACCGGAAGTATCCCGGCACTACCCAATTCCCAGCCTTTGTTACTTTACTTCCTTCTTTGTTGCAACTTTCTTTGTTGCAGCCTTCTTTGCTGCAGCCTTCTTCGCCGGAGCTTTCTTCGCTGCTGGTTTCTTGGCCACTGGCTTGGCCGACGTCATCTCCGTCGCTTCGGGCTTAGGCGCAATCGCCACAGCTTCCGTTGCCGGCTTCTTCTCCGCAACCGTCACAATAATATGCGTGAGCCTGCGCTGGTAACGAAACGCTCGCCCCATTGGGGCGGGCCGGATGCGTTTCATGCGCGGTCCATCATTCGCCACTGCAGTGCGAACATACAGGTTATCGACGTCAATATCGAGACCCTGCTCCTGTGAGGCGTAGGTCGCGTTTTGAATGGCCGAGCGCAACACCTTCTCGACGACCGGCCCCATCCTCTTGGTGGAGAAGTGAACAGTGTTGAGCGCTTGCTCCACGCGCATGCCCTTAATGGTGTCGAGAACCAGCTTCGTCTTCTGCGGGCTGCTGCGCTGAAACTTGGCTTCTGCGCGGAACTCTCGAACTTTTTGTACTGCAATCTTCGACATAGCTTTAATCCTTCGAACTAACTGGTACGCATTTCTTCTGCGAATAGCCCATTGCTGGCTACAACAAACGCCGCGGACTACTTCGGTTTTGCGGTGGTCTCGGCTGCACGCGCCGAGTGGCCCTTGAACGTGCGCGTCGCGGAGAACTCGCCCAGCTTGTGACCAACCATATTCTCCGTCACATACACTGGAATAAATTTGCGCCCATTATGCACGGCAATGGTGTGACCGACCATGTCGGGAAAGATCGTCGAGCGGCGCGACCATGTGCGCACTACCTTCTTGTCGTTGGTCTGGTTCATTACAGTAATCTTCGACTGAAGATGTGCGTCGATAAACGGGCCCTTCTTTGCTGAACGTGCCATGTTGATAACTCCGGATTTCTACTAGGTTACCGTGCTGTATACGACGAATCTCTTAGATTCGAGACTTGGTGTTGCGCTGTTTCCTGACGAACAATTCTTTAGTTACAAAGTTCAGATTGTCCCTTTCGTCTATTTGCTACGACGACTAACAATATATACATCAGTTCGCTTGTTGTTACGCGTTTTATATCCGCGCGTTGGCTGGCCCCATGGTGTGACCGGGTGACGCCCGCCGGAGGTCTTGCCTTCACCTCCGCCGTGTGGGTGGTCGACTGGGTTCATCGTGACGCCGCGATTGGCAGGATTGATACCCTTCCAACGGTTGCGTCCGGCCTTGCCGATGGAGACGTTCTCGTGGTCCGTATTGCCCACCTGGCCAATCGTCGCCATGCACTCCACCAGTACCTTGCGCGTCTCGCCCGAGGGCAGCTTGAGCAGCGCGTAGTCGCCTTCCTTCGCAATCAGGTTGACTTGCGCACCGGCCGAGCGTGCCATCTGCGCGCCCTTGCCAGGGCGAAGCTCGATATTATGCACAATCGTTCCGAGAGGAATATTCTTGAGCGGAAGCGCATTGCCAACGAGAATATCGGCGTCCGGACCGCTCATGATTGACTGCCCGACTTTCAATCCGATCGGCTGGATGATATAGCGCTTCTCGCCGTCCGCATAGTGAACCAGCGCAATGCGCGAGCTGCGGTTCGGATCATATTCAATCGTAGCAACCGTGGCCGGGATGCCGTATTTTTCGCGCTTGAAGTCAATCAGACGCAGCTTCTGCTTGTGGCCTCCGCCCTGGTGGCGGATGGTCATGCGCCCCGTGCTGTTGCGTCCGCCAGTGCGCTGCTTGACAGAGAGCAGCGGCTTGTGCGGCTTGTCCGTCGTCAGGTCGTCGTTCACCAGCTTCGTCTGGAAGCGTAGTGTCGGGGTAATCGGTCGAAATGATTTGATCGGCATTTTTCTTGGCTCCTAGCTACTAGCTTCAGGCTGTTAGCTAGTTCTCTTTCGGATCTTCGTGACTTACTCGTCGCATCTGCATTCAACTCACAAATAACAACTCACCACTGCCAACTGCGCTTACATGCTGTTGAGATACTCCGGCATCTTCTGTCCATCCTTCAAGCGGACATAGGCCTTCTTCCAGTCGGGGCGATAACCGGTGAACTTGCCGCGGCGGCGTTCTTTTCCTTCCACCGTGGAAGTCCGAACGCCGCTCACCTTGACCTTGAAGAGCGTCTCGACGGCCTGTTTGACCTCTGTCTTGCTGGCCTTCATATCAACCTCGAAAACCAGCGTATTCTGGGTCTCTTTCACGCCCATCCCCTTCTCGGTAATCAGGGGGCGGCGAATCACTGTATAGAGGGTTGGCATTTACGCAACCTCCTTCTCGGCAGCAGCTTGATTGTCTTCTGCTGCGGCTTTGCTGCGTTTCGATACAAACTTCTTCAGCGTCTGCTGAAGCGCTTCAATAGCATCCTTGGAGAAGATCGCATGTTCGTAGCGCAACAGATCGTAAGGATGTACCTCGGAACTGAGCACTAGCTCGACCCCCGCAAGATTCCGTGATCCCAGATAGAGCTTCTCGCCAAGCTGCTGACTGGACTCAACCAGCAACGTTGTCTTTCCGGCCTCGAGCTTGTCGATCGCGGTGCGGAAGAGCTTTGTCTTAGCCTCGGGAACCTCGAACGAATCAACCACCGTCAACTTCCCGTCCGCTATCTTGGCCGCAATCGCCGAGCGCAACGCGCCCATCAGCTTCTTCAGCGGAAAGGCGTATTCGTAGCTGCGCGGCTTCGGTCCGTGAACTGTGCCACCCGAGCGCCACAGCGGGCTCCGAATCGACGCAATGCGTGCGCGACCGGTTCCCTTCTGCTTCCATAACTTGCGTCCGGCACCCGAAACAAGCCCGCGCGTCTTGGTGGACGCCGTGCCCTGGCGCAGCGCGGCGCGGTAGTGCTTCACCGACTCCCACAGCAGCGTGTCGTTGATCTCGCCCGAAAATACTTCGTCGAGGAGTTCGAACTCCCCAACCTTCTTTCCCGCGAGATTGACTACATTGATCTTTGCCATCGCTCTTCTCTCTTCATGCCCGCCATCGTTGCGGCGGTCCCTGACTTTGTTTGTCTGCGTAACCCGGATCCATTCCCCGCGCAGAGTTTGCTGCCGTACTTCGCTGACTTACTGACTCGCTAACTTGCTGACTAGCCGGCTTGCTACTTTTTCTTCGGCGAAGCCTTCTTCGAAGCCTTCAACGGATCTAGCGTTGTGCCACCGGCAAACCCACGACGCTCCCGCGGCGGGGCCTTTGCCTTCGAGATCAGAACATACCCATCGCGTGGGCCTGGCACCGCGCCCTCGACCATCAACAGGTTGTCTTCAACATCTATGCCGCGAATGCGCAGGTTGCGAACCGTTATCTGCGCGTGGCCCATATGTCCGGGCATGCGCTGGCCGGGAAAGACGCGCGACGGATAGGACGATGCGCCGATCGAGCCCTGCACCTGGAACATATGCCCGTGCGCCTTCGGACCACCCCCAAAGTGATGACGGCGGACCACGCCGGCAAACCCGCGCCCCTTCGATGTGCCAATGACGTCTACAAACTTATCATCGGAAAAAATGTCAACCATAATGCGGTCGCCCGCCTTGACCTCAGCGTCATCGCCTTCCTTGGCAACCTCGACCGAGACCTCCTTCATCATGCGTACGGGAGGCACATTCGACTTGGCAAAGTGGCCCGTCATGGGCTTGTTCACCTTCGAGGCCTTGATGAAATCAACATAGCCGATCTGCGCGGCGTCGTAGCCGTCTTTGGACAAGGTCTTGAGCTGCGTGATGACGCATGGACCGGCCTTCAGCACCGTGACCGGGTGTACGTCGCCGCGCTCGTCAAAGAGCTGGGTCATGCCGACTTTCTTGCCTAGTATTCCTGTAACAGCCATCGTCTTTTCCTTTCCTCATCATGCCAAGCATCTAGCTTCAGCACTGCCGGTGTATCTCAAATAAAATCCAATATCTATTTACTTCTAAGCAAGCCTTCTTACTTCTGCACCGTCTTTATCTCAACATCGACCCCGGCGGGCAGATCGAGCTTCATGAGCGCGTCCACTGTCTGCTGGGTCGGCTCGAGAATGTCGATCAGCCGCTTGTGGGTGCGGATCTCGAACGACTCGCGCGACTTCTTGTCGACGTGGGGCGAACGCAGCACACAGTATTTGTTCTTCATCGTGGGCAGCGGAATCGGGCCCGCAACCTGCGCCCCGGTGCGCTTGGCCGTCTCGACGATCTCGCCCGTCGACGTGTCCAGAACGCGGTAATCGTAAGCCTTCAAACGGATCCTGATTCTCTGTCCAGCCATCTAGGTTCTCTTTTCTTGTTACTCAAAGATCGTTTGGAGTGGCTGCCGCCGATCAACCTCTCGACCGCACAGCAGCCCTCGTTAGTCTTCTGTTCCCTTTTACTTAATGATCTCCGAAATCGTACCGGCGCCGACGGTTCTGCCGCCCTCGCGGATGGCGAATCGCAGGCCCTTCTCCATGGCCACCGGAGTGTGCAGGTCGATCTCCAGCTCCACGTTGTCGCCCGGCATCACCATCTCGGTGCC
>JBEKGH010000114.1:0-11892 GCA_050012895.1 Occallatibacter sp.
GAAGCCGAGATGCTCAAGACCAAGAACTTCGGCCGCAAGAGCCTGAACGAGATCAAGGAAATCCTGGCGCAGATGGGTCTGTCGCTGGGCATGAAGATCGACGAGCAGGGCAACGCGGTGCCTGGGCCCACCAGCATTCCGCCGCAGACGGCGCTGGCCGCGGGCTTTGGCCGCTACGACGACGAAGAAGAGCCGCTTGACTCGGTGGATCTGCAGTTGCCTACCGAGACGGAGAATTTTTAAGAATCAGCTACTAGCTCCTAGCTTCTAGCTACTAGCTCTTCCGTGCGGGATTGGAAGTTATGACTTTCCGCAACGAAGCTAGAAACTGGAAGTTAGGAGTTAGATGCTTCAAGTAAGCCAAGATTTGAAAAGAGCTACACGATTCTAGCTTTTGGTGCGAATACCACATTGTCGATTCCACGACAATCGAGCTAGAAGCTGGGAGCTAGAAGCTAGGAGCTAAAGATGCGCCATCGCAATGCAGGATTCAAGCTCGGACGCAACACCAGCCATCGTCGCGCGCTGCTGCGCAACCTGGTCACGTCCGTTATCGAAGAAGACCGCGTGGAGACCACCGTGGCGAAGGCCAAGGCGGTTCGTCCGCACGTGGAAAAGATGATCACCCTGGGCAAGAAGGGCGATCTGCACTCGCGCCGCCAGGCGCACGCCTTCCTCCGCACCGACGATGCCGTCAAGCGGCTCTTTGATGTTGTGGCTCCGCGCTACGGCGACCGCAACGGCGGCTATCTGCGGATCGTTCGCACCGGCTTCCAGCAGGGCGACGGCGCCGAAAAGGCGTTCATCGAATTGCTGGGCGCGGAAAAGCAGCTGGAAGTGAAGCGCCAGAAGCGCGTCGACCTGAAGGCCAAGAAGCGCGCCGAGCTGGAAAAGCAGCTCGAAGAGCAGAAAAAGGAAACAGACGAAACCAAGGGCGGCGAAGAGGCCGCGTAAGCAGCGGCAGTCCGGTCAGCTTCACCGATCCACATGAAATATCACGCGGGCACATCCCATTTGGGATGTGCCCGCGTTGTTTTTCAGGGATCGTGGAAAATACGCATATACGAGTGCCCGCCGGGGATCACAGCGCTTGAGCGTATTTCGCGGCGATGATGCTCCATCGGTCACGCCGATTGGCGATCTCATTCATCGTGCGACGCTGAATCTCCCAGGCATCCTGGGGAACACGATGCAAAATTTCAACGAACTCCGCGGAACTCCGGAAGTAGTTTGCTGCTTCTTCGAATCGAAAGCAGTCTGAAACCATGCGGCGCATCCGCGCCAGACTTCCTGCGTACATTGCGGTCCGGAGCGCCGTGAGAATGCGCGCGGACACCGGTTCTAGCAGGCTGGTTGTGCGTGCCGGAAGGACCGCAGATACAGCCACGCCATTCCGATCATGGCGGCGGCGCCGCAACAATCCAGCAGCACGTCCCATGGAGAGCCGGTGCGATTGGGCAGGAAGGTTTGGTGCCACTCGTCCCAGCTGGCTACCAGCGCCGTCGCGAGCAGCGCCCGTCCTGCCTGGGAGAGGAATCGCGCGTCCGGCACGGTCATGCGCCAGGCGCGCAGCCATACCAATCCCAGCGCTCCGTAGCCCAGGAAGTGGCCTGACTTGCGAATCAGATGATGGACAAGATCCCAGGTTGCGTCGGTCAGCTGGCCGAAGAGCAGTTGCACAAGCCAGCGGAGAGGATGCGAGGTGCGGTCCGAGCCGAAAGCCGGGGTCGATTCGATGGTGATGAGGATGATGCCTACGGCCACCGGCAACCATGCGCTGATCCAGAATCGGAGGCCGCGCCGCTTACTCAACATGGTAGTTGGGCGCTTCGCGCGTGATGATCACGTCGTGCACGTGACTCTCGCGCAACCCGGCGCCGGAGATACGCACAAACTTCGCCTTCTCCTGCAACTCCGCGATGGTGCCGCACCCCAGGTAGCCCATGCCGGAACGGAGACCGCCGACAAGCTGGAAGACCATGGCTTCGAGCGGCCCACGATAGGGAACGCGCCCCTCAATGCCTTCGGGAACGAACTTGGCCAGGCGGTTTTCATTGGCGCGCTCGCGCTGCACCACGTCTCCGGCCTCACTGTTCGGACCCCCTAGATCGGATGAACCCTGGAAGTAGCGTTCGCCCGAGCCCTGGCTCATGGCGGTCAGCGATCCCATGCCGCGATAGGTCTTGAAGCTGCGCCCCTGGTAGAGGATGGTTTCGCCGGGGCTCTCATCCACGCCTGCGAAGAGTGAGCCGATCATTACGGAGCTGGCGCCCGCGGCAATGGCCTTGGTGACTTCGCCGGAGTATTTGATGCCGCCGTCGGCAATCACCGGAATGCCGTGCTGGTGCGCGGCGCGGAACGCTTCGGCAATGGCGGTAATCTGCGGCATGCCTGCGCCGGTGACCATGCGCGTGGTGCAAATCGATCCCGGACCGATGCCGACTTTGATGGCATCAGCGCCCGCGTCGATGAGTGCCATTGCGCCCTCGTAGGTGGCCACGTTGCCGGCCAGCAGGGCCACGTCGCTGAAGCGCTTCTTCACTTCGCGTACCGCATCGAGCACACGCGAGGAGTGCCCATGCGCCGAATCGATGGCCAGGGCGTCTACGCGGTTGCGTACCAGCTCCGCCGCACGCTCCATGAAGTCGCCCGTTGCTCCAATCGCTCCGCCCACGCGCAGCCGGCCCTGATCGTCCTTGCTCGCGTTGGGGTACTTCAACTTTTTCTGGATGTCCTTGACCGTGATCAGGCCCTTCAATTCGTACTGGTCGTTCACCACGAGGAGTTTTTCCACGCGGTGCTTGTGCAGGATCAGCTCAGCCTCTTCGAGCGTGGTGCCCACGGGCACCGTGATCAGATGCTCCCTGGTCATCACGTCGCCTACGGGAATTTCGGTGCGCGTCTCAAAGCGCAGATCGCGATTGGTGAGGATGCCCACCAGCCGCTTGCCCTGCGTAACGGGCACGCCGGAGATGCGGTAGCGGCGCATGATTTCGAGCGCGTCGCCGATGGTTTTCTCCGGTCCGATGGTCACAGGATCGACGATCATGCCGCTCTCAGAGCGCTTCACCTTGTCGATTTCGCCGGCCTGGTCGGCAATGGAGAGATTGCGATGCACGATGCCGATGCCCCCCTGCTGCGCCATGGCGATGGCCATGCGCGACTCGGTGACCGTATCCATGGCCGAGGAAATCAGCGGGGTGTTGAGCGCAATCCCTTGCGTCAGTTGGGTTTGCGTGCTCACGTGCGCGGGCACCACCTCGCTGTAGGCGGGCACCAGCAGGACATCGTCGAAGGTAAGGGCTTCAGGAAGATTATCGGGCAGCATCATGTGTGAATGCTCCTGGCGAACCAGGGACTCGGGTTCCCGGCTGGCAGGAGCTTCACACTATTGTAGCGGAGGGTTGCGGCGCGCGGTCCCTGAACGTTTGCTCAGGGGCTGGCAGATTGCTGGGTTCAAGCGATCAGATGAAGGGCGCGGGATCCGCCCGTCACTGCAGCGGTGACCATGTGCCGGTCGAAGGTCGCGAGCTTCCCGCCGTGTGCGCCAGCAAGGGCAAGCAGGTAGCTGTCGGTGATCTGCGCGGAGTTGAGCAAGCGGGTTGTGTCCACGCTCGTGGCGTCGAAGAGGCTTACGTCATCCGGCCAGAATTCGTGCCCGCCCAGCGCGAGAAATACCGTCATCAGCTCGGCCACGGCGGCGGGGTTTCCCGGCGAACTCGGGTAACGGGAGTTGCCAACGATGCGGAGCACGCCATTTTCCGTGAGCGGACAGGTTGCCCAGGCGCGGCGTCCCATGCTCGTAAACCAATGGTGCGCGCGATCATGCTGAACGTGGGTTGGGTCGATCAGCGCGATCAGAACGTTCACATCCAGCAAAAAGCGCGTCACGATAACTCTTCTTCGAGCTGCCGGACCAGCTCCGAGGTCACGCGCGGCGCACCGGGGCGCACCGGAAGCAGGGGCACGCCGTTGCGCGTGGCGCGGCGGCCCGGCGTGGGGCGCATGGCGAAGCGGGCCAGCGTGCTGATCACCTCGCCTACACTCTTCCCCTCGGTCGCGGCCATCTCCTTGGCGGCGGCCAGAATATCGTCGTCGATCGCCAGCGTCGTGCGCATCGGAACCACCCAGCATCAAACATCAATCATCATACATCACAAAGAGGGGTCTTGTCCATGAAATGCCGGCTTTACAGAAACATACAATTAGACGTATTTATGTATACACAAGCGTCTAACCGAAGCCGCCAGACCGCACAGAGAGGGGCAGAATTAGCATGAGCACGAGAACGAAGAGCCCTATTAGGGTCGAAAAGAGCAGCGGGAATGTCTTTGCCGATCTTGGTTTCCCTCACCCGGAACAGGAACTGTTGAAGGCCCGGCTCACGCTGGAAATTTACCGCATTATTCGCAAGCGCGGCCTCAAGCAAGCAGAAGCCGGAAAGATTCTCGGCATCAAACAGCCACACGTGTCGGCGCTGATGCGCAACCGCGCCGGGTCTTTCTCGGTGGAGCGGCTCATGGATTTCCTCACGGCTCTTGGGCAGGACGTGGAGATCAGCGTGAAGCCGGCGCGCGGACGGCAGGGTGAAGTCTCGCTCGTGGCGTGAGGGTCGCGCGGTCCCAAGTTTCAAGAGCAAGGCCTGGAGTGCCCCCGTTCGTAGTTGACTGACGGCTTTGAGATGCGGGCCAGCCGGGGCCCCCGGCGTATACTTTTCGCATTCAATTGACGCCGCGCACAAATTGAGCGCCGACGAGGGCCGGGGGTGTGTCGTGCCAATCCTCTCCGAAATTCTTAAGGCGGTGGGACTCAAGCGTGAACTACTGCTTCCGTCCACACAGCTCGCAGCGCAATCAATTCAAGCCTTGTCTCCCCGAAGAAATCTTGCTTTGGCGATGCCAAGTGAGGATGTACCTGTCGTGATCATTACCGGGCGCGCCGGCACCGGCAAATCCACGCTTGTACGCGAGCTCGCAAGAGTTGGAGGGCCGAGGCAGGTGGTACTTGCACCAACCGGAGTGGCGGCGCTTAACGTGGGAGGCCAGACGATTCACTCGTTCTTCAGACTCCCACCCCACATCGTTGATCCCCAAGACATTGTTCCCCTGCCGGGCCGACTCCATCTTTTCCGAAACCTTGACCGGATTATCATCGACGAAATGTCGATGGTCAGAGCCGACTTATTAGACGCTATCGATGTATCACTCCGCGTGAACCGGCAGAGCGACTTGCCGTTCGGCGGCGTCAAGATCATTTTGATCGGCGATCTTTTGCAGCTTCCTCCAGTGGTTCCCAATGAGGAGGAGGAGATACTACAAGACCGAGGCTATGAAACGCCGTACATTGTAAGCGCAAGAGTTTTGCAGCGCCTGCGCGTTCGATTTGTGGAAATGCGCACCGTATATAGACAGAAGGACGAGGAGTTCATTCAGATGCTCGCATCTTTGCGCGTCGGCGGAGAAATAGGAAGCGTGGTTGACTCAATAAACGAACGATGCCATGGCCCACATCGACGAACTGAAACTCCCATAATTTTGACCGCAACGAACGCAAAGGCTGATTCCTACAACCAAGAGAAACTTCTCGCCCTTCCGGGTCGGATGTTCACCTATGAAGGCATACTCCAAGGGAACTTCAATCTCAAAGAGGACAAGCTCCCTGCCCCCATTCGACTTGAATTAAAAGCTGGCGCTCGGGTGGTGCTCGTGAAGAACGACCACGGAAAGCGGTGGGTAAACGGCTCTTTGGCAACGGTCACGCGGACGAACCCGAACTCGGTATGGGTGCGCCTAGACGGGAAAGGCGAGGAACTTGAAGTCAAGAAGGAAAAATGGGATCGAATTGAATACAGGTGGAACCACGCAGAGAACAGGATCGCGGCGCAAGTAGTGGGGAGCTATTCTCAGGTACCAGTCAAGGCGGCGTGGGCAATGACCATCCACAAAGCACAGGGGCTGACGCTGGAAAACGTTCGAGTCGACTTGGGCGCCGGTGCCTTTGCTTCCGGCCAGGCTTATGTAGCGCTCTCGCGTGACAAGTCTCTCAATGGACTATCCCTTGCCCGTCAACTTACACCTTCGGATGTGCGGGTAGATCCCACACTACTGGCAGTCGTCGAAGAAATCGTCCGCCATGCCGTCGGCTGGACTGAAACGTGATTGCTGCCGGGGGTAGTGGGAACGTTGATCGATTCACGGCCCGAGGCGCGGACGAGTTCTTTTCCCTTGGGGCGTGGAAGGCGCGTCATACAGAGACTTGCTGAATGCCTACCAGTTCAAGCGCGTCGGGAGGGTTCTTTTCCTCTTCGAGGCACAGGGAGATCACCTCGCGAGTGCGCTTCATCAGGGTGTCGAGGTTTTTGGCTTGCGTGTGGCATCCGCGAAGGGCGGGGACGGTGGCCACGAGATAGCCATCCTCGTCTTTTTCAATCACGACAGTGAACTTTCTACTGGGCCTCATGCGCTGCCTCGTGTGCTTACTTTATCACGATGCGCAAGCGTGCTTCGGAGCCGAAGAACAACCGCAGATCCTTCGACTCGTTTTGGCGCAAAAAGCGCCAAAACTCGCTCAGGATGACAGCACACTTGTAATGCGAACTGCCGACTCAGGACACTAGGCGGCGGCCAACTTTGTCGTTGAGCGGTCTATCGAGGCCGCGAATCCGGTCTATTTCTTCAGCGGCTTGCGCGCGAAGTAGTACAGCGAATACGCGAGCAGCGCGAAGGCCACGACCGAGACGCCGGTGTGGTCGAGGAAAGTGTGCGGGAAGTTGAGAATGTCGCCCTTGCCCATGGTGGCTTCGTAGGCTTTGAGGGCTACACCGAAGAGACCCACGATGCCGCCGGCAGCGATCAGGCCCGAGGCGTAGAGGGAGCCTGGCGAGATTTCGCTCTCGGCTTCATCGGCCGCGCCGCTACGCTTCGCGGCCAGATCGACGAGCAGCCGCACCACGCCGCCTGCAAAGATGGGCAGGGTGGTCCCGATGGGCAGATACGCTCCCACCGCAAAGGGGAGCGAGCGGATGCCGAGCAGCTCGACGGCGATAACGAGGAAGACTCCGATCAGGACCAGCCCCCAAGGCAATTTGCGCGTCAGAATGCCGTTGATGACAGTGGCCATCAGCCGTGCTTGTGGGGCTGGAGCGGCCGCGCTGCCTATGCCCTGAATCCAATGCACCTCAATGCGGCCGGTGGCGGACGAGTAAAGATACTTTCCGTCCTGCAGTTCCGTCGATCCGATGGCGTTGAGCACAACGTATTCGGACTTCTGATGTACGGTCACGGATTTGTCGAGGTTGGTGACGCGAATCTGGCTGGGCAGGTGCGCGGCGTCGCTCTGGATCGCGACGCCCGGATGCGAAGCGTTGATATTCCACGGCTGCGACGCGGTGTCGAACTCCTGCAAGCCGGTGTTCATGAGATTCAGCGTGAATCCGATGACGATGGTCGACACCACCACGCCGATCATCAACGCGATCTGCTGCAGGCGCGGTGTTGATCCGACGATGTAGCCGGTCTTCAAATCCTGCGAGGTGTCGCCGGAGTTGGAGGCGGCAATGCAAACCACTCCGCCGATGGTGATGGCGAGCGCGCCGAAGGCCGGAGCGGTCCATCCCTGGAACAGAAAGATGGCTGCTGTCGCCATGAGCGTCGCAATCGTCATGCCCGATACCGGGCTGGCCGAGGAGCCGACCAGGCCGACGATGCGCGAACTGACCGTGACGAAGAGGAATCCAAAAACCACAACCAGCAGCGAGGCGGCGAGATTCGCAGCCCAGCCTACAAAGGCTCCGGGCACCGGTTTGAACTCGAGGAACACGAACATCAAAGCGGCGCACAGCACCGACCCCACAATCACCACGCGCATGGAGAGATCATCCTCTGTGCGAATGGGCTTGGCCTGCGCTGCGGCGCCACGGCGCATGGTTTTGAATCCCGCAGTGAGTGCGTTCGCGATCGTGGGCAAAGTTTTGATAAGGGTAATGACGCCGGCCGCGGCCACGGCGCCCGCGCCCATGGGTTTAATGTAGGTCGCCCAAAGGTCGCCGGGTGTCATTTGCGCGATGGGCACAAGGCCGGGATAGATGGGGTGGGCAATCTCTTTACCGAAGAAGTAAATAAGCGGCATGATCACGAGCCACGAGAGCACGCCGCCAGCGAAGATGACGCCGGCAACGCGCGGCCCGATGATGTAGCCCACACCCAGGTACTCGCTGGTGGCGTCGGCGTTGATGGATGCGCCCTTGAGCACATGTTGCGGGCCGAAGTCCGGTTGATAGGCGGGCTGTTCCGGCCACGCCGCGAAGAGGTTGCCGTTCTGGAAGAATGTGTAGAGCCCGCCCAGCCCAAGGCCGAGAAAGACGCGGCTGGCGAGCGAACCGCCTTTTTCGCCGGCAATCAGAACATCCGCGCAGGCCGTGCCTTCGGGATAGGGCAGCGTCGCGTGCTCCTGCACAATGAGCTGGCGGCGCAGCGGAATCATGAACAGCACGCCAATCCAGCCACCGATGAGTGACAGCACAAAGATGCGTGAGTACTCGAGATCGAAACCCAGAAAAACCAGCGCAGGCAAGGTGAAGATGACTCCGGAAGCGATCGACTGTCCGGCGTTGCCCGTGGTCTGAACGATATTGTTTTCGAGGATGGAGGAGCGGCCAAAGGCGCGCAGAATGCTGATGGAAAGCACCGCGATGGGGATGGATGCCGCGACGGTGAGACCGGCGCGCAGGCCGACGTAGACGGTGACGGCGCCGAAAACCAGGCCGAAGAACGAGCCGAGAAGAAGCGCGCGGAGCGTGAACTCTGGCGGGGATTCTTCCGGTGGAACAAAAGGTCGAAAGGCAGGCGGCTGCGTCTCAGGCACGATAGCCTCCGGATCATGGCAAGCAAAATGAAAGAGAAATGCCCGAAAGGGGAGTGTATCAAAGACAGGGAACAAGAAGGCAGGGAACAACGGAACGAGGGAGGGCCTGCCGGTAATGAGAGTGCGCTTTATGGACCTCGCCGGTCGTGGCAACGGCTTTCCACTTGGCTAAAATAGGCCCATGCGGGTAGGGTATTGAGCGTCGATGCAATCGGTACGGACGGAGAGCCAAATGATCAAACTGCCTTCTTCCCTGGCACGGTTCCAGAATTCTCGCGCCCTGCGTAGTTCGGTGAAAGGTGGCGTTTTCTCGAAGACACCACTCGGCGTCCAGGCTCCCTGGTTCAGCAAATCTGGAGCCGCTGTAGGGCCGCAAAAACGCCTGCTTTCGCTCGATGTGCTGCGCGGGCTCACCATTGCCTTCATGATCATGGTGAACAACTCCGGCGCCGGCGCATGGGCGCAGATGCACCACGCCGCGTGGAACGGATTGACGGCCACCGACCTGGTCTTTCCCACGTTTCTTTTCCTGGTGGGCGTGTCGATCGTTTTCTCGACCGAGGCGCGGCTGCGGCGTGGCGACTCTCGCGCCAAACTCGCGGGTCACGCGCTGCTCCGCGCGGTCATTTTGTTTGCGCTGGGAGTTTTTTCCAATGGCTTCCCTCACTTCCATCTCCAGCACCTGCGCATTTACGGCGTCCTGCAGCGCATCGCCGTCTGCTACCTGATCGTGGCGCTCCTTTATCTGTGGGACCGGCGCGTATGGACGAAAGTTCTGCTGCTGGTCTGCCTGCTGGTTGGCTACTGGGCGCTGGTGCGCTGGGTTCCGGTGCCGGGAGCGGGTGTGCCCGGCCGCGACGTTCCTTTCCTCGATAAGGACCAGAACATTGTCGCGTGGCTCGACCGTCAACTCATGCCCGGCCATCTCTACGAAGAGTTTACCGATGAGAACCCGAGCAATCCCCATAACACGCGCGATCCCGAAGGCTTGCTGAGCGACATTCCCGCAATCGGAACGGCGCTCTTGGGCCTGCTTACGGGCCTGTGGCTAAAAATGTGGCTGCCCACGAAGTTCAAAACGCTGGGCCTGATTGGGGCCGCGGCGGCACTTCTCGCCACGGGATATCTCTGGGCCATCTGGTTCCCGCTCAACAAGAAGATGTGGACCAGTTCCTACGTGCTGGTGGCGGCGGGGTGGTCGCTGCTCGCGCTCGCGCTCCTCTATTGGTTGATGGAGCAGCGCGGATGGGGCCAGAAAGGCTGGAGCAAAGCGTTGGCCTGGCCGTGGCTGGTCTTCGGCTCGAACGCCATTGTGGCCTACGTAATCAGCGAGGAGCTCTACGTGCTCCTGAAGCAGATTCACTTCACCGATGGCGGCAAAGCGTCGGACCCGCTCCGCTATGTGTTCCAGCACGTCTTCATGCACATTTCTGATCCGGGATGGAGGTCGTTCGTTTATGTGGTGGTCTACACGGCAGTTTGCTTCCTTCCGGTGTGGCTGCTCTATCGCAGAAAGATCTTTGTGAAGATATGACGCGCGGCGCGTGAAGTTACGCAAACCAGGAACCGGGAACGCAAGACCCATCGCAAGCGAACACAGGAGATGCCGATGAGAATTGGTCGGATGGCGTGGATGGTGTTATTGAGCGCGAGTGTGGCCGTGGCGCAGGCGCAGAGCTGCGACATGAAGGATTGGAAGCCGATCACCGGTGTCAGCGTTACCGCAACCCGCGGCGGAGTCGAGATCGTATGGCCAGGCGAGCACGGCCAGCAGAATCGTGCGCGGTTTGCGCTGCGCGAAGGGCAACCGGTAGTTGAGGAGCTGGCTGCGCAAAAATCCGGCGGAGCGTGGATTGTGCTGGGCAAGAATCTGGAGCCAGATTTTCAAGTCACCACCGGCCGTCGCCGCATCTCGACGACCGAACTCGATATTCTGAAGCATCTCAATAAGGACACTTCCGACGCCGAGGAACAGTACAAATGGAATGTTTTCTGGGATGCGCCCCTGGAGATTCCCGGCCACGACTCGCATCTTGTGGGTCCGGGCCGCACCCCCGATGAGGTGAAGCGTGCCACGGTACGTTATAACGCGAGCTCTTGTCACATAGAGAGCGACGGCGACCGCGTTGTCGTGGTTTTCAACGGCCTTGCGCTGGGCATTTTTTCGGGCGATCTGGAGTTCACTGCATACAAAGGCTCGAACCTGCTGCGCCAGGAGGCGATAGCCAAAACCGATGCCAAAGATGTGGCCTACATTTACAAAGCCGGCCTGAAGGGCTTCGCGATCGGCGAAAACACCAGGCTCGAATGGCGCGATGATGCACAGCTGTGGCAGCAGTACCAATTCGGCGGTGACGTGAATGAGCAGCCGGTGAATCTCGAAGCGCGCAATCGGCTGGAAATTCTCGATGCCGGCGCGGGCTCGCTCGCCATCTTTCCTGAGCCGCACAAGTTCTTCTTTGCGCGCGAGAACGAAGTAAACCTGGGCTACGTGTACTACCGCAAAGACAGCGACCAATCGTTCTCGCTGGGCGTAATGCAGCCGGAGCACGGCACGGGCTACGCGCCGTGGGGCGTGAGCGACGATGTGTGGAACCGCCGCGTGCACGTGGCGCGGTCGCAAATCTACAATTACGCGCTCTACAATGCGCCCCCGGGCACTTTACAGCACATGCCGGTGTACTACTACCTGAGCGCGGAGGGCGCGCGACCGACGCAACCGCAGGTGATGGCATACACGCACGACGACGCCTATAAACCCGTGCCGGGCTTCAAAACCGTCACCGGCCATTTTCATCTCGACTTCAACGAGATGATCCGCGACCGCGGAACTTCGGACTTCATGCCCACGTGGGTTCCGGTCTTCCGCGGCCTCGGCATCAACATCGTCTATCTCGGCGATTTTCACGACGACTCCGACTTGGCCGATCCCGGCCCCAAGCGCTTCGCCGAGCAGAAGCTCTACTTCGAAGGCGCGCGCAAGATGAGCGACAAGAATTTCCTGGTCATTCCCGCCGAAGAAGTGAACGT
>JBEKGH010000115.1:0-23485 GCA_050012895.1 Occallatibacter sp.
AGACGCCTGGCGATAGCATACGTCAGCCGCGAGACGCGATAGACCACGACGAAGGGATTGCCGATGAGCGCGGCTTCGACGGTGGCCGTTCCGCTGGCGACTACCGAGGCGCGGGCGTGGAAGAGCGCGGCGCGGGCGCCACCTGCGGTGGGGCAGCCGGCGCCTTCGGCGCCAAAATCGCTGATAAGCCGGAGTGGCAGGTCCGCGCCTTTGTCGGCCACGATGCGCTGGACGACTTTTCGCTGGGATGCGTCGAGCGTGGGGGCGAGGGGGATCAGGAACTCATAGCTTGCTTCGGGATCGGCGTGTGCCGGCCCGGGTGAGAGCAACGCTCGTGCAGCTTTGAGCATTTCCGGCAGATTGGCTTCGATTTCCTTGAGGCGGCTGCCGGGCAAGAGGCCGATCCAGATTCGGGCCGCGTCAAGGCCGTTTTCGGCGGCGAACTGCTCGCGGGTTACGGAGGGCGGCGGGAGATCGGCGAGGGGATGGCCAACGAACTCGGCTTCGACGCCGCGGTCGCGATAATACTTCTCTTCAAACGGAAAGATGACCAGCATGCGCTGGACGTAGCGCTGAACTTGCTTGATGCGTTTCGGCTTCCAGGCCCAGAGCTGCGGACTGACAAAGTAGATGACGGGAATACCGAGGCGATGGAACACCTGGGCGAGGCGGAAATGAATCTCCGGAAAGTCAATGAGCACGGCCACGGTGGGGCGGCGCTGCCGGATGGCGCGTTCAAGCTTGCGGAACTCGCGATAGATGCGCGGCAGATGGCGCACGATCTCCGTAAATCCCATGACCGCCATGTCTTCAGAGCGGACCACGATCTCAACTCCGGCGGCAGCCATGCGCGGGCCGCCCATCCCCCACAGCTCCGCTGTTTCACCTTTTGGAGCAAAGCCGTGGGAGAGCGAGCGGGCCAGCAGAGCCCCGTAGAGTTCGCCGCTGGCTTCGCCCGCCGAGATGAAGATGGAAGGGGTCATGGCTGATCAAAGGATAGCGGAGTTGGCGGAGTTAGCTGTCTTCGATTGAAGGCGGAGTTTTTGCGCGTTGCTACCGAGTGGTAGGCTTGCCTGTGGAATTGCGACAGGGGGAAGCCGTGCGGAATTTTTCTTGGTCTTGGATGGGTGTCGTGCTGGCAACAGCGGGGTTGGGATCGGCGGTGCAGGCTCGGCAGATGCCGGCACAGGCACCGGCTCCAGCACATCAAACGCCTATGCAGCCCGCGGCGAGGCCGGCTGAGCCGGTCGACAATCCTGTGGCCGATCCCAAAGCCATCGTGACCGTCGGCAATGCGCGGTTTACTGTGCTTACGCCGCAGTTGATCCGCATGGAGTGGTCGGTGGACGGGAAGTTTGAGGATCATGCGTCGCTGGTGTTCATCAATCGGCGGCTGCCGGTGCCGAAGTACACCACCAGCACCGTGAAACTGGGAGGGGTCCACGTCCTGGAGATCAAGACGGATGCGCTCTCGTTGCACTACGTGCTAACTGATAGCGAGGCCGCCGATAAGACTGCATTTGGCCCGGAGAATTTGAATATCGCTGTGCCAATGGGAGACGGCAACGCGACCTGGCGTCCGGGACAGATCGACCACGCCAACCTGCAAGGCACGACGCGCACATTAGACGGCGCGCGCGGCGACAAAACCCGCGAGCCCATCGAGCCCGGACTGATTTCGCGTGAGGGATGGGTGCTTGTGGACGATTCCACGCGGCCGCTGTTCGATTCCACCGATTTCCGTTTTCTGAATCGCGAAAAGAGCCCGTGGCCGTGGGCGATCGAGCGGCCGGCGAACGAAGCGCCGGGGAAATACCAGGATTGGTACTTCTTCGGCTACGGCCACGACTACAAGCAGGCACTTGGCGACTACGTCAAAGTGGCCGGGCGCATTCCGCTGCCGCCGCGGTTTGCTTTCGGCGTGTGGTGGTCGCGTTACTGGGCGTATAGCGACCAGGAGCTGGACGAGTTGGTGAAGGGTTTCCACGAGAACGATACGCCGCTCGACGTGCTGGTGATCGACATGGACTGGCACATCAACCATGAGCAACTGCTGGCCATGGGCGAGAAGGATCAGTCGGGCTACGGGCTGGGTTGGAGCGGCTATACGTGGAACAAAGACCTGTTTCCCGATCCCGATGCGTTTTTGAAAAAGATCCACGAGGAAGGCCTGAAGACCACGATGAATCTGCATCCCGCGTCGGGCATTCAGCCGTGGGAGCGAGCGTATCCGGCGATGGCGCGGGCGATGGGGATCGATCCAGCAACGAAAAAGTACGTACCGTTCGACATCGCCGACAAGAAGTTCGCGACGAACTACATGGACCTGGTTCTGCATCCGCTGGAAAAGCAGGGCATCGACTTCTGGTGGCTCGACTGGCAGCAGCAGCCGATGATGACCAAGCTGCCCGGCTTGGCCAATACATGGTGGCTGAACTACGTGCACTTTACCGATCAGCAGCGCGAGGGCAAGCGGCCGCTCCTGTTTCATCGCTGGGGCGGGCTGGGCAACCATCGCTACCAGATTGGATTTTCGGGCGACACGGTTTCGGTGTGGGAATCGCTGGCCTTCCAGCCGTGGTTCACGGCTACGGCGGCCAACGTGGGCTACGCCTATTGGAGTCACGACATCGGCGGCCACATGCCGGGCGCGGTCGATCCCGAGCTCTACACGCGCTGGGTGCAGTTTGGCGCGTTCGCGCCGATTCTGCGCACGCACACCACCAAGAATCCCGATGCGGAGCGGAGGATCTGGGCGTATCCCGAGCCGTACGCGTCGGTGCTGCGAAGCGCGTTTCAACTTCGCGAGGCGATGGAGCCCTATCTCTACACCGAGGCGCGACGGACTTACGATACGGGCGTAGCGTTTTTGCGTCCGCTTTACTACGACTGGCCGGAAGACGACGCCGCGTACACGAGCAAGAACGAGTACCTGTTTGGCGAGCAGATGCTGGCGGCGCCGGTAACGGCCGCGGCTGACAAGGTGACGGGATTGTCTGCAGAGGAAGTGTGGCTGCCGAGATCCGATTCACCTGGGGGCGACTGGATTGAATGGCCGACGGGCAAGCACTTTGCCGGACCTGCGACGGTGGACCGCAGCTTTTCGATCGCGCAGATTCCGGTGTATGTGAAGGCTGGGGCCATTGTGCCCATGCAGCCGCCGATGCTGCGCACGGGCGAGAAGGCGGTCGATCCGTTGATCGTGAATGTGTGGCCGCTCGCGCCGGGCTCGAGCTCAAGCTATTCGGTGTATGAAGATTCCGGCGCGTCGGTCGAGTACCAACGCGGCGTGTTCGCGCGCACGCCCATCAAAGCTGTTGAGACGGGCGCGGCGCAGACGTCCTCGCCGAATTCTGACACGTTGCGCGTGGAGATTGGGCCGGTGCAAGGCAATTATCCCGGCATGTTGAAGACGCGCGGTTACGAGCTGCGGCTGCCCGCTGACTGGCCGCCGGTTTCCGTGACCGTGAACAGCAAGGCTCTGAGGCCGGTGAAGCCAGGCGAGCCTGGCGGCTGGCGTTACGAAGGCAATACGCTGACGACGATCATTCCCGTGCCGGCCGAGAGCACCGCCGCAAAGGTTGTGGTGGAGGTGCGCCGGGCAAAAGGAATGACGGCGCAGCGTGGAGAGCTGGATGGCTTCGCCGGCAAGATGACCTTCCTGCGTGGCGCGTATGACGCCATGCAGGCGACCGGTCCAGTGGCCGGCCCGTCGATCGCGTTAATCGATGCGATGCAGAGTGGCGACCGGCTCAGCTACTACCCCGAGAAGATCGAGAGCGAGCTTGCGCATTTCCAGGAGGCGCTGAAACAGGCGCAGGCGGACGCGGCCGCGCTCGACAAGGAGTTCGAAAAGCGGCTGAGCGACACCTCGCGGCGCATCGGCGGAGCGACGCTGGCTCCGGCCGATGTGGAGAGCGAGAAGCAGAAGCGCCGCGACGCGCTGCATCGCGCCGAGGCACTGCTGGTGGAGGCGGCGAAATGAATGGCGGCTAGCCCTTCTTCTTCGCAGTCTTGAAGTGCGCTTTCATTGGTTCGAAGTAGCACGACGACCATCCGGACTTGTAATCGGATTGACCGTCTGGAATATTCGTGTGGCGGAGGGTGAGCTTTGTGCCACGCGCAGACTTCTCGATCTTCAGGTCGATCTGCGAGTCGGGATCGGTTTCTGCAAATTCCGTTGTGCGCCAAGCCTGCACAATGCGCCGACCGGGGACGAGTTTCAGGTTTTTGCCTGCGATGTATCCGTGCCACGCGGTAAATTGGCCGCCCGGCCGAGCCGAAACCCGCGCCGGCGAGCCGGTCATGGCGGCGTGGCTCTTGCTCGTGAGCCACGCGTCATAGACCTCCTTGGGCGACGCAGGAATGGTCGCCGACACTGTAAATTGGATTGCCATGGCTGTTCCTTCCCGTACGGCTCGTGTCCGGCCCGGCATATCTTACGCCACTTTTTCCGCCTGCTGCATGAACGTCGGTTTCTCGTCGGCGCTGGGGCCCCAGCTGGCGGGAACGGCAACGTTGAGCAGGCGCAGGTAGACGCTGAACTGGCCGCGATGCTGGTACCAGTGGCTCAGCATCACGTCGCGCAGAAAGCCCATGCGGGGCACTGCGAACAGCTCGCGATCGCCGGCCACGAGATGCCATGTTTCGTGCATGGACGTGTCGTCGAATTTCGGCAGCTCGCTGCGGACCGCGCCCACGCTCTCGTCAAAGGCTTTCAGGATTTCGTCGCGGCTGGCGGGTTGGGGAAAGTCGAACTTCTCCGGAGCTTGCGCGGGATTGCTCGAGACAAAGCGCACAATGCCGCCCGGCACCGTGGCGAGGTGAAAGGCCAGTTGGCCTGCAGTCATGGATTTTTCGTGCGGCTTCCAGGTGAGCTTGTCCTCGGGCAGGCGCTCGAGGAAACGGCGCGTGATGGGGGCCTGGACTTCGAACTCAGCCAGGAACGATTGTGCGATGGAGTGAGTAACGATAGGTTCTGCTACGGGCATGACGATTTCCTCCTTGGGGAAGTGGATGGGTTGATGGGCAGCGGCGAAGAGCAAATGCAGGTTCTTCGGCTCGCATTGGCCCATTTCATGCGCCAATGCTTGCTCAGAATGACATCCGATTTTTGATCGCTCAGGATGACCGTTTGAGATTCGGGCAACGCAACCTCCGCGCGATGCGCAGGGGACTTGGGCTACGCTTGCTCGGCGCGCAGGCGCACCTTCTCGTGAATGTTCGTCCAGCCGGTCTTGACGCCTTCGCGATGCTCGGGCTGGACCGGGCCGAAGGCTGAGTGGCAGAACTTGATGACAGTTTCTCCGCCCTCTTCGCTCAAACGATAGATGAGGTTGTTGGCCACGGGCTGCGACATGAAGAGCGGCCCTGAGAATTCGAGCAGCGTGGGCTGCTTGATCGATTGCACGGTGGCCCAGCAGTGGCCGTTGCCGTCGCCCAGGTCGCGGAACCAGCGGCCGCCGGGCCAGGGTTCGAGCTTCATGGCCAGCGATTTACCATCGGGGGTTTCGTTGCCGGGGCCGAGTTGCTCAAGCAGTGCAGCGAAGGTGACGTCAATGGAAGCCTTGACGTGAATTTCCTGCTCGATTTTGAGCGTGAGGGCGTCCAGTTCGGGAAGAGTCATGGTCGTCATACATTCTCCTTGAGGAAGTTTTGATTTGTTCTGCGGGACCGTTCACTGCGATGGGCCGCCGCGGCGCATCTGCGACTCGGCGCGCTCCTTCACGCGTTGCAACTGGTGGCTCCAGTAGCGCTCGAAGGTCTTGGTCCACTCGTGCATAGGCTTGAGCGCCTCGGCATTGGTGCGGTAGAGGCGATGGCGGCCGTTGCGGCGCACGCGCACCAGGCCCACCCGGCGCAGCACGCCGAGGTGCTTCGAGACCGACGGCTGATCGAGGCCAACGGCAACCACGATCTCGCCTACCTGGCGCTCGTCGGCGGCAAGGAAGGTGAGAATCTGACGCCGGCGCGGCTCGGCGACAGCGTTGAAGGGATCGGAGGTGGTTGCTGCCCTCGCCATGATCGAAACAATACATTCCCATATAAGAATATGTCAAGAGAAAAATGCGATTACTGTCTTCGCCCCGGAGGGGCGGCCGAGAATAGCCCGGGACGAGCCCCGTCCGCCAATGCGGACGGGCTCTGTCCTGGGGAAAGCGGCGAGCACGCGATGGCGCCCCGGAGGGCCGCACGAGTTCTCCTGCGCCGCCTCCTTGCGGGCTCGCGCCGGGCGCAATCCGCTATAGTTTTCGGCAAGGGCTTCCTCTGCCGGGAAAGGATTTTTACGTATGAGCTTCGACCGACGAATGTTCTTAAGCGCCTGCACGCGCGCGGGGATTGCTTCGCCGCTGCTGCCGGGAATTCTGTTGACGCTGGCTGCGCAGGCGCAGGAGGCGGCTCCCGGTGCCAAGACGGCGACGCTGCCGAAGATCACGCCGGAGATGCTGGACCGGGCCGCGGAGCTGGCGGGCGTGGGGCCGTTTACGGCCGAGCAGAAGAAGATGATGCTCGACGGGCTGAACGACCAGCGGGATGCTTATGCGCAGATTCGCGCGTTGAAGATTGGGAACGATGTGCCGCCGGCGTACGTGTTTCATCCGGAAAAGGCGGCGAAGCCAGTATCCGCGAAGGATTGTATGGAAACATTCTGCCCTCCGCCCACGGTTTACGCCTATAGTGGCCCTGACCTTGTTGCTGTTCCAGATGCGCCACGGCGCATCGAAGACCTGGCGTTTGTTACAGTGGCTGACTTAGGCAGTCTCCTTTCGAATCGAAAAATCACATCTGTGGCGCTGACACGGATGTATATCGAACGCCTCAAACGCTACGACGCTAAGCTGCATTTTGTTATCACTCTCACCGAGGAGCGGGCAATTGCGCAGGCCAAGAAGGCCGATGAAGAAATTGCCGCGGGAAAGTATCGCGGGCCGCTGCATGGGATTCCGTGGGGCGCGAAAGATTTGCTTGCCGTGAAGGGCTACCCGACGACGTGGGGCGCGGGAGGGTTTGAGCATCAGTCGTTCGATGAAGACGCGACGGTTGTGCAACGGCTGGACGAGGCCGGGGCCGTGCTGATTGCCAAATTCTCGCTGGGCGCGCTGGCCATGGGCGACAAATGGTTTGGCGGGCGGACGCGCAACCCGTGGAATCCTTCGCAGGGGTCGAGCGGATCGTCAGCGGGGTCGGCGAGCGCGGTGGCCGCGGGGTGCGTGGGGTTTGCCATCGGCTCCGAGACGCTGGGATCGATCTCGTCGCCTTCGACGCGGTGCGGCTGTTCCGGCCTGCGGCCGAGCTTTGGCATGGTGCCGCGCACCGGCGCGATGGCGCTGAGCTGGACGATGGACAAGCTGGGACCGATCTGCCGCTCGGTGGACGATTGTGCGCTGGTGCAGGAGGTGATTCACGGGCCGGACGGCAAGGATCTCTCGGCGGCGACGGCTGGCTTCGACTGGAATCCGGGGCTCGATTGGAAGCAACTGCGGGTCGGCTATCTCAAGAGCGAATTCGATCCGCTGCCGCCGTTGAAGCTCAAAGAAGCGATGCCGGACGAATCCAGTGAAGACAAGAAAAAGCGCGAAGACGCCAACGCCGAGGCCGTAGCCGGGCGCGCGCGACGCGAGTACGACCGTCGCTACGAACAAGCTGCATTGGAAAAGCTGCGCGGGATGGGCGTGACCCTGATTCCGGTAGAGCTGCCCAAGCTGCCGTGGGACGCGATGGTTCCGCTGCTGACGGCGGAAGCGGCCGCGGCTTTTGACGACCTGACGATGAGTGGCCGCGACAAATTACTGACGGAGCAGGGTCCGGAGGACTGGCCGAATGATTTCAGGATTGCGCGTTTCTATCCAGCGGTCGAGTACATCCAGGCCAACCGGGCGCGAACGCTTGCGGTGCGAGGGTTGGCGAAGATTTTTGAGCAGGTCGATGTGGTGGTGACGCCTTCGACCGATGCGCAGTTGATCGCGACAAATTTGACGGGTAATCCCGCGGTGATTGTGCCAAACGGATTGCGCGGAGACGATGCGCCCAAGCCGCCGGCGATCGACGACGGCGACCACGACGACATTGGCGGCCCAGGCACGCCGGTTTCGATTACGTTTCTGGGAGGTCTTTACCAGGACGCGAAGGTGGCTGCGTTTGCGCGGGCGTACCAGCAGGCGACGGGATTCGAGAAGCTGCACCCGAAACTGGATTAGGAGCTGCCTTCGCGGTCTCCCACCCTTTCCGCAAAGAACGCGGAAAGGATGGGGCACGGCGACTCTCTGGAAGATATTTACTTCGGCTGCGGTTGGGACGGCGCGGCGGGCGCGGCCGGTTGCGGCGGCGTTACCGGTTGCGCAGTCGTCGAAGGCTGAGCCGGAGCAGCGGTGGTTGCGGGCGCCGCCGGAGTTGCGGGTTGATTTGGAGCAGGATTCGGTGGCACACCCGCGCCGGGATGCGGTGTCATCGGCGCTGGGTGCGGCGGCATTCCGGGACGCGTCGGCGGAGCAGACTGAGCCGGCGGCTCCAGCATTTCCACCAGCTCGATATCGAAGATCAGGTCGGCCTTCGGAGGAATCCCGGGGTTCTTCGGGTCCGGGTTCGGGCGTCCCAGCTCCCCGTACGCCAACTGGTAAGGGATGAACAGGCGCCGCTTGCCGCCGACGTGCATCCCACCGAAGCCCAGATCCCATCCGGCGATCATGCCGGGCCGCCCCTGCAAGAACAAGATCGGCTGCCCGGCCTCCATTTTCGGCTTGCCGTCGTCGCCCTTCACCTGTTGGAGCGAGCTGTCATAGACGGGTTGTGGGGGATGGTCGTCGGACGCATCGAACTTGTGGCCGTCGGCCGCCAGCCAGCCCGTGTACTTGACCCGGTAGACCTTATGCGGCTCTGCGATTGGCCCCGTGCCGACCTTGATCTCTTCGTAGCGCATTGAGAACGGCACCTTGACCGGCCCATGAGCCATCACGGGTACGCCGGGAGGCAGCTTGATCCAGGGTGCGGGTGCGCTGGCGGTTGCGGAGGGTTTTGTCGCGGAGGCGGTGCCGGCCGGAGAAGAGCTCTTTGGAGCTGGCGTTGTGGACGTCGATGGCTTCGAGGGAGTTTGGGCGCTCGCGGCGAGAGCTGCTGCCGCGAAGATGAGGGCAAAGACGAATCGATTCATGACGGGAACACTTCCTGGATGGATTCCAAAAGAGAGTGTATCAAGCGGGAGGGACCAACTCGGACAGCACGCACCGCTGACTGAGGGTCTGCTCACGCTAGTTGGCCAGCATGCCGGCGAGTAGCGCGGTGCGGGGTGCGAGATGTTCGACGAACACCGATTCGTGCCGCGCGTGCGCGCCTTCGCCCACCGCGCCCATGCCGTCGAGCGTGGGAATGCCGAGCGCCGCGGTGAAGTTGCCATCGGATCCGCCGCCTGTGGAGGCTTCGTTCAGCTCGAAGCCGAGTTCGCGGGCCAGCAGGTGCGCCTTGCGGAACAGCCGCACGGTTCCGCGGCTGCGCTCCATGGGCGGGCGATTGATTTGGCCAAACACGTCGAGCTTGCAGCGTGGATCGACCGGCCGGAGCGCGGCAAATTTGCGTGTGATGCGGGGGCCGTCAGCGAGGCGGGGAATGCGCACGTCAACATGCGCCCAGGCTTGTGCGGGAACCACGTTGCTTTTTATGCCGCCGGCGGCCATGCCCACGCTCACCGTGAGCCCGCGCTTCAGGTCGGTCCAGCCACTGACGGTTTCGATAACGTGGGCGAGTTCGCGCAGAGCGTTGGCGCCTTTTTCAAAATCGACACCGGCATGGGCGGCGACACCTTTGATCTGAATGTGCCAGTCGCCGATGCCTTTGCGCGCGGTTTTATACGCCAGCCCCTGCGCGGGCTCGAGGACGTAGACGGCGGAGCACTGTCGCGCAAGATTCTCGGTGATGGGCCGCGAGACAGGGCTGCCGATCTCTTCGTCGCTGTTGAGCAGGAGGATGATTTCGCGGCGCAGCAGGTCCGCTTCCATAAGCAGTTCGAGAGCGATGCAGGCCATGGCCACGCCGGCCTTCATGTCGAGAGTGCCGGGCCCCCAGAGACGGCCTTCGCGCACGCGGCAGGGCATGGATTGGAGCGTGCCGAGCGGCCAAACCGTATCGAGATGGCCGAGGAGGAGGATGGGTTGAGTGCCGCTGCGCGCGGAAACACGCGGGCCGAAGCGGGCTTCGAGAACGTTGCCGTGGTCCGGTTGCCGATGCAATTTGACGCGTCCGCCAAGTTGCCTGAGGTGCGCGGCGGCGAAAGCCACACAGGCATCGACCGCGGATTTCGATTCAGTGGGCGACTCGGCCTGAACGAGTTTGCGGGTGAGATCGAGGAGCGAGCGCTCCTTGCGCCGCGCCCCAGCCAACAGGGCACGCATGGGAAAGGCGGTTTCGGCGGGGTTTGGCATGTGGGCTCCTCATCTCCCCGATTGCAGAGTGCGGCCAGTGGGAGGCTCTCTGATTCTACGACACTTACGGCAGTTTTTTGCGCGAATCAGGGAGGGCGCCGGGGGTGGCTGCGCAGGTGCACACTGTGGCGAATTTGCCACAGTACAGGATTTGCCCATTCCGTCTAATCTAAACACTGCACAGGTTTTCGTGCATTTGGGAGTTGGTATTTGACTCAACTGGCACACCTGGAACAGACCATCGCGGCACCTCTGGAATTTTCGGGAGTCGGGCTGCACTCCGGGGCTCCGGTGACGATGCGGCTGCTGCCTGCCGCGGCGGGTTCGGGCATTGTTTTCCGGCGCACGGATCTCGACAACTTCGAGATTCCAGCCACGGGGCGCAATGTGGCCAAGGTCAGCTACGCCACGAGCTTGATGCGCCAGGGCGTACTGATCCAAACCACCGAACATCTGCTGTCGGCCTTCATCGGCATGGGCGTCGACAACGTGATCGTGGAGCTCGACAATCTGGAGCTGCCCATTCTGGACGGGAGCGCCTGGCCTTATGTGGAAGCGTTCCAGCGCGTGGGGATTGGCCAACAGCGGCGGCGACGCGAGACGTTGCGCATTCTGCAACCGGTGGAAGTGCGCGAGGGCGACAAGTTCATCGGCGTGTATCCCGGCAGCGGCTACCGGGTTTCGTACACCATCGATTTTCCCGCGCCCATCGGCCAGCAGAAGACCTGCATCGACCTGGCGGCGGAAATGTACGGGTCGACCATCGCTCCGGCGCGCACCTTCGGCTACAAGGTGGACGAGCGCAAGCTGCGCGATATGGGGCTGATTCGCGGCGCGGGCCCGGACAATGCGATCATCCTGGGCGAAAATGGCCCGGAGAATGGCCCGTTGCGCTTTCCCGACGAGTACGTGCGGCACAAAGTGCTGGACCTGATCGGCGACCTAGCCCTGGCCGGACGCCGGCTGGAAGGACACGTGGTGGCGATGCGTGCCGGCCACGCCATGCACACCGCTCTGGTGGCGCGGCTGATCAAAGACCGCTCGGCGTGGGAGCTGGCGCACGTGCCGGTGTCGCCGGAGGAAGCGAGCGAAAGCCAGCCGGAGGAAAATTCCGGCGTGGCAGAAGCGGCGCTGGCGGGCGCGTAGCGCGGGCGATTCTTCCCTCAGCTAAAATCTGAATTCTGCATCGCAGGAGCTCCCATGCCCACTCCCGTCAACCGCCGCACCGTCGATCTCTCCGCGTACCCTGACCTCGCCGTTGTTTATCTCGGCATGCGCGTCAACCGCATCGCCGGCGTCAAAACTGTCTTCGGATTCGGCCCTAATACTACAGTTGTATTTGGCCGGACGATAGAGGCCCGGGCCTAAAGGCCGTTTCCTTTTGACCTGTTTTCAGGGGCCTGAAGGCCCCTGCTCCCTCCGAAATCCTTAACTCCAACTAAGATCGCCAGCTCCGTCGCCGCGCAGCCAGACGGCCTGCTCCGCCACGAAAACTTCGTCTTTTCGTTCTTCCCCATGCACGTGGGCATGCGTCAGTACTGGCGCGACATGGCGTCTCTCCTGGCCTGGACCCGTTCCGAGCCGCACCGCCTTTGGTGGAAGAACTTCCTGCGCGACGCTGGGGGCACCGGCTTTTGGCACGAGACCTACACCATGCGCGTCGGCATGGAAGCCATTTACGACGACATCGCCTCGAAGATCGGATTCATGAGCTTTGCTCCCATCGTCCCAGCCCGCGGATCCATGTTCACCGCCTCTCACCGCTCCGCCCGTGCCGGCGAACTCGATCCAGTGATCCCGGAATCCGAACTTTACGAAAAATGACCGCAGTCATCGGAGCTCTGCCCTTCACTCGGGAATCACTTCAATGGCCATGGCCGTGGCTTCTCCGCCGCCGATGCAGAGCGAGGCGATGCCGCGGCGCAGATGGTATTTCTCAAGCGCGGCGAGCAGCGTGACGAGAATGCGCGCGCCGGAGGCTCCGATGGGATGGCCCAGGGCGCAGGCGCCGCCGTGCACGTTGACCTTCTCGTGAGGCAGGCTAAGGTCGCGCATCGCCGCCATCACGACCACGGCAAAGGCCTCGTTGATTTCGAATAGGTCGACTTCCGCAAGGGACCAGCCGGTGCGTTCGGCGAGCGCGCGTAGGACGCCTATGGGCGCGGTCGGAAAAAGCGCGGGCTGGTCGGCGAAGCTCGCGTGCGCCACGATGGTGGCCAGCGGCTTGAGGCCGCGTTGGTCAGCTTCAGACCGGCGCATCAGCACCAGCGCGGCCGCGCCGTCCGAGATGGCGCTGGAATTGGCCGCTGTGACCGTGCCGCCTTCGCGGAATGCGGGCTTGAGGTGGGGGATTTTGTCGGGCGTGGCCTTGAGCGGCAGCTCGTCGTGCGTGATTTGGCGCTCGGTTTTGCCCGCTTTCACCGTGAGAGGAACGATTTCGGCGGCGAAGCTGCCATCGGCCGCGGCTTTTTGCGCGCGCGCGAGCGAAGTGAGGGCGAATGCATCCTGGGCTTCGCGCGTGAAGGCGTAACTTTGCGCGCAATCTTCGGCGAACGTACCCATCAGGCGCCCTTTGTCGTACGCGTCTTCAAGGCCGTCGAGAAACATGTGATCGAGCACGCGTCCGTGGCCCATGCGATAGCCGGAGCGCGCGCGGTCGAGAAGATAGGGCGCGTTGCTCATGCTCTCCATGCCGCCCGCGACGATGATTTTGGCACTGCCGGCGAGCAAAAGGTCGTGGGCGAGCAGGACGGCCTTCATGCCGGAGCCGCACATCTTGTTCACGGTGGTTGCGCCGGCGGAAAGCGGCAAACCCGCACCCAGAGCGGCTTGCCGCGCGGGCGCCTGACCCTGGCCGGCGGAAAGCACGCAGCCGAAGAGGACTTCGTCGACGGAGGCAGGAGGAATGCCTGAGCGTTCGACGGCTGCGCGGATGGCGGTAGCGCCGAGTTCGGGAGCGGCGAGACCGCTGAGATCGCCCTGGAATGCGCCGATGGGGGTGCGCGCGGCGCCTACGATCACGATGGGGTCCGGGGTGGGCATGATGGCTCCTTAACAGCCCGCGGCGAAGTCTGGTCTTGAAAGGGCACGACTTTAGTCGTGCCGTAAAGCCTCAATGATCGGCGCGGCTTTAGCCGCTGAGGGATGATCTTCCCACGATTCTGACTTCTACCACAGGCTGTTAATCCTAACGCGGCGGCATGCGCAGTGCGCCGTCGAGGCGGATAGTTTCGCCGTTGAGCATGGTGTTCTCGACGATGTGGCGGACGAGCGCGGCAAACTCCGCGGGACGGCCTAGGCGCGGCGGAAAGGGCACGCTTCGGGCGAGCGCGTCCTGCACCTCCTGCGGAAACGCGGCCATCATCGGCGTTTCGAAGATGCCCGGCGCGATGGTGACGACGCGAATGCCGGAGCGCGCCAGCTCACGCGCGATGGGCAGCGTGAGTGCGGCGACGCCGCCTTTTGAGGCTGCGTAGGCCGCCTGGCCGATCTGGCCATCAAACGCCGCAATCGACGCGGTGTTGACGATGACGCCCCGCTCGCCGTCTTCGCTTGGTTCTTCTTTGGCGATGGCCGCCGCGGCGAGGCGGATCATGTTGAAGGTGCCGACGAGATTGATGTTGATGGTTTTTGCGAAGGAGTCGAGGCGATGCGGTCCTTCGCGGCCGACAACTTTCTCGGAGGGCGCGACGCCGGCGCAGTTCACGAGGCTGTGCAGATGGCCGAAGGCCTCGCGCGCGAGATCGACTGCGGCCTGGGCGTCGTTTTCGCTGGTCACGTCGGTGAGCGCGAAACGGGCGGCGCCGCCGAGCTCGGCGGCGAGCCTTTCGCCCGCAGCGCGATCGAGATCGGCAATGACGACCGAGCCGCCTTCGCCAGCGAGAAGCCGCGCTGTGGCCGCACCCAGTCCCGATGCGCCGCCGGTGACGAGAAAAACGTGATTGCCGATTTGCATGTGAAGCCGTGCGCCTCTTGAGCCCGCTAGCAGGTTGCGGAAAAACTCGATGTCTTGAAAGGGCACGACTTCAGTCGTGCCGTAAAGGGAGCAAAATCAATCGGGCCTTTAGGCCCTGAGGGAAGTTCTGTAGGAGACTCACCCTCTCTTCCCCATTTTTCAGCAGCCTGACCCAAGGGTCCCGCTCAAGAACGCAGCATATCATTTTGCATGACGGTGTGTGATCCTTGGGATCGGATGGTGAGGGGGATCGGACGTGAGTTCTCAAGCGGCGGGCGCGCCTGTGACGCAGTTAAGTGAAGACGAGTGGCTGTTTGCGGATGCGGTGCGCGCGTTTGCCCGCCTTGAAGTTGCGCCGCTGGTGCGCCTCATGGACGAGGCGCAGCAAATGGACGCGGCGCTGGTCGAGAAAATGTTTGCGCTGGGGCTGATGGGGATTGAGATTCCCGAGGAGTACGGCGGCAGCGGCGGATCGTTCTTCGATGCGGTCCTGGCTGTCGAGCTGTTGTCGGCAGTCGATCCGGCAGTCGCTCTGCTGGTCGATGTGCAGAATACGCTGGTGGCGAGCGCGATCATGAAATGGGCGAACGGCGAGCAGAAGCGGAAGTATCTGCCCCGTCTGGCAGAGGACACCATTGGCGCGTATGCATTGAGCGAGGCGGGATCGGGTTCGGATGCGTTTGCTTTGCAGACTCGTGCGGAGAAACGCGGCAGCGACTATGTGCTCACCGGACGCAAGCTTTGGATCTCGAACGCCAAGGAGGCGGGACTATTCATCGTGTTCGCCACGGTGGATGCAAGCGCGGGATACCGGGGGATCACAGCATTTTTGATCGAGAAGGGGGCGGCGGGATTCACCGTGGGCCGCAAAGAGGACAAGCTGGGCATTCGCGCGTCGAGCACGTGCGAGCTGATTCTCGAGGATTGCGCGGTGCCGGAGGCGCAGGTCCTCGGCGCGGTGGGCCAGGGATACAAAGTGGCCATGGAGACGCTGAACGAGGGGCGCATCGGGATTGGCGCGCAGATGCTGGGGCTGGCCGAGGGCGCGTGGGGCCACGCGGTCAAACATGCAAAGGACCGCAAGCAATTCGGCAAGGCGCTCGTGGAGTTCCAGGCCATGCAGTTCCAACTTGCGGAGATGGCGACCGACATTGAGGCGGCAAAGCTGCTGGTCTACAACGCGGCGCGGTTGAAGGATGCGCGACGCGAGTTTCGCAAAGAGGCGGCGATGGCGAAGTACTTCGCTTCGCAGGTGGCCGAACGTATAGCAAGCAAAGCCGTCGAAGTGCTGGGCGGCCTCGGCTTCGTGAAAGACTCGCCGGTCGAAAAACTCTACCGCGATGCCAAGATCGGCACGATTTACGAGGGGACGTCGTTCATGCAGTTGGCGGCGATTGCGAAGAGCGTGCTGTGAAGGGTAGCAAGTCGGCAGGTTAGCGAGCCAGCAAGTCAGCGCCGAAGTGATCACTCGCCGCTTGTACTCTCGCTCGCCCCTCTTATGACTGCGCGCTCCGCGCACGCATCTGGTCGAGCTTTGCGAAGAGCTCATTTGCGCGGATCTGAATTGGCGTGCCTGGCACGCTCAACTCGCCGCTGGGAACGCGCTCAAGTTCCTTCTCTGTTCCGCGGTAAGACATGCGCGCGTAGGGATCTACGATCCATACGTGCCGCACGCCGAAACGGGCGTACTCTCGCGCCTTTGCTTCGGCGTGACGGAGGGTATCGTCCGGCGAGAGAATCTCGATGACGATCAGCGGGGGCGTGGAAACGATCTTTTCCCACTGGCCCACACGCAACACGCAGAGGTCCGGGACAAAGAATCGGTCGGACGAAATCTGAACCCGCTGCTCCGAGAGAGCGAATACGCCCCAGGCCTCGCTATTGACGGTGAAAATCGTGCTTAATATTGCCTGCAGGAACGAGTGTTCGATCTCTCCCAAGTTGCGCTCCACCACAGCACCGTTTTCGTACTCGCAGTCGGGCGAGTAGCTGGTGGATAAGTACTCCTCCACCGTCAAGAACCGGTCTGCGATGGGCTGTGTCGCCATGGAGGCAGTATGCTCCCGTCGCGGGCGGGAGTCCAGCGATTGCGGTTGCGCAAACCCGGAACTGGAGCGGACTATGTGAATCAGTTGGGCTCTCGCGGGTCGTGAAGCTCTACTGCGACGCAAAGATCGGCACGATTTATGAGGGGACGTCGTTCATGCAGTTGGCGGCGATTGCGAAGAGTGTGCTGTGAGGTGCCCTTCCCCCGGCAACGTCGGGGCTTGCTGCGTGCGATAGAACCCAAATTGCCCAAGCGGATTGGCACAGCTGATCACCTCGGCCCCGTATCCCACTGTAGATCAGATGTTTGACCTTATCGAGGCCCGATTGTTTCGCACATCGATGGCGATTGACTCATTGCTTGACATGGGGAAGAGAGATCAATGGCTTCCTTCGCGCTTCGTAATTCTCAAAATTCCTGGGTTTTGTCGTAGATTGACATCGGGCAGGCGCTCTAAAGTCCCTTTGGCAGATCCATCTGTCGCATAACGTCTTTCAAAATCTGTTTATTATGGATATTCAGTGTCTTTGTTGACAGATTTGTTGACATGACGATATCCTGAGTCTATGACAAGTCAGCAGATGCAGGTCTATCGCGCGGCGCTCAAAGAAGCGAGAACCTCTTTCGACAGCACTACGAAGCGGCTAAGCGAAATTGCTTCGGAATCCCGTCGCCTCAATCGAGAAGTCGGAAGCCTCCGTCGGACTATCACAGCGTTGGCTGCGATGTGTAGCGAGGAACCGTGGTCAGACGCGCTTGGCATAACTGAATCCTGTGTTGAGGCTATGGAGAGCGAGCCATTTGAACTATCGACGCAAGAGGTCGTTAGGAAACTCGAAGGCATGGGCTTCGATATGGCTTCCCAAAAGAACGCGCCTGCGTCGGTGCACGCAGTGCTCTCCCGGTTAGCCGAGAAAGGGAAGATTCAGAAAATCACGGACGAGGAAAAGAAGACCGTCTCGTGGAGGGGACCAAACTACGATCCCAAGATTGCCGAGATTTCGGATGACGACATTCCGTTTTAGGTGGCTCTAGGAGAGGTCATATGAGGAATGTTAAAGGGCCGGCAGCAGGCGTTTGAACGGGAATCTGTACCCCGGAATTCCGAGCAGAAGTGGAATTCAATTCTTCCGGACTTCTCCCCGCTCAACAACTTATAATAGGTCAACAAATCAGGCAGGCGGATATGAACAAGGGAAAACCGGGAGTTGGGACGCCTTCGAAATCCCCTAGAGTTTGTCCGCCAAACAATAAATATCAGTCAATCGCAGAACTCTTTAAGCAATTTGAGACTCAGCTCGAAGGAACTTGTGTCGTGGACCCGTGCGGGGAAGAAAACCGATTCTATGCAGAGAATTTTCCTCACTTGGTCAAACTGGAGTTCTACAACGAGAAGTTAGGGGAATGGGTCGATGCTAAAGCAAGCGTGGCCGTGGCACAGCTACGAGCAGGCATCCTGGACGAAAGCAAATATCGAATCGGAGATCCATCACGTCCGCGCACCCTATTTTGGGTACCGGACATCATCTCGAATCCAGACGAGATCCACGACAATATCCGAAACAATGGGACAGAAGTCTACAGCAAGCGATATGCACGCAGAGGGAAAACCGCAACTCTCAAGATTGTGCTCGTTGCGAGAAAGGGGACAATGCGAGCCGTCATTACGTCCTTCTGGTGCAAGGAAAAATATCACAAGGCGTGTATTAAACTCCCAGCAAAACACCCTTGAAGCAAAATAGAGAAGGCCACCTTTCAGTGGCCTTCAATGCCCGTTACCCCGGGACCAGGGGATAGCCCGTATCTCAACGAGCATGATGCTTAGGCATATGGTATCTGAGTAGCACCATTAATGCAACAGTTTTCCACAGGATTCGCGGAGTTCGTGTGGAAAAGCTGTGCCAAACTATTGAATTTTTCCTCAAATGGGTATATAGACTGATTGACTTTATCTCCCCTTAAAGCCCCTCCTTTTCTGCAATCTAGCGCAAAGTTTCGCCAGTGTAGCGAACATTATTCGTTACTTATTGCTGTCCCTTCCCGGTTTCCCCACTCAAAGGCCGCTCATTCTGGGCCAAGTGCATAATCTTAGCCCTTCAGCAACTGATCGATGGTTTGAATGTCGACGAGGCCGTTGCATCCGTACAGAGCCGGGAGCACTTTGGCTGCCGGGTGCGTGCGGCGCAGCTCGGCGACTTTGTCGGTACCGGCGCGGTAGGCGGGCAGATACATTCGGCCTAGCAGCGGGTGCCGTCCCCATGCGCCAGAGAGCTTGTTGGCGCGCTCTTCGGTGACGAGAAAATCGCGGCGGAGCGTGGCGGCGACTTCCTGCTGCTCGCGGCCTTCGCCCCAGGTCATGTACGACGACTGGTTCTTGGCGTCGTCTTGCAATAGTGCCAGCAGCACGCCGATCTGGAGATCTTCGTCGGGCAGCTCGGCAACTTCAGTGAATCCGTGGGCAATGAGGATGGCATTGTTGGCGATGCCTTCAAAAAGCGTGGCGGCGCGGGTGTTCATGGTGAGCACCGTGGCCTCAAAGCCAGCCTTGCCGCGCACATATAAATCTTGCAGGTAGGCGAAGGTCGTGACGTGGCCCGGTACCACCTCATGACTGACGAGCTGCTCGAATTCCGGGTATGAAATTTGCAACGAGGCGTTGATTTCGTAGCTGGCCTCGTATTCGGGCGCGCCAGCCGCAGTGCGTGCGCGGCCAATGTAATTCATGGAGCCGGAGAACCATGCGTCTTTGATGGGCATGAAATTGATGTTGGCGCGAGGCACGGTCGCAAGTTCCGGCGGCAGGTGCGGGACGAGATTCTTGGCGCTGAGCGCGTCGAAGTGGGCGATGACAGCCTGGCCGAGCGCCTGCACGGAGGCCATGGGCGTGACGCGCTCGCGACGCCAGGCATCGACGGCGGCGAGGATTCCGCCCGATGTGGAATGCCCGGCGCGGCCGAGCAACTCGGCCGCGCGCTCGCGCTTGGCCTCGGGACGCGAGGGCTCGGGCGGTTTCGCGGTCGAGGCCTCAACGGCGCGCGTGTAGGGAACGGGATCGCCCTTGCCGAGGACTTCCATGGCGAGATCCCACATGACTTCGAGCGAGACGGCGAGGCCCTCGAGATAAGCGCGGCGCAGTTGGGGACAATTCGCGGCTTCCTTGCGCAGGCCCGCGATCGCGGCGGGGAGATCGACGTCGCGCAGATAGCTTTCGAAGGCATCGCGATCGATCTCTTTGGCGCCAACGCCGCCGGACTGGCGCAGGAGTGCGGCGGCCGGGTGCGTGTAGGCGGCGGGCAACGGCTCATCGGAGAACCACGAGTCGGCGATGAAGCGGCCGGTGCCAGAAGGATTCATGACGTCGCCGCCCCAGAGGGTGTCGATGCCGAGAACGGCGTCGGCGACATAGAGGTCGAGTTGCGAGGGCGTTGGCTGCGAGGGCGTTGGTTGATTCATGACGTTTTCTTCTCCGTTTTAAACCGGAACCAGAGATGCTGTGCCCGGCGATTGTGCTCTCCCACCATTTTCCGCAAAAGGCGCGGAAAAGGATGAGGCACGGCGCTCTTGAGTACAGCAATCATCGAACTTGAGCACTGCAATCATTGAACTGTTTTGATGCTACCGCGCCAGACATACACGCAAAGTCCAATGAAAAGCAACGCGGATACGGATTGCGAGATGGGATCGTTCAAATAGAACGGCGTCTGGATGAGATCTTCGTGGAAGCTCGGGAAGAGGCGCAGGGCCGCGCCGAGCACGCCGCCAAGCGCGCCGCCGGCCATGAGTCCCGAGGCCAGAATGATGCCGCGCTCGCGGATGCCGCGGCCGCTTTCGCCGCCGGTTTTCTCGGCACGGCGATGCACGAAGTGCGAAAGGATGCCGCCGGTGAGGATGGGCGTGGTGAGGCTCAGCGGCAGGTAAATGCCGAGCGCAAAAACCATCGAAGATTTGCCAAGCATCTCCAGAACCACGGTGATGAGCGCGCCTACTCCGAAGAGAAGCCAGGTGACCGGCTGATGGCTCATGAATCCGACGACCAGCGCCTTCATGATGGAGGCCTGGGGCGCGGCGAGAACGGGGCGCGTGTCGCCGACGGCGGATTCACCGAATTGGAAGGTGTGGGCCAGGAGCACAATGGTGAGCCCGGCGGCGGCGGCGGCGGCGAGGATGCCGAGGAATTTGGCCTTCTGCTGCGCGGCTGGAGTGTTGCCTAGCCAGTAGCCGGTTTTGAGGTCGGTCATGAATTGGCCGGAGACGCAGAGGGCGGTGCACACCATGCCGGCAATGGCCATGATGAAGAACATGCCGGTGTTGCCGGAGAGGCCGAAGCGCAAGAGGACCACCGAGGAGATGATGACGGTGAGCATGGTCATGCCGGAGGCGGGATTGTTGGCCGTGGTGGCGATGGCGTTGGCGGCGACGGAGGCAAAGAAGAAGGCGAAGAGCAGCGTGAGCGCCAGGCCCATGAAGAGGACGGTCCAGGAGACTTGAAGACGCGAGAAGAAGATGGCGATGGCGAGGGCGCTCAAGACGATGCCGAGAAGAATCGTGGGCATGGAGATGTCGCGATCGGTGCGTTCGGACTGGTCGGCAACGCGCGAACGAAATGCGCGCAGGGCAATGCTGAAAGCGCCGGCGATGACGCGCAGCGACTTGATGACGCCGAAGATGCCCGCCGTGGCGATGGCGCCCACGCCGATGTAGCGCACGTAGCTCGCGTAAACTTGCGCCGCGGACAGGCCGGAAACGGGCATGGTTCCGGGATAAACCGGCACGTTGACGTGGCTGCCGAGGAACCAGACCAGGGGAACGAGGACGAAGTTGGCCATGATGCCGCCGGCGCAGAAGACCATGGCGCTGCGCAGACCCATCACGTAGCCGAGTCCGAGGATGAATCCGATGGCGTCGAAGTTGAAGACCATGCGGCCGCGATCGGCGAGAGTGCGCATGAGGGGAATGAACTGCAGGTTGAGATATTCGCGCCACACGTGAAAGGTGGTGACGAAGAAATCGTAGAGGGCCGCGATGGAGGTGGCCTGCAGGAGCAGCTTGGCCTGCGAGCCGCCGCGTTCGCCGGTGACGAGGACCTCGGTGATGGCAGTGGCTTCAGGGAATGGGAACTGGCCGTGCATCTCGCGCACGAAGAAGCGCCGCAGAGGAATGACGAAGAGCACGCCGAGGCATCCGCCGGCGAGACAGATGAAGACGGTTTGAAATGGATTCGGGCTGAGGTGCAGGATGTAAAGCGCGGGGAGAGTGAAGACCGCGCCCGCCACCACAGCGGCCGATGCGCCTCCGATGCCGGTGATGATGACATTCTCGAGCAAACTGGAGCGGCGCTTGTACATGCGGGCCAGGCCGATGGCGAGGATGGAGATAGGAATGGCGGCTTCCATGCCCTGGCCGACCTTGAGCGTGGAATAGGCCGAGGCGACGGTAAAGATGACGCAGAAGAAGACGCCCCAAAGGATGGCGCGGGCCGTCAACTCGGGCGCGTGCATGTGGGCTTGAATGATGGGCGTGTAGGTTTCGCCAGGCTGGAGCGGCAGATAGGCGTTTTCAGGAAGGGCTTTGGTTTCTGCTTCGTTCGTTTCTTGTTCGGTCGATTTTGGTTCGCTCATGGAATGGGTCCCTCAGTCATGGGAGTGCAAAGCATGGCAGTGCGCAGCGCACGCGGGCTTCGGGCCACAAAAACGGGTTTTGCAGTCGCGGTGGAGAGCGCAATGCTGTGATGCTGGTGGCGTGAAGCAACGCGGATACGGGGCCCGGTACGGGATTTGCCCTGTTTCGGATAGCAAGCAAGAGTGTACAGCGCGGAGGGCCGTTGAGGGCAACCGAGGGGTTGGGTGCGCGGGAGTGCCGCCAGATGTCATCAATAGTGCTGAAGTGTCAATGAATAACGCCGATGTGTCATTGAAACGCCAAAGGTAACGAGTTTTACTGTTAGTTATCTGAAGGAGTCGCTGACGCGGGAATCACGGCTCGGGCTGCCCCCAGAACCTTCGACCGGGGCTCCTTTACCCTTCCCAGCTTAAAATCCGAGTCGCAACCCTCCTGGGGTAGTTGACCTCTCTCGATGCCCACTCCCGTTCGGACAGTGTAACGACTTGGCGAAAAGGAGAATCTTATGCGTCAGGGCATTGGCCGTGCGCTCCTGGTTCTGGCATTGCTGGTTCCATTATCACGCTATTCTTTTGGCGACCCATTTGGGGCCAGCGGCATTCTTTCGGCCAGCGGCGACATGGAGGGGGGATCATTAACCTTTCCCTCCTTCACCTTCAGCGGGGGCTCGGGGGCCACCTGGGCTCTCTTCAACAATACCTGGACCGCCGGAGCTTCCGTCCAGCCGTCGTATGGCATCAGCTTTAGCGACGGAGGTGGTTGGACCCTCAACGGGCTCTCTGGTGACTACAGCACTGGATCATTCCTTATTGATGTGACAAATCCGTTTACCGTTGAGAATGAAGGGCCATACACGGGGGTACCGGGCGCAGAGTTGCTTGCAACCGGAGTTCCGATCACATGGACTGGTCAAATCGATCTTTTTTCGGACAATGGGACAGTGCTTTACGACATAGACATGACGGGCGTTGGAACAGCTTCTTTTGCTGGATATTCGACACCTGACGGGTTTTCCGTTGTTTATGGGACTGCTGACGTGACCGACGATGCCATGGTTACTCCCGAGCCGAGCACGTTGACACTCATGGGGACTGCGGGTATTGCGTTAATTGCCGGCATAGGATTCCACCGCCGCTCTAAACGCAAGAAAGCCCTTGTGGCTGGTGGCAGCGCCTTGGCTTGACCGCCAAATATTCGGCGGCAGACTCCTCCATCATGGCGATTGCCGGAAACGTCGACCTCCGGATGTTGGAGCGGTAGAGCCACGTCCGCATGGAAGCCAGGCGTGCGGCGATGGAAACCCTTGCCGCAAGCGCCAAAGCGGCGGATCATGACACAAACCATGACACAAACGCTCTGCCTTTGAACGTTCGCCCTAGCTAAATTATTGGATTGATTGGTGGACCTGGTCGGGATCGAACCGACGACCTCTTCCATGCCATGGAAGCGCGC
>JBEKGH010000116.1:0-12855 GCA_050012895.1 Occallatibacter sp.
TCGCTTATTATCATGGGAATCGTGGCTGTGTTGACCTTCCAGATCGCGGTCAACGTAGGCATGGTCATCGGGTTTATGCCCGTCACCGGAATCCCTTTACCTTTAATGAGTTACGGTGGATCCTCGGTGCTGTTTACGTTCCTGGCGCTGGGTGTGGCAATGAATGTCCGCATGCGCCGGTTCGTGAACTGACGTGTCTCGCTCCAATTCGGGTCAGAGGCGCGAGGAAAGGTTTCGTGGTGTGCGGCCCGGGAACAATTTGCGATTGTTTCTGGCTGCAAGAGCAAGATTTTAAAGTATTTCGCCGGCATGGTCCCGATGGATCGCGCCCGGCAGGATTGGGTTTATGAGCACGCAGAGACGGGATGGCCGCTCCGCTCCAACGACCGAAACCGGTCGCCGGAGCACGCGGCACGGCTCGCGGCTTGCACATTGCGAGCACCTTGCAAACAGGGCAAATCGATTGGGACAGGCGAATGCCGTTCTACCCACCTGGGTTTTCCCTGCGTTCGCCGCAGGCCAAACGGCGTATTTGTCGGCCATCGCCGTCCAAAGCATTCTGCAACAGGATATCCGCAGCGATACCCGCAATCTGCAGCCCGTTCGGTCTTTATGCGCAGGCTCGCCGCCGGTAAAGCAGCCAGCCCCGCAAAGGACGTTCTTCGATCGCCTTCTCGGTTATCCGCCCATCCCCTCTCCTGCCATCTTCGCGCGTGTCCATCCAACCTTGCCGCATGTACCGGCTGCTTTTGGCTGCCGGACGGAAAGGTACGATGGCAAAGGAAATTTGTATTTCCAGCACGCCGCATGAGACGCGGCTGGCGATTTTAGAAGACGATCAACTCGCGGAAATCTACTACGAACGCGAAAACGAATACACCCTCGCGGGTTCCATTTACAACGGGCGCGTGACACGGGTTTTGCCGGGCATGCAGTCGGCATTTGTCGACCTGGGCCTGGAGCGCGATGCGTTCCTGTACGTAACCGACTTCATCGAGCTCGAAGACCAGGAAGAAACCGACGAGCTGGAGAAGGCCGCGGCGACCGGCCAGGCTCCGCGCGAGATAAAGCATCCGCAAGGTGTCCCCCCGGGCTCCCCTCAAACTGTCGACCGCAACGGTGGACGTCAGGAAGACCGCGGCTCGCGTTCCGGCCAGAGAAAGCAGGAGCCACGTCAGGACCGTCACGCGCCGGAACCAGCGCCGTTGCAAATGTCTGCTCAGGGGCCTGCGAGTGCTCCCGCAGCGGCGGAGACGGCGCAGGAACAGGAAGAAGCAGGCGGAGGTCGCTGGCGGGGACGGCGTCGCCGTCGCGGCGGGCGGGGACAGGGCGCTCCTACCGAAGCGGCTGGCGAAACTGAACCCAGCGTTGCAGACACGACCCAGCCTGCCGAGCCCGTGCAATGGAAAGAGTCGCAACCTGTGCGCGAAGTCCGTCCCGCACAACCTGCGCCGCATGCGCATCTGGCGCCGACCACCATTGTGCTGCCGGGCGAATCTCTTTCGAAGTATGGCGGCACGCCGGTCGGCGAGACAACGCCGGAGAAGGCTGCCCCGCCGACTCGAAATTACACTTTCAAGCCTTCCACGCTGATCGAAGCGCCCATCACCTGGGATGGCAGCGGCCTGTTGCCGGGAGAATCGATCTCGCGGCATCGCGGACCTCAGCCGGAAGTTGAGCACGATTTGCCCAGCGAAAGCGAGCCTGCAGCAGAAGCCAGCGCCCCCACCGAACAGACGGTTGAGGATCCCGAGGAGACTGAGGAGATCCAGGAGACTGAGGAGATCCGGGAGACCAAGCCGCCGCATTACGCAGCGGATGCAGAGACGGAAGAAGCCGAAGAACCTGCTTTTGAGTTTGAAGAGGAGAGCCTCGACGCCGATGAGGACGAGGATGTCTCAGGCGAGGATACGCCCAAGCTCGGGACCACCGTAGGCGCGACCGCAGCGGAGGAAGAGTTTGAGGAAACGACGGATTCGGCTCCGGTGAAACTGGACGAGGACGAATCGGATGCATCTGCTTCGCACCGTGTCGATCCTTCGTCACCGACGGGTTTCCGGCTGTTCGGCTTTGGAAAGAAAAAGAAGGACGAGGAAGAGGCCGCAAAGAAAGCCGCAGCTCCGGTTTCAACCTATGCGCCGGGTGAAGGCCTTGTCGAAGAGGAAGTGATTGAGGGCGAGGAGTTTGACGGAGCGCCCCACGCACGCCGTCACAAGCCCGAAGTGCACGACCTGGATGTTTACGAAGAGGAGACACTGCCCGCGAACATGCGCCCCGTCGAGCTGGGAGAAATGATCCAGGAGGCTCACCTCGACCACCGCATCCAACGGAACCTGGACGAACCGGCCGGCGAGGAAGAAGAGGACGAGGCCGCAGAGGAAGAGGCAACGACGACAGGCACGCCGCCGGTTCGCGGCCGCGAGCGCGGCCAGCGTGGCCGCGGCGGACGCGGAGTGCAGGGGCGCCGCGGTCCCTCGCGCCGTTCCGCCCAAACTTCTGACCTGCCCATCATCTCGGACCTCCTGAAGTCGGGCCAGGAGATCCTGGTGCAGATCGCCAAGGAGCCGATCGCCAAGAAGGGCGCGCGCATCACCAGTCACATCGCGCTCCCCGGACGCTTCCTGGTCTTCATGCCCACCGTGAGCCACGTGGGCGTGAGCCGCAAAATTGCTTCCGACGAGGAACGCCATCGCCTGAAGCGGATCCTGCTGCACGAGCGCGGCGAATCTGCTGGCGGACTGATAGTGAGGACCGCGGCCGAGGGCGCATCGGAAGAGGAATTGCGCGCCGACCTGCGCTTCCTGATGAATCTGTGGAACGACATCAAGCAGCGCTCCGAAGCGTCGAAGTCGCCGGCGCTGATCTACCACGATTTGTCGCTTATCGAGCGCATTCTGCGCGACCAGGTGAGCTCGAATTTCTCAAACATCTGGGTCGATACCGAAGCGGACTACGAGCGCATTGTGCGCTTCTTGAATCGCTTCTCACCCTCGCTGGTTCGGCGCGTCAAGCTCTACAACAAAGAGGTTCCGCTCTTTGAGCACTTCGGCATCGAGGATGAGATTTCGAAGGCGCTGCGCTCCAAAGTCTGGCTCAAATCCGGCGGCTCGATCGTGATCAATCAGACCGAGGCGTTGGTGGCGATTGACATCAACACCGGTAAATACGTGGGCAAGTCGGCGCGGCTCGAGGACACGATTCTGAAGACCAACCTCGATGCAGTGCCGGAGATCGTGCGCCAGATTCGCCTGCGCGACCTGGGCGGCATTATCGTGATCGACTTCATCGACATGGACGAGCGCAAGAACCGTTTCAGGGTGATGGCCGCGCTCGAAGAGGCGTTGAAGAACGACCGCGCGCCGACCAAGGTGCTGCAGTTCAACGATTTCGGCCTGGTGGCGATTACGCGCAAGCGCGTGAAGCAGTCGCTGGAGCGGACGCTGAGCGTTCCCTGCCCCACTTGCCAGGCGACCGGCATGGTGAAGAGCTCCGCCACCGTCTGCAACGAGATTTACATCGAGATGCGGAAGATGCGCAAGCACTTTGAGGGCGCCGACGTGATGCTGCGCGTACACCCCGAAACGGTGAAGATACTGAAGGGCAACAACGCCCGCTGGCTGACTGAATTCGAGGAACTGATCGGAAAAAATCTTCTGCTCAAGAGCGATCCTACGCTGCATCCCGAGCAGTTCGACATCCAGGGGTAGCGGGGTTAGCGGAGCTAGCGGAGTTAGCGAAGTTAGCGAAGTTAGGAAGGCCGGAGCGGGCGCTCCGGCCTTCGCCTTTTTTCGCGTCAGTTGAAGCGCTCACCGGATCACGTGAATCGGAACTCCCACCTTCAGGTTTCGCCAGGCCTGTTCCGTGGTATAGACCGGCGCCTTGAGCGCAATGGCCAGTGCCAGGCAGGAGCGGTCTCCGAGCGACAGCCCATACTTCTCCGTTTTTGCGATCAGGCTTCCTGCAATTTTCGCGTGGTCAGCGGTGAAGGGCTCGGGGTCCGTCTTCAGCAACTGGGCGTCTGACCAGGCATCCTCCGGCGGATGGCCCATTTTTACCAGTTTGCTTTGAACTTCAGCCAGATTCACTGTGCTGACTACTGCCGATTCCATGATCTCGTCTGTCAAATTCTCCGCGCCGCGCTCCTGAAACAGGACCGCGAGGATGGCGGACGCATCGAGCACAGACCTACTCATTCTTGGCAGCCTCGCGCCGTTCCACGCTCAATTCGTCGGAAACCAAGGTTCCCAGCGGAGCCAAGTGCCGTACGTTTCGCTGAGCGCGCCTAATCCTTCCCCTGATTGTCGAAATGCGCAGTTCATCGTCCTCGATGCGAAGAACCACCGAATCGCCCACACCCATCCCGAGCGCCTCACGCATTGCCGCGGGGATGACGATCCTGCCCTTTTCGCCGATTTGACTTCGCGCCTGCAGTTCCACGTGTCCCTCCGTTCCTTTAGTGACACTAGTGTACATCGGTGGGAAATCTTAGAGCAAGTGTCACCATTGTGCTTTCGTCCCACTAAGCCCTCATTCCAAAAGCAACCTCTGGACGATTTCGGTGTCTAACTCAAGTGACCGGGCATGAGGCCCCGGATAGTGCAGCAAAATCTTTCTCCTGAGGTATTTACCATGTCATTCCCCCTTCGAGTGCCGCGCCTGCGGCATGCCAGTTTCGTCACGGCTGCGGTTTTGCTTGCAGCCGCCGTAGCAAGCGCGCAATCCACAGCTTCAAACGACGCCTCTAACGCATCGAGTTACTCCTCGAGCCAATCGGGCCTCACGCAGGTAGCCGAACTCGCTCTACCCGAGGCCCCAACGTCCAGCGCCTCCGCTTCGTCTGGCGGCACCGGCGCGGGCCAGTACGGAAACGGCGGCGAGAAGCACGGGGTTCTTCACAGTTGGGCCTTCGAGGCAGGCGGCGGTTTCAACGCGCCCATTAGCAACTCCGTCACTTACGGCGGGCAATTCACCGTTGGCGCCGGATTGAAATTCAACAAGTACCTGTCCACGTTGATTGAGTATCAGTATCTCGACTCCAAACTGCCGGGCAACCTGATCGCCGAGGCCGGGGCGAATGGCGGTTACGCGCATATCTGGTCCTTCACCATCGATCCGGTGATCGATCTGATGCCGAAGGCAACCAACGATGTGTACATCACCGGCGGCGGCGGATTTTATCGCAAGGTGACCAGCTTCACGGATCCCGAAGAGACCGAGTACTGCTACTACTTCTGCGAAGTCGGGGAGGAAAACGAGGTGGTTGGCCACTTCTCGTCCAATCAGGGCGGCATCAACTTCGGCGCGGGCTTCCAGCACCGGCTGGGCGGCATGTCTGGCGACGGCAATATGAAGCTGTTCGTTGAAGCGCGCTATGTAGATGTGTTCAGCCCTGCCGTAGTGGGAAGTGCGAACGGCCTGGGCGTGACCAGCGTAGCGGCTAATACCCAGATCATTCCCGTCTCGGTGGGCGTGCGATTCTAGCTCGTATCTGTAAACGGGTAGCGCCGACCTCCTGGTCGGCTGTCGTGCGGGCCTCCTGGCCCGCACACGGATGCTGGCGGCGTGAACGCGGCCAGCACAGCCGTAATGGCAGCACAATCGCCGGCTACAGCTATGTTGGAATCGCTCTAAAACTCCAAAAGCAAACTGCGTAGCTTAACTCCGATCCTTCCGCCGTTGCTTTGCGGAAGGATCGGCATAGCCGCCCACGGCGCTACCATGGCGGCTTCTCTTCGGTCGGCGCTCCCACTTCGCCGCGCTCAATGCGCTCAAGAAACATGCGCGCCAGCTTGCGCTCGCCGGGATGGCTTTCGCCGTGCATGGTACACAGGTCGAGGAACTCGTCGCAGAGCGCGTTACGTTCTCCCTGCTGGGCGAGAAGGTTTTGCAAAGCCACGGCAAGCTCGCGCAACTGCCCCGCCGCAGGCCAGGACTTCTCGTCTTCCTCGTCAATCGACTCTGAGAAAAGCCCGTGACGGCCGCGCGCGCATTCGTCGAGGCATGCCAAAAGCTGCTCGCTGAAGACGCGGCTGATGGTGTCGACTTCGGAAGAATCCATCGCGTCACGCGGGTCCAATCTGTGCTCCGCCGTTCTCGTTTGTGCTCCGCCTTGCTCGTGTCCTACTTGGGCGCGCTCTTGCCCCCCTGCATGACCGCTTCAATTTCATCGGGAGTGTGGGGCAAACTTGCGTCCAGATCTATGAGCTTGCCGTCGGCGGTTACGAGAAAGTCGCACTCAATGCGCACGCCGATTTTTTCCTCGGGAATATAGACTCCCGGCTCGATGGTGAAGACCATGCCCGGCTTGAGCACCACGGGATAGTTTCCGGGATCGTGGACATCGATGCCCATCATGTGGCCCAACCCGTGCAGCCAGTATTTGCCCAGCGGCTGGCCATGCAGATCTTTTCCGTGGGTATTGATGTAGTTGTACGCCACGGTGTCGAGCGAATTCGGATCCTTGCGGTCGCGGTCGTTGATGGAGGATTTTCCGGCGACAAAAGCGTCGAAGGCCGCCTGCTGCGCGCCCAGCACAATGTTGTAAATCTCCCGCTGCCGGGCGGTGAAGTGGCCGTTCACAGGAACGGTGCGAGTAATATCGGCGGCGTACATGGAGTACTCGCAGGCCGCGTCGACCAGCAGGAGATCGCCGTCCTGCATGGTGCGGTCGTTGTTGGAGTAGTGCAGGATGGTGGAGTTTGGCCCCGAACCCACGATCGGTGCGTAGCTGGGCCGCTCGCATCCGTTCTCCATCCACACCGCGGTCATGGCTCCGGCGATGGCGCGTTCCGTCATGCCCGGCTTCACCCACCACTGCATCATCACGCGTTGCGCCAGGATCGACGCCTTGGATGCCTGTTTGATCAGTTGCATCTCGCCGTCGTCTTTGATCTGGCGCAGCGGCATGGTGAGGGTGGTGACGTCGCGCGCGTGCGGCGCGTCTCCGCTGCCCAGAGTGGTAGCCGTAAAGCTCAACAGGGCTGTGGCTGAAGCGGAGTCCGGTTGCGTCCACAAATTGACGAAGAGTGAGCGGGTGGCGGAGATCATCCGGTTCAGTTCTGCCGGCAGCTCGGTCATGGGTTCGACATGGTCCACACCGGACGCATCTTCCACACCGGGAGTAGCGGCATCCATCTTCACGCCGGTGTACGCTTCCATGCGCAAATTGCGCGCGGGCAGGAAGAGAATTTCCTTGTAGGCATGTGCTGTGGCGGCTTGCGACGCATCGCCCTCAATCAGCAGCGCCGCGCCCGGCTCGTTCCAACCCGTCAGGTAATAGAAGTCGGAGTCCTGGCGGTAGGGCATGAAGTCCAGCACTGGCTCTTCTGCGGCAAAGAGAATCGCCACTCCACCCTTCAATTGGCCGGCCAGCGCCACGCGGCGCGCGTGAAACACGCCGGGCGGTTGCTTATCGAGAGCGCGGAGGAGCGGGGTTTGAAATGGGGGAAGCCCCGGCCCCAGGGCGAGCACGGCCAGAGCGAGAAGACAAAGCTTTCTCATTCCGCTATTGTCGCCCTTCGCGATCCTCCGCGCAAAAGAAATCGTGCGCTTGCGTTGGTCCGCTGGGTTTAGTGGCTCTGGCTCGCCGAGGACGGCGCAGGCGCAGCTGGCGGGACGTCAAAGTAGCCGATGCGCAGCTCGTCTTTCGGAACAAAGTCGGTTAGGTGAACCTGAAAGGTGTTGGCATCGGTTTTTGTGACGGGCGCGTTCTGCGGAGAGCACAAACTGACGATATTCTGATCGCTCTCTCGCTCCGGCTTGCCGCGCTCGATGATAAGTGTGAAATCCTCGATCGGCTGCTTCCAGGTGTTGGCGCTCGTCAAGATGAAGTCGACCCAGTGCGGTTGTGCGAGTTCCCCGGAATCCGGTTGGCTCGCAACCATTTGCGCGATCAAGCCGCTCAGAAATGAGGGGTCCGGGCAAAGGGATTGCAAACGCTGAATATCCTGGAGCTCGTACGCAATGGCGTCGGCATCGCCGCTGGGCAGATTGTGCTCGGAGACGTATTTCAGGGTGTCGATTCGCATAAGCTCTCCTCCGTCGACCGGCGTGTACTGGTGCTGGATGTGTACAGTGGAATGGGCCGGAAAAGTCTGCGTCCAGTGGTATTGCAGATCGACGAACCACAAACCCCAACCGTCTTCGGCATCGAATAGGCCCAGCGTCGCCAGGCGCTGCTGCTCGGCTTGCGGCAATCGCGACACATCCGGGGTCTGCATCTGCCCGCTGGCCGGATCGGGTTGGCGGAGGTGGCCGAAGCTCGCTATATCGATCTTATCGGCGGTCAGGATCGCGGTGACATCTTTCCCGTCGAGCGTCGCCTTGGCTTCAGTTTGGTAGGCAACGGTCTTTCCATCGACGAGAAGCTGGAAGCCGGAGAACGACGCGGCGGTGATATCGGGATTTTCCGGCCCATAGGTATAGGGCGGCACTGGAAACGCCACCTCCGTCGTCACATCCTGGTCGGTGTCGTTGCGGAAGTCGTAATCGACGACGATCTTGTCGGGGCTGATTTGGAGGACCTCTTTGGCCATCACAATGCGCGTTTCGCGGCGCGCGACAAGGCCGCCGGCGGCGATGGATGCCGCGGAATCGTCGGCCAGCGCAGGAGCGGCGGCGAAAAAGGCCATTCCGGAGCTGAAGGCCAGGGCGTAGAGAACAGTTCTCGAAAGCATGGTCGCAAGTATCGCAGCCTTCCCGAAGCTTAGGCAATGCAAGAAGTTGGGCCACCCGCCGAACCGCAGGTAGTTGAATTTCCTTGGATTTCGCTGTATTCTAAGAATGCAACGCGTTTGTCCGCCGGTTTTTTCCGTGTTCGCACCGGCTGGCGGAGAGATGAGTGGGCCGAAAGCCCACTTTTTATTTGCGGCAAAAGTTGCCCGAAAACCCTTAAAAATCAAGGGAATGTGGGAGTTTTAGCTGCCGGGAAGGCAGCGGGGCAGGATGGCGGTCAGGCCAACGATGGCGGTCAGACTCGATGAAATCCGGAAGGCGGCGGACAGAGTGGCTGCCTCGCACGGGCTCGACTTGGTCGATCTCGAGTTCGCAGGGCCGGCCAGGGATCGCATTCTTCGAGTGACTTTGGAGAAGAACGCCGAGGGCCGGGCGCAATTGAAGGCCGCGGCCGAAGCCGGCGCAGAGGGTTTGCCGGAGAGGCTTTTAGAGGGCTCGCTTGCTGTGGAGCAGCTTTCCGGCGTGACGCACGAGGATTGCGCGGAGTTCAGCCGCGATTTTGGGGTTTTGCTGGACGTGGAGGACCTGATTCCCAGCGAGGCGTACACGCTGGAAGCCAGTTCCCCCGGGCTCGACCGGAAATTGATTCGGGCCGCGGAATTCGAGCGATTTGCCGGAAGCCTGGTGAAGATTCAGACCTTCGAACCGGTGCGCAACAACCGGCACTGGCAAGGAAGATTGGTGACGGGAGCGGGAACCCCGTCTGAGACGGGAAAGATCACGCTTGATCTTGCGGCAATGAAGCAAAACAGCAAGAGTCGCAAAGCGGGCGTGGACACGGTGGAGATCGCCCTGAGCAACATCGAGAAGGCGAATCTGGTACCGGAGATTTGAAAAGACAGGGACTAAGGGACGTAGGGACTAGGGACTAAGGGACGTAGGGACTAGGGACTAAGGGACGTAGGGACTAGGGACTAAGGGGCCAGAAAGACAGCGAGTCCGCCGAGGGAATTGTCGAGCGGGAGGTTGAAGCGCAGAGAGTGCGCCGGATTTTTAGTCCCTGAGTCCTTTAGTCTCTAGTCCCCTGAACGAGAAACCGCGATGCGGGCGATCCATGCAACAACGCCCAGCACGCAGGATGTGAGAGCAAGCGGTATGGCCACCAGTGTTTTGTATCAAAGTATCGAACTCCTGAGCTCGGAGAAGGGCATCGACCCCGCCATCGTTGTGGGCGCGGTAGAGGAAGCCATTGCCCTGGCCACGCGCAAGTACTACAAGACCCAGGAAAACATGCGCGGGGAACTGAATAAGGACACCGGCGAGATCCAGGCCTACATCTATAAGACTGTGGTCGCCGACGAGGACCAGATTGAGGATCCGGTGAACCAGATCACGCTGGGGGAGGCTAACGAAATGGCGCCCGGCGTGGAGGTGGGCAGCGAGATTCGCATCTATCGCGACACCAGTCCGCTGGGCCGCATCGCCGCGCAACTGGCCAAGCAGATCATCTTCCAGAAGGTGCGCGAGGCGGAGCGCGATACGGTCTTCCAGGAGTATGCGCACCGCGAAAAGGAAGTACTGAACGCGACCGTGAAGCGGATCGAGGGCCAGGACTACATCTACGACCTGGGCAAGGCCGAAGCGCGCTGCCCCAAACGCGAGCAGTCGCGCCTCGAGCAATTCGGCGTGGGCGAGCGGGTGCGCGTGGTGCTGCTGAAGGTAGACCGCGCGGCCAAGGGTCCGCAGGTGATTGTGAGCCGCGCCGCGCCGGAACTGGTGTCGAATCTTTTTCAATCGGAGGTTCCGGAGATTTACGACAACACGGTGGTCATCAGGGCCATTGCGCGCGAAGCCGGGGAGCGCACGAAAATTGCGGTTCAGTCCCGCGACAAGGACGTGGACCCGGTGGGCGCCTGCGTGGGCATGAAGGGCATGCGCGTGCAGTCGATTATCCGCGAATTGCGCGGCGAAAAGATCGACATCATCGAGTACTCGGACGAGATCACGACCTTTGCCGAGAAGGCGCTGCAGCCGGCCAAGGTGAGCCGCGTTTCCATTACCGACCTGACCGACAAGCAGCTGGAAGTAATTGTGGACGACACGCAATTATCGCTGGCCATCGGCAAGAAGGGCCAGAACGTGCGGTTGGCGGCAAAGCTGCTGGGATGGAAGATCGACATCAAGAGCGAAGAGGAGAAGCGCCAGGAGGTCGAGCAGCAGATGCAGGCTCTGGCCGGCGCGCCCACGACGCCGATTGAGCAAGTGACAGAACTGGGCGACAGCATTATCCAGAAGCTTGTGACCGCGGGCATCACGACCGTGGAGGGGCTGGCCGACATGACGCCGGAGCAGCTCGAGGAGATTCCGGGCATCGGCGAGAAGACTCTGGAAAAGATCTCGGTGGCCGTGCGGCACTACTTCGGCCAGTTTGAAGAGGCCGAGGCGGCGGCAGCAGCAGAGGCGGCAGCTGAAGGCGCGGAAGTTGCCGAAGGCGCCTCCGTGGAGGCGGCCGCACAGAAATCCGGCGAAGCGGAAATTCAAAATGCACCAGCGGTTGAAGACAGCGCGGAAGCGGAAGCCGAAAACGCCGCCGTGGTGATGGAAGAATTGGAAGGCGTGCAGGCAGCCGGGGCGGATGATGAGAATCCTGCCGGCTCTGAAGCGGAAGCTGCAACCGACGCTGAGTCCGAGGGCGTAACCGCGGCAGAACTAGCCGTCGAAGACGTCCCCGTGGCAGAGGATCGAGACACGCTGGACGCCGAAACAAACGAAACAGAAGACAAAGGCAAGCAGGCGGCTAAAGAGGATGGCGCATAACATGCGCGGCATCGTCCCAAGCCAGGCATACGTTAACGCAAAGTTGAAGAGCGGCCAGTGCCATGAGGTAGCTATGAGCAACTAAGGGCGGTTTGGCGGCACAGAATTGAAAAGAGGCGGATGAGCAAGGTTCGTATCAACGATCTCGGCATCGCACGCCGCAGGTGCGTCTACCCGCCACGGCGCGCCAACTATCGTTCCCAAAATCGATCTGTCGCACATCTCCAAGCCCGGCGATGTGATGAAGGCCATTCTGGCCAAGAAGAAGGAAGAGGAAGAAGAGGCGCATCACGTGCGCGTGCCGGCAAAGCCGGCCGCCCCGCCTGCGGAGCCATCCAAGCCCGCGGAGCGGCCCGCGCCCGCCGCGCCCCCGCTTGCCGCCGCAGCTCCGGCACGCCCGGAGCCGCGCAAGATTGTTCCGCAGCCGCGGCAAGCCCCGCCGATTATTGCCCAGCCCGCAACGACTCCGGCTATTGCCAGCCGTCCTCCGGCGGGCCCTGTCGTGGCCAAGCCCCCTGCAGGCGCGGTTACAGTTACGCGCCCGGTGATTGTGGTTGCGCCACCTCCGGCTGCCGCCGTCAAGCCTGGGGTCCCCACGGACAAGTCTTCGCCCGAGGGGTGGAAATCGCCAGCGGCTCCGGTTGCGCGCGAAGAGAAGCCGGCAATTGCCAGACCCGGGGTCCCCACGGACAGGTCTTCGTCCGAGGGGTGGAAGTCGCCTGCGGCACCTGAGGCGCCAGCGCCGGCAGCCACACCGGAACATGCAGCAGTTGTGCCTTCTGTTTCTGAGGCTCTCGCTCCCCCGGCGGAAGTTACAGCGTCAGTTCCCACCATTGCCGCGGAGTCAACGAGCGCACCAATGAACGCGCCGGGGCAGCGCGGCCACGGCCGGGTGCCACCCCCAGTGCCTGCGCGCCGCATGGTGATGCCGCAAACCGGACCGCGGCCGGTGTATAAGTCGTCGTATGTTGCTCCCGTGGCTCCGGCTGCAGGAACCGGCAGCGGAATTCAGCGCGGCAAGCCGATCTTCGATCGCAGGCCCGCGACCGGCCCGTCTGGACCGGGGCAACGTGGTCCCATCGCTCCGGGTTCGTTTGCGGGAGGCCCGCGGCCCAAGCATCCCACGCGCTCGACCACAGGCGGATTCACGCCGGGCGGACCGGCAGGTCCCGGCGCGCGGCCTGGTTTTGGCGCGCGTCCCGGCTTTGGCGCACGCCCCGGTTTCGGCGCACGACCTGGCCCTGGCGGCGCTGCACCACCGTCGGAGACGCCGCGCCCGCAACGCGCCGCTTCGCGCGGCCGCGGCCGTGGCCAGCAGCAGTACCCGAAGACCAAAGAAGGCCCGATGAAGGGCTTTGTGCCGCC
>JBEKGH010000117.1:0-10924 GCA_050012895.1 Occallatibacter sp.
GGCGCATAATTTCCCCAGATTCTTGATAGGATTGGCTCTGTTTCGGAGATAATTATAACATACAAAAGATACTTATGTTGTTGATTTATTTATAGGTTACATTGTTTTTCAGGATCGACTAACTATCAGCCGGTGTGTGCGCCCGCCCGCTCCGCTATCTGGACAGGGTTGTACCTGTGCATCGCCAATACTTCACCCGACCGAGAAATCGCAAAGTCCTAACGGTTAAGAGCGCGTTGGTCCCCGTGGATAGTGCTAGGGCGGAAAGCCATGAAAATGAAGGCCGACGGCATTTTGGCGAGGCACAACCTCGTATCCGTCGCGTTTGGCTGTTGTGATGCGTTCATCCCTGGGGCGTCCGAAGGATTCGCACGATTATTTTTTTCGATAGAAGATGAGTGTCGAGCTTGGAGCGTCGAGTAACTGAACCTGGAGTTGAGCCAGTTCGCTTCCTTTCATCTGCCGGACGGGAGCATGCTCGTAGGTGGTGCGAATCTCGACGTCGTAGATGGCTGCGGGATCAATGTGCCTCGGACGCACTTCAATCGATGAGAATGGGCTCGTGGGGCGGCGCAGCAACATGACCAGCCCGTCTTTCATTTCCGGGCGATCCCATTGCCATGCAGTCCAGGACTCGGCGTCGCGGCTGTACGGCAGCAACGGATAGAAATCGCCAAATATATAAGGTTGTATCTCGCGATATTCGGCCAAAGCTTGTTTGATCCATGACACCCACTCTTCGTTGTTTACGCCCGCTGCGCCGGGTCCAACTCCAAAGCCTGCGCTGTAGCCAAGACGCATGAGATACAAACTCTCCGGCGTGGAATATGGACCTGGATGCGTCCATGGGACGCTATGGCCGTCAAACTCCATCGAGTAAGTCTCGAATCCCATGTTCTCAGGAACCCAGTAAGCGAGAGCCTGTGTTTGCGCCTGCTCGGCAAGCGTATCGGTGAATCCGTAATCGCTTCGCCATACTGAGAAACTCCGCGACATCATCTCGATATCCAGACGCCGTCCGCCGCTGGCACAGTTATCGATGTGCAACCCCGGATGCCTTGCCAGCAGGTCATCCCACATTTCATAAAGGCCTTCGATGTGTTTGATCTCAGTGATACCTATGCGATCGGACTTGTCTGCCGCCCTCCAATAGCTTTCTGGTCTGTGATTGAAATCCTGGCGATACCAGGTCATTCCAAAATCGTTGATGAAATCGGAAACCATGTCCGTAAGTCCCTGGCGGGCGGCGGGATTTCCAAGGTCAGCCTGCAACTCGGTGTGAGTCATCCCCGGCTCTATCGGCCGATCGAGAAACCAGCCGGGATGTTCCTTGGCAATTTTCTTGTCGGCCATGGTTGTCTCCGGCTCGATCCAAAGTGAGAAACCAATTCCTGCCGCTTTGAGAGCGTCGCCAAGGGGCTTGATGCCGTGCGGATAATAGAGCGGACTGGGAAACCAATCGCCGCGATTCTTCCACCAGGGATTCGTAGGGTCCATCTCCGCGCCAACGGAGTCGCCATACCAGCCTGCATCCACAGCAAAAACATCCACAGGTATTTTGTTGTCATGCACCCATTGGATGAAGGCTAGTTTGTCTGCGATTGGCTCGGAACCCCAGCCCCCAAAGAGAACGGGACCGCGCATAGGCTCGCCATGATCGTGCGGCGTGTAGTGCGCAAACAGAAGGCGGCGCCAGCGGTTCTGCGATTGCTGCCAGTCGCCTCCAGTCCAGCTCATGAGCACGATCCGCGGCATCCTGACTTCTTCACCTGGATGAAGCAGGAAATGCGTCTGCTTCATACCGCTCGTCAAACCAATGGTCTTCCGTTCCTTGTCAAAGGAAAAATCGGCCCTCCAATTTCCCGACCAGCCGATGGCTTCGATAACTCCATGATCGCCGGTCTGCAGATTAAAGAAGGGGAGCGTCATGCCGCTGGAGGACCTTCCATACTCGGGCTCAAAATGCTGGACCTTGCCGGGCGCCAGGCTCTCCATTATGGGCATGAAGTCTTCCGCGTTGGCGTCGCTGCCTTTGGCATGGCGGATCAGGAGATTACCTGGTGCGGCCGGAAGTTCCGAATTCAGCGGCAGGATTTCTTCGAGGATGGGAGAATCGGATTGTCCATTATTGCGAAAGCGGAGGACCCAGTCCACGACTCCCGGGAACTCCGCATAGTGCCGGACCTCAGCAGTTACTTTGAGGTGAGTTACAGGGTCTGTGTAGGAATAGAGCCGCACCCGAGCAGCAGATCCTGCCACAGTCTCACTTTCTGTCTGCCATGTCTTCAGCAGTTCGGCGGAGTCTTTGCCGGCGTACTTAAACGAGAACGGAACATGATCTGGCCTCCAAAGCTCGGGAGACGAGATATCGTCGGCCAGCGTCTGACTTAACGCACAAGAGTAACTTCCTGCAAGAAGAAGAAAAACCAAGCCAATTCTCATCGAATTCCCTCTTCCGGCCGTTGCGTCTCTGGCGCTCTTCAACGCGAACGCCGGCCAGGTTCTTCCATTTTTCGAGGCTACGGCAGCTTCCGTACATATCGTTCCCATTCGGCCGTGACAACACAAAGAGGGCACACCTCTTGATGGATTCGTGACCCTGATTGCGGGCTCTTGTGCTGCTTGAGCACGAGACTCGGCGCTAACGCGCTCAGGCCGATTGTCAAAAAGACAACCGGCCTGAGTGACTTCCCTTTCAATGTCGGTTCAGCTAAAAGTGGTAAACCGCGGATAACTGAATCTTCCGTGGTCCGGAGGCCGTCCCGCTAATCACACCCCAGGCCGTTGAAGCATTGCCACCTATGTAGCTGTTGGGTGATCCGTAACTGGAAATGTTGAATGCGTTGAAGGCGTCGACGCGAACCTTGATGCTCTCTTCTCTAATCGTCGCGAAGTCTTTGGAAAGTGACAGATCGTAATTCTGGAATCCAGGGCCACGCTCCGTACCAACACGAGAAGTGCCGACGTCCTGGTTAGTGCGGCCATAAGCGCAAACGCTGCCCGCGGGTCGTGTCGCGCTGTGCGAGGTGCATGCACTTGCCGATGGATCGGTGCCAAACCACCTGAATATGCCATCCGCGCCCTTTCCCCTATTTACAATCTTCAACGGGCCGTAGTGGTTAGCCAATTCGAAATAATCGCCGCTCAAATTCTGCGAACAATTGTTATTGCAATCGGCGCCTTGGTGCATCGTCAGCGGGTAGCCTGAATTGAGCTGCGCGTTTGTGGAGAACTGCCATCCGCCAAATACTTCATCCGTCAACCGATTCCAGGATGAGCCAAACTGCTTTCCAATGCCGAATGGCAGTTGGTAGACCATGATTCCCGATACCACCTGTCTCGCGTCAAAGGTGGAAGGACCGTAGTCTGCCCTAGGGTTATAAATATTCTGCCAGTAGGAGTCGTCATCGTTGTAATTGTCGGTGCCGAAATATCCCGGGTTATTGGTAAGCGACTTGCCGAATGTGTAGTTGATTAAAAACTCCAGACCCTTGGATTGGTGATGTTGCAGCGTGGCCTGGAGTGAATGATAGTTTGAAATGCCGCGAGATACGGTCTCTTTGAGCACGTCGCTACCCGGATTGTCGGGGCTGTTCGGGTTACCCACAAGCGCAAAGTATGGTTCAATCGTCTGGTAGCAACCGTCAATCGCCGCTGCGGATGAAAGGCCCGCGCAGGTGTCGTCAGTGGTGTACTGGTTAGCCCACAAGGGAACAGCCAGGTGCTGGCCCGTCTGTCCAACATAGCCTGCCTGCACCGACGTATGTTCGCCGATCTGGTATTGGATGCCCAGGCTGAACTGTTGGATCACGGCCGGTCGCATATTCGGATCCCACGCGTAATACTGAGCTCCGGCACCAGAGGCTGCGGCTGGGGTTCCCACAAGACCGTTACTCAGCTGGAAGGTACTTCCCTGCGTTGTTCCAGTGGGTCCTGTCGAGTTGTTTGTAACCGCCGGCTGGAATTGCACGTTCTGGGTCATGCGGAGCGATGAGCCGGTGGATTCCAGCTCGTCGGTACTACCGTATCCGCCGCGAACCACCAGTTTCGGCATCACTGTATAGGCAAAGCCGACACGCGGCATAAAGCCGAGACGATAGGGGTTGATAAGAGCCCGGCTATTCGTAATGCCTGTGATTGAATTGTATTGTCCTGCGAACTCCAGCATGGAATTAATCGGGGTGCCAAAAGGCTTTCCCTTCGCATAGTCCAGATTCACATTAACCATCTTGTTGTTAACTTCATAATTGGGCTGTTCGTAGGAATAGCGCAGGCCCAGGTTCACGGTCAGATTCGGAAGTACCTTCCAGTCATCCTGAGCGTAGATCGCGTCGCGCCATTGGCGTTGGCCGAACGGGCCATGAACGTCGGAAATTTGAGCTTTGGAAGCGGTGTTGAGAAGAAACTCGGCGAACCCGTAACCCTCGTCGCAGCAATTATTCCAGTTAGCGGTATCATTGCCGTTGTAGCCGAAATATCCCAGTGCGCCGCCGGTATCGCTCGAGCTATAGTAATCCTGCTGATAGCGCAGAAACTCAAATCCAAACTTTGTAATGTGCTTTCCGTGTTCCCAGTTAAGCACATCGTTGTAATCGAAATTGTTATCGACGGCGAAGCCTTGAATCGGCGGTTCGGAGCCAAAATTACCAATATCCCAGCCTTCTCCACTGCTTACATCGATGTAGGCAAAACCAGGACTTGACTGGGCAAAGGTCGAAGGCATGCCAATGCCCGTCTTGCTGTTCCCACTCGTTCCAAAGAGTCCCGATAGATCCTTGGGAACACTGGCATCGAGTGAGATGCGGGTAAATCCAGCGCGGGCGTTGTTGACTATTGTCGGGGAGAAAATGTGTGTCCAGGCGACTGCGAAGTTGGTGAAAGGGTAGTCATCGGTAAACGGGATTACCGCCGCGACCGGAACCTGAAGGGGTAGATCCCATGCATCGCCATAGCTGAATTTGGCCATCAGGGTATCTTTGGAGTTTACGGTATAGTCCAGACGAAGATCACCCTGGTCGTTTTGCGTGCTGGTGGAACTGATGCCCTGATAGTTTCCGCCAAGCAAGGCACCCGGTGAAGGCGCATGGTTGGGCAGGGGAAAGGCTTTGGGATTACTGAGCAGAAACGCGAACAGCTTATTATTGGGGCTGATCGGAACGCAATTGCCGGTAGGACCTGGATAGAGGGTTTCGTTATTGTATCCGTTGGTTGTATTCCATAAGCCGGTCATGCCGTAATAGGCCACCGCGGCGGCAAAATCCCCGTTACCCGCCGGGCACCTCGAAGCCGTGTCATAAGGCCCTGCGGAGGTCGAGAGGCCACGCATGGCTGAAGTGGGGACACTCGCTGAACCAACGCCGGTTGAGCCGTTGCGAAACCCTTCATAGTTACCGAAGAAGAACAACTTGTTTTTGAAGATAGGGCCGCCTGCTGCCGCGCCAAACTGATTTTGCGTAAAACTTGCCCTGCCGGCCCCGACATTCTTATTTGCCCAGGTATTGGCGGTAAGTCCGCCGTCCTCATGAAATTCAAAAGCGCTGCCATGGAACTGATTGGTTCCACCCTTCGTGACCATGACGACTTCGCCGCCGTTTACGTTTCCAAACTCGGCATCAGCATTTCCCGTTATGACATGCACTTCCTGTATGGAGTAGGGGGAAGGATTGTAACCGAGCCCGTTTTGCAAGGTCTCATTGATATCGACGCCGTCCAGAATGTAGCTGTTCGACTGCTGGCGATTACCGTTGAACGAAGGCTGAACATCGGACGGTGAGCCCTCATGCACTGTATAGGCATCGCGCTCCGTGCCTTGGGTCCCGCCCATCAGAGCGGAATTTGGATTGACTGATCCGGGCAGATACAGAGTCGCAGTTTGAACATTGAGTCCATCCAAAGGCATGCTCTCCAGGGTACTCGAACTGATCGAGGTACTTATGGTGGAGTTTTCTGTGTTTAGGAGCAGTGCCTGGCCCCCTATAACATTCACCGTAGTCGACGTTTTTCCCACCTCAAGCTTCGCATCAACCGTTACGATCTGGTCGATTTGCACAATGAACGGCCCAACTGTAGCGGTCTCGAATTTTGGCGCGGTTACGGTAACCGTGTAATTGCCAAGCACCAGGAACCCGACGTTATACAACCCGCTTTGGTCGGTGACGGTCTGGGTGGTAACGCCAGTAGCTGTATTCGTAACAGCAACCCTTGCACCAGGTATTGCCGCACCGCTGGGGTCAATTATTGTTCCGCGCACCGAGCCGGTGATGGTCTGTGCCACTGCCGCCGCTCCGCTCAGATAAAGAGCCAGAGCCGCACAAATCAGCCACGCCACTTTGATCATGTCTTTCCTCATGGAAGCCTCTCTTTGACCAGCGTCAGTCGATTCTCAAGGTCGCGCGGCGCCGCAAATCCCTTGCGGCCTGACGCTATTGCGCGCAATGCGCGAGAATGCGGACTGGCGATATTCGAAACAACATAGCGCGGAGCAATTCACGATGTCAAGTAAAATTTCACAATTTTGAGAAAAGTAAATTAGAATGCGGAGGCAGAACCAATTTCATTCCGCCACCATGCTTATTTCACAAAGGGAATTCGGCATCTGTGGGGTTAATTCGCTAGAGCCTGTTATTAACTTTATGCCTTTGTTCGTAATCGGATAGGCTCATTAATCGATTTGCCGTGACGATGGAGGCATGGGAAATCGAAATCGGCGGGGCTATCCGAGCGACGTAAGCGATGAAGAATGGGCTTTCGTAGCACCCTACTTGGCATTATGCCGTGAAGATGCCCGACAGCGAGAGTATCCGCTGCGTACGGTTTTCAACGCGCTGCGTTATATCGCCAAAACCGGCTGCCACTGGCGCATGCTGCCCAACGATCTACCGCCGTGGCCGGTGGTCTATCAGCAGATGCGTCGCTGGATCGAGGCACGGTGCTTCGAAACCATCGTCGAGGATCTGCGCAAGCTACTGCGCGAGTATGCCGGGCGCAAGCCACAACCTACGGCGGTCATCCTCGACAGCCGCACGCTGCAATCGACGCCAGAGTCGGGAGCGCGGGCTGGTTACGACGGGGCCAAGCGGCGCAAAAGCTCGAAGGTACATGCGGTAGTCGATACGCTGGGCCACTTGTTGGTGCTGCATGTGACCCCGGCAGATGAGCAGGATCGCGCGCAGGTCGAAACGTTGACCGAGGCCGTACAGGAGATCACCGGCGAAAACGTGGAGTTGGCTTATGTGGATCAGGGCTACACGGGCGAGAACGCTGCTCAGGCTGCGGAAAAACATGGCATTCATCTGGAAGTGGTCAAGCACACCGAGGCCAAGCGGGGCTTCGTGCTGTTGCCGCGTCGCTGGGTGGTGGAGCGCGATTTTGCCTGGGCGGCACGCTTCCGCAGGCTGGCCAGAGACTACGAACGGCTGGCCTCCACTCTGGCCGCCTTGCACTACCTGGCCTTCGCCATCCTCATGCTCGCAAACCTTATCAAGACTTTCGCACAAAGTTAATAACAGGCTCTAGTTTTGAATTGCAACAGATGCGGTATAGTCTATTTGGCACGGCATGCGTGAAAAGTTTCTCGATTGCTTTCCACCGGATTCGGCATGAAAAAGTCACCTTCTCACGGGAGTAGAGTCGGCCTCAAGCAGATCGCGGCTGAGGCCAAGGTCAGTATCGCGACGGTGTCGAGGGTTTTGAACGGAAACAACCGTGTGGATCCAGCCATTCAAATGGCGGTTCTCGATGCGGCTGCGAAGTTCGATCTCGATCTGCTGCAGCGCAACAAGGCCAAGGCACTGGCCTTTCTCCTCAGCAATCGTGTCATGCTGCACCCCTTCCACTCCAGGATCCTGAGCGGCGCCGAGGGCTATTGCGCCGCGCAAGGTTGGGGCATCGTCTTCCTCTCGTACAACTACCCCCTCAATGCGCACTGGGACCGGCTTCACCTTCCCAAGATCCTCGAACGCCGCGATGCGATCCGCGCCGTCATGGTCGCCGGCACAAACTCGGGGAGTCTCATCGAGTTGCTGGAGCACGAGGGTTTGCCCTATGTCGCACTCGGCAATAACATCTTCAACCTCGGGTCTGTATCCAAAGGGGACCTGGTTTACTCCGATGAAACGCGTGGGGCCGGCGATATGATCCGCTTTCTCCTTGGCCTGGGCCATCGGGACATATGGTTCGTGGGAAATACCCATCTTCCATGGTTTGCCCGATGCTTTGCCGGCTATGGACAGGCGATGGACGATGCTGGGCTGCCCCCTCATCACCTGAGCGTGAACTCCGAGGACGACGCCGAAGTCGGATACATCGCCACTAAATCTCTGGTAGCCCGCGGCGAACGCGTAACAGCGATCTTTGCCGGCAATGACGCCACGGCACATGGAGTATATAAAGGGCTCCGGGATTGCGGATTGAGAATTCCCGATGACATCAGCGTGGCCGGCTGCGATGACACCGTAGGCGAGTGGCTCTATCCGGGTCTGACCACCATCCGCGAATTTCCAGAGCATTTAGGCAAGCAGATGGCCGAACTGATCCTCAGCCGCATTGCCAAGCCCGGACTCGAGTTCCGGGAAATCTCCGTACCGACGGAATTGATCAAACGAGAGTCATGCCAGCCGATCGGAGTTACCGGCAGTGTCGCCCTTGAGAACGTACCGCAAAGTGCCTAGGCCGCGCTCATCAGGCTAGCTTTCTGAAACCACAAGAGACACGCATCGCAACAGCCAGCAGAGCTCCGCGAAGTTCTCTTGCGCGGCTTCAGGCCGAGTATTGCATCGAATCCAACGCCACCTTCTGGATCTATAGTGAGCCACCGGCTTCTTGATCCCATTGATTACGAAACTCATCCGTTAGGTGCAAGGCATTTCACATAAGCGTGAAACTTTTCTTGACATGAAGATTCGAACTGGTTAAGGTTTCAATACCTTCACACAAAGGCACGATTCCAATCTCAAGCCAGGCGGTGAGCAGGCTGACCGCTTCATGTGAAGGGCGGAGTCCGTATATTACTCGAGGAGAAAAATGACTGCAGTCGATGAAAAAGTGAGATGTTTCCGGGTCGAAAACCTGTCGATCGAGGTGCACCCTAGCCGAAAATCGCTGGGTGCCGCGGCGGCACTTGCTGCGGCCGAGGCCATGAAACAACTGGGCGCAAGCTTGGAATCGTTTGGAGTCATTTTTGCCACAGGCGTTTCACAATTGGACACTCTTGAAGCTCTCACGCGCATCGAAGGCATTCCCTGGGATCGAGTGCAAGGCTTCCATATGGACGAATATGTAGGATTGCCGATCGAGCAGGTAGCCTCCTTCCGCCGCTATCTCAGGGAAAAACTTACGCAGAAAGTCCAGATGAGGGCGTTCAACGAAGTGGATGGCACGACGGCGGATCTCGATCAATTCTGCCGCGTTTATGCTGAGAAACTCGCGACTGCCAATCCAAAACTCTGTCTATTGGGTATAGGCGAAAATGGGCACCTTGCGTTCATGGATCCCGCAGTCGCCGATTTCAAGGATCCACGAGACGTGAAGGTCGTGAGGTTGGACGCGGCCTGTCGGGCACAGCAAGTGACGGAGGGATGGTTCAACAACCTCGAGGAGGTTCCCGAGTGCGCGATCAGCATTACCATCCCGGCGTTGCTCCGCGTCCCGAAGCTTATCGTCTCTGTTCCAGGAAGCCGCAAAGCAGCGATCATGCGGCGGACGCTTGAGGAAACGATTTCAACCAAGTGTCCAGCTTCGATTCTCCGTACTCATCCTGACGTTACGGTCTACCTCGATCAGGAGTCGGCCTCTGAACTCGACGGACTGGCGTTTTCGGGCTGATCTCCGCGTGCTCCCATGAAGTCGGCCCGGGGTCCCGATGCTATGGCTTGACTGTCAGCATGACGACGCCGTGCGAAGCAACCTCGGCTGTATAGGAACTCTTCGCGCTGCCCATATCTTTTGCCTTCCACAGGTCGCGAATCTGAGCATTCAGGGAGTCAGGGTATCCGATGTCTGTCCAATGCACGGTGATGTTCCTGGCCGTCGTTCCACGGTTCAACAAGACCACAGCGCGGTACCCGCCGATCAGATTGCGTGACCATATTTCCAGATCTCCGTCGCGCCAAACCCGGCGACCGGCTTCGCCCAGCGGATCCTGATCGACGGCGATAACTTCCTTGTTCATCAGGATCGACTTTGTATCTTCCGACATAGCGGAAAGATCGTTGCCCGCCATCAGCGGCGCAGCCATCATGGCCCACATACTGAAGTGGGCACGATATTCCACCGGTGTCATCCCACCATTGCCGATCTGCATCATGTCCGGATCGTTCCAATGCCCGGGACCCGCATACGAGTACAGGTCTGCGTTCATGTCTACGATGTCGATCATGCCGATCCGATAATCGTCCTTGCCTTCAAACTTGTCCGCAATATCCCCGGTTGTGCGCCACAGATTGCCGCCAACTTCCTTGCCCCAGAGATATGGCTTCGCTGCGCCCCATTCGCAGATGCTCAGAACGATGGGCCTGCCGGTTGCCACGAGGGCCTCATGCATCGTCGTATAGGACGCCTCCGCGTTTTGCGTTCCTGTGTTGCACCAGTCTTCTTTCAGGTAGTCGACACCCCAGGCGGCATATTGTCGTGCGTCCTGGAACTCGTGGCCGCGACTTGCTGCCCGCCCGGCACACGTCTTGGTGCCCGCGTCTGTATAAATGCCGAATTTCAACCCGCGGGAGTGCACATAGTCCGCCAGCGCCTTGATGCCTGACGGAAACAGGTTTGCATCCGGCTGGATGTTGCCGTTGGCGTCGCGCTCTCCCTGCCAGCAGTCGTCAATGACGACATATTGATAGCCCGCCGCGCGCATGCCGGATGCGACTATCTGGTCCGCTGCGGAGCGGATCAGCGCCTCATTCACATGGCAGCCGAACTTGTTCCA
>JBEKGH010000118.1:0-10655 GCA_050012895.1 Occallatibacter sp.
CGCGCGGTCCACAGGTCGTCGGCGGCCTTGTGCGAGCCCTTGCCGAAGATCTGGTATTCCCACTGGCCCTTGGCCACTTCGGCGTTGATGCCTTCGTGGTTGATGCCGGCGTGGAGGCAAAGGTCGAGGTGCTCTTCGACGATGGTGCGGGCGATCGACCCCATATACTTGAAGCCGACGCCGCAATAGTAGGGGCCCTGCGGTCCGGGGTAGCCACCCTCCGGGAAGCCGAGCGGACGGCCATCCTTATAGAGGAAGTACTCCTGCTCAAAGCCGAACCAAAGATCCGGATCATCGGGGGCCGTGGCGCGCATGTTGGTCGGGTGCGGCGTGCCGTCGGGGAGCATAACTTCGCTGAGCACGATGAAGGCGTCTTTGCGGCTGGCATCCGGGTAGAGGGCAACCGGCTTGAGAACGCAATCGGACTTGTGGCCCGCGGCCTGCATGGTGGAGCTGCCGTCAAATCCCCACAAAGGCAAATCGGCCAGGGTGGGCGCTTTGTCGAATTCCTTGATGTTGGTTTTACCGCGGAGTTCGGGGATGGGCTTTTTTCCATCGAGCCAGATGTATTCAAGTTTGTACTTTGGCATGGTTCTCCTTAATCGTCGGGAATTGTGTATGAGCCCCGGCGAAGCTGCAGTTCGCCGATGTGGGTGGGTGCACTTACAGCATAAGATGAGCCCTGCGGAATCGTATAAGGATCGTATAAAGAAACTGCAGAAACCGGCTCAACAAGGCCCATCTATGCCGCGATGTGCAACGACGCGGAGCGTATGGCTCGGTAAAAACCTTCCGGGCTCCGGTCTCTGTGCGCTACCCTGAACGCTCAGGAGTATTGCCCCGTGCACTTGTTCCCACGCAACTTCCAGGCCGGTTTGTCCCTGCTTGTCTTGTCCTTTGCGCTGCCTGCGGCCAGCGCGCAAAAAACGCCTATTCAGATCACCGCCGACCTTAGCGATGCGCCGCGCAAGCTGTTTCACGCCGAAGTTGACCTGCCGGTGACGCCGGGCCCGCTGACACTAACCACGCCGAAGTGGATTCCCGGTTATCACATGCCCAACGGCCCGGTGGAAGAAATCACGGGCGTGGTGTTCACCGCCAACGGCCAGACCCTTGCGTGGCGGCGCGATGACGTGGACCTTTATCAGTTCCACCTTACAATTCCCCAGGGCGTGAGCACGCTCCATGCTCACCTGGACTGCATCGCGACCGAGCGGGTTACGCAGAAACTTGCCGCATTGGAGTGGGAAACGCTGATGCTTTATCCGGCCAACACGCCGGTGCGCGACATCCCGATTCAGCCCTCAGTAAAAGTGCCCGCTGGCTGGGGTATCGGCACCGCGCTCACGCCGGTCAGTTCCGGCTCCTATCCGGTTCCCGCACCCGGCGCCGTGACGCAGTTTGCGGCGACGACGGTGGAGCAACTCCAGGACTCGCCGATCCTGACTGGCGAATATTTCCACGAATTTCCGCTAGCTCCCGAGATCACGCCCAAACACTATATTGATGTGGTTTCGGATCTGCCGGAGGACTCGAACCTGCGCCCGGCGGTGTTGGCCTCGATGAGCAATCTGGTGCGCGAGGCCGATGCGCTCTACGGTTCGCATCATTATCACGTCTATCACTTTCTGCTGACGCTTTCGGATGTGGCGGGCGAGACGGGTCTGGAACACGGCCAGTCGTCAGACAACGGCGTGGGCGAAAAGGGATTTTCTGACGACGCACACGAGCTGCGCGATTCCGATCTGCTGCCGCACGAGTTTACGCACTCATGGAATGGAAAGTATCGCCGTCCAGTAGGACTGTACCAGCCGGACTTCGCGACGCCGCAGCAGGGCGCGCTGCTGTGGGTGTACGAGGGCATGACGCAATACCTGGGCAACGTGCTGGCCGCGCGTGCGGCCTTTGAAACGCAGGCGCAGTATCGCGACCGGTTGGCAGAAACCGCGGCGATCCTGGACTACACTCCCGGCCGCGAGTGGCGGTCCACGGAGGACACCGCCATCGCAGCCAGCGTGGTGCGCTTCTATACGCCGTGGTTCAACTGGAGGCGCGGGCAGGACTACTACCAGGAGGGGCAGCTGCTGTGGCTCGATGCCGATACGCTCATCCGCAAATTGACGCAAAACCAGAAATCGCTGGGTGACTTTGAGAAGATCTTTCTGGGCAAGGGCGGAAATACGGGTCCACTGATCGTCACGTACGATTTCAACGAGCTGGTCGAGGACTTGAATGCCGTGGTGCCCTACGATTGGGCGACCTTCCTGCACGACCGCATCGACAAGATCAATCCGCGTGCGGACCTGGCCGGCATCGAGCAAGGCGGCTACAAGCTGGTCTATAAAGATAAGCCGAGCGCCACGCAACGCACCATGGCCGGGATGCCGGGCAGGCGCCTTGCGGGTTCGGACTGCTGGTTCTCGATCGGCTTGAGCGTAGGCGGCGATGGCAACATCGCCGATGTGCGCTGGAGCGGTCCCGCCGACAAGGCGAGTCTGGCTCCCGGCGAGAAGATCATCGCTGTGAATGGGCAAATTTTCTCAGCGGAGGCATTGGATGCAGCCATTCGCGGCGCCAAAGGAAACACCGAGCCGATCCATCTCATCGTGCAGGCGGATTCGTTCGTCTCCATGGCCGACATCGACTATCACGACGGTGAGCGCTATCCGGTCCTGGAGCGCGTGGAGGGCACACCCGATTACCTGGACGACATTGCCAAGCCGCTGACCACGCCGGAGAAGGCGCCGGCTGAAGAGAAACAGGCCGAGGAGTAAGGAGTCTCTGCGCGGCGAGCAGGGAACCCGCCACGCGCACGGCATTCTGGCCGTCTCGTTTGCGTTACTCTGTTGACTCAGGAGATTTTGTCGAACCATGCTTCCCGTGCAACGTTCCGCCTTCGTCGTCATGGCTGCAGCGATTCTGGCGCTGCCTTTTGCCCGCGCGCAGCAACCTGCGCCGCAGCCTGCTAGCGAAGATTTCGTCCGCGCCCATTACACCAAATATGAGTACCGCATTCCCATGCGCGACGGCGTGCGGCTGTTTACCGCCGTCTACGTGCCCAAGGCTTCGGCATTCCCCAGCGATCCGGGGCCGTACCCGTTTTTGATGGACCGCACGCCCTACAGCGTGGCTCCCTACGGCGAAGACCGTTACCCCGCGAGCCTCGGACCCTCGGATGAGTTCGAGAAGTCGGGCTACATCTTTGTCTACCAGGATGTGCGCGGCCGCTGGATGAGCGAGGGGACGTTTGTGGAGATGCATCCGGCCATCGACGAGAAAAAATCTGCGAAGGACGTGGACGAATCCTCCGATACGTACGACACCATCGAATTTCTGCTGAAGCAAGTACCCAACAACAACGGCAAGGTGGGCATCTGGGGCATTTCGTATCCGGGGTTCTACACTTCGGCGTCGATCATCGACTCGCACCCAGCCATTGCCGCAGCCAGCCCGCAAGCTCCCATGACCGATCTCTTTCTGGGCGACGACTCGTATCATGGCGGCGCGTTCATGCTTTCGGGAGGCTTCGGCTTCTATGCGCCGTTCTTTCACGCGCAGCAGAATCCGACGACTTCGGCCGACGGCGCATCTTTCGACTTTGGCACCACAGACACCTACAAGTTCTACCTTGAGGCCGGCAACGTCGCCAATCTTAGCAAGCTGATGAAGAGCCCGACGTTTTTGTGGGACGACCAGTACAAACACGACACCTACGACGACTACTGGCAGATGCGCGATCTCTCGCGGCACATGAAGAACGTCAAGTGCGCTGTGCTCGTGGTCGGCGGCTGGTTCGACGCCGAAGATCTCGAGGGCCCGTTCCGCACTTTTAACGCTATCCGCAAATTCAATCCGGATACGCCGATCACTTTGGTGGAGGGCCCGTGGGTGCATGGCGGATGGACGCGCAACGACGGCGATCATCTGGGCGACGTGCAGTTCAACGCTAAGACCTCGGATTACTTCAAGAGCAACATTCAGTTTCCGTTCTTCGAGCACTATTTGAAGGGCGGAGGCAAGACGCTTGCCGCGGCCGTCGTGTTTGAAACCGGAAGCAACGTGTGGCGCAGCTACGACGAGTGGCCGCCCAAAGCCGCCGCGGCAAAGACGCTCTACTTTCACGCCGGCGGCAAACTCAGCTTCGATCCTCCGAGCGAAGAGACGAGTGCGGACGAGTACCTGAGCGACGCTGCCCACCCGGTGCCTTTCGTGGGCTACACCACGGATTCCGTGCCGCAGCGCTATATGGTCGACGACCAACGCTTCGCCAGCTCACGGCCCGACGTCGTTACTTACGAAACCGCTCCGCTTACCGGGGATTTGACCATCGCCGGCCCCATCTCGCCGCATCTCAAGGTCGCGAGCTCGGGCACCGACTCCGACTTCGACGTGAAGCTCATCGACGTCTATCCCGACGACACTCCCGACCCCGACTCGTCACTCAACGGCAACAAGCGCATCATGGATGCGCCGCCGCTGCACATGGGCGGCTACCAGCAGCTGCTGCGCGGCGAGCCCTTCCGCGCCAAGTTCCGTTCCAGCTGGGAGAAGCCCGAGCCGCTCACGCCCGGCAAGCAAACCGCCATCGACTTTACGATGCCCGATCTCTACCATACGTTCCGTCGCGGCCATCGCATCATGGTGCAGGTGCAAAGTTCGTGGTTCCCGCTCACCGATCGCAATCCGCAAACTTTTACCGACATTCCCTATGCCAAGCCGGAGGATTTTAGAAAGGCTACCGAACAGATTTTCCATCAGAAGGACGCGGCCTCCGGCGTGGAGGTTCTGGTGCTGCCGCAGCCGTAACCGCGAGCTCGCAATGCGCAAGCGGTAAGACGCACTCGAGCTTTTCTGTTTGCGCGCCGCCTGGATGCGGCGGCCCGGACGTGATGCTATCAATGAGCACGATTCGACGTACAATTAAGGAGGACCGGAAGACTGCGGAGAGGTGGCCGAGCGGTTGATGGCTCCGGTCTTGAAAACCGGCATACCCGAAAGGGTATCGGGGGTTCGAATCCCTCCCTCTCCGCCAAGATTCCTTCCAAGCACATCCCAAGAAATCCAATAGAATGATATAAAGCCTAGCAAATGCTAGGTTTTACGCTTTTATGCATCCATGTGCGGCTAAGTGCAGCCGTGTTTTGATGGGTGTATTATTGGGTGTATTCTGCTTTTGATATGGGTGTACTTTTCTTAGGCTAGGAGGAAGGGCATGGCCGGGCTGACCGATACGGGGATCAAAAGAGCCAAGACGACGGAAAGAGCCTACAGCATGGGCGACGGTGGCGGACTCTACCTCTGGGTTAAACCGACCGGCGGCAAGCTCTGGCGCTGGTCCTACCGGTTTGAGGGCAAGGAAAAGCTCATGTCCTTTGGCAAATACCCCGATATTTCGCTGGCGCTGGCCAGAGACCGCCACGCCGAGGCGCGCAGGCTGCTGGCTACGGGCATTGACCCGATGGCGCAGCGAAAAATTGAAAAGAAAGTGCAGAAGGTCTCCAGCGAGAATTCCTTTCAGAGCGTATATGCACGATGGCTGGAGTATTGGCAGGAGGGAAAAAGTCCGCGCCATGTGGACTCGGTCCGGCGACGCATGGCGGCCGACATTCTGCCCTGTCTTGGAGCCAGGCCCATTGCGAGAATTGAAGCTCCGGAACTGGTCGCGATGGCCAACGCGATTCAGGATCGCGGTGCGCGGGATATTGCTAAACGGGCTTTGGAGACCGTGGGACAAGTCTTCCGCTACGGGATTGCTCACGGCCTTGCAACGCGCAATCCGGCCACTGAGATTCGTCCCAGCGACATTCTGAAATCCATACCAAAAACCAACTATGCCCGAATTGATGCCAAAGAGCTGCCAACGCTGCTCAGACGCATCGAAGTCTATCAGGGAAAACAGGTCACACGGCTCGCGATGAAGCTGATGGCAATGACTTTTGTGCGCACCACTGAATTGATCGAAGCGAAATGGACCGAATTCGATCTGGAAAATTCCCGCTGGGACATACCCACCGAGCGCATGAAGATGCGGACCCCACACATCGTGCCGCTGGCCAGGCAGGCTCTGGAAGTGTTGGAGATGTTGCGCGAATTGACTGGGAGCGGTGAGTGGCTCTTTCCTGGCGACTTCAACGCCGCGCAACCGATGAGCAACAATACGATCTTGAAAGCTCTTGAACGTATGGGCTACAAAGGCCGCATGACCGGACACGGTTTTCGCGGGCTGGCGTCCACCATGTTGCATGAGCAAGGGTATTTGCACGACCATATCGAGTTGCAACTTGCACACGCACCCCGGAATGCAGTGAGCGCGGCATACAACCATGCTCTCTATCTGGAGCCGCGCGTCAGGATGATGCAGGATTGGGCGGACTTTCTGGAGCGTACACAGCGCGGAGGCAAGGTGCTGCCCTTCCGTCCTACTGCGGCATAGCCATTCGGCCGATCCGGTTAGGAGGCAATCTGACCATGCTTTGCAGTCCAATTGGCGATGCTTCGCTAGCCGGATTCTGGCTTCAGACATCATCTTGACGACAGAGGATTCATGCCAGCCCTCTGACTGCGGATTTCCCGGCTGATTTCTATTTGACGGGCTATCCACTCTTCTACCTCTGTTTCGATCCAGCCAACAGCCCTGGCCCCCAGCGACACTGGCCTTGGGAACCTTCCTTCGGTGACGCGCTGATAGACGGTGCTGCGCGATAGGCCGGTGCGATCCAATACAATCGGCAGTCTCAGAATCTTTCTCGGCATCCCCCTACCTCATTTGTTGAGTTGCATTTGAATTACGTCCGGCTCTACTTCAATGCACTGATCACAACATCCGTCGAATTTACCGACGAACTCGCCGCCGCCATCTTTACTTCAATTGCGGCCGATGTCTGACTTCTCTCCAGAACACTGTGCACGGTTAGGTTCTTTTTTCTGACGCAACCTCACAGCGATCTTCAAAAAAGACGTTGTGCAGATGTCCCTTCGGCAAGGGCATCATGCAGCCCTATCAACGAATGTTGAGCACGACGCGACCGGCCATCCGTTTCGGTGCGTTCCCCATGTAGCAAGCTCCCAACGCCACCTTTACCGCACGTCACCAGACTCATTCTCGCCATACATCGTCCCTTCTCAAAGCGGTACGTCCGGCTTCATTACCAAATGTCTGCGCGCTTCCGAACCAGATGTCGAAGGTTGTGTTGTCCCTTTACGACCTTCCATTGCCGACTCCCCATCAGCTTCCCTACTGAGCTTCTTCATGTATCCCGACAACCCTGTTGCGGTGATTCTCAGCCCGTTCTCCGCGAAGATACGGACCAGCATGTTGAGCGTGTATCCCCGTTTCCGCAGCGCACACAGTTCAGGAAATACCGCCCGCACAATCCCGCCAAGCATGTATGAAGCAGATTGCGGTGGAGGTTCATTCGCCTTTTCCTTGAGGAATGCACGAAGCTCGTCGACATTGTGTGACGAGAGCACCTGCGCCCTGCGACGAGCCTCATTCTCCATACACAAGCACGATATTACATTTATACTAGTGATGTCAAATATATATGATGATAGTAACGAGAAAACGGGTAAGAGGCACGGCAAGGTAGGCGCTGTCATGACACAAACTCCCTTCGGTCGTTTCTGTCCTGCCACCGGCCCAACCCAATCCGCTTCGCTACTCGGGGTTGGGCCTGCGCACCTTGCTCAGGGCTTCGCCCCGAGACCCCAAAGGAATGCTGAAATGGCAAGACCACAATCCCCTGAACATCGCAAACGATACACCATTCGTCTCCTTCAACATGAGCTTCAACAGATCCAGCAGAAGGCATCAACCGCCGGGTTGACCGTGAGTGAATACTTCCGACACGCGGCGCTCAACATCCGGATACGATCCCGCATCAACAAGAAGGCACTCGGTGAATTAAGCCGAATGACAGGACTACAGAAGTATCTATTGATGAAGATCGTCGGACTTCCGCACGAGGACGAACTTCGCCGGGAACTCAACGCGACATTGGCCGCAATTCGCTCGACATTAGACACACTTCTCATGAAGAAAGTTGAACCGGAATGATCGCCAAGATGCAACCCGCGCGACAACACTCCAGCAGCTTTAAGCGGCTACAGAAGTACCTCACAACAGAACACGACCCAGAGACGGGCGGACTGATCCCGCGAGGTGACATCTTGATGTCGAGCCATTTTGTCGACCTAAAGACCGTTGCAGACGAGATGGAAGGGGTTGCTGCTCTCAATCCGCGCTGCAATGACGCGGTTTGTCATTACGAACTGTCATGGCCACCAGGGGAGCGTCCGACCCGGCCACAATGGGCAGACTCAGCGTTACACACATTGAAGGCACTCGGATATCAAGGCCACCAATTCTTGATCGTTGCGCACGACGACAAGAAGCACTTCCACATCCACATCATGGTGAACAAAGTTCATCCTGGGACGCTCAAGGCGCTCACGCCCTATCGAAATTGGTTGACTTTGGATGCCGCAGTACGCTTCCTCGAAGCGAGATATGGTTGGGCGCATACGCCAGGTCCGACACGTTGGGACGAGGAAGCGAAACAGGCAGTACACACTTCACGTTCCGAACGAAACGCGCTTCGAACCGCCCGACAAAAGCCGACAGGAGCCGCTGCACAATTTGAACATTACCAGGATCAAGAATCATTCCAATCCTTCGTCAGGCGGAAAGTGACCCCAAGTGTTCGCATGCTTCTCATGGTGCAGGGTGTGACCTGGACCGATCTACATCTTCTTCTCTCGAAGGTTCATATCAGACTTGAGAAGGCAGAAACGGGCGGATACACAGTCCTCGCTGTTGACTACAACATCCGGATGAAAGCGTCTGACGTATTCCGCGACAATTTCGCAGGAAAGATCAATCGCGAAGTCACAGAGACGGCACTTGGCCCGTGGGCACCGGACTCTACATCCCTTCAACAGACAGCACTACATCCAGCACAACATAGCGGACGTAATGTTACACAGAGAGAGGAACGCAAGGCGCAACGACAGGCAGTCCGATCTGCTCTGATGGATGAATATAACCGGTATCGCAATCGGCAACGGGAGGTGTGCAAAGCCTTCACATTAGACGGCAGAGAAGGCCGGCAATACCTCCGCGAGGTTTTGCGACAACAAAAGATGGAGATTCGCGCGTCCGCGCTGACATGGCCGGACAAGAAAGTCCTGCTCTCTCAAGCAACGGCTCAATCTGTGCTCGAAGTACGCGCCCTGAAGCTGGCCATTCAACAGAGACGCCGAGAGCAAAATCCTAAAGATCTCCGCTCATGGGTCTCGGACAGAGCCGCCGAAGGAGATGCGCGAGCTGCAGCGCAACTTCGAGGATGGCGTTATGCGGATCAACGCAATCAGCGGCGACTCGATGCGAACTTGGAATCGAGCGCACTGCATATTGGTCCGCCACCGGAGGACAATCAGAAGTCTGCCTGGGCAGACTTTGTCCAGCAAAGGCCGTTGGCTCAACAGGAGCAACAGGCTCTTGCCAATCAGATCGCTGCAACACGCATTTGGACGATCAATCGGAAAACCGGCGACGTTTCATACATGCTGAACGGCAGGGTTTCCGTCATCGACCGCGGACGCCTTGTGACCGTACTCAATCAGGACGAGGCGGCAATTGTTTTCGGGTTGGAGATGGCCGTCCAGAAATACGGATCGCGGATCGCATGCACTGGAAGCGGCAACTGGAAGCGGATGGTCACCATGTGCGCGATCAAGCACGGCATCTTCGCCCAGTTCACTGACCCGGAGATGCAAGGCGCCTTCCACCAGGAACAACTCCTGGCGAACCCTCTCCAACTCCGAGCTGTGCGATTGCATTCCATCGAAACCAGGCTCAGAACTGAAGAAACCGCGGATTTGATCTTCACCGACGAAATGGATGCGCGCCTGCTTCTGTCAAGTCTCCAGCCTGCCGCCCAGTCCCGACAACTTCTTGAAATCCTGAAAGCATCGCAACAACCAGAGCCGAATGCGACTGTCGGCGGCAACCTGACAATCACCCTTGTCAGGTCTTCTACGGGCCAGCAGGCTTTCAAAATATCGATTCACGAGAGGAAGCGGCAAGAGATCGTCGACCGAGTTGCTCAACTCCAGCAGACTGCATATCTGGCGTCGCGCAACAATTTCAGAACGCCCAGCAACGAACGTGGTGGCAGATAGCTCATAGCCGAGGAAATCCTCCATCAACTGCGAAGTGCTTGAACAATGCACCACGGCCCATTGGCGGGAAGCCGTCCACGATCATCGCGTGTCTGCGGTTGCCGTCAGCAGAATACTCTGACGAGACTATGCGAATGCAGATGTGGATCGAACTGGAGTCTTGAGCCTATAGATGGCTGCGAAGTAGGCCACCATGACGCGAAATGTCTTCGACTTATTCACGCCACCAAGAATCTCCCCGCCGACTCTCTCCAGTTCATCTGCAATCTCGTAAGTCAACGCAAACACAAAAGAGGTGTCGATGTTTTGAAATGGAATGTTCAGCCACTGGTTATTGTAGAACGCTTGGAGTTGCGCCTGCGCGGCCTTGCTCTTGAAATTCATGATGATGTGCTCAGCGAGCGCGTTCTGTCTCCGGATTTTCAGCACAGCAAAGAGTTGGCTGAAATGTGTCTTGGTGAATTTGGAATCCA
>JBEKGH010000119.1:0-20820 GCA_050012895.1 Occallatibacter sp.
GCTGTGGACCTGGTTCAGGTTGAAATGAAGAACCATGCAGGCGGGAGCAAAATCCGCTGACCACTCGGTGGTAAGAACCATCTTGCTGGCGGAAAATTCGAACGTCCATCCGGCGGGCGCGTTTTTGGGCGCGGCAGCGGTGCGGTATTCCACGCGGAGCGTTTCACCGGAAGTAGTGGAGGCCGCCTGATAACCGCCGTCATTGCGATTGGCGCTGAGGATGTTGGCGCCGCGAATGGCTTTGCCCAGACCGTCGATATTGAGGCTCAGCAACTCCGGCGCGGTCCGGGAAAGTTCCGCCTCGATGTGCTCGGAATTCCAACGAAACGGCGCATTTTCTGCGCCGGCATTTTGCGCTCGCAGCAATGGCCGGGCGAGCAGCAGGGCTGTGGTTTGCCCGGCAGCCTTCAAAAACTCTCTGCGCTTGAACATCGTTGCATTCTCCTGGATTGGTTCGCGCAACACGGGCGCGAGTCCCTCGTGATTTGTGAGCCACATCAAGCGTAACGGATGGACTGGGCAGTCGTTTAGCGGCCGGCGGAGCGAATTCTCACGATCACGGCGGTGGTGCTTGCGGCGGTGAGTGCGAACTTGCCCTTGTGCACGCGGCCGAGGGTTTTCCACTTACCTGACCAGGACGTCTGGTTCGTGATCGTGGCCCCGCCAAGTGTAGCGGTCGTGAGTGCGGCATTCCCGGGCTCGCCATCGGTCAGCACCATAGAATCCACGCTGGCGCCGTCGAAGCCCGCGGCTTCAATCACAACCGCGGCATCAATCGCATCGTGCGTTGTCGAGTGTGTCTTGTTGATAATCGTGACGTAGAGATCGCGCGATGTTCCGACCGCGTAGGCCGTCAGATTGATCTTCTGCGGATTGGCGATGGCGACCGGCTCAACATCGCCGTGGCCGCCGAGATCGAAAGCTTTGATGCCGTAGGCTTTGGGAGTGACGTCGTAGTTTGCGCAGCCTTGGGCAGCGCAAGGCGCGGGAATGGGAACGATGGTGTCCGTAGGAAGCCAGGGATTGTTGTGGAAGTTGACTCCGGCCATGTGATGCGCGGCCCACCAGTGCATGTAATCGAGAGCCCACAGAGCCGAGGCAAATCCATTGCTTGCGCCGGGCACTCCGTGCAGGCAATCGTTGGCTTCCGTCATCCGATAGGGCACGCCCAGGGCGACCAGTGGAGCGAGCACGCGCGCGTAGACATATGGATAGGAATGAAACTCGGCGGAGCCGCCATCGTGCGCGGGCTGCGAGCCAATGGCGGTATCGTCGTCCCACGCGCTCGACAGCATGTCGTCGATGGCTTCCTGCGCGGTCGTTTTGTCCGGCAGACCCCACACGTAATGATGTTGCAGCGCTTCGGCGAGCATGCCTGAGGATTTCAGGTCCGTGGCGAACCGCACGGTCCACGAGACGCCGTGGGCGGGGTCGGGAGTGAAACTGCTGGTGTCGGAGACAGCTGTGTCGGGGCCGGAGAACTTTGCACCGGGCGCGGCCTTGCGGATGACGGCAGCGAACTTTTGCCATTGCGCGAAGTAAGAAGCGTACGCCGATCCGGGAACGCCGGGCGCGGTTTCATAGATGGCCGGGTCAACTACGTGGCCGGGGCGCGAATGGTAACCGCGCACGTCGGGCTCGTTGCCGATGGAGAAACTGTCAAGCCGGGCGCGATATTTTTGCCAGATGTAGCGGACGATCCGGGCATCGTCTTCAGCCAGATGAGGGTTCGCGCAGGAGCCGACGTTCAGGAGGCGCACCGAATAAATGACCTTCACGTCAGCAGAGCGGGCGAACGCGAAGAGGTTGTCGATGTCGGCAAACGATGGCGTAGGTGTGACACAGTGCTCATCCGATCCCGAGCCATCGACGGTACCGCCGCCTACGCGAATGTTGCGGATGCCGATATTGCGAAACAGAGCAACGAGCTGGGTGTTCGCGGGAGAGAAGAAATCTCCGGAAACGCCGTACGTATTCGAGACTACGCTTTTGGTTTCAAAGCCGAGACCGGCGAAATCGTCGGGAATGCGAAATTGCCGCGACGCCGTATCGATCGTTAATGTAATGGGGGCCTGTGCCAGTGCGGCGCCGGCCAAAATGCACCATGAGCAGACCACACTCCACGTTCTAACCTTCATGATCTGACTCCTGATTCGTCTTCCAGGTTCAGCACTTCGACAAAATCCGGCGCTGAATCTCGTCTCGCTCGTGCCTGCGAAGAGGCGGTGATTGCGTCGTCCTGTCGCGCATGGTTTTCGTCCCTGAAGCGGCTGATATTGCGGCGGATGGTTTGGCTCTCTTTTTTAGATAACGGGTTCTTGTGTTGCGGCAGTGAAGATCGTTTTTGGATCTTCACCGCCGCAATGGTTTTGCGTTGCGGGTTTGGATGACGAGCCGGAAGCTCTTAGAAGAAGAACTTCCCGACGAACTGCAAGGTGCGGCCCGAGCTGTTAGTCGAGGTATCGTTAGTGACAGTGCCCCAGCCACCGGTCAGGGTTTCGTTTTGCGGTTGCGTGTAGTTGCTGGTTGTTGGGTTGTTCAAATGCACGTGGTTGAAAGCGTTGATGGCCTGGGCCTGGATCTCAAACTTCGTAGCCTCGGAGACCTTGAACTGCTTGTGAATCGACATGTCCACGTCGTACCAGCCGGGACCGTAGATCTGATTGCCTCTCACGCCGAAGGGAGCGAAGTTCTGCTGGCCGACGGTTTGTACACCTTGGGCCGGCGCGGTAAACGCCGCGGAGTTGAACCAGCCGGTGACCTTGGTGCGAGCCAGGTCGTTCGGGCCGTGCCCGTACTTGTTGACTCCCGACACAAGAGGCGCGTAGCAGTTCCAGCTCGTGCTGCCGGTCTGGAACCAGGGACCGGTAAAGTTGCCGGGCGCATTGGCAATGCCGCCAATCGTTCCCTGGCAAGTGATGTTGGCCAGGAAGCCGCTGGAGGAAATCCACATGGGATCGATCTTCCAGCCGCCGATGATGGCATCCTCAAGCGTATTGGCATTGGCGGCCCAACGGGCACCCTTGCCAATGGGCAAACCATATTCACCCGACAGCTTGAACACCTGCGCTGCAGTGTTTGTGCAGCGATCGTAGTCTGCGCGATAACCGCCAAAACCCACGATCCACGGAGCGCGGCCGTTGCCCGGGCCGCCCGTGTTCTCTTCGCCGGCTTGCCCGTCGGACAAGCAGCCCGCGTAGGTGTAGTTCGCGTCCATATTGAAACCGCCCGCGAACTGGTGGATGTATTCCACCTGGCCAGACTCGTAGTTGCTGATCTCCTCGGTGTCCTGCATCCCAGAGCTTGCAGCCAGATTCGGGAACGGGATGGTGGTGGTTCCGTCGGGCATGGCAGGCGAGTTTTCACAATAGGGGTTGGCCGCGAGTTGCGCCGCACTACACGAAGTTTGCGCGGCTACGCTCGTAGGCAGCGCTTGCCTGGCAGCGTTGTGGTAGGTTCCGAGGTTCTCAAGTTGTTTGCCAAGCACTCCAATGTAGCGAACTTCGACCGAGTCGTGGCCGGTGAATTGATATTGCACCGCAACGCTGAGGGTTTCCTCGTACGGTATGTGGTAGTTATACCGTTTGCCGAACATAAATATCGACCCGAGCGGCTGGTACGCGTTGAGTGCGTTGGTCATGTCGATCAGGCCGAAGGTATTCTCCATCGTTGCTGTTTGCGGTGCGGGGTTGGCGGCGTTGCTCGCCGTCTGGGGCTTGTAGGAGAATGAAGGGCCGTTCGCGACGGACACCCGGAACGGATAGTTGGTGCCCAGCGTATTGCCGTACCCGACCGAGTTGAATGCACCGTATTCGACACCGCCGCCCGCCTTCACCACTAGGTTGGGCCGGATACGATAATCTAACCCGATGCGCGGCGCCCAGTTGAACTTGGGCGTCTTGTTCACCGCGTTGTTCGGTGAGCAGATGATCGGGATGTTGTCGGAAGCCAGCAAGCCCTTGAAGAAGGTTGACGTTGTCGTGGCGCATCCGGCACTGTTCATGTAATAGGCGCTGCCGCTGGCCACGTTGCCGTTGCCGCCCATCCAGAAGTTGCCTTCGCCTCCCGTACCGCCGGCCGAGTAGTAGGGGCCGAAGTAATCGTCGCGGATGGCAAAGTACCCTGTCAGGTTAGGCGTGAACTTGACGCTGTCGGAGGCGTAAAAGGAGACGAGGGGCGCGTGATAGATAGACTTGTTCCAGTTATCGCCGGCGTAGGCGTTGAGGCCGCCGAGCGGGAGGGCTGCGGTGCTGACTCCGTTTGCAGCCGCGTAGGTCGCGTTGGCCGCAGTCGGAATCATCAGGAAATCCGTCAAGCCCGGGCCGCTATCACCCGAGGCCGGGACGTTCGAATACTGGCCATAGGTGAAACTGCCTCTTGAATTCGGCAGTTGCGCGATGTTGCCGTAGGTCCACCAGTATTCCGCGCCGAACTTCCACTCGTTCTTGCCAACAATCTTGGTCAGGTTGTCGGAGAAGGTCCACGCACCAACCTTCTGCCAGGTAACATTGGTGCGGGAGCCGGCAGCGGAGATGCTGCTGCCGAGGCTAAAGATCGGCAATCCGCCGTTATTCACGGTTTGCGGAATGCCTTGAATCCCAAACTTCGCGGGAGTCCCGAAGGTATTGTCGATAGAGCCGGGATCCAAGCGCGTGCTCCAGTTGCGCTCGTCCGACATCCTGTATTCGTTGATCAGGCTGGGATTGAAGACGTGCGTTTCCGTTACCACCACCATGTAGGTGGGTTGGGTCGTCCAGAACGATGTGCTGCCGCCGCCCTCCAGAGGGGCGGGATACGGCGGAGCCTCCTGCTGGGTCTGGTACCAGTGGCTCCACGTCAGGTATGCGGTGTCCCTGTCACTGAAGGTATGGTCAAGTCTGACGTCGTATTGTTTGGTTACAAACGGGTCCGACAAAAGCTCGTAGAAGTTGCTGCTGTAGCTATTGGTTCCGGCGGTGCTCAATCCGGTAGCCGGATTGATATTCACATTGTTGTAGGTTTGCGGATAGAGCTTGAGCAGAGCGAGAGCGTTCGGGTCGATACGGCCGGAGGGAAGGTGATTGAAGCAGGAGGTGGGAACCGGGCCGCCCGCCACCGTCGAAGTCCAGATCGTCGTTCCCGCAATGCTGGGGCATCCCGCGGGCTGGCCCAGCTCCTGGAAGTAGGGATCACGGACGACTGCGGTCCTCGCGCCACCATTGACATTTGGATCTGTGATGATTCCGACCTCGTTGGGCGCGGTGCCCGAACTGGTCGTGTTGCAGGGCGCCGTAATACCGGTGATAGGATCGTTCGCTCCGCATAGAACGGTGCGCGTAGTGGCCGGGTCGAGGACGGTGCCGGCCTGGAAGGTGCGTCCAAGCCCGTCGTTATATTTGGTGGTGCTCTGGTTAAGAGTGTCCACCAGGTTCGTAAATCCACTGCTCTGCATGGTGGCTGTGGGAATCGTCCCGGTGTAGCTGGGCTCAGCCGTGTAATAGGTGTACTGGAAGTCTACCGTAAAGAAGGTCTTGTTGTGGCCGTCGTAGACGTGCGGAATAATCACCGGTCCGCCAATGATCGCGCCGAAGGAGTTCTCCTTGAGTCGTCCCGGCCGGTTGGGCAGAGGCGTCGGCGTGTGCAGCAGCTGGGTCCGCTTGTTGAAGTAGTCGTTGGCGTTGTACATGTCGTTCTCGTTGTATTCCCAGGCCGAACCGTTGAATTTATTGGTTCCGGACTTGGTCACAACGTTGACCGTCGCGCCGTAGGAGTGGCCGATCTCGGCGGGATTGTCGCCGGTCTCAACCTTCATCTCCTGGATGGTGTCGGGGATGGGCGGAATGGTGATGCCACCGAAGACCTCTTCGTTATCGTCGGCGCCGTTCACGCGCACGTCAACTGCGCCGTTTTGCACGCCGTTGATGAGGAACGTGCCTGTGGTCGAATTATTGCCCGTGAACTGGACGCCGGGCACGGTGGTAATCAGGCTCATGAAGCTTCGCCCACCCGAACCGCCGAAGAGCGGCAATTCGGTCGCCGCCGTGCTGTCAATGGTTGTGCCCAGCGAAGCATCCTGCGCCTGCAGCAAGGGCGCGGCCGAGGTGACAGTGACCGAGGTGCTTGCAGCGCCCACATGCAGCGAGATGTCTTCCGTCACGGTGTTGCCAAGGTGAACGATGATGCCGTTGACCACGGAATCTTCGAATCCCTTCGCCTCAACTTTAAGTGAGTAGGTTCCAACCGTAACCTGTGTGAAGACGTAGGCTCCGGCCGACGTCGAAACGGCTTTTTGCGTGGTACCGGTATTCACGTTGGTCAGCGTGCACTGGGCCTTCTGCACGATGGCTCCAGTCTGATCCTCGACGGTGCCGGTCACGCTGCCCATATCGATGCCCGCCTGGGCAAAAACCTGGACGCTGAATACCATCATGAGAACGGCGCAGGCGATTGCCAGGAAACTCTGTGGAATTGCCCATTCCTTATGTTTCATTGCACATGCCTCCTTAAAGCATGGTTCATATTGCCCGGTAGCGTACCTTACTCGGTCCTGACCGGTTGATCACTTTTGAACACGAAACTACTGGTTGTTTTGTGAGTTGCGAGGTTGCCGAAGCGCAATTTCCGCTGCCAGGACAAAACACAGACAATGGACTCAGTCCACAGCTTGGCCGCGCGACCCGGCAAGTCTGACAGTGAATGGAGAACCACTCTGAATTGACGACTCATTGTCCGCCCACAAGACTCTCCTCCGCGATTGGGCTTTGTGAAGTGAAATAACAGTAAAATAATTGATCAGGATAGTTTGGCGGATTTGTGATGCGTTTTTGGGGTTCTGAGAGACCGTTCTCCGCGGTTAAGGCAACGGGACAGGGGACTGCGCGACAGAGGTCATTGTCTCCCATGCAGAGAGGTCGCTCGGCAATAGTGGCGACAAAGTCCGCAGTCGGCCATTCGTCCGAGGCAGAGCGACGCATCCTGGTTCCGGTTGCCGAAGTGGCCAGGAACCCTGCCATCTCCACTTTAGAATCAAGGCGATCATGGCCTTTCGAGACCAGAAAACCAGCTCGGGAGCGCGCGCCTTCGAGAAAATGAAGTGGATCGGGGCGGGATGGCGCACTTCAAGCGAACCCCGATTCGCTCTTCCAAAAATGGAATTTAGCTGAGAGGCTTTCTACACACAAACGGATTTCCGGTACCAGTCACTTAATATTCTTGCAGAAGGTTAAGCTTTACCGTAAAATGATCCTCCGTGCATGGAATTGCTCCATCTCCGGTCGTACAGCACCAGGAAGTTCATGGAGTCTTATCGCCGGAACAGAAGCGCGAACTGGTGCAGCGCGTAGTGAACAGCGAAGTGTTCCGTCGCTCGCCGGCAATGCGCGCCTTTCTGCTCTACATTACTGAACGGGTCATTTCGGGCCGCGCCGAGGAGCTGAAAGAGCAGTCGATTGGCGCCGAGGTGCTGGGACGCAAGCCGAATTACAATCCAGCGGATGACAATATTGTTCGCGTGCGCGCCCACGAGTTGCGCGGGCGGCTGGAGAAGTACTTTACTTCAGAGGGCGGCAACGAAGCGGTGGTGATTACGATGCCGCGAGGCGCTTACGCGCCGGAGTTCGTGCCACGGAAGTCCGCTCATCTGGCAGACCCCAAACTGAAGCCGCAGACAGAGGACGAAGCTCACCCGAACGGGCAGGAGGACGAGGTCGGCGCGGAGGTCGAGATCGTTCAAGAACCGGCGCTTCGGCTTTGGCTGGCCTTCGCAGCCGTGCTTCTGGTGGCCATCGCCGTTTCGGTTGCGGTCACCCGATACGTGTTGCAGAGCAAGACTCCTTTCAACTCAGCCCGGCCGGCCGGCGCGGTTGCCGATTTCTGGGGACAGTTCTTCGAGAAACCGAATGAAGAGTTGAAAGTCGTCTATGCCGACACCAGCTTTGCGTTGTGGCAGGATCTGAACGGCAAAACGCTCGACCTGGGCGACTATCTCAATCGCAAGTATTACGACGAAAAGGGCAACAAGGTTTTCAACGTAGTGATGCGGCGCGTGACCAGCCCGGCCGACATGGCGTTATCGGTGCATCTGGCCACGCTGGCGGAACAATTTGGTGGCCAGGAGAATCCTCAGTTTGCCCGCGATGTTGAAGCCGCATTTTTCCACCAGGGCAATGTGGTGCTCATCGGCAGCCATCGCTCCGATCCCTGGGTCTCGGTGTACGAGCCTAGCCTGAACTTCACCCTGGATCAGGATCCGCGTTCGGGCGCGCCGTTGTTCCGCAACCGCGCGCCCCAGGCTCACGAAGATGCAACCTACGGCATCCCGGATATGTACGACACGCAGAGGTCCGAGGAAAAAACCTATCCCAGCTACGGAGTGGTCGCGCTTTTGAAAGGGTGCGGTGACCGTGGACTGACCGTGCTTGTGGAAGGATTGAATACGCAGGCCACCCAGGCAGCCGGAGATCTGGTGATCGATCCGCAGCGGATGGATATGTTGCTGCGTAGTATCGGGCACAAATCGGGAACAAGCGTGGCTCCCTTCGAGGCGCTGTTTCAGGTCATTTCGTTGCCCGGCGGGTACGACAATCCCAAAGTGATTGCGTATCGACTTCGTCCACCCGAAGCGTGCGTAGGTGGATAGGCCTCTTTGTCAAAGCCTTACTGCTCGCAGCGCCGGTTGAAGAAAAGCACTCTACTCTGTCCCTCGTTATCAAAATTCCTGTGCCTCGCTAAAATGCTGTCCCTTGTAAGAAATCCATGCACCTGCAATGAGGGGCAACAAATAATCGTCAAGACGTTTTGCGCGTAGCGCGTCGGCATCGTCCGCGACCCACGCGGCGCTGGCGCAGTTCGCGTACAATAATGAAGCGTATTCCTCTCCGGAGGCTCACACTGATCGCGGCATTCTCCACTCCCCAGCTTGCTGCTGCCAGCCCGCTCGGGGGGCTGCTCCGGGAGATCTCTGCATTCCTCGCCTTCGCCCCGCAAAGCGGCTTCCGCCACTACCTCAAAATGCAGTTCGCAGACCAGACCTTCAGGGGCCTTTATCATTGGAATCTCTTCGACGCCTGCATGCTGCTGCCCTATTTCGCGGTGATGATTCTGCTTTCCTTCTACGGTGTTCACCGCTACACCATGTGTTACCAGTACTTCAAGTACCGGAAGAACTACGATCCCAACCCGCCCCGGCATTTCGATGAGTTGCCCCGCGTCACGGTCCAGTTGCCCATCTTCAACGAGCAGTTCGTCATCGACCGCCTCATCGAAGCCGTCTGCGCCATGGATTACCCCCGGGAAAAGCTCGAAATCCAGGTTCTCGACGACTCCACCGACGAGACCACGGCTGTCGCCTCCTCCATCGTCGACCGCTACGCCACCCTCGGACATCCCATCGTCTATATTCACCGCAGCAACCGTCACGGCTTCAAGGCCGGGGCGCTCGATGCCGGCCTCAAAGTCGCCAAAGGCGAATTCATCGCCATCTTCGATGCCGACTTCGTGCCTCCGCCGGACTGGATCATGAAGGTCATCCATCACTTCGCCCAGCCCGAAATCGGCATGGTGCAAACCCGCTGGACGCACCTCAACCGCGAATACAGCATGTTGACTCGGATCGAGGCTATCCTGCTCGACGGGCATTTTGTTTTGGAACATGGCGCCCGCGCCCGCTCCGGCGAGTTCTTCAACTTCAACGGCACGGCCGGCATGTGGCGCCGCCCGGCCATCACCGATGGCGGCGGCTGGCAGCACGACACGCTGACTGAAGACACTGATCTCAGCTACCGTTCCCAGATGGCCGGCTGGAAGTTTAAATACCTGCCCGAGGTCGAGTGCCCCTCCGAGCTGCCCATCGAAATGACCGCCTTCAAAACCCAGCAGGCGCGCTGGGCCAAGGGACTCATCCAGACCAGCATCAAGATTCTGCCCCAGGTCTTCCGCTCCAACACGACCATGCGTAACAAGATCGAAAGTGTCTATCACCTCACGGCCAATCTCAGTTATCCGCTCATGGTCATCATGTCGGCGCTGCTCCTGCCCGCCATGATCTGCCGCTTCTACCAGGGCTGGTTCCAGATGCTGCTCATCGACTTTCCGCTCTTCACTGCTTCCACTTTCTCCATCGCGGTCTTCTACGTCATGAGCGAGCGCGAACTCTTTCCCAATAACTGGAAAAAGACCTTCTACTATCTGCCTTTCCTCATGGCTCTCGGCATCGGTCTCACGATCACCAATACCAAGGCCGTCATGGAAGCCCTGTTCGGCATCAAGAGCCCCTTCGTGCGCACGCCCAAGTACCGCGTGGCGCTGAAGGGCCAGAAATCCCAGGCTGCCAAGTACCGCAAGCGCCTCAAGATCGCCCCGTGGATCGAACTGCTGTTTGGCTGCTACTTCTTCGCCGCCATTCTCTACACCTTCTCGAATCACAACTACTTCACCGCGCCGTTCCTCATCCTGTTTGTGATCGGCTACTGGTACACGGGCCTGATGAGCCTGCTGCAGGGCCGCTTCGAGCGCTGGCGCACCGGCGTCGCTGGCGCACCGGCGTCACCCCCGACGAGTCCAGCCCCAAGCCGTTTCCGGTGGGCGTTTAGCGCGGTCCAATTCTGATGGCGGGTGCCATGCATTCGGCTGTGTGAAATTTGCAAGAGGTGCACGATGCCAGCCAGCACGTTCAATAATTCTCTGGTTAGCGATCTGGGCATTGCCCTCTTTTGCATCATTTTTGTTTGCGGTGTTGGCTTCCTGATCAGCCTCCAGAGCGGCTGGTTCTCTCTTGGCCGACGCTTCAAACGGCAATCCGATCCATACGGAGATACCAAGTCCGCGGGCCCGTTCTTTTACACCGTTTACATGCGGTGGTGGAGCAAGTACTCCAGCGTGATCCGCCTGACGGCCGCAGGCGATGCACTCTACGTATCGATTCTGTTTCCGCTCCGCATCGGCCATCCGCCGCTGCGCATCCCATGGGACGAAATTCAGTTCCGCAGAACGAAATTCTTCTTCCGGACCTACATCATGCTTACCCTCGGCAACGAGGAGAAGATTCCCATGCGCATCCCCCTGCGCATGGCGCGCAATTTGGGAATTCTTGACCGGAGCCCGGAGTGAGACGGAAATTGCGCCGCCCGGCAGCATCAGGCAACCCGGCAACCCCGTTGTGCTAAATTGACGCCATGCCCTCCAAGCGTCGGTTCCCCGCCGCTGCGCTGCTCTTTTTGGCGTTTCTGTGTCAACTGTCCGCAGCGCAGGCAGGCAAGCCCGCCACACCCGCGCAATCCAGCAAGTCCAATAAGCCCGCGCATGCTTCAACTGCTCCCGGCACACCCGCCGAGGCGCAGCCCGCCACTCCGGGCACATCCACAAGTCCGGCCTGTCCCAATGGCCCCTGCGATTATGAGCAGCCCCACATCACCATCGCCACTCCCGCGCCCGCACCCGCGCCCTGGCTTTTGCCAGACCGCATCCGCTGGGCTGCTGAAGTGCTGCTCCTGATCCTCGCGTATCCGGCCCTCCTGTTTGGCCTCTCCACGCTGCGCAAGATCGAACGCCAAACCCAGTACGCCGAAACCGCTGCCCTGGCCGCCGCCGACAGCGCCAAAGCAGCGCTGCTCTTTGCCGAGAACCAGGCCCGGGCCGATCGCCCCTGGATCCTCATCTCCACCAAGCCCACGCCCGGCGTGCTCAACGGTTTTTCTGTGGTCGCCACCAACCGCGGCCGTTCCCCGGCCCGCATCGTCTCTCTTGCTGAAGGCATGATTTTCGTCCAGGACGAAGCGCATTTGCCATCCGCTCCCGTCTTCAAGACCGCGCCCCGCGCCCCGCTCGCGCCCATCATTCTCGTGCCCGGCGAGTCCGCAAGCATCAAAACTTTCCAGCGCGATGAAGTGAAGTCGATCTGCGAGAACCCCGAACAAGTGCTCCGCGTCGAAGAATGGAAAGAGAAGATCTACCTCTACGGCAAGGTTGCATACACCGAACTGGTCGCGTCCGGCGATGAAGTGCACGACTCCGGCTGGTGCTGCTGGTACATCCACGGCCGCCAGAAGAGCGGCATGATCATGGCCGGCCCGCTGGACTATAACCGGCACACTTAGCATTGTTTTCAGAAGTCCGCCCAAGACTTGTTTGTCATTCTTTCGGGGCCGGGGGATTGGCCTTCTATTGACATGCAGTAAGTAGCGCGAAGAGCCTGCTCCTCAATCAAGATACAATCCCGTTCGCCTTTCAGTGCAGCAGCCAGCCGTGGCGCACCCAGGCATGCAGCCACGCGAGCGATAGGGATTGCCAGGCGGGGTTGAAGTAGAGACAGACTCCGGCAAGATCCGCGCCCAACAGCAGCAGCGCACCCTGAATGAACTGCTTCATCACCCGATTCCGCTTCCAGTCCCAGAGAAACATCGCGAGAACGATAGCGAGATTCCCGCCCTCATAAAACAAGTAGGTGCCGGCGATGGTTATGGGGGCCGGGGCGACGAGGCCTACCATTCTCGAGAAACCGGCATCGCTCATGGCGATCGCAGCAAGCATCATTACGCGCCGGTGCGCGGCCAGGTTGCGGCGGAGAAGAATTCCGTATGGCAGAAGGAGGATTAAGCTGAACACGCCGGCGAAGGCGATGGAAAGAAACTGGGGCGGCAATGTGCCGGGAGTGTGAAGGTTCAGGGCCTGCCAGCTGAGCTCAGACAAGGGGGCAAGCACAACGACGACGGCGGCGAAGCCGGCAGTAAACCAGCCCAGCAAACGATGGAGTTTGACGTTGTTTGTCTCAACCAGCAGAACGAGAGCGGTGACGGCGAGCAGCCAAAGCGTGGTGGCAATGGCATGGAAATGAACGATCGTGGGAACGGGCGGGGATTCATGCAGGTAGTTGTGGAGGTCGAATCCGAAGCCGACGCCCATGTAGATCCAAAATGCTGTGAGCCAGACGAGGGCGGTGCGGCGATCGTCGCGTGCCGGCCAGGATGCCTTTATATGCACTTGCACTTGCTTTGACCTCTAGCACCGGCGCGTCGCTGGGGAAGCGACCGAACGACGGAAGTATTTTCCGCTGGTTTCTACGAGAGAGTCTACCGCCCCGTTCCGCCCACCGTCATCTTGTCCAGCTTGATGGTCGGCATGCCCACGCCCACCGGCACGCTCTGCCCATCCTTGCCGCAGGTCCCGATGCCCTCATCGAGTTTCAAATCGTTGCCCACCATCGACACGTACTTCAGCGCCTCGGGCCCGTTGCCGATCAGCGTGGCGTCGCGCACCGGCGCCGTCACCTTGCCATCCTCGATCAGGTACGCCTCCGAGGCCGAAAACACGAACTTCCCATTCGTAATGTCCACCTGTCCGCCGCCGAAGTTTACTGCGTAGAGTCCGCGCTTCACGCTGCGCAGAATATCCTCGGGCGCATCGTCGCCAGCCAGCATGTAGGTGTTCGTCATGCGCGGCATGGGGATCGACTGGTAGCTCTCGCGCCGCCCCGAGCCGGTGTTCGGCATGCCCATCAGCCGCGATGAGAGCTTGTCGGATAAATATCCCTTCAGCACGCCGCCTTCGATCAGCACTGTCTCCTGCGTCGCCGATCCCTCGTCGTCCACATTCAGCGAGCCGCGCCTTCCCTCCATGGTTCCGTTATCGACGACCGTCACCTTCGGGCTCGCCACCGGCCGCCCGATCAATCCCGTAAACGCCGAGGTCCCCTTGCGGTTGAAATCTGCTTCCAGTCCGTGTCCCACGGCTTCGTGCAGCAGAATCCCCGGCCAGCCCGGCCCCAGCACCACTTCCATTTCGCCGGCCGGCGCAGCCACCGCGCCCAGTTGCAGAATCGCGCCCCGCGCCGCCTCCTGCGCTAAACGCTCAGGGCTCTTCGATCCGACAAACTGTTCGAGTCCCGACCTGCCTCCGCAGCCCGCCGCCCCCTTCGTCGTCACCGCGCCGTCTTTGGCAATCACAAACGCATTCAACCGGCAAAGAGGCTGCGTGTCGCTGGCAAACGCTCCATCCGACGCCGCAATCAGAATCCGCCGCAGCTCCTCGCTGTAACTTGCTCGCACCTGCACCACGCGATGATCGTAGGCCCGCGCCGCGCGATCGGCGCGCAAAATCAGCTCCAGCCGCGCCGCCAGATCCAGGTCGAAGCCGCCCAGCGGGACCGGGTAGAGATCCGCCGTCCGCGTCTCCGTAAATCCCTGCACCGGCTGCTTCGCCGGCCCCGACGCGATCAACGCCGCGGTTCGCGCCGCATGCAGCAGCCGTTCCGGGTTCAGGTTATCGGTATAGGCGTAGCCGGTCCGCTCCCCGCTCAGCACGCGGATGCCGCAGCCGGCGCTCGTGCCCTGGCTCGCCGATTTCACGATCTGCTCGTCCACGCCCAGCGCTGTGGCCGTAACCGATTCGAAGTAAAGGTCCGCGTAGTCGCCGCCCGCGCTCAATGCCTCGCCCAGGCAGCGCTCCAGCAGCCGCTCGGTCAGGCCGAATTTCTCAAAAAAGTAGCGCCGATGGCTCGAATTTGGGGAAGTCTCGTGCCGCATCATCGTAATCCTAGTGTACGCTGGACGCGTCTTAAATATCAGACAGGCCGGAGGCCCCCACTCGCCGCATTACTTTTTGGATACATACCGCAGCCGCGCACCTTTTCCTGCAAATCTCCGCATGTTAGGATTCGTCTTATGAAGAAACTGTTTGCAACAGCGCTGCTCCTGATGGTGTTCGCGAGTCCCGCATTCGCTGCTGGATCGCATCACCACCATCATCATCACCACCACGGTCACAGCGAATAAGCACCGCTTTTCGCGCTGCTTCTCCCCTCCGCGTGGGCAGCAGCCGTTGTGTATCTTTTCCCTGATCGCGTTTCGCCCAACGCTCAAGGCGTGTTAACGTTCTTGCCATGACCGATCAGGACGATTTTCGCTATCCCGTGGGGCGTTTCCGTCCGCCCGCCGCCAGCATGCCAGGCATTCGCGCCGCGCACATTGAAACTCTGCGCCTGCTCCCCGAGCGCCTTCGCGCCGCGGTCGCCGGCCTCAATGAAGCTCAGCTCGACACCCCCTATCGCGACGGCGGCTGGACCGTCCGCCAGGTCGTCCATCACTACGCCGACAGCCACGCCAATTCCTTTATCCGCTTCAAGCTCGCGCTCACCGAAGATTGGCCCACCATCAAGCCCTGCGACGAGGCCGCGTGGGCGCGCCTGCCCGACTCGCGCCTGCCCATCGATGGCTCGCTGGTCTTCGTCGACGCGCTGCACGCCCGCTGGGTGGCCCTCCTCCAATCCATGTCGGAAGGGGATTTCCAGCGCGGCTTCAACCATCCGGAAATGGGCCGCCAAAACTTGGCCGCATCGCTCGCGCTCTACGAGTGGCATAGCCGCCATCACGTCGCCCACATCACCAACCTGCGCCAGCGCATGGCGTGGTAAGGGAACGCCATGCACGCCGGCGCCACGCCTCGACAGAAAGCTGCTGCAGAAGAATCCGGCGCAGCAATCGCCCCCCCCGCGCAACTCGCCGGGATCATTGAATCCTATTTGGCCGCGCACCCCGCCGCGGCTGTGCTTGAAGATGGCCGCGTGCTCTTCGATATGCGCACCGCGCGCTACTCCGTCACCGAGTCCCATGGCCGCTGCCTGCTCCAGCTTTGGAGCGACGAACGCAACCTCGTGCGCACCGTCGTCGAGGTGAAACCCCGCGCGCAATCGCTGCGCCTGGCCACGCGCAAGATGGGCGCGGTCAGGCCCCAATTCCTCGAGTTCGCCGCGGCGAACGACCGCCGCACTCCCACCACTCGCGACGCTGCGCGCCGCAACTACCAGCGCCTGCTCGACCGCGTGCTCACGCGGCATTTCATGGGTTCGAAAGTCGACGGCCTGCGCACCGCCATGGATCTCGAGCACAGCTTCGGTCCCGCCTACGTCCGCGGCCGTTTGCTCAAAGGAACCGCGGCCGATGCCGTGATTGGCGTAGGCGACGCCGAATCCGCTTCCGTCATCGATGGCGTTCTCACCCTCGGCATTCTCTGGCTCGACTACTGCCGCCAGCACACAGCCGCGCGCCGCCACTTCGGCGGGCTCAAAGTTGTCGTTCCCGCCGGCGCATGGCGTCCCACCGCCGAGCGCATGGCCTGGCTCAACCACGCCGCTGCCGATTTCTCTTGATTTACACTTGATGAGCGCAGTGAAGAGTTCGCCCCTGTCGATTTCCGCGACACCGGCAATTTCGATTCTCATTTGGTTCACGCCTTTTCGCGCGACGCCGCCCTCGAGCGTTGTAACTCCGGAATCGCCCGCCTTCTCGCGCTCGTTCCCGATCTGGCGCGCGAGCGCGTCGAAATCCGTCCCCACTCCGCGACCGAAGTGGGCATATTATTGCATGGTCTGGAATTCGCCCGCGTGCGTCACGGCGCCTCGACCCACTCTTTCGCGCGCGAAGACGAAATCACCTTCGGCGCGGGACCAAGCGAAACCCCGCTCACACCCGAAAATGAAGACCTCTGCTGCGATCTCTTGCGCCGGCTTTTCCTCAGCCGCCACGCCGACGGCGCGCACACCGATCCGCTCTTCCGCATGGCGCCCGAGCGTTGGCTCGAGTCGCGTCTCCGCTCGGCGTTAGGCGAGATGCTACCCGAACTGCGCGGCGATCTGGTCTACAACCAGGTCCCCGCACTCTCCAGCGGCGATCGCGGCATGCTCGATCTGCTCACGCTCGACCGCAACGCGCGCCTCGTTGTGTTGGAATTGAAAGCCGATGAGGACCTGCAGTTACCTTTGCAGGCCCTCGATTACTGGATGCGTGTGCGCGCCCTCAACGCCAATCGCGAGGCCGTTGCCGGGACCACCGCTCCACTCTCGGCCTTTACCCGCAGCGGCTATTTTCCCGGCGTCGAAATTTCTACGCTCCCGCCCCGCCTCATCCTCGCCGCGCCCGCACTGCGCATTCACCCAGCCAACGAGACGGTGCTGCGCTATCTCTCGCCGCAGATCGAGTGGGAACTCCTCGCGCTCACCGAACACTGGCGCCGCGAGCTCAAAATCGTCTTCCGCAAACGCAGCACCGACCGCGCGTGAAACCTGACACCTGAAACCTGACCCCTGTTTCTACGGCTTCGACATCAAGTCCGGCACCGGCTTGCCTGAGGAAAAGTCAATCGGCACCGACACATGCTCCTGCACGATCAGCCATTTCCCGCCCATCTTGCGATACACGTCGGTTACGCGAACCGTCATATCAATCGTCGACCCGTCCGATGCCTTTCCCGATACACGTTGGATGTTGTGTCCGTAGGCGATCATGCCGTCCGATGTAATGCTCAGGTCGCTGACTGTGAACTGGACTGGCCCGGAAAACAAGGCCAGAAAATCCTGCCAGTCCTTCTTGTAGTCTTCCCAACCCACGTGTTGCCGCGGAACACCCACGTCAAACACGAACAGGTCGTTGCCCGGCACGTACACCTTCATGATCGTGTCCAGATCTTTGGCGCTGCACGCTACCGCAAAACCGTCCTCCAGCGCGCGAATCTCCTGCTCGTCCCTGGTCTGCGCCCGCGCCGGTAGTCCCGCGCCCAGGCATCCCGCCACAAACGCCGTCCCGATCAAACAACACACAAGTTTCCTCATTGACCTCTCTCCTCGTCTCAGTTGTTGAATTTTGGGGAACCCGATGATCCTGTCAGGCTTTGAGATATACGTTTTGCCCAATCGCCTTGTCAAGCGGAAAATCTTCCGCCGCAAGCGCTACACAATCCCTCGCTCGTCACCGGTCGCTGTTTTCTGCTCCCTACTCTCTACTCCCTATTCCCTGTCGCGTTGCCGTAAACTGGTGTGGTTATGGCCATCGCTGCTGTCTCTCCCACCATTAAGCCGCGCACGCCCCAGGGCGTGTTTTTGAACGAGCCCTTCACCAACTTCAACGACCCCGAGAATGCGCGCGCCATGCAGCGCGCTCTCGATCAAGTGGCCGTGCACCTGGGCAGCGAGTACCCCATGATCATCGGCGGCAAGCGCTTCAAAACCGCTGAGCGGATTCGCTCCATCAATCCGGCGCGTCCGGCGCAAATCGTCGGCATACATCAAAAGGCCGGCGCCGCCCAGGTGGATACCGCCATTTCTGCCGCGCTCCGCGCCTTCGATTCCTGGAGCAAGGTTCCCGTCGACGACCGTGTCTCCCTGCTGCTCAACGCCGCGGACATTATTCGCAAGCGCAAGTTCGAGTTCATGGCCTGGCTCACTTACGAAGCCGGCAAGAACTGGGCCGAAGGCGACGCCGACGTGGGCGAAACCATCGACTTCCTTGAGTTCTACGCCCGCGAAGCGCTGCGTCTTGACGCCGCCACTACGCCCATTCAATATCCCGGCGAGCGCAACGAGCTGCTGTACATCCCGCTCGGCGTGGGCGCGGTCATTCCGCCTTGGAATTTTCCCTTCGCCATCATGGCCGGTATGACGGCCGCCTCCATCGTCACCGGCAACTCGGTCATTCTCAAGCCATCGAGCGACGCGCCCACCATCGCCGCGCGTTTCGTTGAAGTCCTGGAAGAGGCCGGCATGCCCGACGGCGTGGTCAACTTCTGTCCCGGCTCCGGCGCCACTTTCGGCAACGCCATCGTGGAGCACCCCAAAACCCGGTTCATCGCCTTCACCGGCTCCCGGCCCGTCGGTCTGGAAATTCACCTGCGCGCCGCGCAAACCCAGCCCGGCCAGATCTGGATCAAGCGCACCATCCTCGAGATGGGCGGCAAGAATTCCATTCTCGTGTCGGAAGACGCCGACCTCGACGCCGCCGTCCAGGGTGTGATTGCCTCGGCCTTCGGGTTCAGCGGCCAGAAATGCTCGGCCTGTTCCCGCGCCATCATTGAAGCGCCCCTTTATGACGTTTTTGTCGAGCGCCTGCGCGAACGCGTCGCCACGCTCTCCGTGGGCAATCCCGTAACCAATCCCGATCTCGGCCCCGTCATCAACCAGGCCGCGCTCCAATCCATGTTGGGCTATATCGAGACCGGAAAAAAAGAAGGCAGGCTGGTCGCTGGCGGCCACGCGCCGGAAACCAGCGACGGCGGATACTTCCTTGAGCCGACCATCTTCGCCGACGTCGCGCCCAACGCAGTGCTTGCACAGGAAGAAATTTTCGGCCCCGTGCTGGCCGTCATCAAGGTTGCCAGTTTTGAAGAGGGCCTGCGCGCGGCCAATAACACGGAATACGGCCTCACCGGCTCCCTTTACACCAACGATCCGGCGAAGAAGGCTGCCGCACGCAGTGCCTTCCATGTCGGCAATCTCTATTTCAATCGCAAGTGCACGGGCGCCATGGTGGGCGCGCATCCCTTCGGCGGATTCAATATGAGCGGCACCGACTCCAAGGCCGGCGGCCCGGATTATCTTTGCCTGTTTACGCAGGCCAAGAGCGTTGCGGAGAAGCTCTAGAACTGGTTGCGTAAATGGTGTCGTGAAAGGGCACGACGAAGAACTGGTTGCACAAATGGTTTCGTGAAAGGGCACGACTTCAGTCGTGCCGCAAAAGCCGCATAAAACCTGGGGCTTTAGCCCCTGAGGGATGCTCCTCAATCGGTCCAGAAGAGTTATGTCAGCCCAGCATGCTATCGCATTTTACAAGAATCGATTGACTCGATGACGGCCCTCGAATTCACAATCGTAGTCTTGGGGCTCTCCGCGCTGGCGGGCTTTCTCGGCGCGCTCACCGGCCTCGGTGGCGGAGTCGTGATCGTGCCCGCGCTCACTCTGGCCCTCGGCGTCGACATCAAGTATGCCATCGGCGCGTCGCTGGTTTCCGTCATCGCCACCTCCTCGGGCGCCGCGGCAGCCTATGTGCGGGAGGGTTTCTCCAACATTCGCATCGGCATGTTTCTTGAAATTGCTACGACGATCGGGGCCGTTTTGGGTGCGTTTCTGGCCAGCCGCGTCAGTACCCACGCACTGGCGATCGTCTTCGGGCTGATACTGCTGCAGGCCGCCTATATGTCGTTCAAAGGCATGCCTGAGAGCGCCCAACGCGTCGCATCCGATGGGTTGGCGACACGGTTGCGCCTGGGCGGCGCCTATCCCGTCGCTGGCTCGCCCCAGACCTACGGCGTGCGGAATGTTCCGGGGGGCTTCGCCATGATGTTCGGCGCCGGCGCGCTTTCCGGCCTGCTGGGCATCGGCTCCGGCGCCGTCAAGGTCATCGCCATGGACCGCATCATGCGCATTCCCTTCAAGGTTTCTACTACAACCAGCAACTTCATGATCGGCGTCACCGCCGCGGCCAGTGCCGGACTATATCTCAAACACGGATACATCAACCCGCAAGTGGCCATGCCGGTGATGCTCGGCGTCCTTGCCGGTGCCCTGGTGGGAGCCAAGCTGCTTATGTACATGCACGTCAAGACGCTTCGCATGATCTTTGGCGCCGTCATCCTGGCCCTCGCCATTGAAATGATCGTGAACGGCATCACGGGGAAGGTGTAACCGATGGACGATCACCGCCTTGAAACCATCATCGGACAGCTTCTGCGTGTTGGCGTTCTGCTGGCCGCGGCCACGGTTCTCCTGGGCGGCGTCCTCTATCTCGCCGGGCACCATGCCGAACGCGTCAACTATCAGGCCTTTGCGGTCGGCGGTCCCGGCATTTGCACGTTCCCCGGCATTGTGCGCTCAGCCGCCCACTTTGAAAGCCTGGGGATCATCCAATTCGGGCTGCTGATCCTCATCGCCACGCCGGTGGCCCGCGTGGGATTGGCGCTTGCGGGATTTGCTCTGGAGCGTGACCGGCTCTACACCGTCGTTAGCGTCATCGTGCTGCTGATTCTGCTGGCCAGCCTGATGCACGCAACCTGAGATGGGGCGCGGAAATTGCTAGCGCCGGTCTC
>JBEKGH010000120.1:0-10093 GCA_050012895.1 Occallatibacter sp.
GGCATGGGCCGCTTCTACGGGCGCATCTGGATCGAGGATGAGGGCGGCAACGTGGTGCGCTTCAACGGCACCTACACCGGTCCCACCGACGAGGATTCAGCCAAGCACTACTTCCACTTCGACAGTTGGCGGATGAACGTGCAGCCCGGCATCTGGCTGCCCGTGGCCGTCTACGTGGAAGAAACCCAGCGCACCGAGGCCGACAAGTCCGTGGGCCTGAAGGCGCAGACGCACTTCTGGGGCTACTCGCTCAAGCTGCCTACGCGCGACAGCGAGAGCGTGAGCGTGAAGGTGGATGACGCGGTGGATCGCAGCGACGACTCGCAGGATGTGGGTCCGCTGCAGGCCTCGCGCATGTGGATCACGCAGGCCGAGAATAATGTGATCGACCGCCTGGTCGAAGCCGGCCTGGTAGCGCCTCTCGACGCCGGCGGCTATGAAGACAAGGTGCTGGGCCAGATCGTCATCAACCTGGTGGTGCCCAACAATCTCGCCTTCACGGATCAGATTCATTGCCGCATCCTGCTCACAGACACCATTGAAGCCACCACCGTGGGCAACACTATCCTCATCAGCAAGGGGCTCGTCGATAGTCTGCCCAGCGAGGAAGCCATTGCCTCGGTGATCGCCATGGAACTGGCGCACATCGCCATGGGCCACCACATCGATACCCGCTACGCCTTCAACGACCGCCTGCTCTTTCCGGATGAGGCGAGCTTCCAGCGCATCCTTATGAACCACACCGATGTGGACAACGGAACGGCCGCCAAACGCGCCATGGAATATCTCGAGGCTTCAATGTACAAGGACAAGCTGCCAAGCGCGGGCCTGTTCTACGAACAGCTTGTGGATCGCTCCAGGGTGCTGAGGGCGCTGAACTCGCCGCGGCTGGGCGATTCGCTGCTCCGGGCCGACGGCACGCCGTGGATGGGCGACCTGTTGCATGATGCGCCCAAGATCAACTGGGACGACCTGGCGCAGACGGCCGCGTTGCCCCTGGGAAGCTGGCTGAAAACGGATCCGTGGGACGACAAGGTGCACATGCTCAACGCCAAGCGTTACGCGCCGATGAATGCCCGCGACAAGATGCCGTTTGAAGTGACGCCGATCTTCTACAAGCTGCAGCGCTATGATGCGGCAGCCGTCACGCCGTCGACTGCGGCAGCGCCTTCCACCAATGACCAGCCGGTCGCAGCGCCCGACAACACTCCGCCGGCACCGCCGCCTGCGCCACCCCAAAGCGGAGCTGTGCCAACGCCCGATCAGCAACCGGCGCCAACGGCTGCGCAAAATCCGCAGTCATAACACGATGAACTCTCCGAGCCCCGGCGTGGTGCAATGCAGAATTTGAGCACACCCCGCCGGGATCGAAACGTGAGTCCGATTGGTTGTCCCCGCCCTTCGGCGATTCACAGGAAATGGATTTACGTTGTGCTCATAAGACGTTCGATCTTATCGCTATTGTGTTTCGCGTTCTCATCAGTGGCCCTCGTTTCCGCACATGGCCAGGTGGTGCCTTCGGCGACGGAGCGGGTGTTTACCGTACGTGCCGGGGCCTTCGGTTCGGCGTTTCAGCCGGACTACACAAACGAGGGCGCCGCAATTACCGGCCCCTTTCGCCTGTACGGCGTGGGTGCCTACGTGGACGCGCACTTCACCCGCTGGATACAGCCCGAATTCGAAGTCCGCTTTCTGCGCTTCAATCAATACAATAACGTCGATGAGAACACCTATTCGCTCGGCGAGCGCGTGCCCATCAAGACCTTCCACAAATTCACGCCCTACGGCAAAATTCTGGCCGGCCTCGGCAATGGCAGCTGGCTGGCCGGGAATGCGTTTATGATCACCTACGGCGGCGGCGTGGACTACCGGCTCAACCGCAAGTTCACCATTCGCTGCGCCGATTTCGAGTACCAGCAGTGGCCCGTGTCGAACCCAGTCAGCGGTTCCTTCACCATCCGTCCCTACGGCCTCAGCGCCGGCATGAGCTACAGGATCTTCTAAGAGCAGGGACCAAGGGACCGAGGGAACAAGAAAACCAGGAAGCAGGCAACAGAGCGGCGGTTCCTTAAAGGAACCGCCGGTTGTGTTTCTCGGCCCATGTTTACCCTCAGGGAAGAATCTGGTTGCCCCATCCTTTCGCGTTCTTTGCGAAAGGGTGGGATCGCACAAATCTCAACCCACCTCTTCCAACTCAGCGCGAAAACGGGTGGGTAATCCGATCACGGCGCGACGTGCAGCGGCATAGCCTTCGCCGTCGGCATCGATACGTGCAGAATCCCCGCTACGGTCGGCGCAATCTGGCGCATATCCACCACGCCCAGGTCGCGATGGTGCGCGATGCCGGCTCCCACGGCGAAGAACGAGGCGCGCATTTCCGGATATTCCGGCGAGAATCCATGCGACCCGCGTGTGCCGGGAATGGGCGTGATCAGACTGCCCGAGAGCGCGGTACCCGCGTAGTACCCGGGTTGGAACACCACCAGAAATGCCGCGTCGGGAAAGGCCCCGCGCTTGTGGATGGCATCGCGATCGAGAACCTCGGCGATTCCATTTGCAGGGTCCGCTGCCAGCTTCGCGAGCATGTCGTGTACCTGCTGCTCGGTTGCGTGGTCGTTGGGCCCGCCGTTCTTATCATTCAGCATGATGGCCGCCATCCCGCCCGCCATCCACGGCTCGGCCTTCCAGGAGCTGATCTCGGGCGCCTTGGTCACGGGATTCAACGAGCCCTCAGCCAATCCCGCCTGCAAAAACGGAATCGCCAGATTGATGGAGTGCGTAATGTTCATGAATCCGTGATCGGAAACGATGACCACGACGGCGGATGGATTGAGGGCGAACTCCTGGTGCGCCAGCCGTGCGACCATGCCGTCGATCGCTTCGAGATCGGCACAGGCCTCGGGACTGAAGGGCCCATGGGCGTGCTGGGAATCGTCAAGCGAACTCAGGTGCAGCGTCATAAATCCAGGTTTGAACCTGCGCAGAATCTCCAGAGCGTAACGCGTCTTGGTCTCGTCGCCGCCGATGCTGGTGTCGTTGCCGTTCATGTACGGGCCGGCCGAAGCCTCTAGTTGCTCGAGCAGTGTATCGGGCCGCGCCAACGCCGCCATCAGCATACGGTCCTGCGGATCCGATGAGCTTGAAACATTCTTGTCGCGCCAGTACTCGGGAATCAGGACATCCACGTCCGTGGCGCCCACGCTCACCGGCCAGCCCACGCTGGCCGTGCGCAGGCCGGACTTGTGCGCCGCCTGCCACAGCGTAGGCACGCGAATCCCCGCCGCATACCAGTTCCACGCGCCTCCGAAACGCTGCAGGGGATCGAACTCCTGGTTATTCGTGATGCCGTGCTCGTCGGGCCAGACGCCGGTGACGAGCGTAGTGTGGCTGGGATAGGTGATGGTCGGCCAGATCCCCACCACGCCCTCCGCGTAGGCGCCGTCACGAAGCAATGTGCGCAGGTAAGGAATCTTCATGCCGTGCGCGTCGGCCTGCGTGATGTACTCGGGCTTGAGTCCGTCAATCGAGATCATCAGCACCGGCGCGGCGTGCGCGGCCGTTGCGAGCGCAAAGATCGAAGTGACGGCGAAGCTGAAAAAACCCAAAAAACGGCGTACGACGGCTTTCATGCGGAGTGCTCCTCTAGATATTTTGCTGGGAACCGAGGAAGCCGGCCGCGACTCTGAGCGCACAAGCGAACGATTTCCGTCTGTGGGAGAAGTATACAGGGTTCAGTTTCAAAGAGCAGGGAACAAGGTACCAAGAAGACGAGCGAACAAGAAGGCAGAAGGCAGCTCGTGCGGACAGCCCTTTCTGAAACCTGACACGTGGCCCCCGGCTGCGATCTCCGTAATGACAAAGTCATTACGGAGTGGTATTCTAGATCTCAGAGCGGAGGATTGCCATGCCTGCGGTGCAGCAAAAGGGAAAGCGCGACACATTGAATCTGCGAATCAAGCCGGAATTACGCCTGCTAATTGACCGGGCCGCGGACGCAACGGGCAGAAATCGCACCGACTTCGTGCTCGGCGCCGCCCGGCGCGCTGCCGAGGAAGCGCTGCTGGACCGCACGAATTTTATTGTGGACGCGAAAACCTACGCCGAGTTCCTGGCGCGCCTTGATGCGCCGCCGCGGCCCAATGCGCGCTTGCGCCGCACTCTCCAGACGCCGGCCCCTTGGGGAAAATAGCCCAATTCCGACCACCGGAGCCCCTCGGGGATCGACATCATCTCGTGGGATTCTCGTGCGGAGAAGACTCGCTCGACGAATGGCTGCGAAGGCGAGCCCTCACCAATCGCGTCAGCGGCGCGTCCCAAGCTTACGTAGTTTGCGCGGACAACGAAGTAATCGGCTATTATGCCCTAGCTTCCGGTTCAATCTCGGTTGAAAGTGCTCCGGGAAGATTCCGGCGCAACATGCCGGACCCGATTCCTGTCGCGGTGCTTGCGCGTTTGGCCGTGGATCGCCGCTGGCAGGGAAAGGGCGTGGGTCGCGCGCTGTTCAGCGATGCCGCGTCGCGTGTGGCGCAGGCCGCCGATATCATTGGCATTCGCGGCATCGTGGTGCACGCGATCTCGGAAGAGGCAAAGAGTTTCTACATCGCCCTCGGCTTTGATCCCAGCCCGCGCGAGCCAATGACTTTGATGGTGACGCTGACGGACGTGCGCGCCGCACTCACCGGCCGTCAGTAATGAGCACCACGCAAAAAGGGCTGCTCCGGAGAGCAGCCCTTCCTGATCACTGACAACTGTCTTTACGCCGGCGAAGGCGACCCCTCGGGAATGCTTCCGGCGCCGCCGCGGCTCTCGGGCTTGAGCACCTGCTGCGAGCTGCCGTCGCCATCGTTGGGCGAGGCCAGGTTGGAACGCAGCGCAGGCAGTTCTTTGCCTTCGATCAGCAACTTAAGTTCCTCTGCGTCGATGGTCTCGCGCTCCAGCAATGCCGCTGCGATGCGGTGCATGGCATCCTGGTTCGCCTCGAGAATCGTGTGTGCCGCCTGATACGCTTCGTCGATCAGGCGCCGGACTTCGAGGTCAATCTGCCGCGCCGTTTCTTCGCTGAAGTCGCGGTGTTGCGAGATCTCGCGACCCAGGAAGATCTGTTCTTCCTTCTTGCCGAAGGTGAGCGGACCCAGGCGGCTCATGCCGAACTCGCACACCATGGAGCGCGCCAGCTCGGTGGCCCGCTCGATGTCGTTGCCCGCGCCCGTCGACATCTGCTTGAGAAAGATCTCCTCGGCTGTGCGTCCGCCGTAAAGCATGGCCAGCCGCGTTTCCAGATATTCGCGTGTATAGTTGTGGCGATCGTCGGGCAGATGCACGGTGACGCCCAGCGCCATGCCACGTGGAATGATTGTGACCTTGTGCACCGGGTCGGAGTGTTCGCGCTTCGACGACACCAATGCGTGACCGGCCTCGTGATACGCCGTGACGCGCTTCTCCTCGCCGCTCAGCAGCATTGACTTGCGTTCGGCGCCCATCAGCACCTTGTCTTTGGCCAGCTCGAAGTCGTACATGGTCACTTGCTTGCGATTCATGCGCGCGGCGCTCAGCGCAGCCTCATTGACCATGTTGGCCAGGTCGGCGCCCGAGAAGCCCGGTGTGCCGCGGGCCAAAACATTCAGATTGGTATCTTCAGAGACGGGCACTTTTTTGACGTGAACGCGGAGTATTTCTTCGCGCCCGCGTACGTCGGGCAGACCAACCACCACGCGGCGGTCGAAACGGCCGGGCCGCAGCAGCGCAGGATCCAGCACGTCGGGGCGGTTGGTGGCCGCCACTAAAATTACCCCGTCATTCGACTCAAAGCCGTCCATTTCCACCAGCAACTGGTTCAGCGTCTGCTCGCGCTCGTCGTGTCCGCCGCCCAGGCCGGCGCCGCGATGACGCCCGACCGCATCAATTTCGTCGATAAAGATGATGCAGGGAGCGTTCTTCTTGCCCTGTTCGAACAGGTCGCGTACGCGGCTTGCGCCCACGCCCACGAACATCTCCACAAAGTCCGATCCGGAAATTGAGAAGAAGGGAACGTTGGCCTCGCCGGCTACGGCGCGCGCCAGCAGCGTCTTGCCGGTGCCCGGAGGCCCAACCAGCAGCACGCCCTTGGGAATGCGGCCGCCCAGTTTCTGGAACTTCTGCGGCTCACGCAGGTACTCGATGATTTCCTTCAGCTCTTCCTTGGCTTCATCCACGCCGGCCACGTCTTTGAACGTCACCTTTTTCTGCTGCATGGAGAGCAGGCGCGCGCGGCTCTTGCCGAACGAAAGCGCCTTGTTGCCGCCCGACTGCATCTGGCGCAGCATGAAGAACCACACCAGGATAATCAGCACGAACGGGCCTACGTTGAGCAGCAAGGGAAGCAGAAAGTTGTTCTGTTCGGGCTTGACGGCGAAGTTGACCTTGTGGTTCGCGTCCAACATCGCCTTCTGCAGGTCTTCATAGTTGGCCGGCAGGGTGGTGTGGAACTCGTCTTTGGGCGAAACCTTCAGGTGGCCTTTGAGCTCGTTGCCCTGGATGGTGGCATCCAGCACCTGGCCGTTCGACACTTTTTCGTAGAGATCGGAGTAGGAATACTCCACCTCTTTGCCCATGCTCGCGCTTCTCTGCACGATGGCCCACAGCATCATCAGGCAGATGGCGATAAACACCCAGAACATGATCGTCTTAACGCTTGAGTTCACCAACTACTCCTTTTTCGCGGCGAAGGAGATGCCGTTCCCGCGACCCCCATCATTCGTCCCTGGCAAAACCACTTTCCTTTAGACGCCTGAACGCCTGTCAAAGTGGCAGGAAAGTACACAATTCCCGCAGGCGCACACAAGAAAATGCCGCCCGAGGAAGCAGTAACCCTGATTGTACTCCCTGGCTGAAAAAAGCTGCAGCGAACGCTATGCCGCGAAAGGGGTAGAAGCCCTTGCGCCACCGTTACTTTAGCGTGATGGAAGCGCGGGCTGAGAGGCCTCCGGAGCCGTCTCCACGGCGGTGATCGCAAGGCCGGGTTCGCGCTCCAGTTCCACGCCTTTCATCCAAACCACGCGCCCACCGGCCTCAAGCACTGGCCAAAGTACCCGCTCGGTTCCCGTAACATGCTTGCGTTCCAGTACTTCCTTTACTTTGCGCAATCCGCTCGAGTAACGCAGCCGCACCCTGTCGCCGGGCTTCCAGTTGCGCAGAGTGGCCGTTTGCGGCAGGACGCTACCGCCAACTCGTCCATTTTCATGCACTTCCTGCCCATTTTCCAGCGCTTCATGATTGGTAAGTGCGATGCGGAGGCGCACCCCGAACTCCGGCGCGTCGAGGTCGCCGGGAATCGCCACGGTGTATTGCACCTGCGGTGCTCCTCCGGATTTGCCTTCTGCGGCGGGCTCGGGAGCCACCGAAAACCTGAGTTCCCGCGCCGTCCGCTCGGCGCGCAGGCCCTGCGGCAACGCCAGCCTTTGCCCAGCCCGGCCGCAGAGCGCCAGGGACCGCACCGCTTCCGTTGCGGCAAAATCGAGCGCGGCGCCAAACTGCTGCGCCGCATGGCGCACCAGCCGCCGCTGCACGGCCGGGGCGAGCGCCGCCAGACGGCTCACTTCGATAGCCACGGAGCCCTCGCCGGCTGCGCGGCCTCCGCCACGCGCCGGACGCCCCGGCAAGATCAATTGGGCCGCCAGCCGGGCCAGCTCTGCCTGCCACCACGCCTCCTCATCTTGCGCCAGCTCCGCCATCTGGGCCAGATGCTCGCGCAGCCGCGGGTTCCAGCCTTCGAGCAGGGGCAGCAGCTCGTGGCGGATGCGGTTGCGCGTGAAAGTCAGATCCCGATTGGTCGAGTCCTCGCGCCATGGCTGGCCGAGAGCGTTCAGGTACGCTTCGATCTCGCTCCGTTTCGTATCGAGCAACGGCCGCACGATCGCGCCGCCGCCCTCCGGGCCTTCGAGTCCCTCCGGGCTTTCGAGTTTTGGACTGATTCCCGCCAGGCCCTCGGTCCACGCGCCACGCAGGAACTTGGCCAGAACCGTCTCCGCCTGATCGTCGAGCGTATGCGCCGTCGCCACGGCATCGAGCACCACTGCGTGCAGCAGACTTTTGGACAAGAGTTGCTGGAACCACGAATAGCGCAGCCGCCGCGCAGCTTCCTCAATGGTCTCCGCCGGTTTGCCCGTTTTCGCGTTTGCCCGGGCTTCGGCAGCCATGTCTACGCGCGCCTCGTGAAACGGAATCTCCAGCTTTGCCGCCAGTTCGCGGCAGAATTCGAGATCGCCGTCGGCCTCCTCGCCGCGCAACCCGTGGTGCAGATGCGCGGCGTGGAGCACAAGGCCCAACTCCTGGCGTCGACCCGCCAACGCGCGCAGCAGCGCCACCGAATCCGCGCCGCCCGAAAGCGCAACCGCCAGCCGCATCCCGGGCTTGAGCAGCGTCGCGTCGAGTGGCAGGCCCGGAGCAGTATTGGGGACGGGCTTCGACTTGGGCGAACGGGGCACGAGAGGATGATAGCGCGACGGCGAGACTTCTCTCGACGCAGCCATTTCAGCGTCCAGCGACTTTTTGTCAGAACTAGGGTTCCACTCTTTACCCACCGGCAGCCGGGACACCGCATCTAACCGCGCATATGGCAACGCTCAAAAAGCATGGAAAGCCAGGGAACAACTTTGAAACGCGAGAGGCTTAAGAGGCGGATACGGGCCGTTTCCGCAGTGCTGTGTGCTGTTGCGGTGTCAGCGGGGCTGGCCGGTTGCGAGCTCTACAACAGCCTGACTGGCACTGGCGGCACCACCAGTTCCACGCCCGGCTTCGGGACGACCGTGGTCATTGGCGATTCACTCAGTGCCGGATTCCAGAACGGCTCTTTGCTGGACTCGCAGCAGGTGAATGGGTGGGCCAGTTTGGTGGCGAAACAGGCAAACTTTACGCTGGCTCTGCCCCTCATTGCCTCGCCGGGCGTCCCGGCTGTTCTCGAACTCGCGAGCCTGGGGCCGCCGCCGGTGATTCAGCAGGCGTCCGGCATCAGCCTCGGCCGAGTCGATCCGTTGACACAACCGTACGACCTCGCCGTCCCCGGCCACCTGCTGAACGACGTGATCAATACAGGGCCGGTGCTCGTGCCTACTTCGGACGAAGAGCTCATTACGGATCTGGTGCTTGGCTTCCCGCTCGGAGACACGAAGAGCCAGATGAATGAAGCCATCGCGCTCAATCCAACCGCGATTTTTGTCTGGGCAGGAAACGACGATGCCTTGCAAGCCGATGAAAGCGGCATGCCGAGCTCCATGACCACGGTTGCCACTTTTACCCTGGAGTTTACGCAACTGCTGAGCACCCTTCACTCTCAAACCAAAGCTACGCTCATTGTCGGCAATATTCCTGACGTGACTGCCATTCCGTATCTCACGCCTGCTGCCACCGTGATTGCGACGGTAGCGACGGACACAGGGCTCTCGCAGGCGCAGGTTGCCGCGGACCTGGGACTCGCAGATGGAGATCTTGTGAATGCCACCGGTGAGAGCGAAGTGGAAACCGCAATTAGTCAGATCAAGCTGGGCAAGACGCCCACTCCGTTGACCGATTCAGGCTTTCTGACCGCGTCAGCGATCGCGCAGGTACAGTCGACGATAGCCGCGTACAACTCCGCCATCAGCCAGGAGGTCACTGCGGTCGGCGGCATTCTTATCGACATTCACGCTTATTTCCAAACGCTGCAGAGCGGCATCACCATCAACAACTACAAAGCGACCGCAGGATTTCTCGGCGGCCTGTTCAGCCTGGATGGCGTGCACCCGACGAATACCGGCTATGCGCTCATCGCAAACCAGTACATTGCCGCACTGAATTCAAGCGCGAATACCAACATCACCCAGGTCAATGTTTCTGCCGTCGCAGCCGCCGACCCGCTGTTCGGCCTGAACGTCACGCCCGGCGAAGCGGTGGGAATTCCGCTGATCGCCGCTCGCCGCACAGACGCGCTGATCAAGGCATGCAAAGAGGGCTGCCGCTATTGACTCCTGCATAAAGAATGCAATAATGGGTATTGAGGTTGAGAATACCCATGCCCAGGCTAAAGGGAAGCGCCGATCTTCTGGAGGACCGGCGGAGACGAGCGTTGGCTTTGCTGGAT
>JBEKGH010000121.1:0-19748 GCA_050012895.1 Occallatibacter sp.
TCCTCGTTCATCGAGACCACCCACTCGCCGCCGCGCTTCACAAAGAACACATCGGGCTCGATGAGCCGCGTCTGCTCGCGGTTGTACAAGCGCCCCGGGCGCGGATCGAGCGTGCGGATGAACTCCACCGCCGCGTGCGCCTCTTCCGGCTTCACCTGTGCCGCGCGCGCCAGGTCCTTCAGGTCGCGCTTCTGCAGCAGATGCAAGTGATGGGCCACAATCAGCGCCGCGACCTCCATGGCACGCCGCCGCTCCTCGACGCGGGCCTCGGCCTCGTCGCGAAAGCTGCCGTGCGCGTCCATGTCTGTTGCCTCGACCGGTCCGCCGTACAATTGGCCAAACTCTTGCTGCTGAGCCGCGATCTGCATGGCCAGGCACTCCCGCAAATCGTGCGCGCCTACGCCCGCCGGGTCCAGATTCCGCACCAGGTCGGCGGCGCGGTGAATCAGATTGACCACATCGACCGTTGCGCCCGTGTCCGGCACGTGGCCGTTCCCCGCCGGCGCACCCTCGGGAGCTCCACGGAAGGCTGCCGCCAACTCCTCTTCGCTCGCCGTCAGGTACCCGTCGTCATCCAGATTGCCGACCACGAAGTCGGCGGCCTCTTCCAACTGCGCATCCAGGCTCAGAGCTCCCAGCTGCCACGCCAGATGATCGGACAGAGTTGTAGGCTGGGAGAGAAAGTTCTCAAACGAGGGTTTTTCGTTCTCTTCATACTCCGGCTGCGTGCGATAGCCGGGATCAAGATAGTCCTGGAAGTAGGAACCAAAATCAACCTCGTTGAAGCTGTCCTTGGGCGGCGCGGCCGTTTCCTCCACCCCGCGTTCCAGCCGCTCCTCGCGGCCTGCCACCTGGTCCAGCATTGGAACCGTTTCGTCAATCTCCTCCAGGACCGGGTTCTCCACCATCTCCGCATCGATCATCTCCTTCAGCTCGAGCTTGTTCAGGGCGAGAACGCTCACCATCTGCATCAGACCCGGTGTCAGGATCTGGCGTTGCGCGACTTTTAGATTCAGCCTTGGCTCAAGCAGCGCCATCGATGCAGCCCATTCCTTGTTCGGCTCAGTGCGAGTGTACCCACGAGTCGATCCGTGTGAGAGAAAGCTTAAAGGAGATGCGGCTCATTTTTGAGCCCCCGGTCCCGGTTCGGGCCATAGCCCATCTCCGGAATCTCTGTATGAAATTTTATAGCCCTGTTCCGCACTCCTGCGCCAGTCCACATAGGGGTTACTTTTCGGCAGCGTGCTCCTCGGGACGTGTTAAAGGCTTTAACCCAGCGAGAATCCTTCGCCCAGGTAGATTCGCCGCACCTCCACGTCGTTGCCCAGTTCGCGCGGCGTTCCGGAGCGGAAGATCTTTCCCTCGGCAATGATATAGGCCCGGTCGGTTACGCTCAACGTCTCGCGCACATTGTGGTCGGTGATCAGCACGCCGATACCGCTGGCCTTCAGGTCGAAGATGATTTTCTGCAGTTCCAGCACGGCGATGGGGTCGATGCCGCTGAACGGCTCGTCGAGCAGGATGAAGTTCGGCTGGATGCAGAGCGCGCGAGCGATCTCCACGCGCCGCCGCTCGCCGCCTGAGAGTGCGTAACCGCGCGTGGTGCGGATGTGGCCCAGATTGAGCTGGTTGATCAGCTTTTCAGTGCGCGTCCGCCGTTCCTGGTTGCCCAGGGGCTGCGCTTCCAGCACCGCCAGAATGTTCTCTTCCACGGTGAGCTTGCGGAAAACCGACGGCTCCTGGGGAAGGTAGCTGAGGCCGTAGTTGCGCGCGCGCAGGTACATGGGCAGGCGCGTGATGTCGTTCTCATCCACCATCACGCGCCCGGCATCCGGTGCAACCAGGCCGACGATAATGTAGAAGCAGGTGGTCTTGCCGGCGCCGTTCGGCCCCAGCAGTCCCACCACCTCACCGCGGGAGATGACCAGGTTGACACCCCGGACAACCTGCCTTCCCTTGTAGCTCTTGCCGATTCCCTCGGCAAACAGTGTTTCCATTCAGTTGATTGGCTCGCTTCCGCCGCTATCTGCCGTGCGCTTGCGGCGCGGTCGTCTCGGTTCGTGTCTGGTGTCCGCCGCCTTCGATACTGACGCTATCATCGCGGCTATGGAAAATCAAAACCTCTCCGGTTACATTGCCCTGCCCCGGATCGGTCATCCGGGGCGGCGTCGCAGCGGTGCCGGTCAGCACATAGTCTCCGGTCACGCCCGAGTACACCAGCTGTTCTCCGGTTCCGCGCCGTCCTTCTGAGGTCAGCACCACGTGTCCCGTTGCCGTCATGCGATCCACCTGTGCCTGCCCGGCGCCACTGTCGCGGTTTCCTGCCGGAATCAGGAGCAAATCGACGGTGTCGGAGGTCGACGTCGCGGTTCCCGTCTCTGCAACCACCGCGCCTGCCACGCCGCCATGCATCACGGCCCGATGCTCTGCACTGGAGTACTTGAGATCGCCTCCGCGCACACGGATCACGGAGGGCGCCGCAGGCTTCGCCGCGGTGCTTCCCGCCGCGCCCTGGCCGTGCGCATTCCCTGCGCCATTGCCCGTTCCTACTCCCGTTCCCACCCCCATTCCCGGCCCGCCCGCGCTCAACAGCACTGCCCGCACGGGATCCGCTGCGTCGCCGGTGCGCGCCGTGAGCGTTTGCTGCTGCTGATTGAGCACAATCTCGGGCGCAGCCACGGAGTTCGCCTGCTGCCACAGCCGCGCGTGCCCTCGGAATGTGGCTTCGCCTGTCGACTGGTTCATTTGCGCCTCGGACGCAATCACGTGCGCAGGTCCATTGCCGCCCAGAGCCACGCTTCCCCGACCCGTCCCGCCCTGTTTTCCCCCGCCGTTCGGCGCGCCACCGGTCGGCTCTCCGCCGCTCCAGGTAGCCTTCACGTTGCCGTGCGCAAAGACGACGTCTGATTGCCGCGATACGTCCACCTTGTCCGCGGTCAGCTCCAGGCCGCCGTTTACGACGCGCGGCCCATCCCCGGTCCGCGAACTGCCCGTCAGGTGCAGCCACTCGCCCGCGCCCTCGTACACCGCTTTTCCGGCCGTGGCGCGCAGCGGCGGTTGCGGCTGCGCGCCCGGCTTTGCCGCCGGCTGCTGGAAGAGCACCACATGCCCATCCAATTCAGCCGTCTGCACCTCCGGAGCGCCGGTTGTACCCGACGAGTTGGGTACCCCAGGTCTCGATTTTGAGACCTGGGATTGGACGCTCCCTTGTTCCCCGCCTTCCACAAAACTTGCTTCCAGCCGGTCGCCGCCAGCCGTTTGCTGGGCTCCTGTCGCCGTGGTCTGCTCCATCTCCGCGTGCCCCATGCCCACCAGCGTCCGCAGCGCCGATCCCGCGCCAAACGTGCACGTCACCTCATCCGCAGTCATTTTCGCGGGTATTGCCGCGGCATTGCCGCTCCGGCTTTCACTGGTAATCACCACTCCGCCCGTGCCGTGAATCGTCTCCGGTTCCACCTGCGCCTTGCCTGCGCTCTGCCCCCCACCCGGTCCCCCGCCCTGTATCGTCCGGAAGTCTACATCCGCCACCGGTGAGCGCCAAATCCGGCTCACGTGCAGCATCTGCCCGGCGGTCTCCCGGCTGGTTGCCTCGCTCTGCAGGTTCACGCCACGCTCCAGGTGCGCGTGGCGCAGCTGGCCCTGGGTGGTGAAATCCAGCTCCGCGGTCGGCGACGTCCCGTGTACCGTGCGGGCTTCCTGCGCCGAGGCCCCCGCTTGCTTCGAATCCAGAATCACGCCGCCTTCCAGGTGCCCGTGGCGTGGCTGGTTATGCTCGTCAAAGTCCATGGCCGCAGTCGGTGACGCCAGGCGCCCGCCGGTTGCCGTGGTCAGCGCAAAGCCGCCCGTCGCGTCCAGGTGCGCTGCCGACCCATCGTTGCGGAAGAGGATTTTGGCCTGGGCTGCTTTGGCCTGGCCGTCCCGGTACACCAACGTGGCTGCGCGCAGCAGGCACAGTTGCGCGGCGCGATCGAACTCCGCGTGCTGCGCGTGGACATGTACCTCATCTTCGCCGCGATACGTCGTCAGCTCCACGGCCTGCACCAACGTCAGATAGCCGCGTTGCGAGTCATACGAGGCGCCCACCGCGCTTCCGTATCCCTTCGTCATCGAGAAATTCACGCGCTGGTCCGTCGTCACCACGCCCGTGTTGCGGTCGAAGGTTACTCCGCTGGTTTTCACCTGGACCTGGCCGGCATCGCCGACGGCACCGGCTGCCGTATGCGAGCCATCAACCTTCTTGCCGTTGCCGGCCGGCCCGGGCGACCGCGTCAAAATCATCTCCACCGGCCCCTGCGCGGAGGCGATTCCGCTCTTCTGGTTGTATTCGAACTCGTCGCCCGAAATCTTGTCGGTCTGGGTGCCGTCCTCGCCGTAAATCTCGATCTCGACGTCGTGCAGCTCCACGTGATCGTTCTTGAGCTCTATGGCCTTCGCGGCATGAATCTTGAACTTGGAATGCGCGCCGAGATTGTGCGAGTAGCTGTAGCCGTTCGATTCTTCGGTAATGCCCTTGGCCAGCCGCGACGGCAGATCGCGCCGGCTCAGCAGGTTCTTCCACTTGGCGCGCACCAGAAACGCTCCCAGCGCCACCAGCAGCAACACCGCCGCCACCAGCACCAGCGTCCGGATTCGCTCGATCGTGAAGCGCACGGCTTAGTTCCTCATTCCCAGCCGCTCGGCCAGTCGCTGCGCAAGGCTCTCGCCCAGCTCGCTCCACAAAAGGCGCGCCGTCGCGCCCGAGGCCTTCTCCACCCCGCCCGCCAGCTCGACCAGCTGCCGTACGTTCTCTTCCACGTGTCGCGCGCCTACCCGGTCCAGATCGGCGTCCTCTTCAAGGAACGGCGTGTCCGAACCGAAGTCGATGCGAATGTGCCCATCCTGCTCGTAGGCGCCTTCATCGAAGAGCGGCCCGTAGCCGGTGACGCGCACCAGCCTTGGGCCCCGCGCCCAACGGCCTAAAACCTTCGCTTCTTGCGGAACGCTCAAATTTGAATTGTCATCCTGAGTTTTGAATCTTGACCTGTCGTCTTGATTCTCAAATTCTGAACTGTCATCCTGAGCGAGGTCGTCCGCCGCAGCGGACGGCTGAGTCGAAGGACCTGCATTTTGTCCTGTCTGCGGCAGAATGCCGCCGCCTTCTTCCCACTCCCACAGATTCCACCCCATCTGAAACTCGTAGGCATAATCGTCATGCAGCAGCTCAAGCACTTCTTCCACGGCCAGCCGCGGATCGACGCCTGGGCTCGACCCGGGAGCGGCGCCCATGCGCCCGTACACGCGTTGAAACACCGGCGCCTCGCTCCAGTTCACCGGCCATACCGTGGCGGCGTACACCTTCTCCTCGCCGCCGTGCGCGGCAAAAGCGCCCAGCACCACCGTCAGCTTGTCGGGGAGCGCCTCCAGGCGCAGGTTCGGGTACCACAGGCTCAAATAAAGCGTGTCGGACATCTCTATTGATTTTAGACGTCGCCGGGCGCAGAACCAGGGACAGGGAGTGCAGCCCTTTTGTGCTGAACCGCGCAAACTGGAGTTCTACTCAGGTTGGCCCGCGGTGTGCTCCTTAACCGTGTAACCCTCGGGGATCTGGAACAACGCTGGGTCGGGCTCGCCGGGCTGGAATTCCGAGACCTCGTCTGTGAACCTACCGGTGCGCGGATCATCGCGGATGGTCAGCAGCGGGATGCCATACTCTGTTGCCCTCCAGTCTTCCGTCGCTATGGTGAGCGGCCTGTCGTTGCCCTGCTCGCCGGTCGGTATGATCTGCGTGGTGCGGCTGCCTGTGGCCTGAATGCCGGCGATGGTTCGAAAACCAAGATCCTCGCGTGTCATTTGCGGATGCGGGCGAACGACCGGAGGCTGATGAACCACTGCGGCACGCGGAAGCTGCTCGGGCACCGTCACAGGATGCATGATTTGCGGTTCCGGCATGTGCGTTACATTCGCGATCTTCGTGCGGCTGTCCCACGTGATATGGGTGTGGGTCACAGGATCAGTGATGAAAGCATGAACCCATTCGTCTGGCTGACTGTCGGGACCGACGGGCTCCATCTGGCGCGTTTCTGCGTAAGAACGCCCTTGCGAGTCGTACGCTTGCTTTGTGGTGGATGTGTGGGTAAGAGTGGTCCCGTCGGCGAGGGTCTGCACGGTGGTGGTCGTGCGGGTGAGGGTGAAGGGAGCCTTGTTCCCTTGCGGGCCGAAGTAAGCGACCGCACCGAAGCTGCTCCCTACGACCTGGCCGGAAAGCACGGCGGACGCGGCAAGCAAAAGAACAGCTGGCGTGCAGAGGGATCGGAAGAATCGCATCGGATACCTCCAGAGCTGATTTATACCAGGAAAGGAGTGCCCTGCCATTTTGACTCCGGATGGACGGCGGAGTCAACGAACGGAAATCGGTTTTGGGCTGGAACTGCTCGGCCGGCACAGGCGGGCGACCTATTTTTCGATCCTGGGTCCAGGATGAACTAACCCCAACTTTACCCCGTCACAATCTCGCTGAAGTCGGCAATCCCTGAAAAGCTGCGCAGCACTCCGTCGATCAGGCCCAGGTGCGCGCCGCGCAGCGTCGGGTCGGGATCGAGCACCATCACTTTGTTGAAGAACTTATCCACCGCGGGCCGCAGCGTGGCGATCGCGGCCAGCGCCTCGCCGTATGCCCGCTGCTCGCGGAGCTTCGCAACTTGTTCCGCAAGCTCCTTGGTCCGCTGCCACAGGTCGATCGCCTCAAGCGGCGATTGACCAAGATTCGGCTGTGCCGGTTGATAGCCCTTCTCCTCCGCCTGGCGCAGGATGTTCTTGATGCGCTTGAATGCCGCGGAGACCGCGACAAAATCTTCCGACCCGCGCGCCGCGGTCAGCGCCTCGGCCCGCGCGATGGCGTCGCGCAGGTCGTCGAAGCTCACGGCCAGTACGGCGTTTACCACGTCGTAGGCGAATCCGCGCACGTCTTTGAGATAGAACTGCACCCGCTCGCGCAGGAACGCTTCAACCTGCGCCTTGTTCTCGCCCTCGACGCCCGATGCATTGAGCACATCGCCCACCGTAAGCGGCAGTCCCGCCACGGCCAGAATTTTCACAATCGCATTGGCCGCGCGGCGCAGCGCAAACGGGTCCTTCGATCCCGTGGGCGCGTTGCCGATGCCGAACATCGCCACAATCGTCTGCATCCGGTCGGCAAGTCCAAGAAGCTGGCCTTCGACCGACACTGGAATCTCGTCTTCCGTCGAGGCCGGCTTGTATTGCTCATAAATCGCCAGCGCAACCCGCTCGTCGAGCCCCTGTGCCCGCGCATACAGCCCGCCAATCACGCCCTGCAGCTCGGTGAACTCTTTCACCAGTTCGGCCGTGAGGTCGGTCTTGGCCAGCTCCACGGCCTTGAACAACGCTGCTTCATCAAACGGGAAATCCACGCTCTTCAACGTGGCCGCTAGCGCATTCGCCACCGCCAGGTTCTGCTCGGTCTTCCAGTAGTAGCTGCCCAGCTCCTTCTGGAAGGTCACGCTTTTCAGGCTTTCCATGCGCTCGGCCAGCGGCGTCTTCTGGTCCACGTTCCAGAAAAACTGCGCGTCCTTGAACCGCGCCCGCAGCACGCGCGCATTGCCGTGCCGGATAATCGCCGCGCCCTCCGCATCCGCCTGGGTGTTCAGCACCGCCAGAAAGTGCGGCGCAAGTTTTCCGTTCGCGTCTTCCACCGCGAAGTACTTTTGATGGTCGCGCATCACGGTGACGAGAACTTCCTCCGGAAGCTCCAGATATTCGGCTTCAAAGTCACCCAGGATCACGGTGGGCCACTCGGTCAGGTGCGTGACCGTCTCCACCAGCGCCTCGTCCTCGCGCCAACGCGCCTCGGGAACTGTGCGCGTGGCCGCGTCCAGCGCCTTGCGAATGATCTCGCGCCGCTCAGCCACATCGCAAATGACGTACGCCGCACGCAGCGCCTCTTTGTATGCGCTGGCCGCGTCGATGACGACAGGTGCCTCTCCATGCAGCACGCGATGCCCGCGGCTCGCATTGCCTGCGGCGATGCCGGCAATTTCGAGCGGCACGACCGTCGCGTCTATCAGCGCCACCACCCAGCGCACCGGCCGCACAAACCGCTCCGGCTTGCCCGCGCGCCAGTACATGTTCTTGGCCCAGTAAATTGCCAGCACTTCCTTCGGCAATTCAGCCGCAAGGATCTCATTCGCAGTGCGGCCCAGTCGCTTCGACGTCGCGCCTACGTACTCGCCCTTGGGCGAAATCACTTTTTTGAGTTCGGCAACGGCCACGCCGGCCTTTTTCGCAAAGGCCTGTGCGGCGGGCGTCGATTCGCCGTCCTTGAAGGCCACCTTCCACGACGGGCCCGTCAACACCTCCTCGGTGTCAGCCTGCTTCGCCAGGACGCCCTCGGCCAGCACGGCCAGCCGCCTCGGCGTGGAGTACGTCGTAACCTTCGCGTTAATGTTCCCCTCGGGATTCGCCTCAGGCGCAAGCAGCCGCTCGCGCTTCAGCAGATCGCTCACGCGGCGGCCCAGTTCGGCCTCGGCCGCGGCCATCATCCGCGCCGGAACTTCTTCGAGACCGATTTCCAATAAAAAGTCAGACATGCGTCATTTCTCTCAAGCTTCTAGCCACCAGCTTTTAGCTCCTAGTGTCCTGAGTCAGAAGTTCGCGTCATAATGATCGGTCATCCTGAGCGAAGTTTGCCGCGTTTTGCGCGGCAAACGGAGTCGAAGGACCTGCATTTGTTCTTCAACGAACTTCAGACTCAAGCTTCACCAACTCCGCGAGCCCCCGCTGATTCGCTAACTCGCTTCTTGCTGTATCGCCCACGCCTTCGCCACGCCCACCGCCAGATTGCGAATCCTTCCAATCACGCCCACGCGCTCCGTCACGCTGATGGCGCCGCGCGCATCCAGCAAATTGAAAAGGTTCGAGCACTTCAGCGCCAGCTCGTACGTCGGCAGCAGCGGGAACCTTTTCTTTGCCTCCGGGCTGGCGTTCTCGTCACTCAAAAGTGCGCTAGCCTTCTCCAGCAGCGCCTGTGCCTCGGCTTCGTAACTATTGAAGTGTTCCCAAAGCCGCGGCACGTCGGCCATTTCAAAGTTGTAAACGGAGAACTGCAGCTCCTCGGCCAGGCGCACGTCGCCGTAAGTGACCGCCGCGCCCGTTTCCGGATCGCGCGCCCACACAATGTCGTAGATCGAGTCGACATCCTGCAAAAACGCCGCGATGCGCTCCATGCCGTAGGTCAGTTCGGCGCAGATGGGATCGAGATCGAGCCCGCCGCACTGCTGGAAGTAAGTGAACTGCGTAATTTCCAGCCCGTCCAGCATCACCTGCCAGCCCACGCCCCACGCGCCTCCCGCCGGCCACTCCCAGTTGTCCTCTTCGAACTTCAGGTCGTGGTGCCGCAGGTCAATGCCGATGGCCTCGAGCGATTCGAGATAGAGCTCCTGCACGTTTACCGGAGGCGGCTTCAGAATGAGCTGGAACTGGGTGTGCTTGAAGAGCCGGTTGGGATTTTCGCCGTAGCGCCCGTCGGCCGGCCGGCGCGAGGGCTGCGCGTAGCCCACCCTGTAAGGCTTCGGCCCCAGCACGCGGAGAAACGTCTCCGGACACATGGTACCCGCACCCACTTCCACGTCGTAGGGCTGCTGGATCACGCATCCGCGCTCTGCCCAGAACGCCTGCAGGCGGAACAGCAAATCCTGAAAGGTGAGCGAGGTGGGCGTTACACGCGGTGCGGCTTGGGCAGCGGACACAGGATTTTCTCTCTCTTCGGAACTTAAAATCGATTTTAGCAGCCGCCCTCAAGCTTCAGACTCTTGTGCGGTTGCCCGCAGATGCCTTTCGTACCCAAAGGGCGGCTGCGCCCTATTTCGCTTCAATACTCGGGGCGATGCAGGACTTCGCAAGGGGAAGCAGTCTCGAAGAAAAGTGTGAGAGCTTCGATGAGATTGGCGCGGGCTTCCTCAATCGTTGAGCCTTGGCTAGCGATGTCGAGCTCAGGGCATAACGAGACGAAGCCGTCGTCCTCACGTTCAATAAAGGCCGTCATTCGCCGTGGGTTCAGCATACTCAAATTCTAAGCTGTTTCTTGTGCGAATCGGATGCCATTGAAGACCCTTCACCCACCCAGCCGCGCCAGCGCCTCGGCGCTTTTGAGCTTCCGTTCCATGTGCCGCTCCAGCGTTTGCAGCGTGAAGCGCCGCAGATCCTGCCCGCGTTTGCGCGGCCACGGCTCGCCGGCAAAAGTAGACGCCGGCGCGCGCAGCATGCGCTGCGCCAGTTGCCAACTGTCAGCCGAGAGCGCGCTCGCCGAACCGTTCGCATGCAATCCGCAAAACAAGCCATCCGCAGTACTCGAGAACGAAACCTCCGCCCCACGCAGTGGCTCGCCGCAGACCATGCAGTGGCCGGTGTCGGGCAGGAGGCCCATCAGGCGCGTCATCCAGAGAGAAAAGTAGGTGAGCGCCATCCATGGCTGGTTCACTTGGGGCTGAGTTGCGTTGGGCAGGGCCGCTGCGGCTTCGGCGGGCCCGGGCTGAACTGGCTCCGACTGGATCGCCGTGGTGTGCTCCAGCACGGAAACCAGCAGCCGGAAGACCGCGTCCTGCGGGTCGCGCTCGGGCAGGATTTCGTCCAGCACCTCGGCATAAAAACTCAGCACCGCCATGCGTGTGTGATCGACTGGCGCCGAGAGGGGCGAGCGCACGATCTCCAGTTGATCGAGCCGCACCAGTTCCTGACGCGGCCGCTCGGCAAACCAGGCCCGCGCCAGGGTCATTGGCTCGAGAGCTCCCCCAAAACGTTTGCGGCTCTTGAGCGCCGCCTTGGCCATGCCGCGCATGCGGCCGTAGTCGCGCGTAAAGAAGCTTACGATCAGGTCCGCCTCATGCACCGGCCAGGTGCGCAGAACCACCGCTTCTGAGGAGAGCACGGACATTGCGATTCCTATCTTCGCATTTCGCGGCCGATAATACAGATTGAGTCTGCTGAGGATTCGAGATGAGGAAAACCGGATCGATCAAGAATTTGAGAGGCATTGTTCCAGCTCTTGCGCAACCCGTTTCGATCGCAGAGATGGACGAAGCGATAGGGGAGCACTTGGCCTTGGACGATATGCGGATTCGCCGCGAGTGGCGGAAGGGACATTCACAAATGCCAAAAACCGTCCCGGAGAAGACTGAGAATCTGCATCTCCGAGCCCACATGCAATGGGATGCCGGGAACAAGCGCGCCGCGTTTCGTCTGATGTCGGCGGCCGCGAAATCCGGGGGCGACATTGGCGCAATGCTCAATCTCGGCTATTTCTATGACGTTGGAATCGGGGTCAAGCGAAACCGGAAAGCCGCCATGTATTGTTATCAAAGAGCTTACCGCCGCGGGTTCGCGAGCGCCGCTGTCAGCATCGGCACTATCTACAGGGATGAAAACAGGACCCGCCGCGCGCTCAAATGGTTTGGCCGTGCGCTGGCAATGGGCGACGTAGACGTGAAACTGGAGATTGCCCGGATCTACATTGACGACTTGAAAACTCCCGAAGCAGCTGTGCCGCATTTGCATCGAGTGATCGGAGCGACGGAGCGCGTAGGAGTGATTGAGAGCTCCCGCGAAGAGGCGCTCCTTCTGCTGCAAGGGATTGAGCGGGATCGAAAGAACCGAAAGCCTGTGAAATAAGCCCCGCCCGCAGACACGAATGCGCATCCCGCACAGAGCAGGATGCGCACTCAGCCATTTCCTAAATTGCAAGTCCTCGACGCGTCTGCGTTCACGGCCAGTCTGTTGCCCGATGTTTAGCGGCCGAAGTGCTTGGCGTTTTTCTCGGTAAAGTGGGCCCACTTCTCCGGCAGGTCGTCCTGCGCAAAGATTGCCGATACCGGGCAGACCGGAACGCATGCGCCGCAGTCGATGCACTCGACCGGGTCGATGAAGAGCTGATCGGCGTCGGCGTGACCGTCTTCATCTTTCTTGGGGTGGATGCAATCGACGGGACAGGCGTCCACGCAGGCGGTGTCCTTGGTGCCGATACAGGGTTCTGCAATGATGTAGGCCATTTCTGCTCTCTCCGGTAAACTCCGGCGGCCTCATTTTTCAAGTGCCGCACCGAACTTCTCGACGCTGATAGTAGCATACGGCCCCACCGCCTGAGAAAGGCAGGGAGCAAGGGATCAAGGGAACAAGGGAACAAGAAAGCGAGTGAGCGAAATAGTGAGGGAGTGAAGAGGTGAAGAAGCAACAAAGTGAAGGAGTGAAAGAAGTGAAAGAAGTGACCGAGCGACTGGACTCCGGCTCCCTATTGGCTACTGGCTATTGGCTACTCCCTGTTCCCTGTTCTTCCGCGCCCGCGCGAACTCCTCGGCGGTGGGGATGGGCGAAAGATTCCGTCCCGCGAACATATCGCTGAAAAGCCCGATCAGTTCCTCGTGGATCAATCCATTCGAGGCCAGAATCTCATCGCTCGCCAACTGGTACTGCGCGCCGGCAAAGTCCGTCACGCGTCCGCCCGCCTCCTCCACCAGCAGAATTCCCGCAGCCGTGTCCCAGGGGTTCAAATTGAACTCCCAGAAGCCCTCCAAGCGCCCGCAGGCCACGTACGCCAGGTCGAGCGCGGCCGAACCGGCCCGCCGCACCCCATGCGAGCGCAACGTGAATTCGTGGTAGAAGTGGATGTTCGGGCTGGCGTGGCGCTTGCGGCTGGGAAATCCCGTGGCCAGCAGCGCTTCGGCCAGCTCCGCCGCGCGCGAAACTCGCGCCGGCTTCCCGTTCACCTGGGTTCCGCGCCCGCGCTCGGCCGTGAAGAGCTCGTCCCGCATGGGGTCGTAGATCACTCCGGCCACCAGCGTTCCATCGGCATCGGGCCGTGTGCCCGCGGGCCGGTGCTCCAGTCCCATCGAAACGCAGAACTGCGGAAATCCGTGAGCGAAGTTGGTGGTTCCATCCAGCGGATCCACGTACCAGCGGGACTCGCTGTCCATGCGCTCGCGCGTGCCTTCTTCGCCGTAGATGCCGTGTTCGGGAAAGACCTCACCCAACCGCCCGCGGATCAGCTTCTCCACCGCGCGATCCGCCACCGTCACCAGGTCCACGTCGCCCTTGTACTCGGTTTCCACGCCTGCAATGAAGTACTCGCGCAGCCGTGCACCCGCCTCGCGCGCAATCTCCGCCGCCCTGGGAACAAAAACAAAATCGGTTTGGACTGCAGCCTCTGCCGCGCCCGTCACAGGCCTGCCTCGCCCGAGGCTGCCCTGCCCGGGGCCGGCCCCTCCGCGGTCTCGTAGCGTGGCGCGCGCCGCCTGCCCATTTCGCTGATGCTGCGGATCTGGTGCTTGTAAATAAACAGATTGGGCAGATTCTCGCGCGTCAGTCGCAGCATGGAGTCGTCGAAGTACTCGATCCAGCCGCGCACCGTTTCGCCGTCGCGCAATTTGATGTTCACGATCACCTGGCGCTCGCTCAACGAGCGCAGGTAGAGACCTTCCTGGCCGGTTTCACCCGGCGGAGGCGTCTTGGAGCGGCGGCGTGATGAAAGTGGAGGCGTCATATTGCCATTTTAGATGCAGGTGTTCGGTGGCAAGCAACTTGCAAGCAGCAAAATGCCCGCGAATCGCTGAATGGGACTTTCTCTCGCTCGATCGAGTGCCGACGTGCGTCATCGTTACCGCAAAGAACAGGTGATTAAGCTTCTGCCGCGCCCAGTTCCTTGAAAAGCTGCTCGAGGTCGAGATGAATGGGCGACCCCTCGACGGCGAAGCGGCCGGTGCGGATCCAATTGCCATCCGAACAATTCCAGCCAATCCGCTGCAACGGATCGACTACCCAGATGTGTGGCACCTGAAATCGCCGGTAGTCCTCGACCTTCTCCTGCACTTTGGAATGGCGATCCTCCGGCGACAATACTTCGACCACAATGAGTTGAGGGTGGCTGAAGACCGGCTCAACAGGTACCGTCCGCGCCCACACACTTACATCCGGGACGCGCACAGTGTCTGAATTGAGCCGCGTTCTCTGTTCCTGAATGGACCGTGTTTGCCACTGTTTGTCATGCAGATGGAACCAAAGCAGAATTGCTCGTTGGACAACATTGTGATCGTACTCGCCCATGCTTCGTGCCTCGATCTCACCGCGCACAAATTCCGCATCCGGCTCATAAGAGCTGCTGAGATATTGTTCGATCGGGATGCGGGCCGCCGTAGCCATCGTCGTAATCCTTTGCTTCACAGTCTACACCGCATCTCAATCGACGGGCATGCGACGCGCTGATGCAAGCTAGTTGTCCTTGTGGAGCGAGTCCGCGTAATACCCCGTCTTGTTGCGGATATTGAACTCGTCGGACGCGGCGCGCGGGATGGTCACCGTCAAGCGGTGGAAGTTCGTGCCCGGCACCTGGTGGTGCGGATAGTAGCCAATCAGGTATTGCGTGCGCAGGTCATCACTCACCTTGGCAAAGGCTTTGTCGAGACCGCCATCGCTCACGTAGAAATACTTGCCGCCGGTTTGTTCTGCGATGGTGATGAGCGCGTGCTCGCCGCCCAGGTCGCGGCCGGCGCTGGCTTCGATGGGTACGTCGATGATCGAGTAAATCATCACCTCGCTGCGCAACGCCGCTTCCAGGGCCTGCGCGTAGGTGGAGTTCTTGGCTGTATCGTCGCCATCCGAGATCACCACCAGCACCTTGCGCCCTGGGTTTCCGCCGAGCTTTTCGGAACCCTGGCAGATGGCGTCGTAGAGCGCCGTCGCAAAATCGCTGTGCAACTCGCCCAGGCCGCGATCGATCTGCGCAATCTTGTTGGTGAAGGGCGTAAGCTCGTGCACTTCGGTGGCGAACTGCAGCACGCTCATCTGGTCCTGCGGGCGCAGTATCGCGTGGGCGAAACGCCGCGCCGCAGCCGCCTCCTCGCTCATGTCCTTGCGCACGCTGCCTGAGGTGTCGATGGCCAGCGTCAGGTTCAACGGCAGCTCCGACTGCCGCTCGAAGACCGCAATCTGCTGCGGCCGTCCATCCTCGTACACCGCAAAATCGTTCTGCGTCAGTCCGCCCACCAGCGCGCCGTTCTTGTCGGTCACGTTGACGAAAATGCTTACCAGCTTTACGTCCACGTGAAGGGTGGCCACTGAATCCTGCGCGGCAAGCGCAGCCGCCGCCAGCGCCAGCAGGGCAATGCATGCAGGTCGGAGAAACACCCCGTGCCCCATCCTTTCGCCAGCTTTTTGGCGAAAGGATGGGAAGTCACGAATGCGGGCTGAGATCCTCTCCCACCCATTCCGCAAACAACGCGGAATGGGTGGGGCACAGGGAGTGCTGGGCGCTTTAGCTTTCATGCGGCGCCTCCCCAGACTCTATAGGAGACTCTATGGCAATCTCCGTCGGAAACGGCTCGCCGGGCGCCCACACCGCACCATCGGCGAAGGTCTCCTTCTTCCAGATGGGCACAGTCTGCTTGAGCGTATCGATGAGCCAGCGGCAAGCCTCGAAGGCCGCACTGCGATGCGCTGAAGCCACCACGATCAACACGCTGGTTTCGCCGATCTCCAGGCGCCCCAGCCGGTGCAGCATCGTCACCTGCCTCACGCCGAATCGCTCCTGCGCCTTCAACCCCAGCTCCCGCATCTGCCGCAGGGCCATCTCTTCATACGCTTCGTAATCGAGGTGCAGGGTCCGGCGTCCGCGCGTGTGGTTGCGCACAATGCCGTCGAAGACCACCACCGCGCCGTCTTCGCCGCTCTTGGCCGCGGCGATTGTTTTCTCTGCGTCGATGCGATTGCGGGTGAGCGCAACGGTGACGTTCTCCCCGCCGCTACTCTCGTCCAAAGCATTCGCCGTCCGCGCAGGACTGCCGCCGGAGACCGGGGGCAACAGGCCCACTTCGTCGCCGTCGTGCAGAATGTGCGCGGCCTGGGCGTATTCGGCATTCACACTTACCGCGATGCTGCCCAGAATTTCAGCCGCGGCGCCGGCCGGCAATGGGCCGCGCAGGCGCTCCAGCAGCACGGCCACTGAAGCGCCATCCGGCAGCTCCACGGTGGTCGAGGAGGCTCCCAGCCAATCCTTCAACACCCCAAATGGAATCACTTGCACACGCATCGCTCGAAAAAGAATACCGCCTATCGCTTAGACGTGGCAGCCCGAAATCTGGAGCGTGCGTGGCGGATCAGGCTAGTTTGTAGAGAAACCCGGTGGGCGTTCCCCACAGATTGCGGGCGCGATCCTGGTAAAAAATGCTGAATTCAATTCCGGAGATATCGAAATCGAAGAGAGGAACGCGGTCGAAGTTGTAATCGGCACGGGGAGAGTACTCATCGCCCCCGCAATCGATCATCAGCGAGTCGCCGGCCGACAGGCGCTCGGTATGGGTGATGAGGATGCTCGCGATGGCAAAAACGCCCAGGCAAAACTCATTGCCCGCCAAGGAGGCGCGCGTGCGCCGGGCCGAAGAGCCGCGATGCAGCATGCCGGCCTGCGCGGCAACGACCACGATGTCGCACCCCTGCTGCTGATCGGCAAGAATGGTCTCGGCAAGCCGGGAGCGCTCGGTCTGGCGCAGGTACTCTTTGCCCAGCCGTCCGAGGATGCGGTTCGAAAACCGGCGCTTTTTCGCCAGAACCTCGAGAATCTTCTCCACCGCCTCGTTGTAAGTGGGCGCCACGGTCTCCCAGCGGGGAATGGCAAACCAGGCCTCGGGTCCGTCGGGAAGCGGAATCCGCCCCAGCTTCTCCTGGCAAGCGCCGAGCGCGGGGAAGGTCTTTTTCAGCTCCGTCACCTGCGCCTCCACGGGGCGCACGCAATAGGTGGACGGATAGCCGCGATCCGAACCCACCTCCTCGTCTTCGTACTTGCTGCTTATGGTGTGGGTGTGGACGATTTCCGTCACTGCTTTGGCGATATCAGCCTTGACCTCGCGCTCCGCCTCAAGCACTGCCTGCGCGCTTTGCCTGTCGAGTTGCTCGATCGCCGTCAGATATGCACTTTGGACGGCGGCGCCCAGGCAACTCTGCAATTGCTGGTTCTGCAGTTCCGTCGTGTTGCCTGAAAGATGCAGCGGAACGATCGTGTGTGTGGCCGCCATAATCCTGCTTTCTGCGTGAATCTGCAACGCCGCGGGTGGTTCCTTCCCGCCTATCGGCGAGGTTCCGTCTTTCTCCACTTTCTACGGCAGATTTCCGGGACAGCGAATCCGGAGAGCGGGATGTTCAAGCGACACGCCCAATGCGGGAATCTGGCGCCAATGGGTTCGCGGATGAGAATCCGCACAGAAAAAGAAAGGGCCGGCAAGTGTGCCGGCCCTGCTTCGCACAGAAGCAAACGTCAGGCTGCTGCGCCCACCGGGATCTCAGCGGCAACAGGCTGGAACTGCGGCAGCCTGGCCAGATTCGGCAGGGCCACCGCCAGCACGTCTTCAATCTGGCTGGCGTAGTGCACATCAACGCCCGCCATCATCTCCGGCGCCAGGTCTTCTTCCACACTTTGGCGGTTCTCCGCAGGCAGGATGATGGTGTCCACCCCGGCCCGCCGCGCGGCCAGAAACTTCTCCTTGATCCCGCCCACCGGAAGCACATTGCCGCTGAGCGTGATCTCGCCGGTCATGGCCGTCAGCGGCCGCACCGGCGTATCGGTCAGCAACGACACCAGCACCGTGGCCATGGTGACGCCCGCCGAAGGGCCGTCCTTGGGAATGGCGCCCGCCGGCACGTGGATGTGGATATCGAGCTCCTTGGTGAAGTCCTCTGCAAGCCCCAGCCGCGTGGCGTTCGAACGCACCCAGGTTAGCGCGGCCTGCATCGACTCCTGCATCACCTCGCCGATCTGGCCGGTCATCGTGAAGCCGCCCTTGCCCTTCATCTTGTTGGCCTCGATGAAGAGAATGTCACCGCCGGCCGGCGTCCATGCCAGGCCCACGGCCACGCCCGGCCGCCGCACCCGTTCCGCAACCTCGGTCTCCACGCGCACCTGAATTCCGCCCAGGAACTCCTTGAGCATCTCGCGCGTCACCACGAGCTTTTCCGTCTTCCCCTCCACCACGCGCCGCGCCTCCTTGCGGCAAACCGTCCCGATGGTCTGTTCCAGCTTCCTCACGCCGGCCTCGCGCGTGTAATGGCGGATGATGTGGCGCACCGCATCTTCGGGAAATTCAATTTGCTCCGGCGTAATGCCGTTTTCCTTGATCTGGCGCGGAATCAGGTAGCGATTGGCGATGTGCACCTTCTCTTCTTCGCTGTAACCCTGCAAGGGGATGATCTCCATGCGATCGATCAGCGGAGCCGGCACTGTGTCCAGCATGTTCGCCGTGCAGATGAAGAGCACCTTCGAAAGATCGAACGGGACATCGAGATAGTTGTCGCGGAACGTGTTGTTCTGCTCCGGATCCAGCGTCTCCAGCAGCGCCGAGGCCGGATCGCCGCGGAAGTCGCGCCCCAGCTTGTCCACCTCGTCCAGCATGATCACCGGGTCGTTGGTTTCTAGGTCCGGCGATGCCCGCGAATCTCTGCCTCGTCGTGCATGCCGCCCAGCGAGACGCGTTGGAACTTGCGCCCCAGCGCCCGCGCAATCGACCGGCCCAGGCTGGTTTTGCCCACTCCCGGCGGGCCCACAAAGCAAAGAATGGGCCCCTTCATATCCGGCTTCAGCTCCAGCACGCTCAGGTAGTCGAGGACGCGGTCCTTCACCTTCTTCAGCTCGTAGTGATCCTCATCCAGAATCTCCCGCGCCTTGACGATATCGACCTTCGAGCCCGAACTCTTGTTCCAGGGCAGCACCGCCAGCCACTCGATGTAGTTGCGGGTGAGCCCGTAGTCGGCAGCCATGGGCGACATGCGCTGCAGCCGCGCCAGCTCCTTCAGGGCTTCCTTCTTCACGTCCTCGGGCATGCCCGCGGCTTCAATCTTCTGGCGCAGGTCTTCCACGTCGCGCTGGCCCTCGTCCTGCTCGCCCAGCTCCTTCTGGATGGCCTTGAGCTGCTCGCGCAGGTAGTAGTCGCGCTGCGACTGCTGCACCTGGTCCTGCACCTCGGTCTGGATCTTGGCGCGCAACTGCTGCACCTCGATCTCTTTCACCAGAAGCTTGTTCAGCAGTTCCAGCCGGTCCACCACGCTCGACGCTTCCAGCAGAAGTTGCTTGTCGTCCGTGGTCAGGAAAGGCAGGGAAGACGCCACAAAGTCCACCAGGCGCGAGGGTTCCTCAATGTTCGCCGCGATGGTCCGCAGCTCGTCAGAGAGTGTGGGCGACTCGGCCACGATCTGCTGGAACTGACCGATCACGTTGCGCACCAGCGCCTCAAACTCCGCAGAGGTTGCCGGCGTCTGGTCCTCCAGCGTCTCCACTTCGGCCACCATAAACGGTTCCGATTGGATGAAACGCACCAGCCGGACGCGGCTCACGCCTTCGGTGAACACAAAACGGCTCTGGTTGGGCATGCGTACAACCTTGTGCACGGTGGCCAGGGTGCCGACGTTGTGCAGATCGGCGGGTTTGGGCGTGTCCAGCCGCGCATCCAATTGCGCCGCGACTACAATTGCCCGCTCCTCGCCCAGCGATTCGATCAACTGGATCGAGCTTTCCCGGCCTACCGTCAAGGGCAGGACCGCGTGAGGAAACAGAACCGTATCGCGAACCGGCAGAACCGGAATAATGCGCGTACCGGGTGCGTTTTTCGGTGTGGGCTCGTTCGAGGGTGAAGCTGGATGGTTTGACATTGAGTGTCCCCGTATCAACTTTTCTATCATTAGATAGGTCAGAAAGGGAAAAGTTGCAAATTCAACCCTCCCGGCGCTTC
>JBEKGH010000122.1:0-21400 GCA_050012895.1 Occallatibacter sp.
ATTGACCTGTGGAAGCAGCAGATCGAGATGATTCTCGCCAAGAATGGACTGGTGAGTTTCATTGTGCACCCGGACTACATTCAGGAGCCCGAGACGTTCGCTGCGTACAAGCAGCTGCTTGTATACCTGAGAGAGATAAGAGAACGGCGCAATCTGTGGTTTGCTCTTCCTGGGGAGATCAACGACTGGTGGCGCGCACGGAGCCAGATGTCGGTGGTTCCGGACGGCAAAGGATGGTGCATTGAAGGCGAGGGTGCTGAACGCGCGGTGCTTGCATTCGCGATGCTAGTCGATGGCAAGGTCGTCTATCAGTTGGAGCCCGGCAAATCCGATGGCGGTCTTCCTCACATTTCGCTTCCTACGGAGACCAGGCCCGGTACTTAGTGGTTCGGGTTTATTGCGAGACGTGAGCGAGGCGCGAGAATGAACGAAGATCATTCCTTGGTTGTAAACGGAACGGCAGCCGACAAGAAGCGATTGTCGGCTTTTGTTTTCTTGCTCACGTTGTCGGTGGTGGCCGGCTATGGGTCCCTCATCGAAACAGCCCGGCTGGTGCTCAACCAAGATGCCTTTACATATATTCCGCTTGTCTTGATGCTCAGTGTGACGTTCTTCTACCTGCGCTGGCACTCGGTGTGGAAACTGGCAACGTACAGCGTCGCGGCCGGTGTACCTCTACTAGTCATTGCAGCAGGCATCGCACTGAGAGGGTATCTCTGGTCCAGCTCCCTTCCCGATGACGCGCTGCTCTCCGTACGCATGGCGGCGCTCGTGGTCTGGTGGGTGGGCGCCTTCACCCTCTGTTTTGGGTGGAAGGCCTCGCGAGTAGCGCTCTTTCCCCTGCTATTCCTCTTTGCAGTCGTTCCACTCCCGGCCGCGGTACTGGATTGGATCGTCTCCCAGTTACAGATCGGGTCGGCCTGGTCAGCTATGGCGCTGTTTCGCCTCTTTGGTGTTCCGGTGCTCCGGGATGGCGTGTTTCTGAACCTTCCCGGACTGACGCTTCAAATCGCGACAGAGTGCAGCAGTATCCGTTCGAGTTCCATGCTGCTGGTGACTGCCATTGGAGTCGCCCAAATGTTGCTCCGGACGCCATGGCGCAAGGCCATTGTGATCCTGGCCGCCGTTCCGCTATCGGTAGCCAAGAACGGGCTGCGCATCTTCACCATTGCGATGCTCTCGATCAAGGTCGATCCTAGTTACTTGACCGGCAAATTCCATCACCAGGGCGGCGTAGTGTTCTTTGCTGTCGCGCTGGCGCTGTTGCTTCTGTTGGTGTGGTGGCTGCGAAAAGGCGAGACACGGCCGAAGGCGGAAATCCGCGAAGCCGCATCTGGCGTTCTTCGCCGTCCACCCACTGAGGCCATCGACGAAGATTAAGCAATTTCTTAACCCGGACGAACGGTTAAGTGCGCGTTTTCGACACGTTGTTCCCCCAGCTTCGGGCAGACACAGCGGATACTTGGGGGTTCGGGATTTTCTCCTCCAGTTCTCATTCTTTCCTTCGCCAATGAGGTGCACTACGCCCAGGCGCATGACGCCTCCCCAGGACACTGGCGAGAGAGGTACGATGTCGTGCTGCATCGTTGCTGCCAATCTCTGACCACATACGCGGCCTCTTCACCAAGGAACTAATTGAGGTGAGTATCCACCCTCTGCCGTAGCCGTCCGGGGTGTGAGAAAGCGGGAAGCGCTCTTTGCTTTCCACTTTCCCATACCCCGTTTTCGTTTCGGCCTGCCATGCTGCTGGCGCCGGCGGCCGGTATCCCAGCGACGAATGCGGCCTCAGCCTCAGCAAGAGGCACCAGCGGGGAAGGGGAGATCGGGCGACTGCGTGTGCAGGGTAAAACAGCCACCAAAACAGCCACGAGCACGAAAAAAGCCACCTGAGCTTTGCGCTCAGATTGGATTTAAAGTCTTTGATTTCCTAGCTTTATATGGTGCGCCCGGAGAGATTCGAACTCCCGACCTACTGATTCGTAGTCAGTCGCTCTATCCAGCTGAGCTACGGGCGCACATGCCTGGACTTCAGTTTGAAGCCGTGTGGACTTACTCAGATTACCAAGGTTGCAGCCCTTGCGCAACGCTTGTGCGCGTCAGGCTGTGGCCACCGGAGCCGGCGGCGCGGGCGCGGCAGGCTGAAGCAGGTCACCCTCGAATCCGGGCTCGATTTCGAGGCCCGATTCGCGCAAGAGCTTGGTGACCGCGGCGACATTCAGGCGCGTGGCGTCGAACTCGATGCGCAAGGTGCGGGCCGCGCGGTCGAAACTGAGCTGCCGGATGCCGTAGACGTCGCGCGCGCGGGCCAGCGCCGTAGCTACTTGCTCCGCGGGCGGAACGGCGTAGCGATATTGGATCTCCACCGTGGTCATAGGAAGAGGATAGCAGTTGGAGATTGTTTAAAGAATGGCGGCGTTGCCTGTTATGAAGACACGCAGGGGTTAAAACCCTTGTCTTTTTTTGGCCCTTTTCGGCACGACTGAAGTCGTGCCCTTTCACGACTTTCTTTATGCAACCAGACCTACAGGGTGTTCAGATAATTGCGGATCTCGGGGCTGGTCCAGTTCTGGGGGCCGACGAATTTGCGGCGGATGATGCCGTTGCGGTCGATCAGATAGGTTTCGGGCCACGCGTCGGTGTGATAGAGCTGCGCCGCGGACTCCGATGGGTCGCGCACCGTGATCAGATCCATGTGGTGACGGACGATGAATCTGGAATACGCATCGGCATCCTCATCCACGCTGACCGCCAGAATGGTGAGGTTGGGCTGCTCGTGGTGGAGGGCCAGGAGCGATGGCAGTTCTTCGATGCAGGGACCGCACCAACTGGCCCAGAAGTTCAAGAGCACGACCTGGCCGCGATAGTTGGCCAGATGCACGGTGGTTGTACCGTCGGAGACCGTAAAGTCGGGCGCGGCCTTGCCGGTTTGCGCGGGATGCGCGCCGCGGTTGCACGCCGCGAGAAGGGCGACGGGCGCCATAAAAGCCCAGATAAGGAAACGAGGAAACCGCACACCAATATAATACGAACCGAAAGGGCAGGAAGGAAACGGGTGGGGCGCGATGGGCGGCGAGATTGATCCGGCCTGGAAGATTTGCGGCGAGGGTTCTCACGCTATCCGCAATGATTGCCGAAAGGATGGGGCACGCTCGAACGCGGACGAGGACGTCCGCGTTACAGCCGGCCGGGAGGCCGGCGCTACAAATACGACGCGAAAGGATGGGGCACGGCGTGGCATGGGGCAATAAGGCAGCGCGGGACAAAACGGGCGGTTGGAAGCCGGTGCTGGGCCTGGCCGACCCGGCGGAGGCTGCGACTCAGGCTCCATCTCAGGGGGCGGATTGGCGCGAACGGGCGGCCAATGCCGGTCTCAGCGTGGGCCCTGGTCCGGCGCCCGGGACGGTTTTCGACCAGCCGGAGCCTGAGGAGCTGATCGAACTCACGGTGATCGTCCCGGCGCGGAACGAGGAGGACTGCCTGGGCGACTGCCTGCAATCGCTGGTGAGCCAGTCTGAAGATATTTTTGCGCTGGGCAAGGATTGGGATCTGATCGTGGTGGACGACGGCTCGACGGACCGGACGAAAGAGATTGCGGGGGAGATTGCGGGCTCAATTGCGCGCGGCTTTGCGGGAGTGACCGTGATGGAGGCGGAAAAGCTGGAGCCGAGTTGGACGGGCAAGAACAACGCGATATGGACGGCGGCGCGACGGGCGCGCGGGCGCTGGCTGCTGTTCACCGATGCGGACACGATTCACGAGCCGGGCGGGCTGCGGCACGCGATGCACGAGGCCGAGCGGCACAAGGTGGGAATGCTGAGCTACTCGCCGCGGCAGATTGTGAAAGGCTTCGCGCAGCGGTCACTGATGCCGCTGGTGTTTTGCGAACTGGCCCTGGCCTATCCGCCGGCCAAAGTCACCGACCCGGCGCAGCGCATTGCGGCGGCCAACGGGCAGTTCCTGCTGGTGGAGCGCGAAGCGTATCGCAAACTGGGCGGGCACGCAAGCGTAGCCGGCGAGGTGCTTGAAGACGTGGAGCTGGCCGTTCTGGCCAAACGGCGCAGGGTGGGATTGCGGTTCCGGTATGCGGACGACATCGTCTCCGCGCGCATGTACCGCAGCACCGCGGCCATGGTCGAGGGCTGGACCAAGAATTTGAAGTTGCTGTTCGATAACGCGCTGACGCTGGCGATCTTCAGAGCGCTGGATTTTGCGTTGCTCTTCGGATTGCCGATTCTGGCCTGGGAACTGTGGAACGCGCGGCTGGGCGCGCATGGTCTGGAGTGGCTGGGCGCGGGATGGATTCTGGCTCTGCTTTGGCTGCGCACACTGTTCCGTTTTTACAGGCGGGTGGCCAAGTCGAACTTCTCCTTTATGGATTGCGCAATTTCGCCGCTGGGCCTGCCGCTGTTTGTTGTGCTGCTCTATCGAAGCTGGTTTCAGCATCGGATTCTGAAGCGCGTAAGCTGGAAGGGGCGGAGTTACCCGCCTTAGCGCATTGCGCCCAGGCCCGGCGCCGCTGTTGAGCGCATCGTGCAGGTCCCGCGAATTTTTCGATGAGATGCAAACCCGCATCGATAGCGTGAACCGAATGGGTAGTTTGCGGCATCTTCTCTTGTGTACGAGGTCGACATGATTTTCCTGACGCGGCGGGCGACGTTTTCCGCATCGCACTATTACTGGAATGAGGCCTGGTCCGCGGAGAAGAACGAGCAGGTCTTCGGACGCTGCGCGAATCGCAATGGGCATGGGCACAATTACACGCTGGAAGTGACCGTGGCCGGCGAACCCGATCCCGTGACTGGCTTTGTGGTCGATCTGAAGTGGCTCAAGGACGTGATGGAGCGCGAGGTGCTTTCGGCGTACGACCACAGGCACCTGAATCTCGAAACGCCGGAGTTCAAGAACGCGATTCCGACGACGGAGAACATCGCCATTGCGGCGTGGAAGAGGCTGGAGCCGGCCATCAATTTTGGAGGCGGCGCGTCTGGAGGCGGCGCGGCAGCAGGCGGCGCGAAACTGACCCGCATTCGCGTGTACGAGACGCCGGAGATCTTTGCCGAGTATCGAGGTGAGGCGTGAAAGCCTATTTCGGCCGGCGTTACCCGATCAGCGCCAGCCACCGGCTGCACACGCCCGCGCTTACGGCCGAAGAAAATCGCGCGGCGTACGGAAAGTGCAACAATGCGCACGGCCATGGGCACAATTATGTTGTTGAATTACTGGTGGGCGGCGCGGTCGACAGGGAGACCGGGATGGTGGTGGACCTGGTGGCGCTGGACAAGGCGGTTGACGAGCGCATTTTGCAGCGTTTCGATCACGCCAACCTGAATCTCGATCCACTGTTTGCGGATCGCGTTCCGACGACGGAGAATTTTTGTCAGGCGATTTTTGCTTTGTTACGCGATGCGATGCCGGCGGGCGAACTGGAATATGTCCGCGTGGAAGAGACGGAAAATAATTTCTTCGAGTGTTCGGCGAGAGGATAAGCAGCGATGGCACACCCGATTGTTGTGAATGACCCCGCACGGAAAGCGATTGAGGCCGCAGAGGGACTGAGCGCGTACACCACGCAGGAAATGTACCGCGAGATTCTCTCGCGCCTCGGCGAAGATCCCGATCGCGACGGCCTGCGCGCGACGCCGGAGCGCGTGGAGAAAGCGCTGGCCTACCTCACCAAGGGATACGATCAGGATCCCGCGAGGATTTTGCATGACGCGCTGTTCGAAGTCGATTACGACGAGATGGTGATCGTCAAGGACATCGAGATGTTCTCGCTGTGCGAGCACCACATGCTGCCTTTCTTCGGCAAAGTGCACGTGGCCTATATTCCCAAGGGCAAAGTGATCGGACTGAGCAAGATTGCGCGGCTCGTCGAGGTCTTCGCGCGCCGCCTGCAGGTGCAGGAGCGGCTCACGCGGCAAATTGCGGATTCGATCGAGGAGGCCATTGCGCCGCAGGGCGTGGGCGTAGTCATTGAAGCGCGGCACCTGTGCATGATGATGCGCGGCATCGAAAAGCAGAACTCTTCCACGGTCACCAGCGCCATGTTGGGCTGCTTCCGGCAGAAGGAAACCCGTGCGGAGTTCCTGTCGCTGGTGCGCCCCCTGGGCGCCGGCTCGGCTTAATACTACAGTTGTATTTGGCCGGACGATAGAGGCCCGGGCCTAAAGGCCGTTTCCTTTTGACCTGTTTTCAGGGGCCTGAAGGCCCCTGCTCCCTCCGAAATCCTTAACTCCAACTGTGTAGTATTAAGCCGCGGCAATCCTTATCGGCATCAAGCGCCCATGGCCATGGGCATGTTCAGGTATTTTCCGCGCAGGGCATTGGCGGCGGCAAGCGCGCGGTCGAATCTGCGCTTGACGGTTTCGCCGATGCGGTCGAGCAGCGCGTGGTCTTCTTCGAGGACCAGCACCCCACGCGCAATCTCCTCCAATTGGTGCCAGTCGTGCCAGTCGCCGACGCGGCGCTGCACATCGCCCAGCGCTTCCACCAGGCTGGCGTCGGCCTGCGCGTCCAGTTGCAGGGTGTAGCGCAGCTGCTTCACCTTTAGCCGGAACTCATGCAGATTGTCCGCATCGAGGGGCTTCCAATCGCCCAGCTCGCGCAGCACGTTCATGGCAGAACTGTTAATTTCTTCCTGCGCCCGGCCGGCCTCGGCGTCTGAGCGTGAGCTGGATTGCGCGTGCTTCGCAAGGGACGCGACAAACCTGGAATACTCCTTGAGATCTTCCAGCACAGCCTTGCGCCGGTGGTGAAGCGCATGCTGCAACTCCCCCGCACTCTGCTGCCGGGCAGTTTCCAGATGGGCAACCAGGTGGTTCAGCGATTCGCCGTCGCAATACCGAGCCAGCTTGCGCATGTCCGCCAGCAGCACGTCCATATCGCGCACGCCGCCGGCCGCCTTGCGTATCGGCTCGATGGATTTGACGAGGCGCCGCGATTTCTTGCCATCGGCGGCCTCGAGCACGCCGGCAATGGATTCAACCCGCCGCGAAGCCGTGCGCAGTTTGTGCACATGTTTTGGCGCGGAATCGCCGGATAAGCTCCGCAACGATTTGCCGAGCTCGCGCAACGCCTTCCGCACGCGTTCCAGTTCGCCGGCCATTTGTCTCTAGTCTCTCACCTGTATTTCCAGTGTGCACAGACGGAACCGGCCAACTCGACCATGCGGAGGGCCAAGCATTACTAGCTCTGCTAACTCCGCTAACCCCGCTAGCTGCGCTCGTCTTCAGATTCGTCGGTCGCCGGGCAGGTTGGCAAGGGGAGCCAGGCGATCTACAGTGATGATGTGAACGGGCTTCTTATTATCGATAAACCCGGCGGGATGACCAGCCACGATGTGGTGAACCGGCTGCGACGAATCACCGGAGAGCGGTCGATCGGACATTTAGGCACGCTGGATCCCATGGCGACCGGCGTGCTCCCGCTGCTGATGGGTAGATACACGCGGCTGGCGCAGTATTTCTCGGCTGCTGAAAAGAGCTATTGCGGAGACATTCGCTTCGGGTTTGCGACCGACACCTGGGACGCCGACGGCGAGCCTGCGGGACCGGACTGCTGGCCGGAGGGGGCGCAAGCCATCACATTGGAGCGGGTGCGTGCGGCGGCCGTGCGGTTCCATGGGGAAATCGAGCAGATGCCGCCGCAGTTTTCGGCCAAGAAAGTTGACGGCCAGCCGGCGTACAAGCTGGCGCGCGCAGGCAAGCCGGTGACGTTGAAGCCGGCGAAGATCCGCATTGAAAGTTTTGCAATTGCAGCGCTGGAGGGATCCGTGGCCAGCTTCGCCATCGACATCAGCTCCGGCGGGTACGTGCGTTCGGTGGCGCACGAGCTGGGGAAGGACCTGGGCTGCGGCGCGCATCTGAGCGGCTTGCGGCGCACGCGGGCCGGCATGTTTACGCTGGAGGACGCGCACACATTGGAAGAGTTGGAGGCGCTGGCCGGGAAATCCGACGCTTTGGAGGCCGCATGCGTGCATCCGCGCGCCCTGCTGCTCGAAATGCCTTCCGTCACGGCCGACACTATGGCGCTGGGCCGGTTGCGCAACGGCGCGCAGGCCAATCTGCCGGAGTTCTCTGGGGCGCCGCTGGTGAAGGTGTTCGCCGGACCGCGGGAGCTGGTCGCAATCGCCAAACGCGTGGCGGGAACGCTGTTTCAGCCGGTGGTGGTAATGGGGTGAAAAGACAGGTTTCAGGTGTCAGGTTTCAGGTGTCGGGAGAAAGATCCTAGCTCCTGCATCTGGCTCATCGCGGAGGGTGGGCGGCAATTATGGTGCTGAAAATCGGCGAACAGGTAGGACGACTCCTCGGCAGGCGGGTTGTAACTGATCCCTGACCACTGAAACCTGAGACCTGAAACCTGACCCCTGTCGTAGACTAATATTTCGCAGTATTCCCAAGGAGTAAACCCGCCATGCCCTACCCCGCAAACTATCGTTATACCCGCGAGCACGAGTGGATCTCGGTCGAAGGCACCATCGGTTCGATTGGCATCACGGATTACGCGCAGAACTCGCTGGGCGACATTGTCTATGTGGACGCGCCCAAGTTGGGCGATACGGTCGCCGCCAAGGCCACCTTCGGGTCTGTCGAGAGCGTGAAGGCCGTCAGCGATCTCTATTCGCCCGTCAGCGGCAAAGTGACTGCGGTGAACGAGGCGCTGAAGACCGAGCCGGACAAGATCAACCAGGATGCGCACGGCACGTGGATCATCAAAGTGGAGCTGTCCGATCCGGGCGAACTTGCGAACCTGCTCGACGCCGCGGCGTACGAGGCGTTTATTGCGGAAGAACAGTGAAGGGAGTGAAGAAGTGAAGTAAGTGAAGAGAGCCAATCCGCAGCGTTGCTCTTTCACTTCTTTCACTTCTTCACTTCTTCACTTCTTTCACTCAGAAGGATTCCATGCGCTACCTACCCAAATCCGACGAAGAGCGCCGCGAGATGCTGGCCGAAATCGGCGCGGCGTCTATTGACGATTTATTCGCGAGCATTCCGGCGGAGTACCGGATCAAGCGCGACCTCGACGTGCCGCGCCAGCAGGCGGAGAGCGAGATCATCAATTACTTTCGCGCCGCGGGCGAGAAAAACTCCACCGGCTACGCGAGTTTTCTGGGCGCGGGCGCTTACCGCCATTACCGGCCGGTGATTATTGATTCGCTGGTGCAGCGCGGCGAGTTCCTCACCAGCTATACGCCCTACCAGGCCGAGATTACGCAGGGCACACTGCAGGCGATTTTCGAGTTCCAAACCATGATTGCCGAGTTGACCGGCATGGATGTGGCCAACGCCAGCATGTACGACGGCTCCACTGGAGCCGCGGAAGCGGTGATGATGGCGGTGCGGGTGACGGGCCGCCACAAGGCCGTGGTGGCTTCCACGGTGCATCCCGAATACCGCGAGGTGCTGGCCACCTACGCGCAGCACCAGGGCCTGCCGACAGCGATCGTTGGCTACGACGCCAAAAGCGGACGCGTCGATCTTGCGGCGCTGGCAGTTGCTGTCACCGACGAGACGGCGTGCGTGCTGGTGCAAAGTCCCAACTTCTTCGGCGTCGTTGAGGACATTCCGGCCATCGCCGAAATCGCGCACGCCAAGGGCGCGCTGCTGATCGTATCGATTGCTGAGGCGGTCTCGCTCGGCATCGTGCGGCCGCCGGTCGAGGCCGACATTGTCGCCATGGAAGCGCAGTCGTTTGGCGTGGCGCTCAGCTACGGCGGTCCGTTCTGCGGCGTCATCGCGGCCAAGGAGCAGTACGTGCGCCAGATGCCGGGACGACTCGCCGGGCAGACGGTGGACGGGGCGGGGAACCGCGGATTTGTTTTGACGCTGGCCACGCGCGAGCAGCACATCCGCCGTGAGAAGGCGACTTCGAACATCTGCACCAATCAGGCGCTGGTTGCGCTGATGGCGACGATTTTCATGTCGGTATACGGCAAAGAAGGCATGCGCGAACTCGCCGAGCACAACCTGGCCAAGGCCGATTACGCGGCGAAGACGCTGGGCGGTCAGCCGGGCGCAAAGCTGCGCTTTGCGGGCGCGCCGCGCTTCCACGAGTTTGTGCTTGAGACCGGCGAAGCACCTGCAGCCTGGAGCCAACGGCTCCTCGACAACAAGATTGTTGGCGGCGTGGAGTTGAGCCGCTGGTATCCGGAGCTCAAGAATTGCACGCTCTGGTGCGCGACGGAAGTGATCACGCGGGAACAAATTGATGCGGCGGCGAAGGTGCTGGCGGGGGTTGAGGTGGAGGCGTAGAAGGCCGTGATGACGTCGGAAGAGTTGGAAGCAATTCGCGCGCGTTGCGATGCGGCGACATCAGGACCTTGGAAATCGTTTGTGGAGGGCAGGGATCATACGAGCGGAGACAGCTTCATCATGACCCCTACCGGTGGTACTCGTGGTAACGGCGGCATTGAGCTGTTGGGAGCGACTGTGGCAGACCAGGATTTTATCGCAAATGCCCGACAAGACATTCCGCGATTACTGGATGAGATTGAGCGGTTGAGAAAGTCTGCTGCTTTGTAACAGGGCACGACTTTAGTCGTGCCGATTCGCCATATCAAGAAAGGAGCGGGCTTTAGCCCCTGTCATGGCGCAACCCGGCAGAAATGCGTCTCAGTCAAGCATTCTCAATCCTGCGCGGACATTCTTTGTAACGACGGGAACTAGTATGGGGCGCAGACTTCTGCAATCGGAGCGAAATGCCAACCTGCTTATCGATGTGCTCCGTTCGTTGGTTGTAGAGCACAAGTTTGAGCAGCACGATTTTGTCATTATGCCGGATCATGTCCACCTTTTATTGACGGTTGAAGATGGGATGACCGTGGAAAAGGCCATGCAGCTCGTAAAGGGGAGGTTTTCGCATCGGTTGTCGCATGAATTAGGGTACAAAGGCGAGGTATGGCAGCGGGGCTTTTCCGAGGTGCAGGTGATGAACCGGGAAAGCTTTGAATCGCATCGCGAATATATCGCGCAGAATCCTGTGAAGGCAGGGATGGTAATGTCCGCGGACGAATTTCCATTTTGTTTTCGGTACATGGCGAAGAAGAAAGCGGAAGCTAAGGTTGGCAGGGGCTGAAGCCCGGAAACATTTTTAGGTTCGTTTGCGGCACGACTAAAGTCGTGCCCTGTTACAAAGCGCGGGTTAGCGGTTGAATTTCAAGTCAGCTGTTGAACTTCAAATCAGCAGTTGAAATTCAAGAGGCAAAACGAATGGCGACCACCGAAAATCCCGGCGCGCACACCTTGGGCAAAGTCCGTCCGCAACCCTCACAGAACGAGGCTTTGCTCTTCGAGAAATCCTCGCCGGGCAAGCGCGCGTACAAACTGCCGCCGCTCGACGTGCCGGCCGTGAACGCCGAGGCGCTCCTTGGCTCCGCCATGCGCAAGCACCGCGCGGAGCTGCCTGAGCTCTCCGAGATCGAGCTCATCCGCCACTTCACGCGGCTGTCCACTTGGAACTACGCGATCGATCTCGGCATGTACCCGCTGGGCTCGTGCACCATGAAGTACAACCCGCGCGTGAATGAATTCGTCGCGCGCATCGAGGGACTGGCCGAGGCGCATCCTTATCGGCCGGACGCGCTGGCGCAGGGCGTTCTCGAAGTTTTCGATCTGCTGCAGCGCTGCCTGCTCGAAATCACGGGCATGGATGTGATCACGCTGCAACCGGCGGCCGGCGCGCACGGCGAGTTCACGGGAATTCTGCTCACGCGGGCCTGGCACGAATCGCGGGGCAATCCGCGCAAGAAGGTCCTCATTCCCGACTCGGCGCACGGCACCAACCCGGCCACCGCGGCCTTCAGCGGCTACACCGTCGAGAATCTCAAATCGAATGCCGACGGCGGCATCGATCTCGACGCTCTCGCGCGGCAGGTGGACGGAGACACCGCGGCGCTGATGCTCACCAACCCTTCGACGCTGGGCGTCTTCGAGCATCAGATTCATAAGATCGCCGACATTCTGCACGCCAAGGGCGCGCTGCTTTATATGGACGGCGCCAACATGAATGCGCTGGTGGGCAAGGTGCGGCCCGGCGACTTCGGCGTGGACGTGATGCACCTGAACCTGCACAAGACCTTCTCTACACCGCACGGCGGCGGAGGGCCCGGTTCCGGTCCCGTGGCGTGCAAGAAATTTCTGGAGCCCTTCTTGCCTATCCCGGTCCTCGTCCGAAGCGAGAACGGCGCGACGTGTCCCGATGCCGGGGATTGGGAGGACACCAATGCTGAGCCAACAGCCGATGGTTGCCCACCGCTGTTTCGCGCGCCCGTACTCAAGCCGGATGGCGAGCGCGTCGGCGACACAGAGCCCTTGCCGCTGCACCCGCAGAGCGGCCAGCTGCGCTGGGAATACAACCGCCCGCAATCCATCGGTCGCGTGCGCGCGTTCTATGGCAACACCGGCATGTTCATCCGCGCGCTGGCCTACATTCTGGCCAACGGACCAGACGGCCTGCGCCAGACCACCGAAGACGCGGTGCTGAACGCCAACTACATCCGCAAAAAGATCGAGGACCTGTATGAGCTGCCGTACAAGACGGCCTCGATGCACGAGGTGGTCTTCAGCGACAAGCGGCAGGCGGTGCACGGCGTCAAGACCGGCGACATCGCCAAGCGGCTCATCGATTACGGCTTCCATCCCTACACGGTCAGCTTCCCGCTCATCGTGCACGGCGCGCTGATGATCGAACCCACGGAGAGCGAATCGCGCGAGGAGCTGGATCTGTTCATCGCTGCCATGCGCGCCATCGCCCGCGAAGTCGAGGAGAATCCCGAGCTGGTGAAAACCGCGCCGCACTCCACGCGCGTCTCGCGGCTCGACGAAGTGCAGGCCGCGCGCAAACCGATTCTTCGGTGGCGAAAGACAGGGAGTAGGGAGTAGCCAATAGGGAATAGAAAACCGGTGCGGGCGTGGACGCCCGCACTACAGCCGGCCGGGAGGCCGGCGCTACTCGTTCCCGCGTTCGCCGCCTCACTCATTCACTTCTTCACTGATTCACTCGCTCCCCGCTTCACGTACCAAATCCTCTATATGCCGCATCAAAGCTGCTGGCTACACTCGATTCAGAATGGCCAGCGCTCCTTCATCGCCGGCGTCGGGCTATCGCGGACGGCTGGCGCCTTCGCCCACGGGCTATCTGCATGTGGGCCACGCGCGCACCTTCTGGACGGCGTTTCAGCGCGCACGCGAGGCCACGGGCACGCTTGTGATGCGCATGGAGGATCTGGATTCCGAGCGCAGCCGGGCAATTTTCGCAGAGGCGGCGATGGACGATCTGCGCTGGCTAGGCATCCGCTGGCAGGAGGGTCCGGACAAGGGTGGTCCCCACGCGCCTTACGTGCAGAGCAAGCGCCGCTCCCTGTATCTGGCAGCGTGGCGCAAGCTGGTGCACCGCGACTGCCTGTTCGCCTGCCGCTGTTCGCGCAAGGACATCGATTCCGCGCTGGCCGCGCCGCATGAGCGCGTGCAAGCCGCGAGCGCCGGCGGCAAGCTCGACATTCTCGATGACGAACCCATGTACCCCGGCACCTGCCGCCACCGGACGGGTCATGCGCCGCAACTGCCCGGCCCTACCTCGGTGGATGTTGAAACGCCCGAGGGCGCCAACTGGCGCTTCCGCGTGCGCGACGGCGAAGTGATTGAGTTCGTCGATCGCAACCTGGGCCCGCAGCGTTTTGTGGCCGGCGTGGACTTTGGCGATTTCGTGATCTGGCGGCGCGACGGCGGCCCCAGCTACCAGCTTGCCTGCGCGGTCGACGATGCGACCATGCGCATTACTGAAGTGGTGCGTGGCGCCGATCTGCTCAAGTCCACCGCGCGCCAGATTCTGCTTAATCGCGCCCTGGGATTCCAAAATCCCGCCTGGTACCACTGCCGCCTGGTGGTCGATCACAACGGGCGCCGCCTGGCCAAGCGCCACGACGCGCTGAGCCTGCGCGCCCTGCGCCAGCGCGGGCTTACGCCCATGAAGATCCTGGCGGCAGAACTGCCGGTCGAAGTGTAAAAGGCAGGGACCAAGGGAACAAGGGAGCAAGGGAGCCAGGGAACCAGGGACCAAGGCCTGGGATGTTCCGACGCGGTGTCGTACCCAACAGATCCGGCCAGGCCTTTCAAAAGGGTGGGTGCGATGCTTTACCATCGTTGAGGTCAGAAATTCACTTCCGGCGTGCGCAGCGAGCTAAGGTCGCGGCAAGGTCGCGTCAGAATCGGTTTGCCATGGGTGAGGAACCGCGCCGCCGTTTGAACCCGCTACGCAGCGCCCCGAACCTGCTTACGCTCATCCGCATCTGCCTGGCCCCCTTCCTGGTGGCGGCGATCCTCGAGGGGCACTATCTGTTGAGCTTCAGCCTCTTTGTCGCTGCGGGGCTCACCGATGCGCTGGATGGCACACTGGCGCGCGTGCTCAAGCAGCGGTCGACATTCGGCGCATATCTCGATCCGGTGGCCGACAAGTTGCTGCTGAGCACCCTGTTTCTGGTTCTGCTCTACAAGGGATTGATGCCGGTCACCGTGACGGTTCTGGTGTTCGGCCGGGATGTGGGCATCCTGCTGGTCTCGGCGCTGCTCTATGCGGCCGCGGGGCGCCGGGAGTTTCATCCCAGTCTCTGGGGCAAGGGCAATACCCTGGCCCAGATCGTCGCAGTGGCGTCGGTGCTGCTGCATCAGGTCACGCCGGATTGGTACTGGGTCGCGGCGTTCCGCGCCGTGGCGCTGGACGCCACCATGGCGCTCACCATCATCTCGGGACTGCACTATGCGTGGGTGGTTTCGCGCCGCAGCGGGGTGTCGGCTGCCAACGGCGCCAACGGCAAGTAATCCGCCAGCCAAACTCCGCTAGCTCCGCTAACAGCGCTAACTCCGCTGTTTCCTACGAATCGTCCTGGAGATCCTCCGTGCCAGCCGTTTCTTCAATCTCCATATCGCGAAACTCTTCGGAATCGAAGATTTCGCCACACTCCAGGCACTCGACAAACTCGCTGTCTTCGTGCCGGGAAACGATCCGGACTTGGGGATGTTTGCAGGCGGTTGCCATCGCTCTCGGGCTTCGTGCTCTTCAGCAATCCAGGTTGGGTGCGCCCTTTCCGGTTCCGTGCCGCTTGCCGCTCCTCACTATGGCCGGGGGCCATGGCGGGAAGGGTCAACTTCTACCCCAGCGGTCAAAATCCGCCTCCTGGGGCGCTCGCTGGAGCCCAGGCTTGAGGGGTGCCGGTTTTGGGGGTACAGCCAATCAGGGATTGCGATAGATGCTCTAGTACTACAGTTGTATTTGGCCGGACGATAGAGGCCCGGGCCTAAAGGCCGTTTCCTTTTGACCTGTTTTCAGGGGCCTGAAGGCCCCTGCTCCCTCCGAAATCCTTAACTCCAACGACCCTCGGCATTCTGCATTCTGTTAAGAGCAGAATCGAAAACGCTGTATCCGCCAGATTGTAACTGTCTTTTGGGCGATTGCAAACCCATTTTTGATGAAAGTTGCAGCCGGAATGGCGGATTTCCGCCCGGCGGGACGGGGGAACTGCCAGCTTGAAAGGCAAACGAAAGCGGACGTATACTGAATACGGACCGTTCCAGTCGCATATTCCATGCTAAAGCTCACCAAGAAAGCCGATTACGGGCTGATGGCGCTCAAGTACCTGGCCGAGCACCCGGAAACCCCTGCGCTAAGCGCCAAGGACGTGGCGGATGCGTATGGAATTCCGGCGCAACTGCTGGCCAAGATCCTGCAGCGGCTCACCAAGACGGGCCTGCTGCGCTCCCACGCGGGCATGAATGGCGGGTACGCGCTGGCCCGCGACCCCCGCCAGATCTCGGCCTTTGAAGTGATCCACGCCATCGACGGACCCTTGTTTATCACCTCCTGCACCAAGGGGACCAAGCCGTGCGACCTTACCCCGAACTGCACCATCAAGGAGCCGCTGGCGCGCGTGAACGAGACCATCATCGGGGTGCTGAAGAGCATCAGCATTCACGACCTTGCGGAGCAGGAGCAGGCCGCGGCGAAAGCGCGCGAAGGGCAGGAGCGCGAGGGGCATGGTTTGGTCACGCTGACGGTTTAAAGCGGAGTTAGCGGCGCTGGCGGGGCTAGCGGCGTTAGGAAAAGCTTGGGTTCACGGGTTCTTCAAGCACCGCTAACGCCGCTAGCTCCGCTAATACCGCTATTGAGAACGGAGACAAAGATGAGCACGGCAGCAAGTCAAGCGGAGGCGCCGGCGGGCGTACACCTGCCTATCTACATGGATAACCACGCCACCACGCCTCTGGATCCCAGGGTGCTGGAGGCGATGCTGCCTTACTTGACCACGAAATTCGGCAACGCGGCCAGCCGCAACCACTCCTTTGGATGGGAGGCGGAGCAGGCCGTGAATGCGGCCCGCGAGCAAATCGCCAGGCTGATCGGCGCGACCGCCAAAGAGATCATCTTCACCTCCGGCGCCACGGAGAGCGACAACCTGGCCCTCAAGGGCATTGCGGAAATGTACCGCGAGCGCGGCAACCACATGATCACGCAGGTGACCGAGCACAAAGCCGTGCTCGATACGTGCAGGCGGTTGGAAAAATACGGCTCCCGTGTGACGTATCTGCCGGTGAAGGCCGACGGCACCGTCGATCTCGAAGACCTGAAGCGCGCCATCGACGACCAGACCATTCTCGTCAGCATCATGGCGGCCAACAACGAAATCGGCGTGCTGCAGCCCGTCCGCGAAATCGGCAAAATCTGCCATGAGCGCGGCGTGCTCTTCCATACCGACGCGGTGCAGGCCGTGGGCAAGGTTCCTTTCAACGTAATCGACGACTTTGTGGATGTGGCGTCGATCTCCGCGCACAAGATTTATGGCCCCAAGGGCGTGGGCGCGCTTTACGTGCGGCGTCGCAATCCCCGCGTGCAGATCGCCGCGCAGATCGACGGCGGCGGCCACGAGCGCGGCATGCGCAGCGGCACCTTGAATGTTCCCGGCATCGTGGGCATGGGCAAGGCGTGCGAGATTGCGCAGCAGGAGATGGCGGAAGAGTCCGTGCGGCTCGCGTACCTGCGCGACCGGCTCAAGATGAAGCTTGAGTCCGAGCTCGACTACGTGCATGTGAACGGCTCGATGGAACATCGTCTGCCCGGCAACCTGAACATGAGTTTTGTCTACGTCGAAGGCGAGTCGCTGCTGATGGGCATCAACGATGTGGCGGTTTCCAGCGGATCGGCCTGCACGTCGGCCACTCTGGAGCCTTCGTATGTGCTGAAGGCTTTGGGATTGGGCGACGATGTAGCTCATAGCAGCATTCGCTTCGGCCTGGGTCGCTTCAACACCGAGGCTGAGGTGGACTACGTGGCTGCCAAGGTGATTCAGGTGGTGCGGCACTTGCGCGAGCTGTCGCCGCTCTACGAGATGGTGAAGGACGGCATCGATATTACGAAGGTGGAGTGGCAGGCGCATTGAAAAAGCAGCCACTAGCTTCTAGCTCCTAGCCTCTAGCTTGACGGCGAACGAGCAGGTCAACGAGCTAGAGGCTAGAAGCTAGGAGCTAGGAGCTGGAAACGACCATGGCATACAGCGACAAAGTGATCGACCACTACAACCACCCGCGGAACGTGGGCCAACTGGACAAGGCTTCGGCCGAGGTGGGCACGGGCCTGGTGGGCGCGCCGGAGTGCGGCGACGTGATGCGCCTGCAAATCCGCGTGAACCCTGAGACAAATGTGATCGAAGAGGCCAAATTCAAGACTTTTGGCTGCGGCTCGGCCATCGCCAGTTCGTCGCTGGCCACGGAGTGGATCAAGGGCCGCACCGTGGACGACGCGTTGAGCATCAAAAATACAGACATTGTGAAAGAACTGTCGCTGCCGCCGGTGAAGATTCACTGCTCGGTGCTGGCCGAGGATGCCATTCGCGCGGCCATCGGCGACTGGAAGAAGAAAAACAATGTCGCGGAGATTGCTCCACCTGCGCCGGCGAAATAAGCAGGCGCAACCAGGATAGAAGGATGGAAATGATGCAGGAAATCGTCACACTCGATTCGAAGCCCTCGCAGAACCCGGCCGCGACGCAACCGGTCGCTCCACAGACGCCAGGCGTCCACGTCACTCCCAGCGCCGTCCAGCGCATCCGCGTGATCCTGGCCAAGGAAGGCATCTCGCCGGAGGAAGGCGGACTGCGTCTCGGCGTGAAAGGCGGCGGCTGTTCGGGCCTTTCGTACGCAATTGCATTTGACGCCCACCCTCGCGAGCGCGACCGCATTTTTACGTTTGACGGCGTGCGCGTGTTCGTCGATCCCAAGAGCTTGGTTTATCTGAACGGAATGACGCTGGACTATGAAGAGACGCTGATGCGCCAGGGCTTCAACTTCATCAATCCGAATTCAACGCGCTCCTGCGGCTGCGGCACATCGTTTTCTGTTTAGAGCGCCGCGCGTAAAGGCCGTTTCATGCTGAAAGTCCTCGAGAATGCGGTCCCGGTTGCCTGCTGGTCCTGCTCCGTTGCGCACAACGAATCCACGCTCTTTTGTCCGGATTGCAGCAAGATTCAGCCTCCTTCCGGTGGCGATTATTTCTCTGTGTTTGGACTGACGCCTCGGCTGAACATCGATCTGTCCGCGCTGGAGCAGGAATTTCATCGCCTCAGCCGCAGGCTGCATCCCGACCGCTTTGCCCGCGCCAGCGAAAACGAAAAAGAGTGGAGCCTTGCAGACACCGCGCTGCTCAACGATGCCTATCGCACGCTCAAGGATCCGTTGCGCCGCACCGAATATTTGCTCAAGCTCGAGGGAGCGGCGATGGGCTTATCGGCTGAGGCTTGCAGCGACGCAACACTCCCCCAAAACCAGGAAAAAATCCGAAACCAGGAACAAATCCAACATCAGGAAAAAACATCGCGCGTGCCCGCCGACTTGCTGGAAGAGGTCTTCGACCTGAACATGCAGCTTGAAGAGATGAATAGGTCGAAGAAGATGGGCCAGGAAGACCCGGAGCTCAAAGAGAGCCTGATGCAGGCCAAGGAAAAATTCGAGGGATTGGTGGACGCTGTGGACCGCGATTTGCGCGCGCAGTGGGCGATTTGGGATGCCGGCGATGCGGCCGCCCGCCACACGGCGCAGCGCGCCCCCGCGCAACGTGCAATGGTTGCGCTGCTCGATCGCAGGCGTTACTTGAGCAACCTGGTCCGCGACGTGACTGAAATCCTGGGAGATTAAATAGAAAGATGGCGGAAACGGAGAGCGCGCACGTCGTCGGCATCGACCTGGGAACCACCAATTCCCTCGTCGCCTACATGGAGGGCGACAGACCGGTCGTGATTCCCGGCGTGGACGGCTCGAATCTCGTGCCGTCCGTCGTTGCACTTGATCCAGTGGCGCTCGATCCCATGACCGCGAAGGGCGGCAGACCCACGGTCACGGTCGGCAACAGCGCGCGCAAGGCGCTCATTGAAACGCCGGAGCGCGTGATCTACTCTGTGAAACGATTGATGGGCCGCGACCTCGAAGAGGTCCGGACGGAGCTGAAGTTTTTCCCCTTCCGTCTTGCTGACGACACTGAAGCCGGAGAAGTCCCGCGCATCCAGTTGGGCGAGCTTCGTTTTACGCCGCCGGAAATTTCTGCGTACGTTCTGCGCCAGCTCAAGCGCAATGCTGAGCGCTTTTTCGGGAGTCCGGTCGCGCAAGCCGTGATCACGGTGCCCGCCTATTTCAACGATGCGCAGCGCCAGGCCACTAAAGACGCGGGCCGCATGGCGGGGCTCGACGTGTTGCGTCTGGTAAACGAGCCCACCGCGGCGGCGCTGGCTTACGGGCTCGATCGCGCCAAAGAAGGCACCATCGCCGTCTACGATTTCGGCGGAGGCACCTTCGACATCTCCATCCTCAAGCTGTGCGACGGCATCTTCGAAGTTCAATCGACCAACGGCGACACGCATCTGGGCGGCGACGATATCGACAATCTGCTGCTGGCGATAGCGCTTGACGAAATTCACGCCGAGCACGGTTTCGATCTGCGCGCGCATCCCGGCGCGGTGCAGGCTTTGCGCAAGGCCGCCATCGACGCCAAGGTCCGGCTTTCCACCGAGCAGGCCGCGCATTTCGATATTGAACTGCCCAACGGCGACCGCTATCAGCGCGAGATTCCACGCGCTGTTTTCGAACTGCTCATTGAGCCGGTGCTCAAGCGCACCGCCGCGCCCTGCAAGCAGGCCATGGCCGACGCAGGAGTCACGCCCAAACAAATCGATGAAGTGGTGCTGGTGGGCGGGTCGACGCGCATTCCCGCCGTCCGCGCACTGGTCGACGATCTTTTCCGGCTCAGCGCACGCGGAAAAAAGCCGCAAACTGAGCTCAATCCCGATGAAGTTGTCGCGCTGGGCGCGGCAGTGCAGGCCGGCATTCTGGCCGGCGCCTCAAAAACCACCGACGACATGCTTCTGCTCGACGTGACGCCGCTTTCACTCGGCATTGAAGCGCTGGGCGGAACAGTGGCGCGCATCATCCAGCGCAATTCCACCATCCCCGCTTCGGCCACCGAGCACTTCACCACCGGTGTCGACGGACAGACCAACGTGGCTATTCACGTATTACAGGGCGAGCGCGAGCTGGCCGCCGATTGCCGCTCCCTGGCGCGATTCGACCTGAAAGGCATTCCGCCCATGGCGGCGGGGCTGCCGCGCATTGAGGTGCGTTTCCTCATCGACGCCGACGGCATTCTGCAGGTTTCCGCGCTCGAGCAGCGCAGCGGAAAAGCCGCGCAGATCGAGGTGAAGCCGACCTATGGGCTCTCGGACGAGCAGGTCGAGAACATGATTCTCGATTCCTTCGATCACGCGGAGGAGGATTTTTCGCAACGCCTTCTCATCGAAGCGCGCAACGAGGCGGATACGATTCTTGCCGCTGTCGGGCGCGCTCCACAAAATCCTGCGTGGAACGAGCTGAGCGCGGAAGAGCAAGCGGCCATCGCCGTCGCGCGCGACCAGCTCATTTTGGTCAAGCAGGGCAGCGATTTGCACGCGATTAGCCAGGCCATGGTCGCGCTCGACAAGGCCACGCGCCACTTTGCCGAATTGATGATGGATGCGGCAGTTTCCAGCGCCATTCGCGGAAAAACCATGAACGATGCCGGCAAAGAGGTGGACGAAGCCGTCTCCGCGCCGCACGCCATGGCGCCGGCGGAGTTCAAATAGCAGCGGAGTGAACGGAGCTGGCTTGGTATGAATGGCCTCGCGAAAGGGCACGACTTTAGTCGTGCCGCAAGTGCCGCAGAATACACGAGGGCTTTAGCCCCTGGAGTATGTCTTGACGGCTCAACCGGAATCGCCCCCTCAAGCTGGAAACCCTCGCCGATCCTCTTTGATCTACAATGGCTTGCTATGCGGAGGTGCAGATGGAAAAACCAAAGCAATTCTCAGAGTTGGTTACTCAAAAGCTTGGGCACT
>JBEKGH010000123.1:0-9228 GCA_050012895.1 Occallatibacter sp.
AGCCTAACCCTTTTCGAGAAAACCCCCATTTTACAGGCACTTCAGCCCTCCGACTCCGAAATCGACTTATTCGACTCCAGCAATCGGTTGATTCTCTTCGACTTCTAACCGGACAGCTGTGAGTGCCAGCGTTCCAGATTGGCATAGATCCACGCCGGCACCGCAGGCAAAATCTTGTTCAGCGAGCGCGCCTCGCTATTCGAGCCCAACGCAGGCGAGACGAGCTTGCGGATGATGCGCGCATCGAACGCGTCTCCTGCAAGGCCCACGCCACTATTGCCCAGCAAGCCGGCGCCGGTGTGCCCGCGGGCCCGTACACCGGGCCCCACCCGCAGCAGCGAAAAATCGCTGGTGCCGCCGCCGAAATCCCCGATCAGAATCAGTTCATCGTGATCGAGCGTGGCCTCGTAAGCGTACGCTGCGGCAACCGGCTCCATCTCGAACTCCACCTGCTCAAATCCGGCTGTAATGAACGCCTCACGCATCCGCCCGACGGCAAAGAGATCGTCGTCCACCGTCTCCGCACCGACAAAACGTACCGGGCGCCCGACCATCGCGTATCGCACAGGCCTGCCGAATTGCTGCTCGGCTTGTTGGCGCAGATCGGTGACGATGCGGGAAAGCAGATCCTCCAACCGGTAGCGTCTCCCGAACACCTCCGTGCCGGTAAGCGAGCGGCTGCTGAGATGCGATTTCAGCGACTGGATGAGCCGCCCCTTTTCGCTCGCTTCCAGATAGCGCTCGATGGCCGCGGGCCCCGTGAACGAGTGCGCCCGTTTGATGCCGCTCGGCGACTTGAATTGCTCAAGATATAGAACCGACCGGAACGCGGAGGTCTCCGCTCCGCGTAACAGAAACGAGACCAACTGCACGACCGCGTCGCCATTGGCTCGTGCGATTGAGCTGTTCGTGGTCCCGAAATCGATCCCGATAAAATCGTTATTGTTCTTCGCTTCCGGCATTTCTCCCATTATTTCGCAGTAGTTGCCGGCGTGTAGCGCCGCAGGCGATGCGGCCTCGCTTTCCACGCCTTCCACATAACGCCCATGCGGCTTCTAAACGTGAGACGTATTCTGGTCTTTACCCGCCATGAGCGACTTCGCCCAAACCGTCAAGCAGCAGGCCGACATCGTGAAGGTGATCGAGGGCTACATCCGGCTGCGCAACGCAGGGGCGCAGAGATTCAAGGGGTTATGCCCGTTCCACAAGGAAAAAACGCCGTCGTTCAATGTGAACGGTGGGTCGCAACAGTTTTTTTACTGCTTCGGCTGCCAGGCGTCGGGCGACGTGTTCAGTTTTGTGCAGAAGATCGAGAGCATCTCGTTTCTCGAGGCGGTTCGCATCGTCGCGCAGAAGTGCGGCATCCCCCTGCCCAAGCGGGAGTTTTCATCGCCGGAAGAAGCCGCGGGAGCGCGGATGCGCGCGAAGCTGCTGGACCTGCATGAAACCGCGGCGGTGTGGTTTGAAGAGCAGTTGAGCTCCCCGGAAGGGGCGCTGGCGCGCGAATATTTGGCTGGCCGAGGACTTGATGCAAAGGGAATAGAAAAATTTCGCATTGGCTATGCGCCCGACAGCTTCAATGCCCTGCGCGACCGGCTGAGCGGCATGGCGGACGAAGAGACCCTTCGCTCGAGCGGCCTCTTCAGTTCGAAGGAGCAGGAAGACGGCGGCCACGGCCGCATCTACGACCGCTTCCGCAAGCGCGTTGTGTTCCCCATCTCGAATGAAGGCGGCCGCGTGATTGCGTTCACGGCGCGCATGCTGGGCGTCGCGACGGAGGGCGAAAAGGCCGGCCCCAAGTACATCAATTCGCCGGAGACGCCGCTCTATTCGAAGGGACAGGTGTTATTCAACCTGGACAAGGCGAAGACGGCGATCCGCACCGTGGGTTTTGCGTTGCTGGTGGAAGGGCAGATGGACTGTATCAGCGTCTTCCTGCGCGGAATCCAGAATGTGATCGCGACCAGCGGTACCGCTTTCACCGAGCAGCAGGTGGCGATTCTGAAGCGCCACACGTCGAATGTGATCGTCAATTTCGATCCCGACGCGGCCGGTGCGAATGCAGCGGAAAAGTCGATTTCCCTGCTGACCGAAGAAGGTTTTGCCATCAAGCTGGTCACGCTCGAAGGCGGATTGGACCCGGACCGGTTCATCCGCGAGCGGGGCGTGGAGGCCTACAAAGAGGCGATTCGCGGGGCGCGGCGGCAATCTGACTATTTGATAGAACGGGCGCGGCTTCAATTCCCCGGCGCCAGCGCGGACCAGAAGGTGAAGGCGCTGAATTTTCTTCTGCCTCACATCCGCCGCATCCCGGAAAAGTTGGCGCGGGACCAGTTTGCCGCGGATGCAGCACAAAAGCTGGGCATCGACTCGGCGGTGCTTCGCGAGGAATTGCGGCAGGCGGCGTTGAGACGGCGGGAGCGAGTGGAGGCGCGGCCCACGGCGCTGTCCCAAGTAGAGCGTGTGCTGCTGCGGGCACTGGCAATTACCGACCCCGAAGGAGAGCACGCGCGCAGGATAGTGGCGGAGAAGGTGGCGCAACAGCCGGCGTGGTTTGAGCACCTCGGAGCATTCCCGGCCATGCAGGCGCTCGCCGTCCGCGGGGCCACCGATCCCATGGAAGTGGTGGAGGACGCGGCGCAGCGCGCCATGCTGGCCGAAGCCCTCCTGGGCGAAAACCGGCCGCCTGAAAAGGACGAGGTGGAGAGCGCGCTGCAGGAGCTCCAGGAGCGGGGTATCGAAAGCCGGCTCCGCGACCTGCGGGCGGAGATTGCGGAGGCCGAGCGCCGCGGCGATTTTGCGGCGCTGGCAGTGCTGACCCAGCAAAAGCTGGAGTTGGACCGGGCGCTGCGGCAATTGCACCGCCGAAACGACAATTCGGTATAACCTAAGCCATACGCACGGAGCACATCATGATGATCGAAATAAAACCCGAACATCAACAACTGCTTGATCGGGCCGCCCAGTCAGGGATGAGTCCGGATGAGCTGCTTGATCAGGCATTTGCCGTCATTCACGAACAACATCGGAATGGGGACTGGATGCTTTCGGAGCGCGAATCCGTTGCTGCTCACATTGCGGAGGGTTTTGCGCAGGCAGAACGCGGCGAACTCGTGGATCCCGACGAAGCGGTACGTATACTGCGCGAACGCCGGGCAAAGCGGCTGATCGCCTGAGAGATGCCCCCGGCCTACCAACTCACTCTCAAAGCACTCGACGATCTCGACGAAATCTGGGATTATATCGCCGGTGACAGTGTCGATTCTGCGTGCCGCGTGGAGTCGGCGATCTTCTAGGCATGCGAAGGCATCGTCCGTCACCCACTGCTTGGATCAAAACGAGGCGAAATCACTTCCCAGCCGGTTCGTTTTTGGGTGGTGAGCCGGTTTCCTAATTTCATTGTCGTTTACCGCCCTGCGACCAGGCCTCTGCAGGTCGTTGCCGTGTTGCATGCCAAGCGGGATATCAAGCGGGTGCTCGCGGGGCGCCGAATGTGAAGACTCGGCCGAATCGGGCGCTTAGTACTACAGTTGTATTTGGCCGGACGATAGCGGCCCGGGCCTAAAGGCCGTTTCCTTTTGACCTGTTTTCAGGGGCTTGAAGGCCCCTGCTCCCTCCGAAATCCTTAACTCCAACTGTAGTATTAGGCAATCGCACAGCCACAAGCCGCTGAGACAATAGGAGTTGGCGAGCGGCGTGGGGGACGGACGATTGCGAGGATCTTGCATCGAAAAGGCCATTTCGAGCGTCTAAATAATAGGAAAGAGGAGCGGATGGCTGAGAAATCCGCGCCTGAAATCCCCGCGAAGGGCTCAATGGGGTTGATTTTGCCGCCGAATTTGTGCTGGCGCAACCAAGTTCGATTGTAGTAATCTATTGATCTCAGTGAGGATGCGCGCCCCCTTTGCCCCACACATGAGCTTCGGCTCGCGGGCGACCCAGGCGAAACCTGAAGCGCTGTCATCCTGTTCCGAGTCAAGCTACGGCCGCTCAGGCGGAAGTGCGGATGTGTCCGCGCGCGAGGGTTTCCTCACGGAACGAGGATTTCTTCACGCAAATTTTCTTCGTGCGTGCGCGGAATCAGGCCCGTCGCCGAGAAACGGTGCGGGACAAGTTACGCGGCGTGATAAACGGCAGAATCCGCAAGCGGCAATGCGAGTTGAGGGCTTGAGGCGCGCGGGCGAACAGGCCGGCCCAAACGCGCTGCGGGCCCTGGATCGAAACGGCCATCGATCGAAACGGGGATGAAAACAAGGCAGCACGCGGGAGTTCCCGCGGTGCCGAAGAGAGCAGGAATCATTTGGCGATTGACGACAAATTCGAAGAAGAAGTACACGGACTGATCGAGAACGGCAAGGAAAAAGGCTATCTGACCTACGGCGAAGTGAACGACGCGCTGCCGGATGAGATTGGCTCTGCCGACGATCTTGACGATCTGATGACTACCATCAGCGGTCAGGGCATCGACCTGCTGGACGCTCCCAAGTTTCCCGGCGACAAGGATTTCGAGCTGGAAGAGGGCGAGGACGTCGAGCTGGATCTGACGCCGGGCACGCTCGAGAAAACCAACGACCCGGTGCGCATGTACCTGCGCGAGATGGGCACGGTGCCGCTGCTCACGCGCGAAGGCGAAGTGGAGATTGCCAAGCGCATCGAGCGCGGGCAGATGCGTGTGCTGAAGGCGATTTCGCGCTCCCCGATTGTCATTCGGGAAATCGCGGCGCTGGGCGAGGACCTGAAGCGCGGCGTGCGCAACATAAAAGAGGTTGTGATCTTCGACGAGGAGGAGCTGACCGAAGAGGTGGTGCAGACGCGCGTGAAAGCCACGGTGACGCGCACCGACACTTTGGTAAAGCACCAGAAGAAGATTGCGCAGCTTGACGAGAAGCTGGCCGGCATCGCGCCAGGCAACAAAGCCAGGGTGAAGGAAGCGCGGCGGTTGCGCTGGTGGATCGCGCGCGAGAAAGTGCTGGTGTCGCGCATCGTGCGCGAACTGAAGTACACCGCCATTGAGCGCAAGCGCCTGCTCGACAAGGTCAACAAGACCGTGGACACCATGCGCACGCTGGAACGGCAGATCCGTTCGCTCGAGCAGAAGCACGAAGCCTCGAAGAGCGAGGATCTGAAGAAGGAATACCGCAGGCAGCAGAAGAACTGCCGCACCGACCTTGAGAAAATTGAAGGCGATGCGGGCGTCTCCATTGTCGAACTGAAGCGCACGCAGCGCGAAATGATCCAGGGCGACATGGACGCCGAGCAGGCCAAGCGCGAGCTCATCGAGGCCAACCTGCGACTCGTGGTTTCGATTGCCAAGAAGTACACCAACCGCGGACTGCAGTTCCTTGACCTGATTCAGGAGGGCAACATCGGCCTCATGAAGGCGGTGGATAAGTTCGAGTACCGGCGCGGCTACAAGTTTTCGACCTACGCCACGTGGTGGATCAGGCAGGCGATTACGCGCGCCATCGCCGACCAGGCGCGCACAATTCGTATACCTGTTCACATGATCGAGACCATCAACAAGCTCATCCGCACCTCTCGTCAACTAGTCCAGGAGCTGGGCCGCGAGCCTTCGAGCGAAGAAATTGCGCGGCGCATGGACATTCCGGTGGCCAAGGTGCGCAAGGTGCTGAAGATCGCACAGGAGCCCATCTCGCTGGAGACGCCGATTGGCGAAGAAGAAGATTCGCACCTCGGCGACTTCATCGAAGATCGCCAGGCGGTGTCGCCTTCCGAGGCGGTGATCGGCGTGAACCTGAAGGAGTACACCTCGCAGGTTCTGCGCACGCTCACGCCGCGCGAGGAGCGCGTCATCAAGATGCGCTTCGGCCTCGAAGATGGCTCGGAGCATACGCTCGAAGAAGTGGGCCAGAGCTTCCAGGTAACGCGCGAGCGCATCCGGCAGATCGAAGCCAAGGCGCTGCGCAAGCTGCGTCATCCCAGCCGCAGCCGCAAGCTGAAGGCGTTTGTGGAAGGCGTGAAAGAGATGTAAAGCCAGATTCGATCTGGAAAATTGAGGGCCGCAGCTTTCAAAAGGAGCTGCGGCCTTTTTGCGTGAGGTGCCCACTGGCTCCCTCGCTCCCTGCCGGGGTCCCCAGCGAGCGATTTCTGCTCGATGGGGTGGCTTGCTCCCTGCTTTCAAAGAATTCCACACGCGGCCTGATGAGAAGAGGCAACGCTGCCGATAAATCCAGTGGGAAATTTCTTCTCCGTGCGCTTACGGCGCGCAGAGGCGGAATTGCGGGCTTCATCATTCCATCCGGCGCCAGACGCGATGACTCGATGAGGCCCGACCGGGAGCTTCACATTGACAAACCAAATTCTATTCGTTGACGATGACCAGCACCTCCTTGATAGCTTCAGGCGCAACCTGCACAGCGACTTCACGATTGAGACCGCTCCTGGCGGTAAAGAAGCATTGGCGGCCATTCACCTCTTTGGCCCGTATGCGGTCGTGGTCTCGGATATGCGCATGCCGGGGTTGAGTGGAGCCGAGTTTCTGGCCCGGGTGCGCGAATTGTCGCCGCATACGGTAAGGATTTTGCTCACGGGACACAATGATCTCAAGCGCGCCATTGCAGCGGTGAATGAGGGCCAGATCTTCCGCTATCTGGCCAAACCGTGCAGCAAGGATGAAATGGTGAGTGCGATTCATCTTGGTCTGGCGCAGTATCGCGACAATGTGGAGGCCGGCGAACTCATAAAAGAGGCCAGACAACATAGGCTGAACGCGGCCATCGGCTCCCCCGAATAGCTCTTCCGCGGGTGCCCCGGTTCCTTGGCAAGCAAACTCACCGCAAAATGGGGTGCCCAGGGTCTCGCTTTTGACACCCGGGGACCACGAACGCCGGCATCTACGGGCTACAAGCTAAGAGCCGCTCACAGTCCACTGCCCATTAGCTGTGAAGTTTCAGGACGTTGTTTACATTCGGGGGACGCTTTGAAAGGGCACGGATTTATCCGTGCCGCAAGCTCCAGAAAACACGGTGGGCTTTAGCCCCTGAGGGACGTTTTCAATCGGCTCCGAGAATTTATGCAAACAGCACTAGTATTATCGCGACGACATCTCTCCCTTTTGGCATCCGCCGCTACGCCTCAGCTATAATCCCCCTTTGATCCCGCCACCGTGAACGATGCGAACCACGCGATTGCGTGCAATCGTTATGCGTAGCGATTTCTTGCGGGTTAAAGGACCAATCCAATGATGAAAAATCTCACGCGCCGGCAGTTTGGCAAAGTTGTGGCGGCGACCGCGGCGCTGGCCGGGGTTTCGCTGCCGGAGTTTTCTCCTGCGCAGCAGCCACCGGGCAGCAGGCAATTTCCGCAGGGCTTTGTGTGGGGCTGCGCGACGGCGGCCTACCAGATTGAAGGCGGAGTGCACGAGGGCGCGCGCGGAGCGTCGGTCTGGGACGTGTTTTCGCACACGCCCGGCAAGACCTACAACGGCGATACGGGCGACGTGGCCGACGATTCCTATCACCTCTACAAAGAGGACGTGAAGCTGCTGAAGAACCTGGGCGTCGGCGCGTACCGGATGTCGATTGCGTGGCCGCGGATTTTTCCGCAGGGCACCGGCCAGCCGAACCAGGCGGGCCTCGACTACTACAAGCGGGTGCTGGACGAGTTGCAGCAGAACGGCATCACGCCCTACGTGACGCTCTTCCATTGGGACCTGCCCGCGGCGCTCGCAGGAGGCTGGCAGTCGCGCGCCACGGCGCTGGCCTTTGCCGATTACGCCGGCTACGTGGCGCGGCAGTTGTCCGATCGCGTACGCCATTTCATGACCACCAACGAGTTCGCCTGCTTTACCGACCTCAGTTATCAAATCGGCCAGTTTGCGCCGGGGCTCAAGCTTTCGGCGGCCGAGGTGAACCAGGTGCGGCATCACGGGATTCTGGCGCACGGGCTGGCGGTCGAGGCGATCCGCGCCAACGCGCCCGCGGCACAGGTGGGACTAGCGGAGAATGCCAAGGTCTGCGTGCCGGTGATTGAGGATCGCGCGAATATGGAAGCGGCGCGGCGCGCCACGCGCGAGGAGAACGCGCCGTTCCTGACCACGGTGCTCGAAGGCGCTTACCCGGATAGTTATTTAGAGCGCGAGGGAGCGAATGCGCCGCACGTCGGGCCGGGCGACATGAAGGCCATCGGCAGCCCGCTCGATTTTGTGGGGCTGAACGTCTACACGCCGACGTACGTGCGCGCTGACGGGTCTGCGCGGGGCTACGCGATTGAGCCGTATCCGGCGTCGTATCCGAAGATGGCTTCGCCCTGGCTCTACATCGGTCCCGAGTGCATCTACTGGGCGGTGCGCAACGTGTGCGAGATCTGGAATCCGCGAGCGGTTTTCATCACCGAGAACGGCTGCTCAGCAACCGACGTGGTCACGGCGGAGGGACGCATTGAAGACACCGACCGCGTGATGTACCTGCGCAATCATCTAACGCACTTGCAACGCGCCGCCGCCGAGGGTTTCCCAGTGAAGGGCTACTTCCTGTGGAGCCTCTTGGACAACTTCGAGTGGGCGGATGGCTACAGCAAGCGCTTCGGAATTCACTACGTGGATTACAAGACCGAGCGCCGGACTCCGAAATTGAGCGCAGAGTGGTACCGCGAAGTGATTGCGCGGAGCGCGGTGGTATAGGGGGGAGGGGGGTGGGTACAAACCCCGGGCCGCCCGCCCCCGGCCGCGATTTTAAGGCTATGCTGCTTATTTCAATCGACTTACTGTCAAAATTTCCATTGGATACCCTACCGGGGTATGAGTGAATTTTTTTCTTTATTTATTTTCTCTGCGAGGTCCGGTTTGCTCGGCGAAATCGGGCGTTCGCATGAAGTTTGCATGGAATGATTGTGCGGCAAAGAGGGGAAATTCTCTGCAAGGCGGATGAGGTTTTTGCGTGAGTGACTTCAATGGTTTGCGGAGGCGGGGGCTTGACAACCGTGGGCTGTGAGCCAGTGGGCCGTAGACATTGAACAAACGAGGAACGAGATGAAGAAGGTATTCGTTGCGTTTTTTGCGTTCGTTGCACTTTCTGTTTGCGCGCAGGCCAAGACATTCCACGTTTCCATCAAAGGCAACGACGCCAACTCAGGCAGCGAAGCAGCCCCCTTTCGCACGATTCAACATGCGGCCGACCTTTCCCAGCCGGGCGATGTGATTCGCGTCCATGCCGGAGTCTACCGCGAGCGAGTGAGTCCGCCGCGCGGAGGCACATCGGACACGAAGCG
>JBEKGH010000124.1:0-8919 GCA_050012895.1 Occallatibacter sp.
TTTGTCGTAATAAGCGACCACATGCGCAAATCCGAGCACGAGGGTCGCTACCAGCGCCACTTCGGTGGAATGGAGACGCTCGATCAGCTTGAACCAGAAGGCCAGGCCGAGCAGGGCAAAAGCCAAAATAACAAGGCGCGCCGTAACCACGGACGCGCCAAATACTAAGAAGGCTAATCCTTCAAATAGATAGAAGAAAGGCGGCCAATGAATGACGCCCGAGAGCGCCGGATAATGTGCATAGTAAAGATATGTGTATTCAATCGGATGTTGGAAAGGATGATCGCGGATCAGGGAAGCAACAAACTGCCCGGTAGTGGCATGCTGTGACTCGTCAACATTAAAGTTGAACTCGCCCCTTCCAAGATGGCGCGAAACCGCGATTGCGACAACCAGCAGCGCAAGGGCCATTGTCAGGCTGCTCTTGAGACGACGCGGCAGCCCGGCGAACACAGTTGGCCGTGTTTTCAAAAGACCGATCATCGGTATGATTGGATTATTGCAGCACACGCTATGTGATGCCATACTACTTTGGTTTAGCTCCGGGCGAGGTGGAGACGTCGCTGGACTTGGGCGATGCAGCGGGTAGCTTGGTCCAGAAACCGTAAACCCTTCCACCGTCCGTGTTCCAGTTCGATCCCCAGGTGATTTGCGTAAAGTCCCGGTTGACTGCTGTGTGTGGCTCCGCCATGTAGTCAACATCGCGAATGGACATGGCTCTGCCTATGCGGTAGAAGATGGCGTTGGAATTGTCAGCAGCTTTCGTATCGATCTTGACCGCGATGTTCTCCATCGCGCCAAAGCCTGTGTCACCACAGCTGACACAACTCACCGTAGCCGTTGCCGCGTGTGTCTTCCTGAAGGTTGCGGTTGCGGTCGTGGCGTCCACCGAAGTCCACTTCACTGGCTCGGTATTCGGCGTCTTCCAGTCAATCACTGAATCCACTCCCACTCCGATGTTTCGCATCGAGGCTGGAGTAACTGTATGCACGCCGGGAGTGGTTATTTCAGTTCCAAGGGTGGTTGCCGTTGGCTGATCGACCCTATAAGCGTCCCACGCGCCGGCCAGCGTCATCGTGGAATAAAGTGCGTATCCAGGAAATGCCCCCCAACTCCCTGTCATGGAGATGTGGGAGGCCTCCAACTTGGCCCCGAGATATGTGCCCGAATCGCACCCCGTTCGGCTAAAGCTGCACGGCAGCAGAACTCGCTTTGACGTTATCTTCGTCGGGTTCAGCGTGGTCAGATTGGTAATTTCAATTGCTCGCTCACCTGTCACATCGTTGCGAAAGGTACCGACGCCAACCCACACTGGCACGCCATTTACGTCGAACCCATTGTCTTGATGCTGGATGGCCGACGATGCCGGGCCAAGAAAGGTATAGGTCGGGCTGAATACTTCAGTACCACAGCCGCGCGTCCATTTCCTTTCATCTTCAATGACGCATTGCCAAATGATGGTGATGTAATTCGCATCGGGATGCTGGTTCATGCGGTAGATGTTGGTATCGCATTTGCCGCTTCCTGCCGGGCACTCATTAAAAACCTTGCAACCCTTAGGCTCGCCCTGAGGGCATAGGGTATACCACTTGACCTGGGCAGTCACTTTGTCCAATGTACGGTCGTAGCGGATAAGATCGATTACTGTTCTGCCGCCTCCGTTTACGTTGTCGCAAGAAAGACTGAAATACCTGTCAGTCAAGTCGAACATGCCGCCCTGAGCGCCGCTTCCAGTCTCGATCTTGTTTCCAGGAATTCCGTTGCCAAAAGGAGATGTAGCATCGGTCTTGCATGAAAAACTGTGCACGATGACCGGCTTCAGTTCACAATTAGACTTTGTGCATTTGCTCACGTCGACGTAGCGCAGTTGCAATCCATTCGTTGCGTTGGCGGCCCAAGGGACATAATAGATTCGATTCGAGTCGGTGTTGGCCCAAAGAGCGTCGCCATTCATCGAGTCGATGAATGTGTTGTCTGTGGTTGTAATGCGATTGATTGGCGTCGGCGGCGTGGTGGTCGCATCGTACAGGTCCATATACGCCATACCGGGCGCTTCCGATAAGAACATCTTCGTATCATCCGAGTTCCATGCCTGTACCCGATTATATGTACTGTATGCCGTTCCTGGATTTTCATGGGGGGCTGCCAGACGATAGCTGGTCGTGCCCCAGGTCGGGTCGATATAGCTGCCTTCTGCCGGCGGAAGATCAGGCATTGGCCACGTGGGGCATGGTACGACCCCTGCGCAGGTGTAATCGGTTGTCGTGGTAAGCAGCCCTTTGAACTGGGATGGAACCTGCGCCCCGCATATGACAGTCGAGAGAGCTACTAGGGCTGCGAGAAACACAGCATTGGCTGGATGTCTCATCGTTATCAATTGCACACCTCAAGACTGTGGTTTGTCGTTAGCGCATAATCGGGAATCCCAATTTTGGCGGCCCAATCGCAGCCAGTGTACACCCCGCCACTTCCCGACGCAGCAATGCAGCTCCTGAAGGTAGCTAGAGACCGGATCGGCGCTCCTTCGTCGAGCCAACCGGGTAAGACGGTGCGGTTTTCGAGTGTTTTGGTTGACACCTCTCCATGCCTCCTTACTATATTCCCGCGATTTCCTAGGGAACCCCTGCGCAGGTGTGTGATTTTGTAGCGACGACTCGACCGCAGATGATTTTTTGATTTTGAATCAGCTTTCTGTCGGAAAATGCGGGTTGCTGCTTGTCTTTTTCGCCCCTTGGGGGCCAGCCGTTTGCGGTGTTGGTACAGGTTCACCAGCGCGAAGGCCGCGCACAGCCACTGGTGGTTTTTCCAGTTGCCCGGTAGCGCACCTTGGTAAATCCGAAGACACGCTTCAGGATGCGAATCGGATGCTCCACCTTGGCTCGCACGCGGGCCTTGGTGGTGTTCTTGCGCTTGGCTTCCTCATCCGCATGATCCTTGTATTTCGTCCGCCGGCATGTCATGTCTTGCGCCTTCGGCGCGGCCGTGCGAATCGCCTCTGTCTGGCCCTAATAACCGCCATCGCCCCATACCTTGCGCTCGTCGCCGTGCAGTAAGTCGGGCAGCATGTGCTTGTCTGCCACGCTGGCCGCGGAAGTGGCCACCGAATGCACCACCGTCTCCTTGCTGTCCACGCCGATGTGCGCCTTGGCGCCGAAGTACCACTGATTGCCCTTCCTGGTCTGATGCATCTCCGGGTCGCGCTGGCCGCTGGAGTTCTTTGTCGAACTGGGAGCATGGATAATCGTCGCGTCCACGATGGTGCCGGTGGTGATGCGAATGCCTTTCGTTTCCAGATAGCGATTCACTGTCATCAGCATCTCGCCGCACAGATCGTGCTGCTCAAGCAGGTGACTGAAGCGAAGGATCGTCGTCTCGTCCGGCGCCGCGGCCACACCCAGATCCACTCCGGCGAAGCGGCGCAGCACAGGCGACTCATAGAACGCTTCTTCCATGCCCGGATCAGACAATCCGAACCACTGCTGCAAAGAAGTAGGTCCGAAGCATGATCGACATACCAACCGGCTAACGTCCGTTGCCCGCTTTCGGATAGTGAGGCTCCACCAGCGCCAATAACTCTGGCCACGGCACCACTTGCGCCATCTGGTCAAGAAAAAGCTCCCGCTTGCTCTTGCGGCCACGCTTCTCAAAACTCGCCTGCGATGCCAATGTCTGCTGAATACGCGCCATTCGCTTCATACTTATAGTTTGTTCAAATATGACGCGGCTTGCGGACTTGTGCAGAGGTTCCCTAGGCCACATCCTCCGCCCGCTATCCGGTGGGCGGCGGCAGTGCCTCGATTCGCCGCACTGTGCCGGCGAACAGCCGCATGGTCATGTGGCTCACTGCCAACAGCAACTGGCAGTAGCGGGCCTGTTTCACCGCCCGCCGGTCTTCACCAACCTCAACTGCAGGCTGATCAGGGACCAGTCTGAGATGCCGGCTGGAAGAGCCAGCCTTCGCCATAAACTCCCCAGATTGTAGGCCCGAATGCTCAGCCATAGCCGGACCTCGTTACCCCGGAACCGACCGCAACTCACAGGATGTTCGCATCGCGAGCGGCAACCTACCTTGCTTCCGCGTGAAAATACGACTTGATTTGGGGAAGTATCCTGCGCTTGAGATTGTTTCGGAATATCCAGCCGACTGAGACAGCAAAGATGGGCAATAGCGCGACCGTCTGAAGAATAAACATCATCAAATTACGCGCTGGGAAGAATGCTCCCACCGCATAAGAGGCACCGGCAAACGGCACCGCACAGAGAAAGACCGGCCCCCACACTTTCAGGAAGACCTCGCGATAATTAATGCCTACGAGATGGGAGACATACCTCGGCCACAGAAGGAGATTCACTGCCAAACTCGGCACCAGCGTTCCAATCGCCACGCCATAGATGCCGATGTTGCGGGCCAGAACAATGCTTAGTGTAAGGTTTGCGATTGCCTCAGCGATTGCCCACATAGCAATTGTCTTATGTTTTTCGATTCCAAAGGCAATCGATGTGGCGGGGGTATTCTGTAGCGAAAACAATAGCGCAGTCGCCAATATCGCCAGTACGGTTCCCGATGTTCGCGAATATTGAGGCCCCATCCATACGCCGATAAAGTTATCGCCCCGAAAGATGAGGGTAATCAATATCGGCAGCGAAACAGCCATTGTTGCCCGCGTACCGTTATAGTAAAGAGCGCGCAGGCTCGATGTATCGCCAGCCGCATCGAACGTGCTCGCCGCAGGAGTAAATGTTGCCGTCATCGCGCCAACAAGTTGCTGCGTATAGCGACATAATGAGTTTCCAATAGAGTAGAATGTCACCGCGGATGCCGATACAAAGGCACCGACGACCAGGTTGTCTGTCTGATAAACCAACTGAATTGCAACCATGAGGAGGAAAACATAGGCGCTGTATGACCAAATTCTCTTAAGAACTTCCCCGCTCGGCTTTTTCAACCGGATTTTCAGTTCGGGGTAAATTCTCCGCGCGACGTAGGCAAACAAGATGTAGCCAACCGTGCCCGCAGCAAGCTCACACCAGGCAATCGCAACGATACCGTACCCAGCACGAACTACCGTGACAACTCCTATCACGCGCAGTGTTAACTGCGTCAGGACCACGAGCGTATAAAGGTCGTATCGATTCAGAGCAGACAGAATCCCGCCGAAAACTCCAATCGACATGTAAATTGCGAAGTTCAGACCCATGAGAAGAACGACCACGCGAGCGTCAGTGGCCATTGCCGGAGTGATTTTGAAGATGACCGGGAATACAACAACGAGAACTCCACAAAGCACCATTACGAGCGCGGCGATTTGTATCCGTACCCAAAGTGCCGCCGAAAGCACTTGAGAAGCCGCTTCGTGATCCCCGGTAGTGTGCCCTTTGGCAACGAACATGGTCACGGAATTCCGCAAGCCCAGGTCCAGGAGTCCAAAATAACTGACAGAAGAAATGGCCAGGACCCAGACCCCATAAGCGACGTTTCCCAATCGATGGACAAGAAAAGGCGACAGGAAGAATCCGACTGCCATGCCGGCAGCGATTGCGAACCAATTCGACAGAACGCTCCGCGCAATGTGCCTGGCACGCAGTTGCAAACAGGACTCCTTAACGTCAATTCTGGACTGTGACAACAACATTCTACCCTTTAGGCTTCCGGGTACCACCTCGCTTAAGAGCCGCTCGAATTCTCTTGCGTGATAGAGTGATCGTGGCGCCCATCTGGCCCAATTCTGAATGACGGGACTCGATATCGGAACTATCGTGCCAGATGGGTCAAACGGAAGTGGAATGGTCTTGAATGACGTCGAAGGGCTCAACTAGGATGAATTTGGGTCTTTTTGATACGAGGCAGCCTGTAGAATTGAGCGTAGTTTCAGGACAGACCTCCTGGTTCACTGGCGCAGTTGCTGTGAGCGGAGCATGTCCTTCAGTTCCGGCTGACGTCCTGGAGGTTTTGATTTGGGCACGGGAATTGGGCACTACATACCCTTGGTATCCTACCTAGGTTTCTGGGTGATGTGTCTCGTCTCGTTGGCCTGGCGCCCTCTTTGGGGCCTCTACTTTCTGATTCCATTTATCCCATATCGCGCAATGCGGGATCACTTTCTCGATTATCCCCTGGGCGAGCACCTGCCGCTGATCCTCGTCCTCGCCGTGATCGTCGGAGCCCTCCTCCACGGAAAACGCCTCCCAAAATCGAAGCTTTATTTTATCTGGCTCCTCATAGGGGTCTACCTTTACTTATCGATGTGGCTGGGTGCTGCGTTTGGAAACGCTCCGGCTCCCCTCGGGCTTTCCGAATTGAACTTCGTAACCTGGAAAGACTATATGGTCATTCCGCTTCTCTTCGTGGCGACAAGCTTAGTAGTCGAAGACCGGAAGGCCATCAGGATGGTCATTCTCATTACTGCGATTACGCTTCTAATCATCGATAGAGGCTGCATACTCGAGTTCAGGAATCATTCCCTGGCAACCTTCGATGAGAGTAAGCGCGATGTCGGCCCCCTTGGATATGGCTCAAACCTGACCGCCGCATATTTGGCCATGTTCGTCATGTTTATTTGGGGCTTCCTGCAATTTATCAAGACAAAGAAATATAAACTGCTTGGCTACGGGTTGGTAGCTATCTCACTGTACGCAACTATGTACATGTTTTCCCGCGGCGGATACGTCGCTGTTCTCGTCGGCGTCCTGCTTCTTGGTATTCTGAAGGACCGGAAGCTCCTGGTAATTTTTGGTGTATTCCTTATAACTTGGCAACTTGTCCTCCCCAAATCTGTGCAACAGCGTGTCACTATGACCGAGAACACCTCTGGGCAACTCGACCCCTCCGCCCAGGGCCGCATCGAACTGTGGAAGGAATCATGGAACTCGTTCGTTCATAGCCCACTCTTCGGAAATGGCTTTGCGACCTTCCAGTATGGTCAACACATTGCCAACCTGCGCGATACACACGACTGGTTTATTAAAGTGATGGTAGAAACTGGCGTTCTTGGATTGATTTTGTATTTCTTTCTCTGGCAGCAAATGCTTGCGCTGGCATACCGCCTCTTTCGGCGCGGCAACGACCCCATGTATCGCGGTCTGGGTCTTGGCCTTCTCCTTGCATTATGCTCCTCCATGGTATCCAACTGTTTTGGCGACCGGTGGACCTATCTTGAAATTACCGGGCCTCTGTTTGTTCTCGTTGCGGCAGCGGTTCGGGCCTCCTATGTCGTGAAACCTGAAGAGAATTCAGAGCTTGCCCATGTGCATGAAGGGGCCATGGTAGCTTCGTAAGCCGCGAAATCACTTGATCGCATATTTTCAAATCGATCCGCACTGCGGAAACTTGTCGGCATCAACTCCACGGCTCGAGAATAGGACAATTCGGGCGGTCATGTACCAATTGGGCGACTTCTATTTAGAGCGAGGATTGCGTGGGATTATTTCGTACACCAAGAGGGTCTTTGCCCCGGGATAAATTCGTTAAGACGGAGCATTTGCCGTCGCTCGATGGGCTCAGGGCTCTATCGATTGCCCTTGTCATCATCGGTCATCTCAGCGGAACTCGTGGATTTGCGACCCTGGACCTGGGCATCGGAGACTACGCTCATTTGGGAGTGGTGGTTTTCTTTTTAATCTCAGGCTATCTGATCACGCGCCTGATGCTGTTAGAGCGTGCAAAGACGGGCCGCGTGTCACTTAAGCGGTTTTATGAGCGCAGGATCGTACGTCTTTTCCCAGCTTCTTACGCATATATTGCCTGCGTATGCGTTTTGTGCGTTGCCGGGATTGTGCATCTGCGCGCTACGGATATTTGGCATGCCGTCACCTATACGGTGAATTTTCTGCCCAACAGGGGAAAAGAGATTGGACATCTTTGGTCTCTTTCTGTTGAAGAACAGTTCTACCTGATCTGGCCTTGCACGTTCGTCTTATTGGGACGGCGGCGGGCGGGCTGGATCGCCGCCGGAGTAATTCTATTTGGCCCCGCCGCGCGCTTTAGCGACTGGCTTTTCCTGAGGGGAACCCCATATCACGATCTGGAGATGTTTCCGATGGTCGCAGACAGTCTTGCAATGGGTTGCCTGTTGGCAATGGTCGGCGGCTGGCTCGAAGTAAAGAACTGGTATCTGCGGTTGTTCCGGCCGGTTTATTTGGTCGGATTGGTTGCGTTAGTCCTGTTGATCAATCGCTATATGGGCTACACGGTAGTTTATGTCTTTGGCACATCGGTCATCAATCTGTGTCTTGCGGTTCTTATTCACAGATCTGTATATTGCTCCCACGACTTGGCAGGAAAGGTCCTTAACTGGGAGCCGATTGCAATTGTAGGTGTCCTCAGCTATTCATTATATCTGTGGCAGCAGTTGTTTCTCAACCGGGAATCGTCTGCTTGGGCGTGCTCGTTTCCGCAAAACCTTGTTTTTGCGATTGCCGCTGCCCTGGGATCTTATTTTCTCCTCGAGAAGCCCTTACTCAAGTTGCGCCGCCGCCTGCGAGCTCCAGGAACTTCCGAACAAATCCCATCTTCGCGTCCTGCTTGAAGGAAGCAGTGTGTGGAAAGCGGGTGCAAATCAGCAGCAGTTCCTGGAACGACAGGCAAGCTTCGGGACAATTTGGCAAGAAGAGCAAGCGGCAAGCGTTGCGCGATCCCCAGCGCGGCGCATAAAGATGTGAATTGATCGGCAGGCGTCGTATCCTTGAAGCAACTTGCCGGTTGTTTAGCTGCTAAAAGGTAGATCGATGATTGCCATCGTTGCTTCAGCGCCGGAACCGCCCATCGAGGCGAACTCGGCCCAGGGCGATTTGCCGCACATCCTGCTCGTGCTCGATCAGTTTGCGAAGGTGCTGGGAGGGGGAGAGCGCATTGCTCTGAAGCTCGCAGCGCTTCTGCCGCAATATGGATACCGGGCATCCATCCTGACTTTTTCGGCGCAT
>JBEKGH010000125.1:0-11652 GCA_050012895.1 Occallatibacter sp.
ACCTCGTCCAGCCCGGCGATGCGCGTGGCTCCGCCGCGCCGCGCGGCGTTCTCCAACCTCCATCCGCAAATCGGAGCCGTGGTCATGCTGAAATTATAAAAAGCAGGGACGGGCCTCCGCGTGGAAAAGCCGGGTGCAATCGCTCACTGGTACTCTGACCGCGAGAATTCGTACCTGTCGAGTTCGTGCCATCCCACCCTTTCGCCCAAAAAACGGGCGAAAGGATGGGGCACGGGAATTTTGCTCTTCAAGCGATCACAGACCTAACGCGCGAAGGCGTAGTCGCGTTCCACCTGGCAAATGCGCACCTTGAATTCCTCGTACCAGGCATCGCGTCCGTGCTGCTGCGCCACCAGGTGCGTTGCATTCGCTTTCCATGCCGCGATCGCTTCCAGGCTCGCCCAGTAAGACACCGTAATCCCCAGCCCCTCGCGCGCGGATTCAATGCCGAGAAACCCGGGCTGCGTGCTGGCCAGCGATTCCATCGCCTTGGCCATCTTCCCGTAGCCGTTATCGCCCGCGGCGCGCAGGGAAGTGAAGATCACGGCGTAATAGGGCGGGGCGGGGGTTGCTGCAATTGCCATGCGTACAGTATAGGGATAAGAAGGACAGCCAAAGAAGATGCTGGCCTGACTACCCATACAGGAGATCGTCGACTATGCCGAAGTTTGTCATCGAGCGGGAGATTCCCGGTGCCGGAAAGCTGACCCCGGAACAACTGCAAGCCATTTCTCAAAAGTCCTGCGGCGTCCTCAAATCCATGGGCCCTCATATTCAGTGGCTGCAGAGCTTTGTCACCGACAACAAGATTTACTGCATCTACATCGCCCCGGATGAGGAAACCGTGCGCCAGCACGCCCAGCAGGGTGGATTCCCGGCAAATTCCATTGCGCGCGTCCGCTCCGTCATCGATCCCACAACCAGCGAGTAGGGCCGAGAAAAGCACCCGCAAAGAGCCGGCAGCAACCGGAATCGGTCCACGTTCGGCGGTGAATTGCGCGCAGCAAAAACCCCGGCCGAAGCCGGGGCTTGTGTCATTCCCTCAAATGTCTTTGCTGGTCACTGACCACTGACCACTGACAACCGTTCTACGCCCGGACTTTGCCGGTCACGCGATCCACTTCCCTCAGGCGGGCGGCCTTGCCGCGCAATCCGCGCAGGTAGAACAGCTTGGCCCGCCGCACTTTGTAGCTGCGCAATAGCTCCACCTTGTCGACGACCCTGGAGTTGAAGGGGAAGATGCGTTCCACCCCCTGCCCAAAGCTCATCTTGCGCACGGTAAACGTGCCCTGGGGGCCTTTGTTGATGGCGATCACCAGGCCCTCAAAGGCCTGCAACCTCTCTTTATCGCCTTCCTTGATCTTTACTTGCACGCGAATCTGGTCGCCGGGCACGAACGCCGGCAAATCGGTGCGCTTCAGCTTGTCAGCCAGGCGCTGCATTACGGGATGGATGGACATGGGTTCTTCCTGCGATGGACTCGTCTTGAGTGATTCCTGCGAAGAAACGCAGAATATTCAGTTTATCAAAGATTTCCGGTTGAGCCTAATCCCTCTATCCTCAATCCCGAGCTCCTCCAATCGGGCGTCGCTGGTTCCGGGCGTCCCTGGCCGCGCTGGTTGCCCCATCCTTTCCGCGTTCTTTGCGGAAAGGGATGGGATCGCAATTTTAGTTCCCATGGGCGCTGTTTGCGCTATATTTTCCGCATGGACGAGAAACGCGAACTGCTCCGTCATACTCTGGCCACGCTCGCTTACCGAACCACGCGGGCCCTCGAAGACGCCCCGGAGTCCTTCGCCGATTTCGACGGCGCCGGGCGCCACCCCATCCAGATCCTCGCCCACATGGGCGATCTCTTCGGCTGGGCGCTCTCCATGGCGCAAGGCAAACCCGCCTGGCACAATTCCGAGCCCCTCGCCTGGGCCGCGGAGCAGCAACGATTTTTCGCCACACTCGACGCCTTCGACCAATACCTGGCCTCCGATGCGACCATCCAGGCGCCCGTCGAGCGCCTCTTCCAGGGACCCATCGCCGACTCCCTCTCCCACGCCGGCCAACTCGCCATGCTCCGCCGCCTGGCCGGCGCACCCATCCGCGGCGAAAACTACTACCTCGCCGCCATTGCCGCAGGCCAGGTCGACGCGGCGCAACCCGCCCCAGCTCAACCCTTCAATTAAAGCAATCCCGGGTAGTGGGTCAGTTTGAAGGAAACAGTTCCTCCGGGGCTAAAGCCCGCCTGTTTTTTGGGGACTTTTGCGGCACGACTGAAGTCGTGCCCTTTCACGACGGCTTCAAACTAACCCGCCACCCAATCCCGCAATCGCCGTACCCATCGCAGAGGATGGGCGGGACGTGGCCCCGCGGAAGCTAATACTACAGTTGTATTTGGCCGGACGATAGAGGCCCGGGCCTAAAGGCCGTTTCCTTTTGACCTGTTTTCAGGGGCCTGAAGGCCCCTGCTCCCTCCGAAATCCTTAACTCCAACTGTACAAAAAGCGCGAAAAGGATGGGGCACGGATGCGATGCGTACCTGGCATGGATGCGATGCGTACCTGGCACGGATGCGATGCGTGCCTGGCATGGATGCCAGATTCCGGCTTCGTTTCTCTCTCAGCCGCCGCCCCGCGCGCTATTGCCATTTTTCTGCGCCAAAACGCTATGGAATTTCTGTGTTCCGTTTAAAATCAGCGTTCACGAGAAATTAACTCTTTAACAATCAATGAATTATATTTTTTTCTTGACAATCATATATTTTGTGGATGACAATAGTGACGGTGACTATCGTCGCCATGGAGGTTTCATATGCGCCGTATACTAGCAGCCAGTCTTCTGCTTCCCTCGCTGTTCCTTCCCGCAGCAGCAAAAGCCAGCACGCCCGTGGACGACGCTACTGCCCCAACCCCGGTTCGCGTCAGCACCGGCGTCATCGCCCCGGTTCTCCTTGGCAAGCCCGTACTTTCACTTCCCGCTGGCTTTTCGTTCGACCTGATCCCCGCAGACGCCCAGGTCCAGCTCTCCCTCACGGTTGACGAAAAGGGTCAGCCCCAGAACATTCACATCGTCAAGTCGTTCAGCCCGTTCGTCGATGCCAGCGTCATCGATAGCGTAAGCCAGTTCCACTTCCGTCCCGGCACCATCGACAACCAGCCCGTGGCCGTCGATCTGAACCTCACCGTGAACGTCGCTCGCTAACCCGCTCCACAGCCTTCCCCGGAACGAAGGGATGCTGTGCTCTTGAGGGCGCAGCATCCCCATTCAGCCGGGCAGCGTGTGCAGTGCGGTGAACGTTTTTCCCCTGCTCTTTTATTGTTTCGCATCCGCTCGCATTTCCTTTGACGATTCGCCTTGCGCAGCCGTCTCCATCACTGCTGAAGGCACGATCCCCGCGTTCGCCTGTACGGGCGTCTTTGCCGGAGCCGCCGCTTTCTTAAGTGGAGCAGCCGGAGCCCCTGTCAACTGCTTCAGCTGAGCCAGCGCTCCACCGTATTCGATGTAGTCCTTGATGCAGCGGTCGTGCACGGCGCGGAAGAGCGCCAGAGCCGCGGTACGTTTTTGATGCGCCAGCGCGTCTTCGCCGGCATAGAAATTCACCTCGCAGACGTGGCCCACGTGGGTTTCCGGATCGGGGTCGGTAGCCGCAGCCATCAGATCTTCTTCCGTCATCTGCCCCAGGTAGAACTTCAGCACCGGGCCGGGCCAGTTCGACAGGTTCGCCTTCTGCGCCACCTCTTTTAATTCCGCGGTATCCTCCTTGCGCAGCTTCGCCTCGATGATGTGCAGCCACAACGCCGCGTACATCGCCGTAGTCGAGGAGGGATCGGCGCTGATGGCGAGTGCAAGGTCCGCTGCTGCCGGGCTCGTCTGCCCAGCCAGATAACGTGCCGATCCCCGCTCCAGCAACGTATAAGCCCGGCTTGGCTGCAGCTCAAGTGCCTTGTCGAAATCCGTGATCGCCGGCGCAAATTGGAATTCCTGAAAGTACTCCAGGCCGCGCAGCGAGAATCCATCGGGATCTTTGGGTTCGAGCGCAATATATTTGTTCAGGTCGGCGACCGCGGAGTCGTACTGCCCGTCGAGCCCGTAAGTCTGGCCGAGGTAGTAGTAGGCGAACGAATAGTCCGCCTTCAACTTCACGGCATGGTTGTAATCGGCGGCCGCTTCATCGTACTGGCTCTGGTGCCGGAAGGCGTTGCCGCGGCTTTCGTAACCATCCGGATCGTTCGGCTGGAGCGCGATGTAGCGCGTGAACCACGTCGCCGCCTGCGAGTATTCCTTCTCGTCGCTGTACACCACGCCGGTGTTGTAGGTGGCCAGCGCGTGATTGGGATCGATTTTCAGCGCCGCCTGGTACTCCTCGAGAGCGTGGTCGTAGTCGCCCTTCATCATGTAGGCGTGGCCAAGGTTGTTAAAGCCATCCGGGTCGGTGGGCGCCTTCTGCACGTAAACGTCGTAATCGGCGATGGCCTTGTCCCACTCCTTCTGGGTGCCCCAGGCATTGCCGCGGTTGTAGTAGGCAAGCGCGTACGTCGGATCGACGCGGATCGCGGAGTTGTAGTCGGCCATGGCGAGGTCGGCCTCGCCCTTGTCGGCGTAGACATTGCCCCGCGTGTTCAGCGCGCCGGCAAAATCCGGCTTCAGTATCAGGGCCTCATTCAGATCCTTGAGGGCCAGGTCGGAGTTCCTTTTGTCCCGGTAGGCAATGCCGCGGTCGAAATAGGCGCTGGCCAGATCGGCCGGTGTCTCCAGGGCGGCCTGGATGAGGGCCGTGCAACCGGCGATGCTGGTATCGGGATCGTCGGCCTTGCACTTTTCCCAGTTCTGGTCGCGGGTTTGCCCTGCGGCGGCTACTGCGGCGCCGAGTAAAAGAAATGCGAAGAAACCGCTCCTGCGAATCATGGTTGCCGCCTCTCCGGTTTTGCAAATCGAGGATGGAATCAGGATACACTGCGTGAGAATTCCCGAGGGCGGCCTCTCCAATCGGTCCTGCAATCGGTTTCGCGATGCGACCGCTTTCTGGTTCCCGAATTTTCCAGCCCCCGGAACTGGTGGCATCAATCCGGTTTTGAAAGGGCACGGCTTTAGACGTGCCATAAAAGGCGCATAAACAGTGGGCTTCAGCCGCTGAGGGACGTTTTTCAAACGGCTCCGACCATTCATGCACCAGTACCGCTTTCTACTCCCTACTCCCTGTCTTTTCCATCGCTTCCAGCATGCGCCGGTCTTCGACGCTCAGGGCGGCACGCTCCAGCAGCTCCGGCCGGTTCTTGAGCGTCTTCTTCAGTTGCTGTTCGCGCCGCCAGCGCCGGATCTGGGCATGATCTCCGTTCATCAGCACCTCCGGCGCCCGCAATCCGCCAAACTCCGCCGGTCGCGTGTAATGCGGATAGTCCAGCAACCCGCCCGCACCATGCTGCGACCGCGGAACCCCTTCCACGTCCACGTCGATCTCCGCGTCCGCCGCGCCAAAGCTTTCAAACTCGCCCGAGGCCTCGTTGCCCAGCACGCCCGGAATCAACCGCATGGTCGCGTCCACCACCACCACCGCCGCCGGCTCGCCTCCGCTCAGCACGTAGTCCCCGATCGAAAGCTCCATGTCGCAGTAAAGCTCGTTGACGCGCTCGTCCACGCCCTCGTACCGCCCGCAGACCAGCACCACGCGCTCCAGCGCCGCCAGTTCCCGCGCAACTGCCTGCGTGAAGACTCGCCCCTGCGCGGAGAGCAGAATCACGCGCGTTCCCTTTACACAACGGTCATCCTGAGCGGAGATCGCGGAAGCGATCGGAGTCGAAGGACCTGCATTTCGCTCTTCACTACTCTCTGGCTGACTTGCTGACTCGCTGACTTGCCGACTCGCTGACTTGCTGCTCTCCCGCTCCGCTCTCGGCCGAACTCCTAATGTCTCCAGCGCCTCCGCCAGCGGCTCCGGCTTCAGCACCATCCCCTCGCCGCCGCCAAACGGACGGTCGTCCACCGTGCGGTGCCGGTCGTGCGTAAAATCGCGCAGATCGTGCATCCGGATCTCGACCAACCCTGAAGTCTGTGCCCGGCGCACGATCCCCTGCGCAAACACGCTCTCAAAGAATCCCGGAAAGATGGTCACGATATCGAAACGCATACCACTAATGATAGAAGCCCCGCTCGTCGTCCGGCGAGGAAACGCAGTGGGTCAGTTTGAATCCACAGTCGAACGAGGGTCGAAGTAACGTGTCAACTTCCGAGGCGGCGAAGATACAACCAGAACCCGTGAATTGGCGATGTGTCGCCATCTTGGGATCGAATCTATACTGGGCAGATGAGCATCCCTGCAAAGCTTTCTACTCTGATTTCGATTCGGTTCAGAGGGGTTCTTGCCGTCGCTGCAGTCTCTATGCTGCCCATGCTAGTGCATGCACAATCCGCCGACATTGCGACATCCAGTCAGCCCATTTCCGCTGGTGCGGCGGTTGTTCCCCAATGGCTTGCTATCCCAATTCCGCCTGCCTTGTATGAAAAGTGGAGGAAGTATGGACAATGGGATTATAAGCAGCAAGGATTCCAGTACCGCGACTTCACACTATTCAATTTTGGTGCGACGGGTGGCACCGCAGGATTGGATGAGAAGTCACTCGCTGCACTGGCGCAGTCGTCCGAGCCCACGAGAGACGACATAAGAAGCCTTGACTACCCCGAATTGCAAGGCAATTTTTTGCGAGATGCAGAAGGATTAGAAAGACTGCGAACGATGGCTGTACAGGATGCACATCTAATACGAATAGCGGCAGATTTCACCTGGCTTGACACGGACACAAAGTGGCCGCGTGAAAACGTTGGTTTCAGTGAGACCCGCTGGAGCGAATATCGGTCGGCGTTCAAGAAGCTGTCCTTGTTGGAAGGGATAGTACGCACTGAGGATTTTCCTGACGCGATGTTCTTTATCACTCGCGTGAAAGGGCTGTGCACCGGCGGTTCCAGTGCCGGGTACGTCTTTTCGACTACGCCGCTCGCTCCGACTGCAAGATCGCCACAAGACGATTTGGACGCTGAGGCCCGCAAGAACCCGAGCAAGCATTACGCCTATGTGTTTAAGCCTTTGAAACCAAATTGGTATGCGTTTTACCAGATCGACTGGTAGACCCGTATCATTGTCAGCGTGATTGTTGGCGGAAGATCGCCCAGGCGCGAATCGAGCGTCAGGAGGCTATTTCCGGGGCTCCGGGCGGGCCGCCGCCAAGCCGGAGGTGGCCCAATTCTCGACCTTCCAGGAATCTCTTGCAGCCATCGGGCTCGGCTAACCGAGGATCGATTACTGCACCCTCGTAGGCAGGGGTTTCAATCGAATTACAAATGGCCATCTTAGCGTTTGAATCGCAGTATTAGTCCAAGATCCCGGCGTGGCATGACGAGAACGCCGCCATCAATGCTGAGTCTCTGTGCGCGAAAGTCTGCCTTACCGATGTCATTCGCCTCGAAGCGCAGGATGATGAGATGGCCCCCCTTGCCAGTAATCGGGATAGGCTGGCTCGGGATGGGATAAACGGGAATCTCTGGAACGATGGCTGAAGGCCAGCGGTTGCCGGGCAACGGAACATGTCCATCCGCGCCGACCTCCGCCATATCTGGAGGCTCGTCCTTCCCGTAGAGGAGGTAAAGACGTTGCGGGGCGCCTTCCAGAACCTGTCCGTTGCTGAGCTTGACCCACAGTCCACCGCGCGGGTCCGGTCGATCACTTTCAACGACGAAGCGAGGTGGAATGACGGCGGGAACAGTGGTCAGAAACACGGCGCCATCTTTGAAATCCCAAGTTCCCTCCGCGGCTTCATCGAGAGCGCCGTAGGCTGGCTCGTAGTTAAAATGGCCGTCGGGCTTAAGCAGAAGGCGCGCGGCGACTTCCATCTGGCCGCCATCATATTCCCCTGGAAGCGAGTCGCGGGTAATGGAGCTGGTTGCCGCTTGTACCGGCGCTATTTCCGCGGTCTTAGCAGGTGGCTCCCCGCTCTGGGCCGCCGCCAGAGAACTTAAACCAGCTCCGAAGAATATCGTGGAATAGAAGAAAAATAGTCCAACCTGCGTAGGCGTGCTGTGCATGATTGTGCCTTTCTCGCGTCCACGCTCAAGACTACTATCCAAAGACGGAGTGGCCGTACTTTGTAGCCGATCTTCCCATAAATCCGGTCTCCGCGCCTGCTTGAGGCTCTGTGGCGGCCAGGAACTACGGTCGAGTCACCGCCAACCCGGAAACTACCGATTGAACCCTGTGGATTCAAACTGACCCACCACCGAAACGCCCACCACTCGCGCACTGCAAGCTGACAGCTAATAGCTAGTCGCTGTCTTTCGCCTCCACAGCCGCGCCGTCACCACTCCAAACAAAAAGCCCCCCACGTGCGCGAGATACGCCACGCCGCCGCCCTGAACCGTCGCCCAGGGCCCGACCACATTCAACAATTGGATCAGGAACCAGACCCCGATCAGCAGCGCCGCGGGAATGTAGGCCACGCGGATAATAATCAGGATCCAGACCAGCGACCGGATGCGGTTGCGCGGGAACATGACGATAAACGCGCCCATCACCGTTGCAATGGCGCCGCTCGCGCCCAGGCAGGGAACATGCGAGCCGGGGCTTCCCGCCACTTGCGCCAGCATCGCCACCACGCCGCCTGTTAAATAAAACACCAGGTAGCGCGCGCGGCCCATGGCGTCCTCAATGCTGGGCCCAAACGCCCACAGGAACACCATGTTGCCCAGGATGTGCAGCCATCCCGCGTGCAGAAACGTGCCGGTGACGAGCGTGATCAGGCTGCGACCGTGAACAATATGGGCGGGAATCAGCGCCCAGCGCGCAACGAACGCGTCGCCCTCAATCAACTCACGCAGAAAAACGTACGCGTTGGTCAGGATGATCAGCAACGTGACCACGGCAAAGCGGCGCGGCCGTCGCGACGCGTCTCCAAGCGGGATCAAAGTTGCCATATCTATCCGTAGACTATCTTGCCCGCGCCGCTAAAGCATTTCTCCTTCGGATGTGTCTCGAAGCCACGGCTGCCGAGTTGCGATTTCCTCAGAGCGTGTTTCATAAATGGCCGTCGTATCCGGTTTGACGTCCCACAGGGGTTAAAACCCCTTGTTTTTTGGCCCTTTCCGGCACGACTGAAGTCGTGCCCCGATTCAAAGCGGATTTATGAAACACGCTCTCAGAAATGAAACACGCTCTCAGAAATCGCAACCTTCCACACCCTCTGAGAAGGCTAAGTTTGAAGGAGAAATGCCGTACATTTCAGGCCAACTGGGGGTGAGCACGCCGCGCCGCCGCCAGCACCGCCAGGCGTCCCGCGCCGCTGAAGATCAAGCTGACTCCCAGCAGTGTGCCGATGACCCACTCGCTGCTCGACGGCCAGGTCGTCCAGATCGCGACCGCAAGAAGGAGCATGACAACTCCATTGAAGACCAGCCAGGCCGATGCGCCCAGCCGCCGCAGGTGCCACGCCAAAACGAATTCAAGAAGCGCCTGCACAGAAAGGTAGGCTCCCAGCATCAGCGTCAGCGCGGCCAATCCGGCCACGGGATGCAGCAACGCGTAAAACCCCACTAGCAAGTAGATAAGCCCCAGAAGTATTGCCCAGGCCAATCCACCCATTTTGCGGGTATGCCAGCCGAACACAAGGTGCGCCACACCGCCGAACACCAGCAGCCAGCCGATCAGAATCGTTGCCGCGATTCCCGCTGCCGGGGGCACAACGATGGCCAGAATTCCCGCCACAATGATCAGAATGCTCAGAGCTTTCGACCAGGCTATCGAATGTTTTTCCATGGTCGCGATGGATTGCTCACTCGTACCGGAGTTGTCACTCATATGCGCTCTCCCTTTCTGGATTGCCGCATCGGGTCCTTCTGCACTGCCCCGGCGCAAGATGCCGCGGCAATCGTTACCTGTCATACAACGGAATCGGGCCCCCGAATGGGGGTACACGTAGTCTAATCTGCCTGCTTGCGCATCAACCCCCGTACTGTTCGTCGCTCACATGCTCCATCCAGTCCACTACCTTGCCGTCGAGTTTCTCCTGGATGGCGATGTGCGTCATGGCCGTCGAGGGCGCCGCGCCATGCCAGTGTTTTTCCTGGGGAGCGAACCACACCACGTCGCCCGGCCGGATCTCCTCGACTGGTCCGCCCCAGCGTTGCGCGCGCCCGCACCCGGCCGTCACAATCAGCGTCTGCCCCAGCGGATGCGTATGCCACGCGGTGCGCGCGCCCGGCTCGAAGGTCACGCTTGCGCCCTGCACGCGCGCCGGCTCCGGCGCTGCAAACAGCGGATCGATGCGCACCGTGCCGGTAAACCAATCCGCCGGCCCCTTGCCCGAAGGCTGCGTCCCGGCTCGTTTGATCTCCATATCTCTTCCCTCCTCATGCAATTGTCAGCGATCTGACTGGCCAGCTCCGAATCTCCGAGAGGTTAAAACCCCTCCATTTTTCCTACCCATTTCGGCACGACTGAAGTCGTGCCCTTTCACAAAACCATTTATGAAACACGCGTTCTAAATCCTGGCCCCTGATCCCTAATCCCTATTCCCTGCTTTTTCGCTCCCTTGCTCCCTTGCTCCCTCCGGCCTATCATGGTGCGCAGCCGCCATGCACGAAATCGACTCGCTGCTGACACGCTGGCAATCGGCCGGCGTCCTCGATGCGGACACAGCCGCCCGCATTCGCGCGCTGGAATCGCAAAACGTCGCGCACGGCACCGCGCAACCCGCCGGGGCATCGGTCTCCGCCCCATCGGCTGCCGCGGCCTCCGCCAGTCCCGCAGGCCTCAAGTGGCTGGTGGTCACGGGACTCACTCTCGGCGCCATTCTGCTGGCCTGCGGCGTGGTGCTCTTTGTTTCTGCGCATTGGGACCAGCTCGGTCCCGGTCAGCGCTACCTGCTCGTCATCGCCATGGTCGCCGTCTTCCACATCGCCGGCGGCCTCACGCGGTCGAGCTTCGAAGGTTTCTCTACCGCGCTTCACGCCGTGGGAACCATCTCTACCGGCGCGGCCATCGCGCTCGTCGGCCAGATCTTCAACATCCAGGAACACTGGCCGGCCGCGGTGCTGCTGTGGGCGCTGGCCGCCTTCGCCGGCTGGGCGTCCTTCCCGCCTGGATCTTTTCGGAACTCGTCTTTCGCATCGGCAGCCACACCGGCGAATTCGTCTACATGGGGCGGCTCTGCTTGGTCTGGGCCATCCTTTACCTCACCTTCTTTGCCGGCTCGCGGCGCAGGGTGGTGCAGGGAATTCTCTTTGCGGCGAGCGCCATCGGCGCTGTCTACGGCACCGTGTTCATGCTCGCCAGCTGGATCGCATTCTCCTCCGATCAGACCTTCCTCCCCTTCGGCACGCGCGTCTGGGCCTGGGTGGCAATCGCCGCCGTGCCGCTCCTCATCGCCGCATTCCACGGCCACAAGGGCCTGGTTCCCGTCGCCGTCGCCATCGCGTTCGTAATTGCGCTGCCGTGGTGCTACTCCACCACGAAAGAGACCTATAACTACGCCGGCGGAGCCAGCGGGACCTACACCAGCACCAGTCCCAACCTGTTCGCCCACGCGCTCGTGGCGGCCTTTGCCGTCTTTCTCTGCTGGTGGGGCGTGCGGTTGCTTTCGCGCGCGCTGGTCAATCTGGGCATTGTGGGATTCGCCGCCG
>JBEKGH010000126.1:0-8728 GCA_050012895.1 Occallatibacter sp.
ATGTTCATGCCGATGGTTTTGCCACCCGCCTCCCAGGCGCCGCGATTGGCCGCTTCCATGATGCCGGGACCCCCGCCCGAAGTGACAACGAAACGATGCTTGCGTGAAGGGATGGTTTTGGCCCATTGCGTGAGCAACTGCGCGAGACGGCGCGCGTCTTCGTAGTAGCGAGCCATCTCGACCGCGGCCACCGCGCGCTTCAGTTGCAGGTCCGATGCGTTGCCCGTGGCAATCTCGACTGCTTTGGCGGGCTGTTCCTCGCTGGGAGCCGGCTGCACCGACCCGGTGTTTTCGAGAAGCTCGAGGGCATGGCCGGCTTCTTCGCGTCCAGTAAAGCGCGCCGAGCCGAAGAAAACTACGGTGTCCTGAATCTGCTCGCGGCGGAAGCGCGCCAGCGGCTCCAGATACTCCGAAATAATCCGTATGGGCCGGCCGTCGGCGCTGTTGAGGAACACCGAATTCTCGTACGCGAGCGGCGCAGAATCGAGCTGCGGAGGGCCTCCGTTGCTGGGAATCACGGCGTGGGTCGCTGCTGCTGCTGCTGCGGCTTGAGGAACTGCAGCAGGGCTTTGCAGCTTCCCGGCTTCTTGTTCCGTGTTCCCTCTTCCCTGTTCCCCGTTTTTCATCGCTCAACCATCCCGGTGCCGAATGGCATCTTGAAACGCAATCCATAGATTCAGCAGACCCAGTCCCGAGACGAGGCCGCGCACTGCACCGGCGGTCGCGATATTTCCGATCCAGGGAAACTGCAGAAAGATGGGATTCTGATCCCAGAAAGTATGCGACCATGGCGCGTAGCAGACCGCCAGACCGATATACATGCGCAGCATGACGCGCAGAAACAATTCCACGCGCTCCAGCCAGCGGGGCACATGATGATGCGCTTGTATCGCGGCGTGGGACTCGGACGCCGAGCCTGCAGCAGATTCCGACGTCGGCCCAGACAACGGAGCCGTGAGTATAGACGATGACGATTCCGGCTGCTGTTGGGGCATTCGTTTGCTTGTATCCGCTATCGCCGATGTCCTTGCGCCGCAATCACTTGCTGTCTATCGCGCACTTTGGGGCGCTGCCTTAAAGCCAGGCCCGGCACTCAGACACCGTATTGCCACGGTAACACAGCGAGGGCCCTTAAGATGTGTGGGCCCCCGCCCCCGCCATCTACTTTGATACGTGGACTGAACTGGAGTATTTTGATGGTGTGCGAAACCGAGACAAGGAGGTTTCGATGAAACCAATATTTGTGGCATTCGTCATGGTTTTGCTTGGCGGCGCAACCGTGACGGGTCAAGGCGTCAGCCAACCGCAGAGTTCTTTCGGTGTGGCCAGCATGGAGAACATGCAAACGGCCGGAACGAACACGATCAGTCCCGCAAGCCAGCCGCCGTCTCTCGGCGTCTGTCCCGTATCGATGCGCGCACAGCATCTATCCGATGGGAGCCTGGTCAAAACACGCGACGGTCATCCCGGCGGAATCGGCCAATGGCTGCATCTTTCACTGGCAAGCCGGGATTCGAGGCAGGTCGCAAGGGCGACGCTGAGGGTGCGAGGCTTCTCGCCCAAGGCGCGCGTGACACAAACAGGACCCGGCGGGGACCAAGCCTTCGATGCGATGCGAACTTTGACGGTTGCGTTTGCGGCAGGGGCGGATCGCAGCGCTACTGCGGATTTCCGAGTTCCGGGCATGACCGCCGTGGGACGTATCGATGTTGAATCGCTTGAGTACAGTGACGGCTCAACCTGGAAGATCGGCGGCGCGTCGAACTGCCGCGTCGCCCCCGATCCGGAGATGCTGATCACCAGCCGTTGAGAGGCTGACGCAAATAGCTGCGCAACAACCTAGGGAACTGCGGGCAGGCCCGCGAGCGCCATGGCGATTTCCTCCGCGGGATATTCGTAGTTCTCCAGCTTGCCTGCCTGGTAATCGATGTAAGACTGCATGTCGAAGTGACCGTGGCCGCTGAGGTTGAAGAGAATCACGCGCGGCTTGCCTTCCGCCTTGGCTTCGAGTGCCTGGCGAATGGCTTCAGCCACGGCGTGATTGGCTTCGGGCGCGGGCACAATGCCTTCCGCGCGCGCAAATTGAACGCCCGCGGCGAACGCGTCAAGCTGCTGCACGGTAGTCGCTTCGGCCAATCCGAGATTGACGACATGCGAAACCAGCGGCGCCATGCCGTGATAACGCAACCCGCCCGCGTGAATTCCCGGAGGAATGAAGCTGCTGCCCAGCGTATGCATCTTCACCAGCGGCGTCAGATGGCCGGTATCGCCGAAGTCGTAGGCGAAGTGTCCCTTGGTGAGACTGGGGCAGGCGGCAGGCTCAACGGCCACGATGCGCGCGTGGCATTTTCCTTTGAGCTTGCGGCCCAGAAACGGCATCACCAGCCCGGCGAAGTTCGATCCGCCGCCGGTGCAGGCGATGATGACGTCGGGGTCGTCGCCGGCAAGAGACATCTGTTCGATGGCCTCCTGGCCGATCACGGTCTGGTGCAGCAGCACGTGATTCAACACGCTGCCCAGCGCGTATTTGGTATTCGGATCTTTGGCCGCCACTTCAACGGCCTCGGAGATGGCGATGCCGAGCGAGCCCGGGGAGTTGGGATGCTCGGCGAGAATGGCGCGGCCCGATTCGGTAGTGTCGCTGGGGCTGGCGATCACTGAGGCTCCAAAGGCCTCAATCAAAGCGCGGCGATAGGGCTTCTGATCGTAGCTGACGCGCACCATGAAGACCTTGCAGTCGAGGCCAAGGAATGCGCAGGCCATCGACAGCGCAGAGCCCCACTGGCCGGCGCCGGTTTCGGTCGAAAGGTGCTTCACGCCTTCCTGCTTGTTGTACCAGGCTTGCGCAACGGCGGTATTCAGCTTGTGCGAGCCGGCGGGGCTCACGCCTTCGTTTTTGTAGTAAATGTGTGCGGGCGTATCCAGCGCCTTTTCCAACCGGCGGGCGCGCATCAGCGGCGAAGGCCGCCACTGCGCGTAAATTTGCCGAACCTCTCCTGGGATCTCGATTTCGCGCTCGGTGCTGACCTCCTGCATGATCAGCGCCATGGGAAACAGCGGCGCCAGATCGTCAGGGCCGAGCGGCTGCAGCGTGCCGGGATGCAACGGCGGCGCCAAAGGCACGGGGAGATCCGGAAGGATGTTGTACCACGTTTGCGGAATGCGGCTCTGCGGCAGGTTGTACTGGATTGTTTCCATGCCGAACATTCTACAGAAAGGTTGAGGGGGGAATTGTGCGCTGCGCCACGCGCGTGGACCGTTTATGCAGCGAACGTCTTGCTCGCGCTCTGGTCACCGAGCCCGGCAAGAAGACCGGCAATGGAAATATCCTCGTCCAACGCGTCCCAATGCAGGCCACGGCCGCTAATCCTCACTTGCTTGCGCTGCTTCAGAGTACCGCGCAGCAAACGGGGAAACCATGCCAGCGGAACGCCGATAGTTCGGCCGTCGCTCAATTCGACCCACATGCAATCGGGATCGAACCGCACTCGCTTGGCATTAACCGAAGAACTCATTCCACACCCTCTCGATCAGGTCCCGATTTGCCTCGACAATCTCCAGCAGTTGACGGAGAATCCTGGCGTCGTAGCCATCATTGTAGGCTACTCGAACTTCTGGTTCCAGCCAGAACTTCGCTTCCATATCGACTTTCTCGACGTGAATATGCACCTGTTCACGAGGCGAGCCCTCATTTGAATAAAAGAAGAATCTGAAGCCCCGTTCGCGGAAGACAGTAGGCATAGCGTCATTCTAGTTTCGGCGCGGCCGGTTGTCGCGTCCGGCTTACGGCTCGTCGTTGTAGATGTGCACTTCGACCTGGCCGCCTTCCGCCAGCCGCGCGCGGAACATGCCGGGCGTGTTAAAGCTCCAGGCCATCTTTCCGTCGGGCGCAACCGCAATCACGCCGCCATCGCCATGGATGGGCGCAAGCTTCTTTTGAATCACCTCATCGACGGCCTGCTGCAACGCATAGCCCTTGTATTCGACCAGCGCGCAAACGTCGCGCGCCACCGTGAAGCGAATGAAGTACTCGCCGACCCCGGTGCCGGAGACCGCGCAGGATTGATTCGAAGCGTAGGTGCCCGCGCCGATGATCGGCGAGTCGCCCACGCGGCCCGGCATTTTGCCCTGCAAGCCGCCAGTCGAAGTGCCGGCCGCAACATTTCCCTGGCGGTCGACCGCGACCACGCCCACGGTTCCGTAGCGGCGCATGTCGGCGGCCTCTTGCCATTGCGCGACAGGCTTAGTGGTTCCCTGCGGCGGGACTCCTGCAGGCCGCGGCGGAATCGGACGGCCCTCGTTTTGCAACTGCTTGATGAGCGACTGCCAGCGGCTCTCGGTAAAGAAGTAGCTGGGATCCACCTGTTCCATTCCTGCCTGCTTTGAATACGCATCGGCGCCCGGGCCCACGAGGAGCACGTAGGGCGTCTTCTCCATCACCGCGCGGGCAAGAGTAATGGGATAGCGAGTGTGCGTCACGTCGGCGACCGCACCCGCGTGCAGCGTGGCGCCGTCCATGATCGCCGCATCGAGTTCCGTCTTGCCTTCCGCAGTGAAAACTGCTCCGCGGGAGGCATTGAAGAGCGGGTCGTCCTCAAGAACACGAATCGCGGCCTCGACGGCATCGAGCGAGGACCCTCCGCGATCGAGAACCGCGGCTCCTGCCTCAACCACCTTCGCGAGCGCGGCGCGATACGCCTTGTCGCCCTCAGGTCCCAGCTTGGCGCGCTCGATGTCGCCTGCGCCGCCGTGAATCACGATCGCCCAGTGGCCCGGAGCCTTGGGTTGCGTCGTTTGCGCCCCCGCGCCCGTCACCGCGGACCACGCAAAAGCTGCGCCGATAAACATTGCCGTCGCTTTTCGCACACGCGTGAGCCCCTCATTCCTTTTCATCGTAGCGCCGATTTGCCCTTCCAACCGTCCCTTCGATCGGAAATTCAGACGCAGTCGATATGCTTCATCCACTCTCTCGTTCCTGCATATCGGCAGGATTCCGAAGCAATCCTGGCGCCTTGCATTAACGAGTCAACGAAATCTCTCCCCATTGACGCGAAATGGCAATACCCCCCGTGCAGAATGTCCCCGGCGCCCATGGTGTCCACCAAATCGACTTCAGGAACACGTATGCTCCCTGAGGATTGCCCGCAAAGGAACTCGATCGGCGCAGAACCGTTGGTAATGGCGATATTCGCGACGCCGCTGTTCTTTAAAAACTGAATTACTTCGTCCCGCGATGAGCAATCCGGAGGCCTGAAGTCGGCCGAACAGATGGCGGTGTGGACGAACTGCAAAAGCTCTTCGGTTCCGTCCTTCCAGCTTCCTCCATCGAGAACCACCGGCGTGCCGCAAGCGCGCGCCGCGGCGGCCCAGGCCTGACATGCCTGCATATAATGGCCATCTACCATGAAGATGCGCGCCTGCCGGCAAAGCTCAGGGTCGACGCGCGCAGGGGGTGCTGCGACGCGTGTTGCATTTGCCGAGACCACATTCCGGTTGCCGGCCTTGTCCACGGTAATAGCCGAAATGACCGGCACATCTTCAAAATCGGGGTTCAAATCGATGAGCCGAATTGAACATTTTTCCACCTCTGTCCGGATCATGCTGGCCAGCGCATTGCGCCCCACCACCGTCACCAGCGCCGCATCGCCGCCAAGGTGAGCGCACGCGATAGCCGCGTTGGTCGCCGGCCCTCCGGCAAACACGCTCTGGCTTCGTGCAGCGACCTTCGTGTTCGCAGCGGGAAACGCGTCGACACGATACACAATGTCGATGGTGGAAAGGCCGACGAAGAGGGACCGGCACATTTTCATTCTCCCTTTGCCCTTCGCACACTCGCCCCCTCTTGATTCCTTCTCATCGTAACGCCGGCGGTGCGCGTGAGCCTGGCAAATTGCAATACGCTAACCCGGCACTGCCGAATCTTCATTTCCGCGGAATGCGATCTCGGATAGCATGGCTATACATGGCCTCCCAACTGCGTTTTTTCTTTCTGCTTGCTTTCGCAGTATCTCTGGCGGCAGCCGCCGGCGCACAACCGCCGATTGCGGTAAAGGTCGTGGTGGTGTCGATGTTCGAGGCAGGTGCGGACACCGGCGACAGGCCCGGCGAACTGCAGTACTGGGTGGAGCGCGACCATTTGGACCGTATATTTCCCCTGGCCGATGGCTACCACCCGGTGCGCATGAACGATGCCGGAGAGATGGCAGTGCTGACCGGGCCCGGAACGGCGCACGCGGCGGCGACCATCATGGCCGTGGGGCTGGACCCACGCTTCGACTTCAGCCACGCATATTGGATCGTGGCCGGCATTGCGGGCGGATGCCCGGACCGCGCGTCGCTGGGCTCGGCAGCGTGGGCGCGATGGGTGGTGGACGGCGACCTGGGCTACGAGATCGATGCGCGAGAGATTCCCAAAGACTGGACGACGGGCATGGTCCCACTGCGCAGGACAAAGCCCTTCGAGGAGCCCGCCATGCCTGAAGCGGGTCAGGTGTACGAGTTGAATGGCGGACTGGCGCAATGGGCCTACCAACTGACGCGCAATGTAAAACTGGACGACACGGAGGACCTGCGCGAGAGACGCAGCCACTACGATGGAGCGGCGGCGGGGCGGCCGCCGTTCGTCACGATGGGCGACGAGATTTCGTCTTCGACCTTTTGGCACGGCAAACTGATGGATGCGTGGGCCGCGCAGTGGGTGCCTTACTTTACCGGCGGCAAAGGCGTGTTTGCCACCACCGCGATGGAGGACACGGGGACGCTACAGTCACTGACGTTTCTCGCCAACGCGGGACGCGTAGACCTGAAGCGTGTGATGGTGCTGCGCACGGTGAGCAACTACGACCGCCAGCCGCGCGAGCTGAGCGCGACCGAAAGCCTCGGCGATCAGCATGGGCGCGCATACGCGGCCTATCTTCCGTCGCTGGAGGCGGCTTATCGCGTGGGACACACCGTGGTGAGCGAGTTGCTTGCGCATTGGTCGCAATATGAGCGCGCCACTCCGGGCGCCGGACAGTGACATGGCTCTTGGCAGCGGCGACTCCGGCAGTGGACAATGTTCTGGTTCCGCAAATCCCATCTGAGACCGCGCTGCAACAGCTTGTGACGGGCCGGCGCAGACGTAAGGACATTCGATGCACTCTGTTTGGTTCGGCGAATTCATGGGCACACTGGTTCTCATCCTGCTTGGCAACGGCGTGAACGCCGGCGTAACGCTGCGCAAGTCCTATGCAGCGGATTCCGGCTGGATCGTGATCGCCACGGGGTGGGCGCTGGCTGTGCTTTGCGGCGTGGTGGTGGCGCAGGCGTTCGGCAGTCCCGGTGCGCACCTCAATCCGGCCATTACTTTGGCCGCGGCCATCGTGGGTGGGAACTACGGGCAGGTTTGGGTCTACTGGTCGGCACAATTGCTGGGCGCGATGAGCGGTGCGACTCTGGTGGCGTTGCACTACGCGCCGCATTGGAAGCTGACGCCCGATCCCGCAGCCAAGCTCGGCGTTTTTTGCACCAACGCTGCGGTGCGCAGCCCGCTGGCAAATCTTTTCAGCGAAATATTAGGGACCGCGGTGTTAGTCGTCGTGGCCAACGCGATCTTTTCGCACGGCGTGGCCATGACCGGACCGGCTGCGGGAATTGGACCATGGCTCGTCGGCAGCCTGGTGTGGGGCATCGGACTCTCGCTCGGCGGAACCACGGGGTACGCGATCAACCCGGCGCGCGACCTTGGGCCGCGCATCGCGCATGCGCTGCTGCCAATCCCGGGCAAGGGCGGATCGAACTGGCGCTACGCGCCCATCCCCATCATTGGCCCACTTGCCGGTGGAGCGCTCGCGGGATTGCTGGTGCACTTCGCGCAATTCTAAAAGAACACTGAACGAGCGCGGTGAACGGAGTGAGGCCGGCATCGTCCCACCCTTTCCGCAAAGAACGAGGAAAGGATGGAGCACGGCACAGAAGTGAATGCGTGAAAAGTTTCGCCTCTCTTTTCCACAGAAAGTCCCGCAGCCGTGCCGAAAGTTTGCTCCGCTTGACTGCTGATTGACTACTCCAGGCAGGACGCAATGACGGCCAGTGCCGCGATGGCGGCCGTTTCCGCGCGCACGATGCGCGGCCCGAGCGACGCCGCGCGCCAGCCGTTGGCGTCGAAGAGTGCTTCTTCTTGAGGAGCCCATCCACCTTCAGGACCGATGGCGATTTCCAATTGAGGCATCTCGTCCTTGGCTGCCGCAATCGCCTCCGCGATCGCAAGACGCAGGGTCGTGGTGCGCTCCTGCTCGGCGAGCACAATGCGCGCGGCGGCAGAAGCTGCGCGCACGCGTGCTCCGAGTGAAACCGGATCGTGAATCAAGGGCACATCGGAGCGTCGCGCCTGCTGGGAGGCCTCGTGCGCGATGCGGCGCCATCGTTCGGCGCGCTTCTCCGCGGCCTGGGCCAGGTGCTTTTCTGTTCTTCGTGCGATGACGGGCGCAATGGCGGCTATGCCGAGTTCCGTGGCTTTTTCGATCGCCCATTCCATGCGGTCGAACTTGTAAATGGCCAGCACCAAAGTAACGGGCAGCGCAGGATCGGCCTGAAGCTCGGCGGTCAGGTTGAACCGGACTTCGCTCTTTTCTCCGGCGAGGGTGACTGCGGCCACCTGGGCATGAAAGACGCGGCCACCGGCAACCACGTCGGCCTCCATGCCCGGTTGCGCGCGCAGCACGCGGGCCAGATGTTCGGCTTGCGCACC
>JBEKGH010000127.1:0-8182 GCA_050012895.1 Occallatibacter sp.
TGACGGCGTCTATGGACTGGGCGCCGGCATCTTCTTCCTGGGCTATTTCTTATTCGAGATCCCCAGCAATATCATCCTTCACAAACTGGGGGCGCGGGTCTGGATTTCCCGGGTGCTGGTTACCTGGGGGATTGTTTCGGGCTGTACCGCCCTGGTGCATAACCCTTGGCAGTTCTACACCGCCCGGTGCCTGCTCGGCGTCGCAGAAGCCGGGTTCTTTCCCGGGATGATTCTGTATCTGACCTACTGGTTTCCCTCCCATCGACGCGGCAAGATGGTGGCTGTTTTGTTGGCTGGAAGCGCGGTTTCCGGCATTGTCGGCGGTCCAATCTCGGGGTTCATCCTACGCTACTTTGCGGGCAGCCGGCATCTTGCGGGTTGGCAATGGCTGTTCATTCTCGAGGCCCTCCCCGCGGTGATCCTCGGTCTCGTAGTCCTGTTCAATCTCGAAGACCATGTGGCGGGTGCGCGCTGGCTTTCTCAAGAAGAAAAAGCCGTCGTGGCCGCCCAGATCAGCGAGGAAGCCGCCGGAAAGGCGTTGCACAGTATTCTCTCAGTATTTACGTCTTCGCGCGTGTGGCTTATGGGTGTCATCTTCTTTGGTATCGAGATGGGATCGTATGCAGTCGGATTCTGGCAGCCGACCATCATCCGCCAGACCGGCGTCAAAGACGCATTCAATATAGGCCTGTTGACCATGGTGCCTTATACCCTGGCCCTGATTTTCATGATTCTTGTGGCCCGTAATGCAGATAAGACGCGCGAGCGCCGCTGGCACGTGATTGTGCCTTGCATCGTTGCGGCTCTTGGCTTTTCCTTATGTACGCAGGCGGCCAACAGCACGTTGGTAGCTATGATCGGACTGATACTGGCTGTGGTTGGCGTGGTTACGGCAATTCCCATGTTCTGGGCGCTGCCGACATCTTTTCTTGGCGGCGCCGCGGCCGCCGCCGGCATCGCACTCGTGAATTGCACGGGAAACCTGGGCGGGTTTCTAAGCCCCGCGCTGATCGGATTTCTGAAAGACCATACAGGCTCGCTGAACTCCGGGTTATTCCTGGTCGCCTGTTGCATGCTGGCGTCGGCCATTCTGATCGTTGCGATGGTCCCGGCAAAACTGGTGAATCGTTGACTCCGGCTGTAGAGCCACGGTTGAATCTGTGAAATCATCGAAGCAGATTCGATGACCGAATGAGCGGAAGGAACGAGAGATGACAAAGGGTCTGCGCAAGGGCCTCACCAGTTACGGCGATGCCGAGTTCTCGCTATTTCTGCGCAAGGCTTTTATCAAGGCGATGGGCTACTCTGACGATGCACTCGCTCGTCCGATTATCGGCATAACGAATACGTACAGCGACTACAACCCATGCCACGGTAATGTTCCCGACCTGATTGAGAGCGTAAAGCGCGGAGTGATGCTGGCCAGCGGTCTGCCGATGGTGTTTCCCACGATTTCTATCCATGAGAGTTTCGCGCACCCCACGTCAATGTTCCTGCGCAACCTGATGGCAATGGATACGGAGGAGATGGTCCGCGCGCAGCCGATGGATGCCGTGGTTGTGATCGGCGGATGCGACAAGACTCTGCCGGCGCAGGTGATGGCCATCTCCAGCGTCGATCTCCCCGCAATCGTGTTGCCGACAGGGCCGATGCTCGTGGGCCATCACCGGGGTGAAGTTTTGGGCGCATGTACCGACTGCCGGCGGATGTGGGCACAGCACCGCGCCGGCAAAGTGGATGAAACTGAGATCGACCTGATTGGCGGTCGCCTCGTTCCCACAGTGGGTACTTGCGGGGTGATGGGAACGGCAAGCACTATGGCTTGCATCGTAGAGGCGTTGGGACTTTCATTGCCCATGAGCGCAACTGCTCCGGCAACCCACGCCGACCGCCGTCGTATTGCAGAAGCCAGCGGCAAACGCGCCGCAGAAATGGCCGTCTCCGGCTCTCCGAAACCAAGCGACCTGATCAGCCCGGCATCCGTTCGCAATGCGATGATCGTTTTGCAGGCGATCGGTGGGTCGACGAATGGGCTGATTCACCTCACAGCCATGGCAGGGCGCGCGGGCGTGAAACTCGATCTAGAAGCCTTCGATCGGCTGGGACGCGAGATCCCTGTGCTGATCAATCTCAAGCCGTCCGGCGCGCATTACATGGAGGAGTTTCACTACGCCGGCGGCCTGCCTGCTCTCATGCGCGAACTCACTGCCCAACTTGACCTGAGAGTCCTCACCGTCTCTGGCAGCACAATCGGCGATCTGATAGTGAAGGCCGAAGTAGTACCGGGACAGGATGTGATTCGCAGTCTGGCATCGCCGGTGAAGAGGGAAGGCGCAATCGCGGTGCTGCATGGAAACCTGGCGCCGCACAGTGCCATCATCAAACAGTCGGCAGCTTCCCCGGAGCTTATGCGCCACACCGGCCGCGCGGTGGTATTCGACTCCGTTGAAGATATGACAGCGCGCATCGACTCGCCGGATCTGGATGTGCACGCGGATGACATCCTGGTTTTGCGCAATGCCGGGCCGAAAGGCGCACCGGGCATGCCGGAGGCGGGTTACCTGCCGATCCCGCTAAAGCTCGCCCGCCTGGGTGTAAAAGATATGGTCCGCATCTCCGACGCGCGCATGAGCGGCACGGCTTTTGGCACCATCGTATTGCACATCGCGCCGGAAGCCGCTGTAGGCGGCCCGCTCGCGATCGTTCAGACCGGCGACAGAATCTCACTTGACGTGGAGGCACGCCGCATCGAACTGCTGATTGACGACGCCCAAATGCAAAGCCGCCTTGCCGCATGGAAACAGCTTCCCCCGCGACGCCAGAGACCCGCCCGCGGTTACGCGAGGCTTTTCGAGGATTGTGTTCTGCAGGCCGACGAGGGTTGCGATTTTAACTTTCTCCTGCGCGAAGGCGGTTCCGAAACCGGGATCGACTCGCAACGATAGAGGAATGGGACTCGTGAAGAAGCTCGAAGCAAATGCGAAGGGCGTTTATGCTATCGCCGTTACGCCATTCACGCCAGATGGTGCGGTCGATAACCCATCTGTCGATCGCATGACGGATTTCTATCTGTCTTGCGGCGTTTCCGGCCTCACCATTCTTGGCATGATGGGCGAAGCCGCGAAACTTGACCCGGCTGAGGCATTGGCGATCTGCATTCAAGTTGTCCGCCGCGCGAGTGTGCCGGTAATTGTCGGTGTGTCTGCGCCAGGTTTTGCTGCCATGAGGTCATTGGCCCGAGGAGCGATGGATGCCGGCGCCGCGGGCGTCATGATCGCGCCGCCCCCTGCCCTGCGCACCGACGATCAGATCGTCAACTATTACGCGCAGGCTGTGGCGGCAATCGGTACGGATATCCCGTTCGTGATTCAGGATTATCCGCTGGTGCTGACCGTCGTGATGACTCCGAAAGTCATTCGGCAAATTGTGATGGATAACCCATCCTGCGTGATGCTCAAGCATGAAGAATGGCCCGGACTTGAAAAGATCTCCGCGTTGCGAGCCTTTCAGCGTGAAGGATCGCTCCGCCCGCTATCAATTCTTACCGGCAATGGCGGCTTGTTTCTGGACTTCGAATTGGGGCGAGGTGCGGACGGCGCCATGACAGGTTACGCCTTTCCTGACATGCTGGTTGACGTGGTGAAGCTCGCCCGGGAAGGGGAGCGCGATGCCGCGCACAATCTGTTCGATGCGCATCTTCCGCTTATTCGTTACGAGCAGCAACAGAATGTCGGCCTGGCCGTCCGCAAGTATGTGTTGCAGAAGCGCGGAGCGATTGTCTATGACTCACAGCGGGTTCCGTGCTCCGCACTGAGCGCGTCGGCAAAAGCAGAGATCGACTATCTGCTGAGCCGCCTCGCACGCCATGACCCACGGGCTGCTCTCGAGCATAAGGCAGATCTCCGATCTTGTTGATTTAGCCTACTCCAGGCTGAGAAGGCGCGCGGGACTTACTTTTGACATTTGATCGATCTCCTGTCGAGAGAATCCCTGCTGCCGCAATCCTTCAAAGAACAATTGCAATCCGTCAGGATGAACCGGATTACCGACCTGCCCCATGTCGGAAGACAGAATACAATGCTCCGGTCCCACTGCACGAATGGCCTTGGCATAGTCCGAAAAGTTGAATTGTTCGCCTGGGCCGATCAAGCCGTTATAGACAAATTCCACATATGCACCCATTCTGGCGGCTTCCTGCATCTGGGCGATCGTCATGCTCGTGGGCGATAACATTCCGTGTGTAACTACGATTTGCTTGACCCCTTGGTTGCGTGCCTCGCGGATGAGCATCAGATCTTCTTCGGCAGAGTTATGGCCGGTTGCCATTACCAGATCGTATTTTGCGATCAATGCAATGACGGCCTTCGTTTCCGGTAGCAGTGCGCCATCACGCGACACGGCTACATGGGGACGCTGAATCTTCGATGCCTTCACCTGAGCATAAGTGTCACTTGTCCCCATCCATACCAGTTTTCCAAGGTGCCCCGTAGTAAGGGCCATTTTCTCCACTGCAACGGGATTCATGCCGCCCACGCTGAGATTCAGGACGATCCCTCCAAAAACCTGTATCCCCGGAACAACCTTGTGCACGAGATAAGCGGTCGACGCTGTAGGTTCGAAATGATTCTTGATGACGATTGCGCGCGTCCCCCGGCTCTGTGCGAGCCTGGCCAGATCGATGGCATCAATGCTTCTTGGAATCGAATCGGGGGCCACATGAACATGGATATCGATGACGCCGTCGAGCGGTGGGGTTTCAGCGTTGGCATTCCGTGAGAAAAGCGCTCCGCAAACCAGAATTGCAACACAAATTCGCTTCATATGGTTCTCCTCGAGCATCATCCGTTGTCCCGCGAATTCCAGTGTAGTCAATTTTGTAACTATCAAAGCACCCAGAAGCGACAAAGCTCACCAAGGATCGGGGCTGGCACAACAAATGATTCAATCAAGAGCGCTCATTTTCAATCAATTTCAACGGTTTGGTGAAGCGCCTGCTGCTTGCGAATCGGTCCCGATAAAACGCCGATGTAGCCGGGAGGAATTCTGTCTTCACGCCGAATCGCCTAGGCGCGAATTGAGCCTCAAGAACGGAGATTCTCGGGTTCCGAGCGAATTATCGTCCACTCGCCAATGACAAGTTGAGCAACAGCCGCGCATGGTTTTGGCCCTGGCGGTGCCTTGTCACTGAGGAAGTCGATGATCCACTTGTCTGTAAAGTCGGCATCTCGGACAAGTGAACCAGAAGCCGGTTGCAGCCTGCCGACCCAATTAGTGAACGATAAAGGAGGTGCATTCAAACGGTTAGTAGGGAACAAGAATGGCCCCGGGACGTTGTCAGGATTGCTTCTGGGTCGGCCGCGCTGCCGAAGCTGACCGGTTCTCTTTTCTCGATCCCCTCACGGTTCGATTTGTTGAGATTCATTCGGCTTGAATCCCTCGCCTCCTCATGCAATAAACCCACTACTGTCCCCGGCGCGCCCTCCTCGGGAACCCGTTTGGTCATAATCACTTAGCGCACGGTCTTTGGACGTAGAATACAAATGCTGTAAGATATTTCATGACGAGGGGACTACATGCTCGCTACAAAGAAGACCGCGACACGACCGAAGCGCAGAGTCGTTTCTCCCGCAGAGAAGCGCACTCAACTCCGGCTAACCGTCGATTCCAGATTCACCGTGAGGCATTTCAATCAACTCTTTGCCGTACTTAAAATCCGGAGAAAGAACGCCCTTGCAGAGCACATCATCATGAGTTTCAAAACCAAGGCCGCGCAGGCGCAGCTTCTTGCGTTCTACAACAACCAGTGGTTGAACATTCCATTTCAGAGTATTGATACCGCTTTTGTTTTCCCTCTGACCTACCAGATAGCCGATGAACTGGAGAGAGTGGGCGGGGAGGTTCTCTGCGGAGTGAACCGCTCCAAGGCATTTCGCGTGATGGTGGCCTATTTTGCTTTCATTCATAAGCTGAAGAATCCAACACAGGTTGCGGTGGCCTAGCCTTTCAGATCAGCGCCAAGCAGCAGGCGAGCGCCCACGGGATGATTGTGAAGAGTCTGCTGCAGACCTGCAGCAGCGAATGGTTTGCTCTTCCGTGGCGGATGATAAGGGTGTTGTTCGGTCATCGCCTACCTTCCCTCCCTTTCATTGCTGTGCGTTCTGAGATTGCCGGCCATCAGCCGATGTGCAGTCTGGCGGGCTTGGACGAGCAGATCGATGATTTCTTGCCGCTTCCCATCGTGAATCGACACTTTGAAAGCCTGTTGGCCCGTGGAAGAACTGACAAGAGCGATTGTAAGGCTGCCGCCGACATTCGCCTTCGGTTCTGGTTGTTGCGATGCTTTCAGGATTTCGAGAAGTTGTCGGGACTGGGCGGCAGGCTGGAGACTTAACAGAAGCAGGCGCGCATCCGTTTCGTCGGTGAAGATCAAATCCTCGGTTTCCTCAGTTCTGAGCCTCGTTTCGATGGAATGAAGTCGCACAGCTCGAAGTTGGAGAGGATTCGCCAGGAGTTGTTCCTGGTGGAAGGCGCCTTGCATCTCCGGGTCCGTGAACTGGGCGAAGATGCCGTGCTTGATCGCACACATGGTAACCATCCGCTTCCACTCTTCGCTTCCAGTACATGCGATCCGCGATCCGTATTTCTGAACGGCCATCTCCAACCCGAAGACAATGGCCGCTTCATCCTGGTTGAGTACCGTCACAAGGCGCCCGCGGTCAATAACAGAGACCTTGCCGTTTAGCATGTACGACACATCGCCGGTCTTCCGATTGATCGTCCAGATTCGTGTCGTGGCGATCTGTTTGGCAAGATTCTGTTCCTTTTGTTGAGCCGATAGCCTTTGCTGCACGAAGTCTGCCCGGTCGGATTTTTGATGGTCCTCGGGCGGCGCTCCGATATGCAGCGCGTTTGATTCCAGCCTCGCGTTGAGCCGCCGCTGATTGCGTTGGTCGGTATAACGCCATCCGCGGAGTTGTGCGGCCGCTCGCGTGTCTCCTTCGTCGGCTCTGTCCGCGACCCATGAGCGGAGATCCTTCGGAGATGCCTCTTGCCGCCTCTGTTGAATGGCCAGCTTCAGGGCGCGCACTTCGAGCACGGATTGGGCCGTTACCCGGGAGAGCAGAACCTTCTTGTCCGGCCACGGCAGAGCGGATGCGCGAATCTCCCTCTTTTGTTGCCGCAAGACATCAAGATGACATTGTCTGCCTTCCCTGCCGTCTGTTGTGAGGGCTTTGCACACTTCCCGCCGCCGACTACGATACTGGTTATAATCCGCTATCAGGGCACTACGTTCGGCGTGTCGTTGCGCCTTGCGTTCTTCCCTCAATGAGCTATTACGAGCATCAGGTTGAACGCTATGTTGATCAGCGTCATATCCGGATGTTGAGGCGGGTGTCCAGGTCCCAAGAGCCGCCTCAGTGTTCTGACGGTTGATCTTTCCCGCAAAGTTGTGCCGGAATACGTCGGATGCTTTCACCCGGATGTTGGAGTCGATGGCAACGGTTGTATATCCGCCCAATTCGCCTTTCTCAAGCCTGAGACGAACCTTCGAGAGAAGACGATGAAGGTCATCCCATTCGATGTTCCGCCTTGTAAGGAGAGAACGTACGCTCGGAGCCACTTCCCGCCGCACGTAGGATTGGAACGATTCCTGATCCTGATAATGCTCAAATTGTGCAGCGGCACCGGATGGTTGTTGCCGGGCGCAGCGAAGCGCATTGCGTTCGGATCGCGACAGAGGTACAGCCTCTTTTGATTCCTCGTCCCATCGAGTCATTCCCGGTGTATGTGCCCAACCATATTTCGCTTCGAGGCGACGTGCTGCGGCATCGAGAGCAAGCCAATTGTTATATCGCGTGGGGGCTCTGAGCGTTTGAGGATGGACTTTGTTCACCATGACGTGAATATGAAAATGCCTTTTGTCGTCGTGCGCGACGACCATATATTGATGATGTTCATAGCCGAGCGCCTTCAATGTTTGAACCGCTGAGTCTGTCCACTGTGGTCGAGTGGGACGCTCACCTGGAGGCCACGACAGTTCGTAATGGCAAACTGCGTCTTTGCAACGATCGTTGAGAGAAGCAACTCCTTGCATTTCTCCTGCCGCGGTGTCGAAGCTCAAAAGATTCCACGACAGGACCACATCGCCCCGCAAAATAGGTTCTCCAGTCTCGGCGTCATG
>JBEKGH010000128.1:0-22622 GCA_050012895.1 Occallatibacter sp.
GTGAAGAAGGCATTCAATCCTGAATTCCTCAACCGCCTCGACGAAACCATTCTCTTCCAGTCGCTCACGGACTCCGACCTGATCCAGATTGTCGAGTTGCTGGTGCAGAGCTTGAACCTCAATCTGGCGCAGAAGTCGATCACGATCTCAGTGACCGACGATGCCAAGAAGTGGATTCTGGATAAGACGCTGACCGATCGCAGCTACGGTGCGCGCCCGTTGCGCCGCGCGTTGCAGCGGTACGTGGAGGATCCGCTTTCTGAGGCGCTGATCGCGGGGCAGATCCAGGAGCGGCCGGCGTTCCTCGAAGTTTACCTCGATGCGAACCAGCTCTTCTATCGGCCGGTGAGCGCGGACGAGAATGCGACGGAAGAAAAAGCGGCGGGCGTGTTGTTGTTCAGCAACTGAGCGCTGATCTGATTTGAAATGAAGAGCCCTCGGCTGAGAAGCCGGGGGCTTTTTGTTGGGCGCATCGATGAAAAACCCAAGCGCTTCGGCCTAGGGATATAATTTCTTAATGTCGGGCACGGAAGAACAGCCGGACGCGGAGAAACTTCATGCCAAACAAGACCGAGTTTGGCGTCTTTCAGGTTTCACCGCACCACGCATAGAACCCAAGCGCTTCGGTTTATGGTATCGTCTTTCTAAATGCCAAGCAAGGCCAAGCTCGGTTCCTGTCAGCTCTCGCCGCCCCGCGCTGTTCGCGCGCGCTACGATCGCAGGCTGAGGCGCATCATTATTCGTTTCTCGGCGGGGCTCGAAGTTTCCTTTTCGCCGCGCGATGCGCAGGGACTCGAAAAGGCTACCTCTGCGCAATTGGAACGAATCGAGATATCGCCGTCGGGTTACGGCGTTCACTTTCCAAAGATAGACGTGGATCTTCACCTGCCTGCGTTGCTGATGGGGTTCCTCGGCTCGCGGAACTGGATGGCTGCGCGCCTTGGTGCTCTCGGCGGCAAGTCAAGAAGCGCGGCCAAGCGCGCCGCCGCAAAGAAGAATGGGCGCCGCGGCGGGCGACCGAAGAAAAGCGCTATCGCCGCGGCGGCGTGATTCAGGAGCGGCCGGCATTCCTCGAGGTGTATCTCGACGCCAACCAGCTCTTCTATCGCCCGGTGAGCGCGGACGAGAATGCGAGCGAAGAAAAGGCGGCGGGCGTGCTGTTGTTCAGCAACTGAGATCGTCTCGCACGAAACCAAATGCCCCCGGCCAATCAGCCGGGGGCATTTTGCAGCACGGGGAATTCAAGTGCGTGGTATCGGCCTCGGTTATTGCTGACCTCCTGAGGCCAACTCCGCTTCCGCAAAGTTTCTCGCGTCCGTTTCCGCCTGCGCAGCCGCTTTCTGTTGTTCCGTAAGCAGTGTCTGCAGATTGTTGTCGTCGGCGGATGCGGCATACAGCGCTTGAGGAACCGGCGTGACGGAATCGGGCATTGCGGGCAGACCGTTCTGATTCTGTTGCGTATACAGTGTTTGCAGCCCGTCGGCCAGACGCGCCCGAATACTATTCTCCATCTCCTCAAGTTGGTCGAGCGGAAGATTCACTTTGGCGTCGACAGGGCAATCCGAGCGGCGGCTGGCAACGACAGTAAGTTTGGCGTGCGGCGGCCACGACGGCGCACTCTCAAACCGCAAAACGTTTCCGGCGTCGAGAAGGCAGGTATGTCCGTCTTCGGTGGCAGCCTGAATCGGGTTCTCAGCTACGAAATAGCGGCTTGGCGTCCATTCCTCCGCGGGGTTCGGTTCCTGCGGCCCCTGGTCCGACGCATCGGTTTCCGCGGCCTCTTCATTTAGTTGCTCCTGCACCTCGTCGGCGATCGCTTGCCTGAGTTCGGGTGTTACTGGCGAATCTGCGTCGGCGTATACGGGATCGCCGTCGCCAGAATCTTGAGAACTCGGCGCGTTCGCGCCGGAGCCTGAATCTTCGCCGTCCATTTCGCTGGCATCGTCGAAGATGCCGATAAAGATATAGTCGGTGATCCAGTCGCGGACGTTGAGATTGGCCAACTGCGTCGTGTAGTAATGGTCGTAAGCGTTGAGCCACCTTGGCGGGTTCGGAAACCATTTGTAGATTACCGGCGGAAACCAGGGCATTCGAGTCCATGTGTAGAACTCGGTTGAGTAGCGCCGTGCGGGGATGTAGCGATAGGAACGTTGGCCGCGGTCGTCGTAGGCGCGATAGATTCGGACGGACCGTGAATGGCCCGCTAGATACGACCGGCGAAGATATGAGACGCCTCCTGTTGAGAATGTGTCTTCGAGATACCCCGAGTGCGGCCCCGTGCCGACGAGAATTTTCCCGTCTGGCCGTCGCGCGACGAAGGTGCGGATTCCGTGCGGCCCGTGATAGATGTCGAGCGAGGGGTTGTGAACCTCGGCGATCTTTCCTCTGCGGTCGAACAAGATGGCTTGCTGTTTCCCTTCGATGAGAGAGGAATTGGTCTGGACAGGCAAAGACCGCACCGAGGAAACTGTGCCGTCCGCACGCACTTGAATAAAACGCCCAGGGGTGGGAGTGATCGTCAGGCTACCGTTCGTTTGAGCGATGACATTACCGGCGGGCAAGGGAATCCTATTAATCCCCTTCATCGAGGATCGCGCCTTGTTCACTTGCTGAATGACTGCGGCCGCACCTTGTTGATCGAGCCGCCCAAAACGGATTGGGACGACGGCTCCATTCTCGTGGACCTTCCGCGTAGCGCTTCCCTCGGGAATGGTGTACACCGGATGCACATTCGCAGGAAGCGCCGCGTTGTTGCCGGCAACGACCAAACTGGTTTCACTTCGAGCACTGGCAGCAATGGCAGAGGTATAAGCTCCCGGCACATAGCGCGTCTCGGGAGTGCGGGGTGTCGGAATTACGTCAGGCCGAGCTATGGCCAGAGAACCAGTGCAGCTAGGGCATGTTCTATATTCTGCGGAGCAACAGGTGCTACTGCCCGAATGCGCGGTACTGCTCCAATACGTGGCACTTCCCGGCTGCGCGACCTTGCCCGAATATGTGACGCCCGGCTGACTTGTGGCCTTCTCAATCGCAAAGCCGGCCGGCGGAGACACCGACCCCGCAGCCTGTCTCTTGATATCCTCGATCTGCGCCCTGATATTAACTTCGCCTTCCAGCGTACCGCGACGTTGCGTGTAGTAGTAATCGAGCTGCTGTTCGATCTGCGCTTTGAATTCCTGAGGCGCAAAGTTCCATGCACGGGCGTAGAACCAAATTGATTTCACCTCGTCCCTGGCTCGGCCTGGCTTGGTATAGGCCTGCGCCAGTTGCAGGGTGTCCTCAAGGCACGGGCCCGGATTGTTACAGTCGTTGGGCGAATAGAACGTCAATTCGGCGGTGTACTCCTGGATGGCGCTCGCATAATCCATTTTGGCAAGCACGTAATTCAGGGCAATCGCCGAGTGGAAGGCGGGATACGCCGCATCGATCGTCTGACTCCATGCCGCTTCCGGGGTGTCCGATGGCTTGGCGACCGCTAATCCCTTTTGGGCCAGCAGCGCTGCGTTTTCGCATGGTTGCGCATCTTTCAGTTCTCCGGTCCGGGGATCTACGGCGCGCTTGCAGTCGATTTTACCCAGGTAGACCAAAAGGAAGATGGCCTTCAAGTTGTCTGGGTCCACTTCGAGCAGCCGCGTCGCCGCGTCCAGCTCTTTGGCTGGATCGTTCGACTCGGGATCATTCACTTGCCGGTAAGCATCTACCAGCAAATTGAGTGCGATCTTCTTGATTGTGGTCCGTGGGTACCTGCCAAGAAAATCCTCAAGATCGGCTGCGCGGACTGCCGGTTCGGGCTGCTTGCTCGCGTATTGGTAGGCGCTATACTCATCCGGCGGCAGACCCATTTCATTCGAATCCTGGGTTCGGGCCGGGAAGCCCTGCCAACCAAGGATGAGCGCGAGGCAGATACAGCCAACTCTTAACAGGCTCACTGGAAACTCCCCTTAAACATCGCGCGATAATTTGTCACAATCATACGCCGCGCGGGAAAGAGAGTTCGCTTTCCGCAACGGCGGTTCTGCGAATTGATAGCTTTCCTAATGACGCGGCGCGAGAGTCTGGCGCTCGCAAATCCCGAGCGGCCGGCGTTCCTCAAAAGTTGCCTCGACCAAGTCGGTTCTTCTATCGTCCGTGCGTGCGGACGCGAGAGCGCGGCGCTTCACCCTCGCCATTTACACTAAGAAGCGGAGAATACTGTGTTTTTCGATAAGATTCTTACCAAAATTTTTGGCACGGCGAATGAGCGGCTGCTCAAGCGGCTCATGCCTATCGTGATTACAATCAGCGCGATGGAGCCGGAGATCAAAAAGCTCTCGGATGAAGAACTGAAGGGCAAGACCGCCGAGTTCAAGGCGCGGATTGCGGCGAAGCTCGAAGGCATCAAGGACGCCGACGATATCAAGCAGGTGGAAAAGGACGCGCTCGATGAGATTCTGCCGGAAGCCTTCGCGTTGGTGCGCGAGGCGGGCTGGCGCGCGGTGCAGATGCGGCACTTCGACGTGCAGTTGATCGGCGGCATGGTGCTGCACCAGGGCAAAATTTCCGAAATGAAAACGGGCGAAGGTAAAACGCTGGTGGCCACGCTCGCGTGCTATCTGAATGCGCTGGCCGGGCACGGCGTGCACGTGGTGACGGTGAACGACTACCTGGCCAAGCGCGACGCCGAGTGGATGGGCAAGATTTACGAGTTCCTGGGGCTGACGGTGGGCGTGATCGTGCACGATCTTGACGACAACGAGCGCCGCGCGGCATACGCCGCCGACATCACCTACGGAACCAATAACGAATTCGGATTCGACTATCTGCGCGACAACATGAAGTTCGAGATCAAGGATTGCGTGCAGCGTGGGCACTACCACGCGATCGTGGACGAGGTGGACTCGATCCTGATCGACGAGGCGCGGACGCCGCTCATCATCAGCGGCCCGACGGACCAGACGACGGACAAATACGCGCGCGCGCGGCGCATCATTCCCGCGCTCAAGCTGGGCGAAGAGATTGAGTGGACCGATACCAAGCGCCAAGCCGAGTTGGGCCTCCGGCTGGGCGAGAATGAGAAGCACCTGACGGGCGACTACATTGTGGACGAGAAACAGCGCTCGATCGGCGTGACGGACGACGGATGGATGACGATCGAAAAGGAGCTGGGCATCGGCAACATTGCCGACGCGGAGAACTGGGAACTGAAGCACTACGTGGAGACGGCCATCAAGGCGCACGCGCTTTACAGGCGCGATGTGGATTACGTGGTGAAGGACGGCGAGGTGATTATTGTGGACACCTTCACCGGCCGCCTGATGCCGGGACGCCGCTGGAGCGATGGGCTGCACCAGTCGATCGAGGCCAAGGAAGGCGTGACCATCCGCAAGGAAGACCAGACGCTCGCGACCATCACCTTCCAGAATTACTTTCGCCTGTATCGGAAGCTGAGCGGCATGACGGGCACGGCGGAAACCGAAGCGGCCGAGTTCGAAAAGATCTACAAGCTGGAGATCGTCGTCATCCCGACCAACAAGCCGCTGCGGAGGCTCGAGAATTCCGACGTGGTGTTCCGCACCGAGAAGGAAAAGTACAAGGCGGTGGCGGACAACATTGCGGAGCTTCACGAAAAGGGGCAGCCGGCGCTGGTGGGCACGACGTCGATTGAGAAGAGTGAGCGGCTGTCGACGATTTTGCAGAAGAAAGGCGTGAGGCACGTGGTGCTGAACGCGAAGTTCCACGAGCGCGAGGCGGAGATTGTGGCGCAGGCGGGACGGCTGGGGATGGTGACCATCTCGACAAATATGGCCGGCCGCGGCACCGATATTCTGCTGGGCGGCAACCCGGACTTCATGACGCGCAAGGAATTGGTGGACAAGAAGAAGGCGCGCGCCATCAGCGTGGCCGAGGGCGCGATCAATCCCATGGCGCCGCCGGGGTTCCAGCGTTTCTATTACCAGGGGCAGGAGTTCGAAATCTCCAACGGGGAATGGGCGGAGACGAATGTGGTGCACGCGGAGGCCGCGCAAAAGGACCACGAGGCAGTGATCGAGGCCGGCGGGCTGTTCATCCTGGGCACGGAACGGCACGAGTCGCGGCGCATCGACAACCAGTTGCGCGGGCGCGCGGGCCGGCAGGGCGATCCCGGAGAATCGCGCTTCTTTCTTTCGCTCGAAGACGACCTGATGCGCATTTTCGCCAAGCAGTGGGTGAGCACGCTGCTGGAGCGGCTGGGCATGGAAGAGGGCGTGCCCATCGAGTCGCGCATGATCTCGAAGCGCATCGAGGGCGCGCAGAAGGCCGTGGAGGCGCAGAACTTCGAAGCGCGCAAACACCTGCTCGAATACGACGACGTGATGAACAAGCAGCGCGAGGCGGTGTACGGCCTGCGCCGTCAACTCCTAGAAGGCGTCGAACAGCGCGAGATGATTCTGGAAGATTACGTGGGCGGGATTTTGTCGAGCCTGCTCGACGAGTATTGCAACGAGCGGACGCGGGCAGATCAGTGGGACTATAAGGGACTGGGCGAGAAGTTGGTCGATCATTTCGGATTCGATCTGGTCGGATTCAAGGCGGCGTCGGGCATCAAGGCCGAGGAGCTGAGCCGGCACGAGCTGGGCGAGGAGATTTTTGCCAAGCTGACGGAGAACTACGAGGCGAAGGAGAAGATGCTTGGCGTGGGCACGATGCGTTACCACGAGCGCATGGTGATGCTGAGCGTGATCGACGGGCTGTGGAAGGATCACCTGCTGTCGATGGACCACCTGAAGGAGGGCATCAATCTGCGCGGTTATGCGCAGAAGGATCCGCTGGTGGAGTACAAGCGCGAGTCCTTTGAGTTGTTCGAAGCCATGATGCTGAAATTTCAGGAAGACACGGTGCGGTTCCTCTTCCGGATGCAGATTCTGGGACCCGATGGGCAGCCGGTGACGGAGACGGTGCGGCCGCGGGGTCCGGTGCCGAACGCTCCGCCGGTGGCGAGTGCGGCGCGGCCCGTCGCAGCGGGTGATGGCGCCCCGCGCGAGATTGCGATTCCCGCGCGGCCGCCTTCAACGACCATCGATCAGATCGAGAAGGAATTCGCGCGCAAGAAGGAGCGGGAGCTGGCCGCAGCGAGCCGGCAGGGCGGCGGCGACTCAAGCGAGGCCACGCAGCGGCGCACCGGCGAAAAGGTGGGACGCAACGATCCGTGCCCCTGCGGCAGCGGCAAGAAGTACAAGAAGTGCCATGGAGCAGCCGGGTAGCGAGTCAGCGAAAAGTCGCGAACGCTTTCAGTTCCCTGGTCCGAAAATCCGGACCAGGGGCACCCTCATTTGTGGTGAGTCGGCAGCCGGACCCGAAAAGCAACTGCAGATCCCTCGACTCATTTTGGCGCGGAGCTATCCCCGGTCCCCAAAGGCGAGGGACCGGGGGCACCCTCATCGTGCTGAGTGAAAGGCGCGAAAAGCAAATGCAAATGCAAAAGCAACCGCAGATCCTTCAATTTCGTTGTGACGACAACTTTATTTCAATGCGAAATTCTGACGCGCCTTCTTGTTCCCTTGTTCCCTTGGTCCCTTGGTCCCTTGTTCCCCCGGTCCCTTGTTCCCTCGGTCCCTTGTTCTCTCGGTCCCTTGTTCCCTGCTCTATCGCAGGAAGCTGAAGAAGCCGCGTTTTGCGTTCTTTTCGCCGAGCAAGCCGGCGGCGCTCTTTGCCATCTCGCGAATGGCGCGGGCGATGGCGGAGTCGACCAGCACCATGGGCGACGAGGTTTCGCGGGTGCGGCGCGCGGCGGCGTAATCGTCGGGGATCTTCCACTGCGCGGGACGAGTGAGCGCATCGGTAATTTTCCTCTCGTCGAAGAGCAGATCGCTGGGCTTGTAGCGGTTGAGCACGATCTGCAGGGTGTGGTCGCGCGTGAAGAAGAATTTCGAGACCATGCGGTTGGCGTTCAGCATCTCCGAGATGCCCACCTGGGTGATCAGGTAGACGATGGCCGACTTGTCAAAGAGCGAGGTGTTGAGCAGGTCGATGCGCGAGCCTATGTCGGCCACCACGAAGTCGTAGGCTCCGCGCGCCACAGTGACCAGCTTGTCGATGGAATCGATAGGCATCTTGTCATCGGTGAACTCAGAAGGAGATGCCAGGACCGCCAATCCGGTGCTGTGCTTGACCACGAGCTTGGCGAGCAGCCCGGAGTCGAGGCGGTCGGTAAGCCGGAGCGCGTCGGTCACGGAATATTCGGCTTTGATGCCGAGGTTGATGGCCGCGTCGCCCAGAGGCAGGCCGAAGTCGATCAGGAGGGTGCTGCCTTCGGATTCCTGGGCCAGCGCGAGGGCAAAGTTGGCTGCCAGGGTGGTAACGCCGCAGCCGCCCTTGGTGCCCAGAAAGACGAACAACCGGCTGTCGGACTTGGGCTGTGGAGCGGTCGCGGCATAATGCTCCGCCGCGCGCTCCATGGCGGCGGCAATCTCAGCGGGATCGACGGGCGTGGTGAAGAACTCGCGGGCACCGGCGCGCATGACGTGGACGGCCATCTTCATGTCGGTTTTGGACGCGTAGGCCATCACGTAGGAGCGCGAATTGGCGCTTAGGTTTTCTGCCAACTCGAAGGCCAGATTGCGGTCGCAATCGACATTGAACAGAACTACGTTGTAGGTTTGCGGCAGCAACTGCGCCAGCTCTTCCACCGAGTTGGGGAAGGAGGAAATTTCAGTGACCTGAAGGTTCTTGTTCCCCGCGAGAGCCTCGGCGGCAGCTTTGCGGCGCTGCACATCGGAGTCGAGGATCGCTACGGTCAGGGACTTGCCGTCCGAGGCATCTGAATCATTGCGTGCGTTGGGCATAGTCTTTGAAAGTACCCCGAAAGATCATGATATTCCATTGGAATCCTGAAAAGCAGGGACCAAGGGAACAAGGGACCGAGGAAACAAGAATGCAGGGACCAGCGGCTAGGGACGTAGGGGCCGGGGGATGGCGGCGAAGGTGAGGTCATTGGCGGAGCTCGAATGCTGCTCGCGCCAGGCCTCGAAGAGGCGCCCGTAGCTGAGGGTCACGTACTGGCAGGGATCGACGCCGAGGCGGGCAGCGGAGCGATCGATCCAGGCCGAAGTGCCCTCCAGCTCTGCGTAATTGCCGATGGGCGTCTCGTCGATGACGCAGTGGCCTTCACCGTCGGTCCATTCGGTACGCCATTTCTCATAGCGGAAGGCGGCGACCAGGCCGAGCGAGAGAAAGACCTCGGCGAGCGCGTGGCCGTCGGCGATTCCGGTCTCGGTTTCGACACGGTGTTTGTGGCGATCCTCTCCCAAGCCGGATTCCGGCAAGCGCTTGAGGGTCAGCGTCCAGCGCCCTGCATAGCTGCGGATACGGAGAATCTCGGTGCGAGCGCGCATCTGCCGGTCCGGCGTGTCGTAGAGGACGTTGCTCTCGAAGCTGCGCGGAGTTTCGAGGCGGAATCCCGCGGATGGCAACTGCTGAGCGAGGGCGGCAAGATCGACGACGCTGAATTTGATCTCGGTTTCGATGGGCATGGTAAGAAGCGAGTATACGGCAGCGGCGGCGAACAGGCCGGGCGGCTGGCAGGATTCAGCAATTGCCCAACGCGCCTAATACTACAGTTGTATTTGGCCGGACGATAGAGGCCCGGGCCTAAAGGCCGTTTCCTTTTGACCTGTTTTCAGGGGCCTGAAGGCCCCTGCTCCCTCCGAAATCCTTAACTCCAACTGTCGCCGGGAATCGAGGTGATCGTATAACCGTTTCTGGTCGCCCAGTCTCTAGCGGGTGCGCTTCTTACACGGGTGCACGGCGGCATTTTCCGGCTCGCCTGGCGGCTGCAGTGTCGAACCGGCGACAATATGAAAGTGAAGACCCTGCGATTAGTTGTGGACCCGGCGAACGTGGAAACTGCCGGCGCTCAGGAAATGCTGGAGCGAGCGGCTGCGATTTTGCGCGGAGGAGGATTGGTGGCGCTGCCGACGGAGACGGTCTATGGGTTGGGAGCGAACGCGCTCGACCGCGCGGCCGTAGAGCGCATCTTTGCCGCCAAGTCGCGGCCGGCGTGGGACCCAATCATTGTGCACATCGCTTCAGAGGCGATGCTCGAAGGGCTGGTCGAGGAGGTGCCCACGGCGGCGCGGCGGCTGATGGAGCATTTCTGGCCGGGGCCGCTCACGCTTTTGCTGCGGCGCGCGCCGGCGGTGCCGGACGTGGTGACCGCGGGCCGGCCGCTGGTGGGGGTACGCATGCCGGCGCATCCGGTGGCGCTCGGGTTGATCCGCCGCGCCGGCGTTCCCGTGGCTGCGCCCAGCGCCAACCGCTTCGGACACATCAGCCCCACGACAGCCCAGCACGTGCTGGACGATCTCGATGGGCGCATTGACGCGATTCTCGATGCGGGGCCGTCGCCACGCGGCGTGGAGTCCACGGTTCTCGATCCCTCGGCAACGCCGATGGTGATCTACCGGCCGGGTGCGGTGACGGCAGAGCAGATTCGCGAAGTGGCCGGGCCGGTGGAGATGTATCGGGGTGCCGGAACGTTGCATGAGACGCCCGCGGAAGCGCTGCCCTCGCCGGGCGTGGGTATGCGCCACTATGCACCGCGGGCGCGGCTGGTGCTGGTGGAAGCGCCGCTGGAAGAGCTGGGAACGCGGTTTGCGGAGATTGCGCGTGGATTTCACGGAGAGAGGGTTGGCGTGATGCTACCGGAGGGGGTGGATGTTCCGGGAGGGCTTGCGGAATGCCGCCTTGTTGCGTGGGGCGCGTGGTCGAGACCTGACGAGATGGCGCGCGATCTCTATGCAGGCCTGCGAACGCTTGATCAGCAAGGGTGCACGGTGATTCTTTGCCCGTTGCCGGCGGCGGTGGGGATTGGCGCGGCGATTCGGGATCGGTTGCAAAAAGCCGGGACGGAGAGCAGCCTCTAGCTCGTCGAGGTGAGTTGGCGGCACGTACGCGGAGCGGCAACTTGTGTTGTGGATCTGAAGGCAATGGAAAGAAAACCGCGGGTCCTTCGACTCATTTTGGCGCGGAGCTATCCCCGGTCCCCGAAGGCTAGGGACCGGGGGCACCCTCATCGTGCTGAGTGAAAGGCGAGAAAAGCAAATGCAAAAGCAACCGCAGGTCCTTCGACTCGTCCCGGCGCGCCGGGACTCGCTCAGGATGACAATTTCATTGTGATGCGAGCAAGTGGGAGCTGACAACTGATTACTGACCACTGACCACCAACCACTAACCACAGTCCACGAACCACGGCTATCCGTTGTCGCCAAGCTTGTACATGTACTTGATGGCGGATTTGTAGACGAGGGTTTTGGAGCGGCCGCGGACCTTGATGGAACTGCGGTCGTACCAGTCGATGCAGCCGTCGATGCGCTCGCCGTCTTCGAGCACGATCACCATGGGCGTCTGCGACTGGATCTGTTTCTGCAGATAGAAGAGCTCGGCCTGGCGGTGGGCGGCGTCGATCTCGGGCGTATTCGCGGAGAAACGGAAGGGAAATGGGACGGAGTTCTTGCGGGTGCGCGTGGGAAGGCGGCCGGCCTCGAAGCCTCGGGATGGCGGCAAAACCGGGTGGATACTCATGGGAAACGAACCTCCCTTGAAAAAAGCTGAAACGGCCAAGCCAGACTCTGTGCGCTCCCGGACATCCCGGAAGAACTGGTGCGGACCACCCCTTCATGCGGCTCCAGCTGAAAAAAACCGCAGCTGCGCAGAAGCATCTTTTGCCCACCTGAGAGAAGCAGACGAATATCCCGCGCGGGCGGAGATCGCGTCCTGCCTTACTACTCTTCGTGGGAGTACTCTTCCCTGAAAAGATGCCCGGGTCCGAGAGGGGGTTGCACCTTTATTCTGCGGGGATTGCGGAGGCGCGTCAAGGGGGAAAGGCAGGGAATAGGGAGTAGGGAATAGCCAATAGGGAAAAGCTGATAGCGAGCGGCCAGTAGGGCGCTGTCTTTCTACTCCCTACTTCCTATTGGCTATTCCCTAGACTTACGGCCATGGAGTCGAGCGAGAGGGAGCGCAGGAGGTTGCGGCGCATGCCCTGTTCCACCTGCACCAAGGCGCGGGCGGCGCCATCAATCCATTCCACGGTGAGGCCTTCGGCAAGGCGGCCCAGTTCGGCGGCTAGATCGATATTGCGGATGAGCGCGGGCGTGCCGGCCACAAAGAGCAGCAGATCCTCGACGAGGCTGCCGAGCGCACGGAGCAAATTGACGGTCTTCTGCTGTCCGTCGGCGCCGGCGCGGTAGGATTCCGTGGCGTGGAAGAGCTCGGAGTAATCAGGCTCCCGCAGCGCGGTGCGCAAAATGACGAGCGCATCCTGGCGGCTGGCGAGGTACACATCGAGATCGAGGGCCAGCGCGCGGCCCACTGCGCCCTGGGCCAGTCGCGCGGCCAAGGCGCGCTGCTGCGGCTTGAGCTCGGGGCGACGCTGGGCGAGAAGAGCTTCGAGATCAGCAACGGGCAATGCGCCCAGCCGATGAATGACGGCACGCGAGCGGGTGGTGGGCAGTAGTTCCTGCGGATTTTCAGTGAGCAGGATGAGCGTGGTGTGCTCCGGCGGCTCTTCGAGGAGCTTGAGCAGGCTGTTGGCCGCCTCTTTCATGAAGGCCGACGAGGTGAAGATGGTGAAGGCGCGTTTGGCTTCAGCCGGCTGCCGGTAATAAGCCATGTGAATGGCCTGGCGCACCTGGCCGAGTTTGATCATGAGCTGCGGCGGATCGGGCGGAACCACAAGTACGTCGGGATGGGTCTGCACGAAGATGCGCGTCTCGCGCTTGTCGGTGTCGCGCATGTCCTCGCGGGCGGCAACGGCCTCGGCCACGAGCGCGTCGAGGTCAGCGGCCGCAGCGATGCGCGTGCAGTTGCGGCAAACGCCGCAAAAGTCGGGAAGGCCATCGGTTTCGGTGGGGTTGAGGCAGTTGACGGCCTGGGCCAGCATGAGGGCGAGCGTGTATTTTCCGGCGCCGCGGGGCCCGGCCAGGATCATGGAGTGGGGAAAACGGCCGGCACGCACGCTTTCGCGCAGGTGCGTAAGGGTGGCCGCGTTGCCGAGGAAGTCGTGAAAGCCCACGGAATGAGAGTAACAGGGTGAGTAATCAGCGGCCGGTGGCTGGAGCGTAGTTAGCGAAGTGTTTTCTGGGGTAAGACGACCGGTCGGCAACGCCTTTTCATGCGTGCGGAACCACTGGCAAAAGAGACCGTGGCCGTCTCCTCGAGAGAAAAAGAAAGGCCGTCACCGAGTTTGAGTTACCAGTGACCTGCATCACACATTAACCCGCCCCTTATCGCAATGGAGCGAAAGCCCGCAAAATACTGAATATAAAACTGTTAATTCTAAGACTGGTGCTTCCTAACAACAAAGTAACCTCTTTTGCGGTTACTGAAGTCCCCCGCGTAACATGAAACCGCCATTGTTGCATGAGGAAAAGCAAAGTACCTCTAGTACATCGACATCAATATTGCAGGTTGCGATACGCGCAGGTTCGGTGTCCATGCAGGATCAGCAACAAAACGTATTAGCCGCTCGAGTCACCGTGACGATGATGGCAGCACTCGGCGCCGCAGCAGGCTTACTGCTGGGCTGTGTCCTCGCCATCCCTCTGGCTGAGAACCGTCTTCGAGCGTACATGGAAAGAGTGGCGATTCAGGACGATGCATCGCTGAGCGAAGCGCACTCACTTCTGGACACTCTACAGCATTCCGCGAGTCCGGCGTGTTCCGACCTGGAGCTGAATAACCTCAGAGCATTGGTTTATGGTTCGGACTATTTGAAGGATGCCGGACGGATCCGAGGGGGAAAGGTTGAGTGCTCCGCAACCGCGGGACGGCCGGCGTGGCCGATGGGCGAATTCAAAGCGGGACAAGCGCAGGCGGATGGGACCGTAATCTATGGCAATCTCGCTCCCACGCAGGACCAAAGCCTGAGGCGGACGGGAATTCAACGCGGCGACGTATTCGTCGTTTTTGGCTCGCACTTGCCCGAACTGGGAGGGCGACTGCCCATTCGATGGGCAATCGAGCCGTACCCGGCATCATCCAGTGCAGCGTCATCCGCACCAACATCCGACGCAACGAGCGACGAAGTGGGACGCCGCGGAGGAACGATCATTGCCAGCCATTGTTCGGCAATGATGTCGAACTGCGTTGTAGCATCGATGGACGTTGACGATGCAAGGCGTGTGGAATCCACCATCATTGGCGCCACAACCGTTGCGGGCGGAATTGCTGGCGTTTTCCTTGGCATCGCTCTTTGCGGCATTCACCGCCGCAGCCTTACGCTCCATCAGCAGTTAAAGCATGCGCTGGCACACGAGCAACTGCACCTTGCTTATCAGCCGATCGTCAATCTGGCGAATGGAAAAATTGTTGGCGCCGAGGCGCTGGCGCGCTGGACCAGACCGGACGGTGTTTCCGTCAGCCCCGGCGAATTCATCAAGACGGCGGAGGAGCACGGTTTCATCGGATCGCTTACCAATCTGGTCATGCGACGCGCGCTGAAAGAGTTCCGCGAAGTGCTCGACAAGCTTCCCGACTTTCGGTTGAACATCAACATCGCTGCGGCGGACTTGATGGATCCCCTGTTCCTGCCCATGATCGCTGAGGCCGTCCAGAAGGCCAATGTGCGGCCGAGCAGCCTCACCCTGGAAGTGACGGAAACCTCCGCTGCCAATCACGAAGACGCCCTGGAGTCGATCCGTGTGCTGCGCCGCATGGGCTTCGGCATCTCCATCGACGATTTCGGAACCGGTTATTCGAACCTGTCCTATTTGTTGTACCTTTCCGCCGATTCCATCAAAATCGACAAGGCTTTCACCCGGACCATTGGAACGGACGCCGTGTCGGCCGGCATCCTTCCCCAGATCATCGCTATGGCACGTACGATGAATCTTGCCGTGGTGGTCGAAGGCATCGAATCGCCAAGTCAGGCTGATTACTTCCCCACCGACAAACTGAGGATTTACGGTCAGGGCTGGCTCTATGGGCGCCCCGTACCGGCCGGCGAATTCTTCAGCTTGATCGGTGTCACGGTGGATCAACCCGGTGTCGCCGCCATCCCAGAAACGGCGGAAATTCCGGGCGGCTGGCGTCAACTGAAGCGCGGGGTTGGAACCGCGACCGTTCGATAAGCGAAAGTCCGCTGCGTTTGTCCCACGCCCAGTTGTGAAGGTCTCGATCACGTCGCCCGACAAGTGCTGCGCAAGATCGATGTGAAGCTATCTGGGTCTGACCTGCGCATCAAGATCGAATCCCTGCCGGGCTACTATATTCAAAGTCATTGATTGCACTTGCGAATTGCGGCGCTGCTGGAAATGTGCGGGCGAGGACGCCCACACGACAGCCGGTCTGGAGACCGGCGCTACACAAAATGCGGCGCGGGCGGCAAAAGATGGGCGCGGGAGTCGAATGGGGCGGCGGGGGCGGACGGGAAACGACAGCTTCGGGTTATCGGCGGCAGATGTGCGCACTTTGCGCGCGCTGAAGACGTCGGCGCGCATTCAAAAATTCATTGACGCGCTGGAGTACCAGTACGCGGACACGGCGGGGTCGCCCGCGCGTGTGCTGCGCGAGCGCAAGGGGCATTGCCTGGAAGGGGCGCTTGTGGCGGCGGCGGCATTGCGCGTCAACGGGCATCCGCCGCTGCTGATGGACCTCGAGTCGGTGCACGATGACGATCACGTTGTGGCTCTCTACCGCGAACGCGGGTTGTGGGGCGGCATTGCCAAGTCAAACTTTGCTGGATTGCGCTTTCGCCCGCCGGTTTACCGCACGCTGCGCGAACTGGCTTTGAGCTACTTTGCGACCTACTACAATTTGCGCGGCGAATACACGTTGCGCGCTTACTCGCGGGCCGTGAACCTGGCGCACTTAGACCGCTGCCACTGGATGACCGCCGAGGAGGACGTGTGGTGCGTGGCGGAGGCGCTGATTGCGGCGCGGCACTACGCGCTCGCCCCGGACAGGGTGACACGAGCGCTGCCGCGGCTCGACCGCCGCAGCTTTGAGGCGGGGATGCATGGGTCGGTGAGGCACTGAAAAGGCAGCGGAGTTAGCGGGGCTAGCGGGGTTGGCGGAGTTAGAACGCCGCCGTCCGATGCATTTGTGCGATCCCACCCTAACGTTCGCCGCGCGGCGACGAACGTTAGGATGGGGCAACCGAGCAAGTCGGCGGGTCGCGGGGGCTTTGGGGCCCCAGAATCAGCGAAAATTGAAAATGTGTCAATGACACTTGACAAGTTTTGTCGAAGTATGTAATGTTTCCTTGTCATTTAGTAAAGGAGGCCCATCATGTTCTGTTCAAGCAAGAGCCCGGCGCAACGCCGGTTTGCACGTTCGTGCTGGATGAGCGCTGGGTTGGTTGTAGTGCTCGCGGTGGTTGCTGCGGTGGCGTTTCGCCTATGGCATTTGAAAGGCCTGCCGGCTTATCCGGTGGCAGTACTGCCCGCGCTGCCGATTCTATGGGTGCTGTTCGAGACGGGCCGGTACCTCGCCGTCGAAAAGGACGAGTTCCAGCGCAATTTTCTCGTGCAGTGCATGCTCGGCGGCATCGGAGGGACTCTGGCGACGACCACCGCCTGGGGCTATCTGGAGGCGTTCGCGCACGTACCGCACCTGCAAACGATTTGGATCTATCCGATCTTTTGGCTGTTCGTGGGTGTCTCCGCGCCGGTGGTCATTTTGAGGTACCGATGAAAAACCGGCTGAAGGTGCTGCGCGCGGAGCGGGATTGGTCGCAGGCGGACCTGGCGGAGCGGCTCGAAGTCTCGCGGCAATCTGTCAACGCGATTGAAACGGGGAAGTTCGATCCCAGCCTTCCGCTGGCATTCAAGCTGGCGCGGCTGTTCGGGCTGAGGATAGAAGAGATTTTTGAAGACGAGCGGAGTTAGCGGGGCTAGCGGAGTTGGCGGAGTTAGCAAGTCGGCGGGTCACCCGGCGGCGCGGGGGGAGTTTGCCGGGCCAATTCTGTGGGATGGTTGTCGGGTTCAAACGTCGCCGTGACGGCGGGCCAGAATCGAGAGGTTGCATTGTAGAGGACGATAAACGGAGCGCTGCTGATGGCTCCCGTGATGGCGTAACAAACCACTGCGACGAGAACTGCGAAAGGCGTCGCGATCGATGCTGGGTGAGGATTCGTAAGGCTCAAAGAAATGTCGAAAGCAACCATCGGGTAATGGAAACCGAGGAGAAAGTCGATGGTCGCGGCTCCCTGGAACACCGACTTGAGCGAGTTATAAATGCCGATGATTGCGTAAAACGCAGCAAAGAATCGGAGCGCTGAAAGAAAGTTCAGCCGGAGAATCTTTCGCATGGGCTTTTTCCCTTTGACCGAAAAGCATAGCGCAAAAATGGCGCGAATGTAAGGAAAGACGCCTCGTCCACGGCGGGAACCAGGAACAACCGCAGATCCTTCGACTCATTTTGGCGCGGAGCTATCCCCGGTCCCCAAAGGCGAGGGACCGGGGGCACCCTCATCGTGCTGAGTGAAAGGCGCGAAAAGCAAATGCAAATGCAAAAGCAACCGCAGATCCTTCACGGTTACTTGCCGGTGTAGATGACGTGCCAAATAGAACGGGAGCCGTCGTCGGAGACAAAGAGCGAGCCATCGGGAGCGACGGCGACGCCAACGGGACGGCCCCAGACATCGCCGTCACCGTTGCCCACGGTAAAGCCGGTGAGGAAGTCTTCGTACTCGCCAGTCGAGTGGCCGATGTGCATGGGCAGGCGGATGACTTCGTAGCCGGTGCGCTGGGCGCGGTTCCACGAACCGTGCTCGGCGGCAAATCCGTCGCCTTTGTATGCGGCGGGAAACTGGGAGCCCTCGTAGAAAGTCATTTCCAGCGAGGCGAAGTGGGGATTCACGAGAATGTCGGGCGTGATGACCTTCGACTTGAGCTCGGGATGCTTACCCTCGTGGCGCGGGTCCTGATGCTGCCCCATGTACCACCACGGCCAGCCGTAGAAGCCACCCTCCTGCACGTGGGTGACGTAGTCGGGCACCAGGTTGTTGCCCAGCGCGTCGCGCTCGTTGGTGGAGCACCACAGCTCGCCGGTGGTGGGGTTGATGGCCTCGCCCACGCAGTTGCGCAGGCCTGAGGCGTAGACCTCGAGAAATTTGCCCTCGGGCGTGAACTCGAGCACATCGGCGCGATGAAACTCTTCAGGATGGGTATCGGCGTCGTCGACATTGGAGTGCGATCCGACGGAGGCGAGAAGTTTCGAGCCGTCCGGGGTGAAGACGAGGTCGCGGGTCCAGTGACCTCCGCCGCGCAGACGCCCGCCGCCGGGCAGGTCGGCGATGTGCTCCATCGGACCGCTCGCGGTCAGGTCGCCATTCTTATAGGGGAAACGCACGATGGCGTCCGTGTCTCCGATATAAACCCATTGCGGATGATCGCCGTTGGGATAAAACGCGATGCCGAAGGGCTGGTGCAGGCCCTCGGCGAAGACGGAAGCTTGTTTCGGATTCCCCTTCGCGTCGACGCCGCGGAAGATCCTGATTTTGCCGGACGCGCTTTCGGCGAGAAAGAGGTCGCCGTTGGGTGCGAAGCGAATGAGCCGCGGATTGTCGAGTTCGGTGGTGTAAAGCTCCACCTTGAAGCCTTTGGGCGCAATGGGCCACGCGTCGGCGGGGCGGGGAACGATGTTGGGACCGTTATCGACGGATTGGTCGGGGGCTGGATCGGGCAGGTCGGCGATTGTGAGATGGCGGCGGATGCCGGGAGCTTCGTGCGAAGCGTCGGTAAACGCTGCCTGGCCGGTGAGAACGGGATGTTGCTGCGCGTTTTGCGCTGCAGCGGCGGCGCTGAGGGCTACGAGCGGGCCTGCAAAAAGAACAAGCCGGGTGAAGGCAGAGACTTTCAATTTTTGCTGCGACATCTTCATGCAACCTCTCAGGGGAATTGTTGTAAATCTGCGTGCAGGCAGCGGGGAAGCGCTATGCCCGATTCGATGCGCCGGGAGCGAACCTCGATTCCGCGGCTCGTCGCATCTTCACTTCTTTGTTTCTTCACTCCTTCACTTCCTTGTTCACTCTTTCACTTTTTTCACTTCTTCACTCGCCATCACTATAGCCCAGAGAAAAAGTTGCCCGGAACCGTGGCCGTAACCACGACGCGCTCGCCGTGTTGGGTGACGGCCGCGGTTTCAAGCAACTCCTTGAAGCTGTTGTTGGCGGGGTTCGATCCGAGAGACGGGGTAAAGCCGCGGGCCAAGGTGACAAGCGTGGCCAGATCGGCGGCCTGGCTGGTGGCTGTCGCTTCAGAGGGAGCGATTTCTTCCACGCGCAAGTGCAAGGAGCCGGTCCAGCGGAGGCTGGCGATGATCGTCGAATCGGGCTCGAGGGGCAGCGCCAAGCCGAAGATGTGAATGGAGCCGCTCTCGCTGAAGGGAAGACCGATTTGACCCACGCCCCAGGCGAGCGAAAGCAAGGGCACGTCGTGATAGTGGCGCTCGAGTAACGTGGAGCCGGAGAGCGGCCAGGCGGCGGTGCGATGGCGATCGAGGATGGAGTGGATTTTTTCCGGGGTGGGGAAATTGGAGGCGGCGATGGTGTCGTAACCGATCTGGGCCACGCGAACGGTGCGGCCCTCAGAGGGAACGCTGTAGATGGTTTGCCCGTCGTAGGTTTCGCGCGAGGCGGCATGCGCGTCGAGCCACGCGTTCAGGCGCTGGCCGGTGATTTTGCCCACGAGGACCATCGAATAAGCAACCGGCCCGTTGGGTCCGCTGGGGTCCGTCATGCGGTGCAGAGCGATGGCCGCCTGGTCGAGGTCGCGCTCGGGGTCGATGCCGATGGCGTCAATGAATTCCTGGTACTCAGCCGAGCGCTGCGGCGGCTTGAGCTCTTTGTGCAACAGCGTGCGGATGGGGCGCAGATCGATGTAGATGATGCCGTCGGATTCGGGCAACAGGCGCGCGGCCTCGGGCGGAGCTTTGGAGCGCAGAAAGACGGCGAGGGCCACCAAAACCAGGAGGGCGGCGACAATCAGAAGCGTTTTGCGCGTGCGTCGGCTCATTATTACGGGCGTCCCGCCAGGAATTTCCGGCCCGCATCGAATCCCGGGCCACCAACGAATCTCGGAACTGCAATCAGCATAGCGGACCGGAACCGCTATTTCACGACCGAAAAGGTGTACATCTTGGCGTAACCAGCATCGCTTCCCAGATCGCGAGCGTCACTCGGAGTCAGAAAACCGTACTCCCCCGTACCCAATTCGCGGCCCAGTGTCACTTGGTAAACACGCGGCCCAAGTTGCTGGGAGCTGAAATCGACGGTGTCTTTGGCCTCATCGCTGGAGCGATGGAATTCGCCGCCTTTCTCGAGGTGAAATTCACGGATCTTTCCGTGGGCGTGCAATCGCAGGAGGAGATATTGGCAGGCTGAACAGTCTTCAGGGACATAGATAAGGAAAGTTACCGGGAGGGTGAGCGTGAGCGTGGCTGACGACCCATTGACGATGGCATTCACGTCGCCCTTGATTTTTCCTTCGGTCGCAACCGACTTTACCTTGCCCGCTGCTTTTCTGTTCACCGGCTCGGGCAGAACCGGTTTCCAGCTTTCGTCATGGCCCTGAAAGTAGACGCCGATGGCGGTGACGCCGGCGGGCATCTTCCAGGCTGGCGCGGCCGGCGCGGTGTCGTGTAGCGAGATCGGTGGAGCAGGCGAGGGCGGCGGCCCAGGCGCGGACTTCATCAGCACGGCCGAAATCACTTTGCTGTCGGCGCCGGCATTTCTCAGCGCGGTGAGAGCGTCGGCTGAGGTGTCGTACTTGCCGGGAGACGCGTCGATCGTGGTAACGATCAGGTCGTCCGACAGCCCCGCCTTCAGCAGCTTGATGACAGCGGCGTTGTTCATCTCCTGTTGCGCGAAGAGCAGCGGGGAAAGGGCCAGGAGTGCCAGGGCGAGAAGTCGGTTTCCCATGCAGCTTCTCCTTACGGACGGGGCGATCGGGGTTGAAGGCGCGCCGGAGCGAGCTTAAGGAACGTCGACTCCGAGTTTACAGGCTTCCGGGGGTGTGTTAGATTTCGTTGCGCGAGGGGGAAGCATGAAAATCCGTGGCTGTACGAATCTGGGTGTTTCGCTCTTTTACTTGTTCATCTTTTGTACGGTCTTCTCACTTCCGTTCCTGGGGGGCCGGACGGCCTATGCGCAGTCGTCTCTTGAGAGTGATGTTGACAACGCTCGAGTCATTGAAATGACGCATAAAGGCCTTGGCGATGATGTAATCATCGCGAGAATCAAGGCGAGTCCGACAAAATTCGAACTATCAGACGACGATTTGGCGAAGCTCAAGAAAGAGGGAGTTTCGGACGTTGTTGTTGCCGCCATGATTGAGTCAACGCAGCTGGCGGTTGCCAAGGTCAAGATCGACGGAAATCCGGTTGAGTTGCGCGTCATTGGCGAGCAGAAGACGGGGGGACGGCTGGGGCACACCCTCACTATGGGAATCGAATCCGTCAAAAACAAGGCATATTTGCAGGGACAGCACGCCTCTGTGATCGTTTCTCGGACCCCAGTAATCGACATTGAGCTTCCGGCGAACGAGAGTATCGACAACTACATCGTCGTCTTGATGGACGATAAAGGTGACCGGAGAGAGATCGAAATGGGTTCGACTGGCGGAACCGTTGGTCAGAAGGTTGGCATTCGAGCCGATAGAATTGCCCGCACTTCCGCAGCTCCACTCGGGGGTCGCCGTTATCGGATTACGTCGGTAAAAGAATTGAAGAAGGGCGAATACATCTTGTACTCAGTTGGCTCGGCCGATTTCTCTCGTGGCGTCTATGGGCAGGGATACGATTTCTCGGTTCAGTGAGAGGCGGTCATGAAGTTAGAACACGCTCGTCCCCGGCGATTTCTGGGTCTGGTTGTTGTGGGGGCCCTTGTTACTTTTACGCCGATGAGCGCCTCGTGCCAGGCAACAGCAGATCGAAAAGCCGATACGATTCTCCTGGTTGATGGAACTCCGGTCCATCTTGTCCTGATGGACGATCTGCAAGGGAAACGGCTAACAGTCAAGCAGACGGTTCACTTCAAGGTACGGGAAGACCTGATTGTCGACTCCAGGCTAATCGTGAAAACAGGCGCGGACGCATTTGGGCATATCGAATCGGTATCCAAGAGCGGCCTCTTTGGAAAATCAGGAAAGCTCTTTGTGCAATTCGATTATGTGGAATCGATAGCAGGAACGAAGATTCCTCTGAGGGGCGGTGCCGGCGTCACAGGCGGAAAGGGTGGGGCACTCACCTGGGAATCGGCCATGTGGTATGGTCCGAACGCAAACCTACCGGTCGGGACAGTGATCAACGCTTATGTTGACAGAGATCAGCGGATACAGGTCCCGTAGGCCTTCCTGAAGACGACGCTCGCTGGTTTGACGAACCGCGACCCGGCTCCTTGTTTACTGAGTCCCCGTTTCTGGTTTTTCCGCGTTTGCTCCGGGTTGGGGGCTGTGCTAACCTTAAGTTCTGTGCCGTGTATGCGGAAAGTTGGAGTGTGTCCGCGTACTTTTCGGCGTCTCGGGACTGCTTCCCGTGGGTAACGAGCTGGCGTAGCTCAGCTGGTAGAGCATCTGATTTGTAATCAGAGGGTCGGGGGTTCAAATCCCTTCGCCAGCTCCACAAAAAGGAAGCGGAAACCAGGCAGCCGAAGCGGCGAAAGTTTT
>JBEKGH010000129.1:0-7489 GCA_050012895.1 Occallatibacter sp.
ATGTCCTGTTCTGCATCGAAGGGATACGCAACTCACCAGAAAAGCTGCGCGGCTGCATTGCCCAGTCCGAGCTCCCCTTTTCTTTGCGCTAAATCATTGCATTATTTATGCAGTTATCAATAGTGGTGGTGTGTTGCCCGTGAACGTAGTTGTGCTGGACCAGGAGGTATCGGTTGGGATCGTTTTGACCCCTGCCGAACTCGATGTCGCCCCACTGGAGTGCCACAAGTTCCCCCCGTCGGAGTCCAGCTCGGACTGCCAGGAGGAACAGTGGATGGTACGCGGGGCATGTGAGCTTGGCCGCATCCAGGAACTTCTCGACCTCCTTTGTTGTCAAGGCAACACCCTTCACCTCGGAGGTCTTCGCCGTCCGCGTGAATCGGCCGAGGTTTGTGGCGGGGTTGGACTCGAAAATCCCTTCTTCTATGGCCTGGTTGAAGATACCCCGGATGACGCTAATCGTGTTCCGCACAGTACCCCTTGCCAGATCCTTGGCGATCATTTCGGCAATCAGGCTTTTTATGTTGTTGCGCGTGATCGCGTCCAGCCGCGTCGAACCAAACTTCGGATGGAGGTACTGGCGGAGGACGCCGTCGTAGCCGCTGGCTGTGGATCTCTTAAATACCAAGCGTGCATGATTCTTCATCCACAGATCAGCATAGTCGCCGAAGGTCGGCATCTGGGGAGCGGCGTCTTCGAACAGGCCAAGCTCCCCGAGGGCGAGTTTGGCTTCCAAGACCTGCTTAACCTTGACAGCGGCGGCACGGCTAGGTGAGCTGGTCAATATGGGTCGCTTCGAGGAGGCCGTTCTGCTTCGACAGTCTGTAGGTGGTGGCGATGCGTCCTGTCTGTTCCGCGCTGGGCCAGAAGGTAGTGTCGCTCATGCCGAGGGGATCGAAGAGGCGCTGCTGCATGAATTGCTCGTAGGGCATGCCGGAGACGACTTCAATGATGCGCGCTGCGGTGTTGAGGCCCTCGTTGGAATAGCTGTAGTCAGTAAACGGCTGAAACAGGAGCGGCTCAGCGGCGTAGTTGCGAACCGCGACTGCGAGCGGCAACAGATCGAGCGCGCCGGGCTCGGCCGCGGAACGAAATGGAAGCCCGCTGGTGTGTGAGAGTATTTCGCGGACGAGGATGGGGTGATTCGCCGGGACGAGTTCAGATGGCTTGATGGGAGCAGGTGCGGTCTGACTCGGAGCGGGACGGGTGCGGTAGACCATCTGGCCCCTGAACTCGGGAAGGTATTTCTCCACCGGGTCATCGAGATTGACCTTACCTTCATCGACCAGCATCATAAGCGCAGTGGCGGTGATGGGCTTGGAGACCGAGGCGATCCAGAACAGGTCGTCCGCGCGCATGGGAGTTTTTGTTGCCAGGTCGCGAAAGCCGACGGGCTCGAGGTAGGCCGTGTGATCTCTGGTGGCAACCAGGGTGACAGCGCCTGCGAGGGTGTGATTGTCAACCAGTGGTTGCAGATAGGATTGGATGGGGTCCGGTGGCGCGGTAGCCTGGGAGAAAACTGCTGGGCCACTCGAACACAGCAGCCCTATGAGGAACAGGCGCTGGGCGATGGTTTGGAACGCGTTCATTTGCATTCAGGCCTCCTTCTTTCCAGTTACGCAATGAGATGTCCCTGAAGTGTCACAGTGGGCCTCTGTCAGCGTAGGTTGGCGATCAATCCCGGGTCGTCACTTCCCAATGAATACGTTGAGTAAACAACGATGCTCGTAGGCGAAACCCGGTCGGATAGTTCCTTGCTCACTGCGAAACTGCGGTCCGAAACAAGGTCCACCTGGCCCTTGTCCTCGATTTCCTTTGTGAGCGAATAGCGCAGTAATCGAAGCGGCGCACGCAGTCCTTGCAGTTCCATCTTCAGGTCAACTGGGCGATAGCTTTCGTTCACCAACAGGATGGTAATGTTGTCCTTGCAGCTGGCCAGGGCTGCAGCCACCAGTTTGCGATCCGGCTCAAGGAAGGGCGCTTCAACGCGGCTGGCCAGCACGCCGGAGTGCCTGGGCAGATAGCGTGACAGCATGGCGAACTGATAGTACGCGTTGGGCTGTGGCACAAAGCAATCCAGCAATCGGTCACGATCGACGTCCCAGGTGCGGACAAGTTGCCACTGGCCGTCCAGGTTGCCGCGATTGGTAAAACTCCAGCGATTGAACCCGTCGACGCCTGCGTTGATACCGCGCACTACCAGCGACGCATTTTTCAATCCAGATTGATAACTGGAAGGGCCGGCGTCCTCATGACCCCATCCATAAGCCATCGTACCGAACTCGGAAAGAAAGAATGGCTTGTTTTTTGAGTGTGCCCATTGCGCCCAATCGGTCATCCGTTGCTCGGCCTGGCTAAGTGTGTAGCCCCCGCGCATCGAATCGAAAACGCAATTATAGGAGTGAAGATCGTATGCGCCAATGCAGGAATCAAAATCCACGTCCTCCGGTTTGAATTCGGGAAGATCGGTTCGATCAGGAGCGGAAAGACGCACAGTTAGACCGCGCCGGTCGAATTCCCTCCGCGCCGCTTCCAGGCCCGGAGTGAATGGGGCAGACTTCATATCCGAGTCTTGCCACCATGAGAAATCGTCATGTCCAGGCTCGTTGGAAACGGAAACCCAGCTTATGCAGCTATACGCTTTGACGCGCACCAGATGTTCAAGAAGTTCTCCCAGGCCGTAGGCCCATTCCTGGATCGAATACGGCGCGCTGCGCAATCGTCTTATCGGATCGATCGCATTTCCCGGGTATGCGTTCCATGCGACATTGCTCCACATCTGCTGGAGAAAAACCTCCACGCCGCGGCTCTCTGCCCAGTCAAGAATGCGGTAGAGCACGCGCATTTCGCGGTTGTCCCAATCGAAGATTCGTCGCTCCGGCTCATACATGCGCTGCTCAAGCTCGACGCGGCACCAATCCATTCCCAACCAGTCTGCATGCTTGAACAGCTCCTCCCATCGCCGATCGTCGTCAGGCCCCGGGTTTCCGCCCCACGCGCTACCCGACCAGGAACCGCCGCTCGGCGTCATGCCTGGCAGCGTTGCATCGATGGCGTGAAAGGATGCGCCTATGCCGCCACGCATCACGCGAACGGGTTCGGTCGCCGCAATCACGAGCTTCGCTGCGATAGGATTTTCCGCTCCGTCAGACGCGCGCTGCAATCGAGATTGAGAAGGCCCTCGTGGCGATTCTGCAATCGCGGCATGGCCGACTATTGCAGCGCCGAGCGCTGTTGCGCTCTTGCGTAGAAATCTCCGTCTCGTCAGGGGGCGATCCATTCTCTCTCCTTCAGCAGCTGCGAGCCGCATTGAGTCTGCGCTGTAACCGAGGCGCAAATTCAAAGCTGCACGCGCACTCTCCATCGCGTCAGAAGAGCAGCGATCGCCATGATTCCTGCGGTGAACCCTACGGCTTGCGCCACACCCAGCCATCCCTGATCCCATTGTGCGAACAGAACCTGCCTGCCAACAACGGCCGCGCACAACGGTGGAAGCAAATACGTCAAAAGCGTATTGGATCCTGCGGGTCGAACAAACGTAGCCCATCGAACCTGCTTGAACACATCGCATACCCAATAGAGAGCGAGGAATATGCAAATAGCGGCTCCACTCGAGAACAGGCACCACGTCGGGGTCGCGTGAACCTTCGAGATTCCAAGCGGCATGGCCAACCATCCAGTGGCGAAGAGCACCGCCGCAAAACCCAACGCCGCAATGGTTTTTTGCCTGCGGGTTGTTGCAAATTCATCGGTCAGGAAGGCCAGCGAACAGATCAGGCCCGCCATGACAATGGATGCACCCGCACCACTCTTGAATGGCCAGAGGTAAAACGGCGCCCGGTAAGCAATGGTGACCCAATGAGCGCAGCAAAGAATATTCAACGCCGTCAATCCGCTGAACCATGCAACCTGTGCCCACGGCCATCGCCTGGTAGGGATGTAGAGCAGGCAAACACTCAGGTAGGTCCAGCCGATCATCCCGAGAATTTCCCAGTAAGACAGGTCTAGCCACGCGGCGTGGCCGTTGGACAAAGAACGCCGGAAAATAGCCAGCATGACCACCAGCAGAACTAGGCCTGCTGCTTTCAAACCTCGAAAAACAACCTTGAACCTGATCGACTTTGGATAGCTGTTCCAGAAAAGGATGGAACCCAGCAGAGCTATCAGCGTCCAGTGATTTGCGCTCACGCCCGTCAAGCGCGTGTCCACCTTGTCGCGATTCGCCAGAATCAGCCCCAAGACCACAAGAGCTGCGGCCCGGGCTGCGACGTGGAGAGCCAACGCCCACGTGGAATCTCCCGCGCTTAATCTCCGACGAATCGCCATGGGAGTCGACACGCCCACGATGAACAGAAAGAAAGGAAATACCATATCCACATAAGTCATGCCATTGGCAGACGCCGGCATATGGTAAGTCCACCACGGCAGGCCTTTCATCTCCGCCAACTGGTTGACGAAAATCATCACCAGCATCGTCAACCCTCGAAACACGTCGATTGAAACCACTCTCGTCGGCCTCGGCTCCGAAACTGTGCCAGAAGTAGCCCGGTCACTATTGGGGTGCATTACCAGAAGAGGTGGCATATTGCGTCCGTCGTCTCCTCCACCGGCTCTCCAGTGGCGATGAAATCAAACCGAACATGCATTCGGTCGCGAACAGGGGGCATCAGTCCCGCGGCTACACCCTCTCGAGTCAACGAAAGGGCCGTCCGCCTTGCGGCACAAGGATAGAGAAAGTCCCCAAATTTTTCAAGCAAAATTGTTCGATAATATGCAATATTTTCTCATTTTTCCGCAAGAACCGGCTTCTAAGGAGCAGAAATTCACAGCTAAAACGAGCGTATCCATAAGATAAAAAATCACATATAAACACCATAAGGTTATACGCTTGACACGAGATAATTTCCCTGATTAGTATTCGTCCTTACCGCTTTTCAACTGCCTGCCGAACATTAAGTTTCGAGCGCTGCCGGATTATGCGCCTTGATCTCATTGGGCTACATTTGCCGGGACCGGTCGCTGTCAGACACAAAACGAGCTGTTTGGCATGAGGACACGGAGGGATAGGTGATCAACCGCAGGGACTTCATGGGAATCGTTGCCGGAAGTATCGCCATGAGCAAACTGGGAGTAGCAAACCCATATGAGTACGACGCAGGGATCGCAGGAGGAAGAGTGGATTCGCAAGGATCATGGGTGAAAGATGGACTGATCGACGCCGGCGGCTTGCATGAGCCTCTTATCTTCGTCACGCGTTGCGGCGGTCAGCGTCTTGACGCTCATCAGATTTACGAACATCAGCAGAGCGAGGAGGTAGTTCGACGTCTCAAGGATCAGGGGGTCGAAGTCTTCCATACACATCTCTACAAGGGCTTCGGCATGGTGGCCGAAAAAGCCGACATGGAAGACACCGTGCGAACTGCGGCCATCGTGCATCGCCTGGGAATGAAAATCGATACGTACATTCAATGGAGTTCGATGATGTACGAAACCTTTTTCGCCGAGGAGCCACGGGCGCAGGAGTGGATTCAGCGCGATGCCTTCGGCCAGCCCATCATGCTCTGGTATGGCTATCAGCAATCATTCCGCTACATGCCCTGCTTTTCCAATCAGCAGTACCTTGATTACCTCAAGACAGTTGTGAGTTATGCGCTCAAAGAGGTGAAGACAGATTTTATTCATTTCGATAATTTCGGGTTGACGGCGGAACCTTATTCCTGTCACTGCAACCATTGCAAAAGCGGTTTCCGAAATCACCTGCGAACGAAGTATGCACCGCAGCAGCGGAAAGAGCGACTTGGATTCGACAATGTCGATTATGTAAATCCACCCTTGTGGAACAGCCAGAACCGCCCCGAACAGTTGGACATCATCTCGGATCCGGTCTTCCAGGAATGGATCGATTACCGGTGCCAGACCATGACCGATGCCCTGGGCCAAATAGTCACTCTCATTCATTCTGTCAACCCTGCAGTCGCTATCGAAGTCAACTGCGGCGGCATCGCGGGGGATAACACGCCCTGGACGCGGGGCACAGACCCGTTCAGGCTATTCAAGCTCACGCAGGTTTTTTGGGATGAAGCCGATCAGCCGCCAGCATATCTGCCCGACGGCAGCCTGATTACCGCTATTCGCACGTTTAAGAACGCTCGTGCGTACCAGAACGTCGCTTTAGTCAACACTGTCAGCGAAACGGCGATTGCGGAATGCCTGGCATTTAATCAGACGATTGGTTTTGCAGGAGTGGATCCGCTCTCCTCTGAGATGCTGAAGTATATTGCCTTCTACCGCAAGCAGCGGGAGCTGTTTGTCGGCACCAGCGATGTGGCTTCGGTTGCAGTACTTCGCTCTTATCCGTCGATTACCTACCATAACTCCGGCGCCGGCTTGTGCGCGATACTCGCCGAACAGGCCCTGATTCAGGCCCGGCTGCCCTTTACCCTTATCTCCGATGAGCACCTTCTTCAGCTCACGCCGGCCGCGTGCAAGGTGCTTCTCCTCCCGGATTCTGAGTGCCTTTCAGACGAGCAAATCGAATCGATAAGAAAATACGTAGAAGCGGGCGGAGGGTTGGTTGTTACGGGACGGTCTGGGCTTTACGACGCATGGCGCCGGCAGAGAGTCACGCCGGGACTGGAAGGCCTCGTGGATTGGCAAGTCCCGGCTGGCAGCGAGACGGCGGTGCGCACCTCTTCGGCTTCGCTCCTCAGGAAGGAGTTCGGCCGAGGCCGAGTCGCCTATATTCCGAAAATCGAATTTGACGGCACGTTGCCGCCGTCTGAACCCTATTTCGTTCTCGGTCCAAAGTTTTGGAAGCGCCCCGCTAACTGGCAGGAGTTGGTGGATGCCGTTGACTGGGCAGCCCGCAATGACATTGCACTGCGAGTTGCCGGTCCTGATTTTCTGGGCGCAAATCTGGTAGAGCAGCCTGAGAAACGTCGTAGGCTTGTTCATCTTGTGAACTACAACTTCGCACAGATTCCGCTGATCGAAAACATCGAAGTAAGGTGCTCAGTGCCCGAAGGAAATCCGGCCCGTTCGGTGCGGCTTTACTCGCCCGGCCGGGACGGCGCTGACACGCTCGCCTTTCGCATGCAGGGCTCCGAGGCCGTCTTTACGGTTCCCAGGCTCAACGCCTATTGCGTGGCGACGATCGAGTGGTAAGCCGTCCGTATCACATCCCACTCACTGTTAACTTTGTCATCGCTTTAGCAACGTTTATCGTCAACCACGCAACTTCTGGAGCTCGCATGCGCTTTTTCCGCTTTCTTCCCATCATTCTCATCCTTGGCTGTATCGGGTTTCCCACCGCCAGCTACGCGCAGCAGCCCTTGCTCGCCACAACTCCGCCGATGGGATGGAACTCATGGAACAAGTTCGGCTGCCATGTGAATGAGGCGCTGATCCGCTCCGCAGCGGACCAGATAGTCGCATCCGGCATGCGCGCGGCGGGCTATCAATATGTCGTCATTGACGACTGCTGGCAGGG
>JBEKGH010000130.1:0-7272 GCA_050012895.1 Occallatibacter sp.
ATGTCCTGTTCTGCATCGAAGGGATACGCAACTCACCAGAAAAGCTGCGCGGCTGCATTGCCCAGTCCGAGCTCCCCTTTTCTTTGCGCTAAATCATTGCATTATTTATGCAGTTATCAATAAAAAGGCGGCCGGCCCGCTAGGTATCTGACCGATTGAAGAAGAACCTTCCCGTGCCCATCCTTTCGCCTTTTTTCTGGCGAAAGGGTGGGAAACCACCAAAGCCAAAAATACGAATTCATGTGGTCAGAGAACTAGTGTTGCGCCGTGTCCGCGCGCGCCTGTCATTTTTTTGAAGTTTTTCTAATCCATTTGCGCCTGCAAATGTCTGGGACTTGCCTCGTACCTGCCGGCATCACACCCCAAGCACGCAGCAGACGGATTCGGTCGGCTGCCCGGAGCGAGAGTTGTGCGACAGTTGCCGCAGACGAAGCTGTTCCGACCTGACTATTCGGAAGATTTTCGATGTATTGGCCCGGCCTGTGAGGACTCCTGCTGCGAGGAGTGGACCGTTCATGTTGACCAGAGCACGTTTGAAAAGTACCAGAACCTGCCCGCCGGGCCGCTGCGCTCGCTCCTCGACGAGAACGTACTGCGCATTCCGGAGCCAGCGCAGGCCAGCGGCGGCGCTGCGGCAGCGACCTTCGCTCAAATCCGCATGAATCCTTCCCGCAAGTGCCCGCTGCTTTCTGCAGACGGTCTTTGCCAAATCCAGGTGGAACACGGCGAAGAGCTTCTTCCCCACTCATGCGCCACTTATCCGCGCGTAACGTACCGCATCGATGGCGTGACGGAAAAAGCGCTTTCGCTCTCCTGCCCCGAGGCCGCGCGGCTGGTATTGCTGAATCCGCAGCTAAACACGGGCGCAGGGCAAGACGGCGGACCGCGCGCAGGGGGCGATCGCGCGCCTGAAGGCGACCCGTGTCTATCTCATTTTTGGTCCATTCGGAATGCTGCGTTGGCGCTGGTCGAGAATCGCGTCTACCCGCTCTGGCAGCGCCTGTTTCTGCTCGGCCTGCTCAGCCGGCGATTCGATGCCATCGCGCCGGACGAGCGACGGGAGAGAGTTCCGCAGCTCCTGGCTGACTTTGAAGACACTGTCGCCTCAGGCCACCTGCACGCCACGATCCATGCACTGCCGGAGGATTACGCGCGGCAGTTGGATCTGGTGCTGCTTTTGGCAGGCATGATGCTGCACCGGTCTTACGTCCGCCCGCGCTTTGTGGAGTGCATTCAAGCCTTCACCCAAGGCATTGGCAACGGCGCAGGCACCACATTGGAATCACTCACGGCCGGTTACCGGAGGGCCCACGACCGCTACTACGAACCGTTCTTCCAAAAGCACCCGTACATCCTGGAAAACTATCTGGTGAACACCATCTTCCGATGCCGGTTTCCCTTTGGGCGCGACTGGACGCAAACTGGCGCCGCGCCCTCCACACCTTCAATGACCCGGGAGTCCGTCTTGCTTACCGCACAGTTTGCCCTGATGAAAGGCCTGCTCATCGGCGTCGCCGGCTTTGAGCGCGAGCAATTTTCCGCAAGCCACGTGGTGCACGCGGTGCAGGCGGCAAGTAAGCATTTCGAGCACCACACGGAGTTCCTCACCGAGGCCCATGCCTTGCTGGTCGAGAAACGCCTGGACGGCCAACTGGGATTGGCAATTTTGCTCAGAAATGAGAAATCGCGCGCACCGTGGCCTGAATTGCCCGCGCCGCCGCCTGCCTTGCCGGCGATTCATGCTCCGATTCCTGCTTCGGGGCCATCCGAGCACACCGCGGTCTTTCCGGTGCGACGCCTGCCGCCGAACTGATCAACATTTGTTGGAGCTGGCGGTGCGCTCAGCGACCGCATTGATCCGGCCCCCGGACACTGCCCCCGTGGCCCATCCTTTTCCGGGTCTTATGCGGAAAAGGGTCGGAAGATGTGCCACCGTGTATGGGCCGGAACCATAGGAAGTCCGCATGGCGTGGCGTCCGCCCGGTGCTATACTCGCAGAGCCATGCAAGTCTTTGTCATCCTGCCCGCTGCGGGAATGGGAACCCGCATGGCGGGTCCGCAGCCCAATCCGCAGCCCAAACAGTTCCTCGCCCTCGATGGCGTGCCCATCCTCATTCACTCGTTGCGCGCCTTTGCCGCGGCGCCGCGCGTCACGTCGATCTACGTGGCCGTGCGCAAGCCGGAGATGGAGCGCGCCGAGGCGCAGGTAGCCGAGTATGGCTTCTCAGACCGCGTGCACGTGGTGGAGGGCGGCGAGAAGCGCCAGGAATCCGTGGCCAACGCGCTCAAGGTACTGCCTGCCGAGGCGGACGATATCGTGCTCGTCCACGACGCCGTGCGCCCGCTGATCGACGTGGCCACCATCGAGCGCACCATCGACGCGGTAGCCGAGAACGGCGCGGCGATTGTCGGCTTGCCCGCCGTGGACACCATCAAACAGGTAGAGCGCACCGCGCATGGAGCGCTGATCACCGCGACCATTCCGCGCGAGTTCGTGGTGCAGGCACAAACGCCGCAGGGCTTCCGCTACGGCCTGCTCGCGCGCGCCTTTGCTGAGGCCAACGCCGACGGCTTTGTGGGCACCGACGAAGCCTCGCTCCTGGAGCGCGCCGGAATTCCCGTAGCCGTGGTGCACGGTTCTCAGGTTAATCTGAAGATTACGCAGCCCGGCGACCTGGAGCTGGCCGAGTTCTATCTGAAGCAGCGGAGTTCGCGGAGTTAGAACTGGTTGCAAGAATGTCGCCGTGAAAGGGCACGACTTCAGTCGTGCCGCAAAAGCCGTATAAAACCCGGGGCTTTAGCCCCTGAGGGACGTTTTTCAACCGGCTCCGAGGGTTTATGTAACCATTTCTAGCGACGGCCCGCGAACGCAGCGCCGCCGCGGTGACGCCAGCAGCGCAAATACAGTGACACACGCAGGCGATCGAACATGGGAAAGACGGACATACGCATCGGTTTTGGCTATGACTCGCATGAGTTCAAGTCCGGCGTGCCGCTGCGCATTGGCGGCATGACACTCAACCACCCCGAGGGCCTGGCTGGCCACTCCGACGGCGACGTGCTGCTCCACGCCATTACCGACGCGCTGCTGGGCGCCGTGGCTGCCGGCGATATCGGCAGCTTCTTCCCACCCGGCGATCCGCGCTGGAAAGACGCCGACTCCGCCATCTTTCTCAATCTGGCGCTCGAAGAGTTGCAACACGCGGGCTACTGCGTGGCCAACGTCGACACCACGCTGGTTCTTGCCGCGCCCAAAATCTCGCCCATCGCGGGCGAAATGTGCGCACGCGTCGCGGACCTGCTCGGCGTCGAAATGGAACGGGTGAGCATCAAGGCCAAAACTCCTGAAGGCTTGAACCTCGATCACGTGGCCCAATGTCACGCCGTGGTGCTGGTGGAGCGCGTGCAGGAGCCCGAAGAACTCAAGAGCATGGAAGCTGTGATCGAGACCCAGCGCCAGCTCGAAGACGTGGTCGAAGATCTGCTCTCGTCGGTCCACGGCGTGCCCAAGAAGCGCGTCGTCACGCCGGTTTACGACACCGAAGACATCACCTAGGTCTCTGACCGATTGAAGAAGAACCAGCGCGTGCCCCATCCATTCTGTCATTCTGAGGGAGCGGGGCGAGTCGAAGAACCTGCTTCTTGTAATTCAGGCGAATGGTTGGGAACCCGCCAAAGCCCAAAGTACGAATTCATGCGGTCAGAGAACTAGAAGCATTTTGCCTTTTGGTATAGAGTGGACCTCCTGCTTGGCTCAAGGTCGCCGGTCGCTGAAAGAACAGGTAGCGCCGGCCTCCCGGCCGGCTGTCGCGTGGACCTCCCGGTCCACGCCGGACTCTACACAAATGGGAAAAATGCTCAAGAAGCAGGGAACAGGGAAAAGAAATCCCTGAACCAAACTACAAGTGCGGGACCTGGTAGCGCAGAATCCGGTCGTCGACCGTCACCAAAACCAAGCCTTCCAATTGCGCCTGGGCCACCAGCAGCCGGTCAAAAGGATCGCGATGAAGAAGTGGCAGCGATCCGGCCCACTCGGCGTGCTCGACAGTAACGGGCAGGGCAATAAATGCGTGACGACGGATCGTGTGGGCCATCGATGCTCCAACTTCGAGCTTGCCAGACGCCCTCTTGATCCCGATCTCCCACGCCGATGCGGCGCTTACAAAAACCTCGCTCTCTGGCGAAGCTACTGCGGCGCGAAAAACGGCCGATAAACGGGGATCGTCTGTGTCCCACCAGAGAACGATATGTGTGTCGAGCAGAAGTCGCATTGCCTCAGAGACCGAAATCCCTCAGCACTTCATCTGGTAGCGGAGCGTCAAAATCGTCTGCGATATAAGTGATCTTCATGAAGTTGCCGCCTGGCTTGCGCGGTTGCGCCTGTTGCGCAACATGCACAACCAGCTTCGCCATCGGCTTGCCGGCCTTGGCGATCACGATCTCCTCGCCCTTCGAGGCACGCTCCACCAGGCTAGAAAGATGCGTTTTGGCTTCATAGAGATTCACTTGGATCGGCCCGCTCGGCCCGCTGCGCAATTTGACGCGCTTCTTGGCGGCCTTCGGTGTTGGGTTGGCAACCATGGGACGACTCCTCGATCAATTCTGGGCCGATTCAGCGAGTTGGTCAAGTTGGTCAAGCGCCTCTATCTCTTTGCCGTCAACCGGGAACCGCCCCCGTCTACGAAACTGAAGACGTAACCTGGATCTGCAGCCACCGCCGTTCTGGCCACGCCTGCAAGCGCGAAATTCCCCATTGCGAATTCCGGAGTTTACCTGTACCTTGGCAGCAAAGTTTTCATCCCACTCCGGAGCGCTCTCTATGAATTTTCTGGCGATGCTTCTGCAATCCACGCCCGATTCGACCGGCATGCAGCAACAGGTCCAGCAGGTCATGATGGTGATAGGTCCGATTATCCTCGTTGCCACCATCATCGGCCTGGCGATCATCCTCATTCCCTTCTGGTTCATCTGCAAAAAGGCGGGGTTCTCGCCCTGGCTGACGCTGCTAAACCTCCTTCCGCTGGGTGGCCTTGTACTCGTTTACGTGCTGGCCTTTGCGGAGTGGAAGGTGGTCCCCGCGCCACAGATTTTGCCCTATCCCCCGCCGTATCAACCGCCTTATCCGCCCGTTCCGCCCGTAGCCTGAGACGGGCGCGGACTGCGGTGCGATAGCATCGTGAATGAAAGCCATCGTCACGATGCCTGATTCAGTTGCCTCTGTAACCGCGCGTCCGCGCGTCCGATTTGCGCCCTCGCCGACCGGTTTTCTTCACGTCGGCAGCGCGCGCACGTTCATTTTCAACTGGCTCTTTGCGCGCCACAACGGCGGCACGATGATCTTGCGGCTTGACGACACCGACGTCGAGCGCAACACCGAGGCCAGCGTGCAATCCATCTTCGAAGGACTGCGCTGGCTGGGCCTCGACTGGGACGAAGAGTACAGGCAATCCGAACGTCTTGCGCTGCACCGCCGGCAGGCTGAGGCCATTTTCGCGAAGGGCCTTGCCTATCGCGACTTTACCCCCGCTCACGCCACAGACGACGACAACTCCTCCGCGCAAGGCGCCTGGCTCTTCAATCCCGGCATGCGCGAAATGTCGCGTGCAGAGAGTGACCGCCGCGCCGCTGCAGGCGAGACCTTCGCGTTACGCTATCGCGTCCCGCGCGGCGAAGACCGCATTCTCCATTTTTTAGACGGCGTCTATGGCGCGCAATCCAGACCCGCCGACGAGGTCGAGGACTTTGCTCTGCTCCGCTCAGACGGTATGCCGACCTACCACCTTGCCTCCTGCGTCGACGATGCCGATCTCCGCATCAGCCACATCATTCGCGGCCAGGACCACCTGACCAACACCTTCAAGCATCTTCTGATCTTCGAAGGTCTCGGCGTTCCGGCACCGCAATTTGCGCATCTGCCGCTGCTCGTCGCGCCCGACGGCACCAAGCTCTCGAAACGGAAGCATGGCCCGGTCGTCAGCGTCACCACGTATCGCGATGCCGGTTTCTTGCCCCAGGCCTTCGTCAACTTCCTCTGCCTGCTGGGCTGGTCGCCCAAGAACGATCGTGAGTTTCTCACCCTCGCCGAGCTCACCGATCTTTTCACTCTCGAAGGCGTCAACCGCTCCAACGCCGTCGTCAACTTCACAGAGGAGTTGCCGTTCGATGAAAAGGCCGTCTGGCTCAACTCCGAACACATTCGCGCGCTGCCCGTTGAGGAGCTGAGCCGCTGCATTACGCCTTTTTTGGAGCAGGCGGGCTTTCATCCTACGCAGGAAAAAATCGCGGCCGTCACCCGGCTCATCCGCGAGCGCATCAAGCTGCTGCGCGATGCCGTCTCCGCCGCCGACTTTTTCTTCCTCGACCAGCTCGCGCCCTACGATCCCGCGGAGCTCATCCCCCTCAAAAAAGGCGAATCGACGGGCGACGCCGCTCTCGCCTTGCGCGTTCTTGAAACCGCGCAGCAGGTTCTCGCCACCACCTCGTTCGATCACGACTCGCTGGACGCGGCTCTTCGTGCCGCCGCCGCTTCACTCGGCCTCAAGGCAGGCCCAACGTTCCAGCCCATCCGCGTCGCCGTTTGCGGACGCAAGAACGCGCCGCCGCTTTTTGAAACTCTGATCGTTCTCGGCCGTGATGTTTGCCTAACCCGCATCCGCCAGGCTCAGGAACGCCTGCAATCGCTCGTTTGAGCCAAAGGTTTATCGTGGAATCAGGAACCGCAGCAAGGAATCTTGAGCAATGACCGATGTAAATGCAGCCCTGAGCCAGTCCAATCCGGAAAGTCCCGAGGTCCGCACCCCTTCCAACTTCCTCACGGAGATCATCGCCGAAGATGTGCGCACCCAAAAGTTCGGCGACGCCCAGATTCAGACGCGCTTTCCACCCGAGCCCAACGGCTACCTGCACATCGGCCACGCCAAGGCCATCTGCATCGACTTCGGACTCGCCGACGAGTTCGGCGGCAAGACCAATCTGCGCTTCGACGACACCAATCCCGAGAAGGAAGAGACCGAGTACGTTAACGCCATCCAGAAAGATATCCGCTGGCTCGGATTCGATTGGGAGAAGCTCTGCTACGCCTCCGACTACTTCGGCCAGCTTTACGAGTGGGCTTTGCAGTTGATCAAGGCGGGCAACGCCTACGTCGACGACCTCACCGCCGACGAGATTCGCCAGCACCGCGGCACGCTCACCGAGCCCGGCACGAACAGTCCTTATCGCGATCGATCAGTCGAAGAAAATCTCGACCTGTTTGTCCGCATGAAGCAGGGC
>JBEKGH010000131.1:0-7073 GCA_050012895.1 Occallatibacter sp.
CAGCCCAATCCCGGGCAGAAGACCGCGTGTTGCGGCGGCAATGTACATCGCATCTTTCCCAACTACGCCATCCGCATGTGGATGAAGACTGCAGACGGCGGACTTGCGGCCGTGCTGTACGGCCCGTCGACGGTGACCGCGCGCGTGGGCGACGGGGGCAGCCTGGTGCGCATCGTGCAGACCACCGATTATCCGTTCCGCGAACGCATTGAATTTAACATCAGCGCCGAGCGACCGGTCGCGTTTCCGCTGGCGCTGCGCGTGCCCGGCTGGTGTTCCGCGCCGCGCCTTGAGATCGACGGGAAGCCGGTCCCTGCCGTGCGCGACGATAAGGGCTTCATCGTCCTGCGCCGCACCTTCACGCCCGGCGAACGGATCGCGCTGACTCTGCCCATGAAGCTGGCCGTCACGCACTGGCCGCAGAACGGAATCGGGATCGAGCGCGGTCCCATCGTGTACTCTCTGCCGGTCAGTGAGTGGAACTACGGTCTCGCCATCGATCCCGAGCGGCTGGAGAGCGAGGTGCTGATCAAGAACATTCCGGGACCGGTGCCTGGATCTGTAATCGCCCCGTGGGAGAATCCTCCCGTGACGCTGAGTGTGCCGGTGAGAAAGATTGAGGGGTGGGAGTTACAAGCGAATCCCGATAAGCCGGAGCAGAAGTTCACTCCGCCGCTGCCGGACTTGAGCCTTAACCGGCCCGCCGGGGAAGTGGAGCGCGTGTCGCTGGTTCCTTATGGCTCGACGCAGTTGCGGTTGACGGTTTTCCCGGCGGTGCCGCGCGGGTAGTTTTCTGATTTTTCGGTAAGATCGTTCCCGCAGGGGCTGAAGCCCCACGCTTATTTTGCGGCGTTTGCGGCACGAGTAAACTCGTGCCCTGATACAAAACTCCTTGCCAAGTGAGTATTTCCGCAGCCTGCTAGGCTGCTGCGCAGACGCGGATTTGCCCGCGCCACCGCGCATGAGCCGGAGCTTGAAAGACTATATTGGATACCGTTACAACTTTTTGTTTTGAAGGGATGAACTATGTCTTCGAATAGCGGAAGCGCGTCCGCAACGAGCCGGCGCAGGATGCTGGGAACCATGGCTTCGGCAGGCGCGTTGCTGGGACTCGGTAGCGCGGCGGGCCATGCTGCGACGGTGGGCGCGCCGATCGCAGAGCCGCCATCGCAAGCGCCCGAAGATCTTTTCGCGCTGGCGCGACTGCGGAACTACAAGAATCTGCGCTCCTCAAGTTGGGATCGCACCGGCGGCAACGCCGATTGGGTGGTGGTGGAACCGGGCCAGACTGCCACGCTGCTCGACGTCGAGGGCGCCGGCGTGGTGACGCACATCTGGTTCACCATTAATTCGCAGGACCCCATGCACCTGAAGAACCTGGTGCTTAGGGCGTGGTGGGACGGCGAAGCTTCGCCTTCAATCGAGACCCCAATCGGTGACTTCTTCGGTCTCGGCTTGGGCGAATATTTCGTTTACCAATCGCAGTTGCTCGCGGTCGCGCCGATCAAAGCTCTGAACGCGTACTTCCAGATGCCGTTTGCGACAGCGGCTCGCATCACGCTCGAGAACCAGGGGCCTGCGCCCGTGAGAAGTCTTTATTTCGCCATCGACTACGCGGCTCTTCCGGCACTGCCGGAGGGCCTGGGACGCTTTCACGCGCAGTTTCGTCAGGCCGCGCCGTGCAAGGGCATTGTGAGCGACGGAAAAAACCTGAGCGGCAAGGATAATTACGTATTTCTTGAAGCCGCGGGCAAGGGGCATTTTGTCGGCGTGACGCAGGCCGTGCTGCAAAACGAAAACGGATGGTTCGGCGAGGGCGACGACATGATTTTTGTCGATGGGGACGCGTTGCCTACGATCAACGGAACGGGCACGGAGGACTACTACAACGGCGCATGGGACTTTGGCGGCCAGGCCTTCGCCAACCAGCGCCAGGGCGCGCCGTATATCGTGGACCCGGAGAGAATCGGCGGCCGCTATTGCTTGTACCGGTGGCACATCGAGAGCCCGATTGCGTTTGAGAAGTCGATCAAGGTGACGATCGAACACGGCACGGCGAATGACCGTTCCGATAATTTTTATTCGACGGCGTACTGGTACCAGACGGAGCCGCACGCGGCGTTCCCGGCGCTGCCGGCGGTGGCCGATCGGGTTCCGAAGGTGTTCAGCGTGGGCGGAGCGAAGGGGGCGGCGACGCCGATGGGCTAGGTCTTTGGCCGCGTGGAATCGTGTGTGTGCGTCCCAGTTTCCCACATTTCAAAAGCAAGATTTGGGGCACCCGGCATTCTTAACTACGCGTCGCCGCTAGTTCGGCGTTTGTCTCCCGAGAAACATCCGCGCTCCCGGCGAGGAGACTCGCCACGACGTCTGCCGCGCTGTAGCTCTCGCGGCCGGGCGCGATGAACTGCGCAACGGTATTCAGGTCGTCGCCCACCGTGATCAAAGCCGGCTCATCGGAGCCGTCGCGGCGCGTCTGGGCGTGCCCGATATTTGCCATGAGCGTGTTGCACAGGCACTTGCGCCCCACAGTTTCCTCGACTTTGCCGCCTTTGGCCACGTAGTTATCAACCGGCTCCGCGGAGCAACGGTAGCCGATCTCGCCTTCGCCCGTCGCGTACGGCTCGCGCAGGTAGCCCAGATCGCAGGTCCGTATCCGTGCCTCGTAAACGTCGGGCTCTGAAGTGGTGCCCGCGAGGTGCGCAACTTTGAACGGAAATCCCGTGGGCGACGCCAGCGGATCGGTAAATACCTCGCCTGTGCCCGCGATCGCCTGCTGGATCAGCCGCGTTTTCAGGTCGGGTCTCATGCCCGATTCCCGGCTGAACGCAAACGCGGTTCCTACCTGCACGCCCGCCGCACCCTGATCCAGGGCCTCGCGCAGCTTGGCAGCATTGCCATACCCGCCGGCCAGCCAGAAGGGAACGCCCAGGGCGCGCAATTCCTCGACGTTCACCCGGTCGCGTTCGCCATAGACCGGCTCACCGGAGGCGCTGAGTTGCAGTTTGCCCCGCGGCGGGGCATTGTGCCCGCCCGCGGTTGGACTTTCGACCACAAAGCCGTCGACGCGCCCGTTGGCTCGCCGCAGCATGGTTGCGGCCAGCGTGTTCGACGAAACGATGGCGAGAAATCTGGGACGACGCAGCACAGGAAGCGGGCCCTCGGCATATTCGGCCGGATTGAGCCGCATCAGCGTGTCCATATGCGCAAACTGCGCTTGCGCCGCGCCGGTCACGGCCAGGCGGTACTCAGCCTGCTGGTGCGCCGCAAAAGCCTCCAGAACACCAGGAATGTGCAGTGGTATCCCCGCGCCCATCAGCACGTAACCCACCCCGGCGAGCATGGCTCCATAAATCGACGCCAGATGCGGAATCTGCACCTTTTCAAGAAAGTTAATTCCCACCGGATTCTCATGGCCTTCTCGCGCCAAAAGAACCTCAACAAAGTTTGAGACCATGCACAGCTCGACGAGCTTGCGCGAATCGCGTTTCTGGTGCAAGGGGAGCGCTTTATACGGCGTGCCGGCTGCCTTGCCGCCATACACGAAATACTCCTGCCAGATGCGCTTCGCCATCTCCTGAAACGGAAATGCGTCCAGTCCCCGGCGCATGTGGCCGCCCTGATCGCCGTCCGCAAGCCGGCGCACAAAGACCGAATCCAGGGCCGTGCCCGATACCACGCCCAACTGGCCGAGCTTTGAAACGGCCTGGGCAAGGCGCCAATTGGACACGCCGACACCCATCCCGCCCTGAATGATCTTTGGAAATTGGACCATACTTCAATTCTTTCACATTTCCGGATAAATCCGGGTATTTTCTCGGAGAATACCCGAAGTGCGGGGTTGGAATGTGAGCAATTTTGCTCATTCTGGGCCAATTTGACCAGCGCGAAGGGGCGGCGACGTTGAACTTGCGCATCTCCGGGGGCTAAAAGCCCCGATCCGTTGGTGTTGGGCTTATTGGCACGGCTGAAGCCGTGCCCTTTCAAATCCTGATCCATGGAACCAGTTCTAGAGTTTTTCGCATAGGAAACTGATCACCTGCTCCGACTGCACCACGCCGACCATGCGGTTCTGCGCATCGACGACGGGAAGGGCGTGGAGGTTGTATTTGTCGAACATTTCGGCCAGCTCGTTCTGGTGCAGGTCGGCCGGGCAGGAGAGGACGCGGGGCTCGGCCAGGACTTTCAAGTGGGATTCGGGACGCGCCATGACCAGGCGCGCCAGCGATACGGCGCCGCGCAGAACGCGCCTGTCGTCGAGCAGGTAAACTTCGGTGACGGTTTCCGGGTCTCCGTCGAAGCTGCGCAGCGCCTCCACGCCTTGCGCCACGGTGGCATCCACGCCCAGGTAAACGAACTCCGTCGTCATCAAGCCGGCTGCGGAGTCCTCGTCGAACTCCAGCAGATCCTGAACCTCCTGCCGCTCCTCTGGCTCCATCTCTTCGAGAATGGCGTCGGACTGTTCTTCGGGCAGTTCGGAGAGCAGGTCGGCTGCAGCGCCGGGGTCCATCTCTTCCACGATGTCGGCGATGCGCTCGTCGTCGAGCTTTTCGAGCAGCGCCTTTTGCAGCTTGGGCTCGACCTCTTCGAGGGTCTCGGCCGCGATCTCCTCGTCGAGAGAAGTGAAGACAGCCTCACGTTCGGCGGGGGCAAGATCTTCCAGAATGTCGGCCAGCTCGGAGGGGTGAATATCGGCCAGGCGCTCGTGCTCGATGCGCAGCCTGACGCGCCGCGCGGGATCGGGCTCGATGACATCCACATACTGCCAGGGAATGGCGCGCGCGGTGAACTTACGCGAGATCGCCTCCAGCCGGGCGCGCGGCAACACCCCTTTGAAGACGCGGCGGAAGGCGCCGCGCAGGCCGACTTCGACTTCGGCCACGCGCAACAGATGCGCCGCGCCCTGGCCCATCCACTCCAGGTCCACATCGTTAACGCGCACCACTTTGCGGCCGTTGATGTCGATGATCTGACGGTCGACCAGGTCCTGCTGCAGGAAGAGGAAGTTGCCCTCTTCCTTGAGCGGGGTGAGGACTTCGGCAGAGCGCACTTCAAGCGTGCCGGCCGGGGTTTCTATCACTTCCTGGGAGGGAACAAGCGAAAGGCCGGTGCGGGTTTTGAGCACCAGTCCGGCCACCTTGCCGCCGTCGGGCCCGGTGGTAATGGCAACGTCGCTGAGCTTGCCGCACAGATGCCCTTGCGCATCGGTCACCGGCATGCCGAGGATCGCCGTCAGGCTGACACGGGTTGCGATGAGCGGCGCGACTCGCGTTTCCTCGGGGTGCGTGTCCATGGGATGAGTGTAGACCACGGGGTGCAGCGACATAAATGAGCGGGCAGCGTTCCGCCCCGGCGCGAGATTCCTCACCGGTGCGCCGGATTGTGGAGGCGTCGCCGAAAGCGGGCGTTCAGCCTTGATGTCAAACCTTGACATTCATTTCAGGCGCGGCTATTCTCAGGCAAGATTCGGGCGTGCCCGCCATTTCCGGAGGCAATCCGTGGACCAAATGAATGTGTCGATCACCGATCACCTGGCAGAATTCGTGAAAGCCCGGGTCAGAAGCGGCCGCTTCAACAATGCCAGTGAAGTAGTGCGCGAAGCACTGCGCCGCATGGAGCAGGATGACGAGCGTGCATTGCGCCTCGCAGCGCCCACCATCGAGGACGTGGTCACAAATCTGACCGCAATCCAGACAGAAGCGATCCGCAAGCGGGTGCTTGAGGGGATAGGCCAGATCGAGCGGGGAGAGTTTATCGAAGTGGAAGGGAGAACAGGGCTCGTCGAGCTCACCGCCGGGATCAAGGCGAGGGGGCGCCGCCTACTCCAGGAAGCCGGAAGCAAGTGATCCGATTTCGCCTCTCGAAGAACGCACTTCGGGAATTGGATGAAATCTTTGTTTATTGGGCCAGGCGAGCCAGTCTCGAAGTAGCCGACCGGCTTGTCGAGGCTCTCGAAGAGCGCTTCGCGCTCCTGGCCGAGTCCCCCGGAATTGGCCGGCGATGCGATGAGATCGCAGCCGGTGTACGCTGCTTCCCGGCGGGGAAATATCTGATCTATTACCGCAAAGCGCGGGGATCTGTCGAGATCCTGCATGTATTCCACGGCGCGCGCGATCAAACGGAGATAATCGGGCGGGGATGATTGCGGACCTTTCGATGAGGTATTTGCCCGAGCCGAAATTCGCAACGCGGGTGCTTAGAGCCTGCTATTCACTTTGGCGCGTGCGAGAGTGATTCGCAGGCTCCAGCCTTGACACAATCGCATCCAGACTTGAAACTGCCAGAAGATTCTTGGGAGCTGGGGCGCAGGGCACTACGCGCTCCAGCGGAGGCGGAAGACAGCCCGGTGAGCGCACCCAGCAGAGGACGGCGGAGTTTCAAGCTGAACTCCACCATGAATAGCGTCGAAGAGGTGGAGGCAGCCGCAGATCAACTGGCCGTTGAGGCAGGTCTGGACGAGGACCAGCGCTTTCATATCGCCATGGCCGTGCGCGAAGCTGCCATTAACGCTGTGCTGCACGGCAACGAATACGATCCCGCCCGCCAGATTGAGGTTTCGCTGGAAAATACCGGCAAAAACCTGACCATTACCATCGCCGACCAGGGCCGGGGCTTCGATCCCGACAAAGTGCCCGATCCGTTGGCTAAAGAAAACCTTCTCCGCGGCACTGGCCGCGGCATCTTTCTCATCCGGTCGCTGATGGATGAGGTACACTTTCGACAATTGCACCCCGGCACTGAGTTGACGCTGGTGAAACATCTGGCGCCCACGGCGGGAAAGACGTAGCATAGGGCCGACGTGCGGGATCAACCTTTCTCTCTCCGCGACCGGACCGGCTGAGGAATTTTCCTTGAGGCCGATGGCCGCAAAGATGCTATAACCGAATTACTGACAAGGAGGAATTTTCCGTGGCACTTGCAATTGCTTCCCGTGAAGTGGATGGCGTCACCGTTCTGGGTCTCAGCGGGCGGATCACACTCGGCGAGGGCAGCGTGCAGCTGCGCGACGCCATTCGCGACCTGATCGGCAAAGGACAGAAGAGCATCCTGCTGGATCTGGGTGATGTGAACTATAT
>JBEKGH010000132.1:0-6761 GCA_050012895.1 Occallatibacter sp.
CCGTAGCCGTCGGGAAGAATTTCAAGGACGCCTTCAGCGAAGATGTGGCCTTCCTTTTCGCTTTGCGCCTGGAGGATCTTGAAAATGAGATCCTGCTTGCGGAGGCCGCTGGTCCCGGGAATCTCAAGGGAGCGGGCGATGCGGCTTAGTTCAGTAATATTTTTTTCTTTGAGTTCTGCGATGGTCATTTTTACCTGCGTGAAGGAGGGATGTGTGGGGTGGGATACAGAGGGAGGAGTGCTCCGGAGGAGACGATGCGACAGACATTCAGAAATTCAACCGGCGCAAACCAGCTTGAATTCCAGGCTCCGGGTGAACCAAACACAACTGGTGTGACGGAGTGGCTCAAAAAGGCCTGCGAAATCTAGAGGGAAACTGGCCTTAATCCCTGCCTGACTTAACCTTACAACAGACGCCAGGCGCCGTTAGGCCGCGCGGCGCCTTTCCACCGGTTGGACCGCTGGCGCCTCTTTGGGCGTCTGGCCTCCCGGATTGGCAATCTCAAAGCGGCACAAAACCTCGTTTGTTGTGTCCTGCAGCCGTGTATTGGGCTTGTGAAGCTTGCGAGTTGCCTTGCTAGCCAGTTGACAGAGCTGGTAGCGATTGTTCACATGCGAGAGCGCTTTGAAAACAAGATCGGAACGCATTGCTTTTCTCCTTTTTTATCAAATCCCTGCACAGGAGGGATCCCAATGTGACCGCCTGCGCAGTAGAGGGGAGCCATTACAAACGAGGGCCACCCCAAATTGCCACTTCCATCTCTTAGACGCGCTCTTTACGCCCCCGAATTCAAAATCTTGGTGGCGATTGTGCATTATGAAATGGATGCCATACCGTATCGGATTGCAGTTTGCGCCTCGAACCCCCGGGTGCCTACATGGCCCTTTCGGGAGCTCCAAATGCGCACCCAAGGCATCAAGGGAGCACCTGCTCTTTGTTTGATGCTGGAAATGTGCTGGTGGGCACACCCGGCCGCAAATACGCAACCTGCCCTCTATGGATGGCTGTGAATGAGGATATAACCAACCTCCGCTGGGGTCAATAGTTATTTCGTGCCATGGGAGAGGGCCATTCCGGCGCCATCGAGACCGGTTCTTGCGGGGCGCGCATCTGCTGCAATTATCCATGTTAACCTATGCCGTATCATCTATTTACGAATTACCCATGGCGGATTCCCAGTTCTGCAAAGAACGCGTTCCCGGGGCGTGAGAGTGCCGGAAAATGATAGTGGCGAAAGAGTGAACATTACCGGTTACCTGAATGCGGGGCGCCGGGCCTTACTGGGTCTTGCTCGAAACGCTCCAGGGACGTCCATCGGGATCGGAGAGAAGCAAGCGGCCATTCTCATCGGTACCGCTGGCGGGGCGGCGCACGGGCCTGTCGCGTTTGGGGGAGGCGATGATTTCATCCAACCGGAAAAAAGCCACCAGAAGGAGCCCCGCGAACGGAACCGCAACCAGGAAATTCTCCCAGCCGGATTGCAGGATAGTATCTTGCACTTGAGACTCCAGGGTGCTGCAGTGCCGCGAGGCTAATTTCTTCAGCCTATTTAGATATCGCCCAAAATCAGAAACCATTCAGATCCCAAGGTAACCGCTAGATTGGCAACAAGGTGAGCGGCAAGAAAGTGAATCGGTTGCAGGGAATTTGAGGCGCTGGCGGATCGCGGGCGCTAGCCAGTCACAGAGGCCTGAATTGCAAGCAACTGCTGCTGAAGCCCCATCACGCTCGCCGAGAAGTACATCCGCTCCACGCGTATCATCGCTCCTGCGCGCGTATAAATGCGCAACTCCGTGGCCGTTGGAATGCCATTCGTTTTGTAAGTGAAATGCACCAGCCGCTCTACCTCGCTCCACTTCAGCCGATAGTGAGCCAGGTGGAATCGCCCGAACCAACCCTGCCTGGGCATCCGAATGGCGATGCCATCGCGCCCGGCGCGGAAAAAGCATTCGCGTGAGCCGGCGCTGATGATGCGCCCCACGCCTGACGACAGGCCGAGAGTAGCCAGAAGCACAAACAGCAGGACGCCCATGTAGATCAGCCACTTCGGCGGATCGTCTGCCGATGGCTTCTCTGCGGATGTCATGATCAGCGCAAAAACACACACGTAGGCGACAATCGCCATCACCCCGCCCACGAGGAACCGAAAGAACCCGGACAAAAAAACGCGGACCGGCGCGTACGCAGTTATATCGCGCATATCCATCGCTTCCAAGTTGCTCATGCCGACCTCCTAACCTCAAACTCCACGTGCATACAGAAGAAACCGTGAGCTGCCACGCCTTTTCGCCCCAGGCAGACTCGTCACTTCACCGCGAACCAGTCTGCGCCAAAAGCATAGCAGGATCTAGGCCCAGTAGCTTCGATCAAGGGTCCGGTACTGAATGGCTTCAGCGAGATGGGCGACGGTCAGCGACTCCGTCCCCTCAAGATCCGCAATGGTCCGCGCCACTTTCAGAATGCGATCGTGGGCGCGTGCGGTGAGCCCCTGCTGCTGCATGGCGCGCTCCAGCAGCCGCTCGGCGTCGGCTCCGAGTTCGCAGTGAGCGCGAATCTGCCGGGTGCTCATTTGCGCGTTGGCGTAGATTTTCTCGCCGTGCTTTTTGAAGCGCACGTGCTGACGCTCACGCGCTGCCATGACGCGGGCGCGAATTTGCGCGGAGCCCTCGGCCGCCGCGCCGCCGCGCAGTTCTTTGTATTGCACGGCGGGAACTTCGATGTGGATGTCGATGCGGTCGAGCAAAGGGCCGGAGATTTTGGCCACGTAGCGCTGGATCATGGGCGGCGTGCACAGGCACTCGCGCGATTTGTCGTTGAAGAAGCCGCAGGGGCAGGGATTCATGGCTGCGGCCAGCATGAAGCGCGCGGGGAAACTGAGCGACATGGAGGCGCGCGCGATGGTGACGGTGTGATCCTCGAGCGGCTGGCGCAGGACTTCGAGAACGTTACGCGGGAATTCGGGCAGCTCGTCGAGAAACAGCAGGCCGTTGTGCGCCAGCGATACTTCGCCGGGGCGCGGCACAATGCCGCCGCCGATGAGTCCGGCGTCGGAGATGGTGTGATGCGGCGCGCGGAAGGGGCGCTGGGTGACGAGACCGGCGCCGGCTTCGAGCACGCCGGCGACGGAGTGGATCTTGGTGGTTTCGAGAGCCTCTTCAAACGAGAGAGAAGCCAGGATCGAGGGCAGCCTCTTGGCGAGCATGGTTTTGCCGGAGCCGGGCGGGCCGATCATGAGAATGTTGTGGCTGCCGGCCGCGGCCACTTCGAGAGCGCGCTTGGCGGTCTGCTGGCCGCGCACATCGCTGAAGTCGACGCTGAATTGCTCGAGCTTGCCGAGTAAATCCGCTGTGACCACGCGGTACGGTTCGCGCTGGATTACTCCAACCACAGAAGTGTTGAGCAATTCAAGCACGTCCAAGAGCGAGGAAACGGGATAGACGTTGACGCCTTCGACGACCGCGGCCTCGGCGGCGTTGGCCAAGGGCAGAATCAGGTTGGGAATGCCTTTTTCGCGGGCCAGAACTGCCACAGGCAACATGCCGGGAATGGGGCGCACACCACCATCGAGACCAAGCTCGCCGACCAGGAGGAAGCGGCTGAGGTCGTTGGTGCGCAACGCACCATACGCGCCCAGAATGCCGACGGCGATGGGCAGATCGAAACCCGAGCCCTCTTTTTTAATGTCGGCGGGGGCGAGGTTGATGGTGATGAACGTGGGCGGGATGAGGTAGCCGGAGTTTTTGATGGCGGCGCGCACGCGATCGCGGCTCTCGCGCACCGCGGCGTCGGGCAGGCCCACGGTGTGAAAGTGGTCTTCGTTCGAGACCACGCCGCTGTAATCGACCTCAACGTCAATGAGATTGGCGTCGATGCCGTAAACTGCCGCGCTAAGAGCCTTAAAGAGCATGGCGGTGTGCGAAGAACACCGCAGGAGTAAGGGAAAAAGCCGTGCAAATGGGGATTGATGGCAATCCCGTGTTTCTCAAAACTTTACGACGTAGTGTTTCCTTAGAACATACTACACGTGGGTTGAGATTGCATCTTCGGACCGCTGTAAAGATCGCTGGAAATGCGGCCGGCGGCGTCAAATGGTGTACACTTTCAGCGATTTCCCGAAGAGGTGAAACGCGTTGCGGAAATGGATCGCAGGTATTTGTTTGTGCTTGGCGATTGCCTGCCCTGTATGGGCGGGACAAGCGCAGGACAACGAGGCCGCCAGGGCGAATGCGCTCTATGGCGCGGGCAAGCGGGTGGATGCCTTGCCGCTGTATGAGGATCTGGCCAAGACCTATCCCAACGAGCAACTCTATCAGGAACGGTTGGCCGGCTGCCTGGGAGCCGCGGCGCTCGAGACCAACGACCCAGCGCAGAGGAAGACGCTGCTGACACGCGAGCGCGACACGGCGCGCCGCGCTGTCGCACTCGGCGACAAGGCCAACTACGTTCAGGACATGGCGAACATCGATCCCGATGCGCCGGTTACCGTGGCGCAGGGCAGCCCGGCGCAGGCGTTGATGGATGAAGCGGAGAAAGCGTTCGCGGCCGGGGATTACCAGACGGCGATGGCCAAGTACGAGGCCGCAGCCGCGGCCGATCCGCATCTCTACTTCGCGGCGCTCTATGCGGGCGACGCGGCCTATGCACAGCACGAGCTGCCCACGGCGGCGCAATGGTTTGCACGCGCCATCGCCATCGATCCCAACCGCGAGACCGCGTACCGCTACTGGGGCGACGCCATCATGCAAAACGGAAACGATGCGGAGGCAGCGAAGAACAAGTTCATCGACGCCATCGTGGCCGAACCGTACAACAAGTACTCGTGGCAGGGATTGCAACAGTGGGCGGTGAGGCAGAAAGCCGTGCTGAGTTCGCCGAAGATCGACCGGCCGGCGGCGCCCACAGTGGATCCCAAAAACTCCAAGAACATCACCATCAACATCGATCCCACCGATGCGCTCGATAAAAATAACGAGGGGAGTTTTGCGTGGGTGGCGTACTCGTCGATGCGCGGTCTCTTTCGCGGCGATGAGTTCAAGAAGCAGTTTCCCAACGAGCAGGAGTACCGGCACACCCTCAAAGAGGAGGACGAGGCGTTGAGTTTGGTGGTCACGCTGGTCCGGCAGAATAAGATCCCGCCCGACAAGCTCGACGAGAGCCTGCGCAATCTGCTGGAAGTGTACGACGCGGGCATGCTGGATTGTTGGATCCTGATCAACGGCGCCGACCAGGGCATTACGCAGGATTATGCAGCGTACCGTGACGCGCACCGACAACTGCTGCACGATTACCTCGCGCGCTTTGTGGTGCACGGCGGGGTGTAGAAACAGGGGTCAGATTTCAGGTGTCAGGGGCTGCTCGCGTCCGGTAACTGGAAGATTAATAGCCGACCACTGAAGGCTGGTAGCTGACGCCTGGTTTTTGAAACCTGAAACCTGCGCTTCAGGCGCGATCTTCGGGAAAGGTGCCGACGGATTCGCCGGGGGCAACATTTTTCCCCGCAAGGACGATGGCGTGGGTAGCGATGTGGGCGCCCGCGCCGATGACTGTAGGCTGAAGCCGAACCTTGTTGTATTCCCGCGGATCGTGCCAGAAGGAGTAGACGCGCGCGTAGGAGCCGATGACTGCGTTGTCGCCGATGGTGATGCCGCCGCGGTCGTTGAGCAGGGCGCGCTGGTGGATGACGGCGCCGTCGCCGATGGAGAGGTTGTAGCCGTAGGTCAGGTCGACGCCGTGGTAAATCTTCACGCCCGTGCCGAGATGCTCGAAGATGTGCCGGCCGAGCATGCAGCGGAAACGCAATCCCAGCCAGTGATTGAGGCCGATGGGCGAGCGATCGAACATTTGCCAGAACCAGAGCAGGGGTTTGCGGCGCGCAAAGCGTTCACGATCCACCTCGGCGAAGTGCTCCGGTTCCAAGGTGATGTTTTGCGGATCGAGCGACAGGTTGACCACGTTGCCCGGCAGTTCCGAGGTGAGCTTGAGATCGAGTTTGCCGCTGTGGGGACGGCCCAGATAAAGCTGGTAGAGCTGGTCGCGCACAATCTCGCCGCGGCGTTCCGGAGAACCGTGGCGGACGAATTCGTCATCGAGGAACTGAATCCAGCGGCGATAGATCTCTTCGGCTTCAGGGGTCGGGCGGGGAGCTTGACTTTCAGGGGCGGCCATACCAGAGACGATAAAGCAGGGAGTAGGGAGTAGCCAATAGGGAGTAGAAAACCGCACCCGATCGACGCGTTCTTTTTTCTACTCCCTACTCCCTATTCCCTGCACTTTTACCGCTTGCCCTGGATGGTCTTGGGGTTCGCGCCGGCCTTTTTGGCTGCGCGCCGCGCGGCGATAGCGTGCATCTCCTTGCCGTAACTGGACTGATTGATGAAGATCTGCAGCGCAAGATTCAGCACGTTGCCCGTCGCCCAGTAGAGCGCGAGTCCCGAAGCGTAGTGCCAGAGGAAGCTGCCCATAAAGATGGGCAGGATGAACGCCATCATGCGCCGCTGCATGGGATCCATGCCGGGCGAGGGCGTGATGTACTGCGTGAGAAACATGGAGACGATGATGAGCAAGGGCAGGACGTGCGTGGGGTCGGGCTGCGAGAGATCGGGCAGCCAGAACCAGTGCGCCTGGCGCAACTCCACGGCATTGTAGAGAACGCGGAAGAAGCCGTAGAACAGCGGGAGCTGGGGCAGCATAGGCAGGCAGCTGCCGTACATGTTGACGTTCTCCTCCTTGTAGAGCGCCATGATCTCGGTGTTCATCTCGGT
>JBEKGH010000133.1:0-6752 GCA_050012895.1 Occallatibacter sp.
GAACTTGCGCAGAATCATCCTGGCGGAACTGCTGGTTCCGCTCGCCCTCTTCATCTTCGGCGCCTATCACGGCGTGCTGCAGACGATGTACATGTCGGGAGTGATTCGAGCCACTTCTGTGGCTGGAATCGATTACTACCAGGGCCTGACAGCTCACGGAGTGATCAACGCGATTGTCCTGACCACGTTTTTTGCCGTTGCTTTCGGGTATACCGTGGTCAGCCAGGAATTGAAGTCGCAGGTTTCCATCGCCGGAGCTGCAATTTCGCTGGCGTTGATGCTGTCAGGAGCCGTGATGGCAGCGGCCATGATCTTTCTGGGCAAAGCCTCTGTGCTCTATACGTTTTATCCGCCGCTGATGGCTCACCCTTTGTTTTACGCCGGACTCGTTTTGTTCATTGTCGGTTCCTGGGTGCCGCTGTGGACGTGGATTCCCGTCTACCTGCGCTGGCGGAAAGAAAATCGGGGCCGGAAAACGCCCATGGGAGTGGTGGGCATTCTCGCCACTTTCACCGTGTGGCAAATGGCGACGCTGCCGGTTGCGGTTGAAGTGCTGGTGCAGCTTTTACCCTGGTCGCTGGGATGGACCCACGGCATTAACGTGATGTTGAGCCGGACGCTGTTCTGGTTCTTCGGGCACCCGCTGGTTTACTTCTGGCTGTTGCCTACCTATGTCATGTACTACACCATGTTGCCGAAGCTAGCCGGGGGAAAGCTGTTCAGCGATTTTGCGGGACGCTTCACATTCATGGCGCTTATTCTGCTTTCGTGCCCACTGGGCCTGCACCACCAGTTCGCCGATCCGGGAATCTCCACGACCTCGAAGGGGGTTCAGGGCGTTCTCACAATGCTGGTCGCGATTCCGAGCCTGCTGACGGCCTTCACTCTGGCTGCATCGTTGGAATACGCGGCGCGCCAGCGTGGCGGCAAAGGGCTCTTCGGCTGGTGGAACAAGCTGCCCTACTTCAATCCTGAAAACTGGCTGTTTCCCTATCTATTCTGCGGCCTGGTGATTTTTCTCTTTGGCGGCATCACGGGCATTGTGAACGCCTCTTACAGCATGAATAACGTCGTACATAACACCGCGTGGATTCCCGCTCACTTCCACCTCACCGTGGGCGGCCCCATCTTTCTTGGAATCCTGGGCGGAAGCCTGCTCATCGTCACCGGGCTTTTGAAGAAGCCGGTGGTTTCAGGCTGGATGGCCGCGCTCGTGCCCTATGTGTGGATGGTGGGCACCTTCATTTTTTCGACCGGCCTGTTTATGGGCGGCCTGCGCGGTGAGCCGCGGCGCACCAACCTGGGCTTGACCTATATGAACCCCGCTTCACCAAGCTACCGCGCCGACTGGTGGGTTCCAGCCCACATGGGCCTGGTGGGCGGATGCATCATGGGACTCGCTGTCCTGCTTTACTTCATCGTTCTCGTTCGCAGTCTGGCGGCTGCGCCGGACGCGGCGCTCGCGCAGACGCCGTTTTCACTCCCGACCAGCGAGCCTTATCACGACGAAGACGTTCCCGCGGTGCGAAACTTCACACCTTGGGTGGTGGCCGCGGTCTTGCTGTGCGCAGCGGCCTATTACGTACCCATCAGCAACATCGTGAAATTCGGCATTACGACTGCGCCCGGTTTCAGGCCGGATAGCCCGGCCGCAGTCGATACGACACATTGAAGAACATGAATCGCACGCGTTATCTTCTTCCTTCGACGTTGCTATTGACGTTGGCCCTGGCGCTGGACTCGGGCGCAGCAGCTCTGGCGGTTACGCCGGCAGGGATGAATGCGGGAAAGATCCCGGACATTACCGTCTGGGATGAAGCCAACGTCCAGCACACCTTGTGGGATGAATTGCGGGCTGCCGGGACGGGGCCCGTCATCGTCCTGCCGGTCTATACGCGCTGCACAATGAGCTGTCCCGTCCTGGCGCGGATGCTGGTTCAGCAGACCTCGCAGATCAGCGGCGGCACACCCTATCGCGTGCTGATCTTTTCCTTCGATCCAGGCGACGATGCCCAGGCCCTACGCCAGTTTCGCGTGCAAAAGAAACTTCCATCCGCATGGATACTGGTGCGCTCTGGAGCCGGAGACATTCGACGTTTCTGCGATTTCTTCCACTATACGGTCCTAACTGAAGGACCGGTCATGATCCATACCAACCAGATGTTTCTGCTCGACCATAATCTTCAATGGCGAGCGACGTTTATTGACGAGAGTTGGAATGCAGCGGATTTGCGCACCTGGATGAGTCGGGCGGAGTCGCCCGGACTCTTCGGTTGGTTGGCGATGAATCCGGAAGTGCTGGTTTTCATTGGCTTCGGTGGACTGTTGCTAAGTCTCATGGTGATTCTGGGGATTTTTATCTTGCACCCCCGATCTTTGTCGAGCCACGCTACCGCTGTTATCAGGCGCTAGATAACGTAGGATTTCTTTCGCACATTCGTTTTGAGCTGGAGCCAGGGGGGCCGGTACAAGCAGGAAAAGCGAGGCCTCCGAGGCAAACGCGATGGAGCCAACGATGGAAGCGGGAGTTGGGCCAGCCAGTGGGAGCACGCCGGCGTTGGGGTCAGTAGTACGAATCGATGAAGGGCGCATTCAGGCGCATTTGGATGAAGTAGTGCGAGCAACGGTCCAGGAGACCTTGAACGCACTGCTGGTCACCGAGGCCGAGTTAGGGAAGCGGGGGCGGCTATCCGACCGGAACGTCCGAGGGCATCTCGAGATCGAGTGAGAAGCGTTCTTCTACCTGTGTCGCCAGGCGACTCATTTGGGCCGATTACTCCCCGAAAGTCGGCTTATGGGAAGCGATTCCCTGCGATGCGGGCGGAGGGGCTGGCAGGAATGCCGACCGTGTTTCGAAAACGGGGTTTTGCGCTGCTTCGCCGCGAAGTCTGTTTTTTCGGAAGACGGGAGGACCCGAATTCGTGAGGCTGAAGCCACACGCTCCCTCCGCGTGGCGATGGTGCGATCCTACCCTCCGCCAGAGAAAAGCGAAGGATGGGGCCCCCGCACACTCACACTCGCACACGCGCTCACCGCCCACGACCCACGGCGCTCCGCACCACAAGCTAGCAGCTAGTGGCTAGAGGCTCTTTCAAGACTCCCTCCGCCGCAAGCCCGCAACGCGGGCGAAATACGCTAGCCCCAGTCGCGAGACCGGGGACATAGGAGCGGCCGCGTGCCTCAGCCCGCTTCAGCGGGCGAAAGAACTATTGACCTATATACCGCTCGTCGAAGGTCCCTTGGTCCCGAGTCCCTATCCCCCTTGGTCCCTGCCTTCTTGTTCCCTCGGTCCCTCGTTCCCTTGGTCCCTGTCTCTCTGCCTCCAGAAAACGCTTTCTCGCCTGCAAAACACCCTCAAAAATGCCCGCCGAAGCCCGTTTGGACGCGCTTATGGGAAATTCTCTACAAACCATCGCTCTTATTTGGTCAATTTCACGGTTCCACTCACCCTTCCAAAGGCCAATTTCAAGGTATTTGTCTCGAAAAATCGCAACCTTACGAGCCAACATTCCCGAGGCGCGCGATACCATTTAGGCCAACATTTGGCGGGGTGAACGCACCAAATAAACGAACATCTACATTGATTCCATGGGACTTCTCAGCACGGCCCCTGAGGCAGGGTCACAATTGCATTTCGTCGCCCGAGTCGATCGATTCGATCGCCGACGCAGGCTCCGTCAGGCTCCGAATTTTTGCCAGCAGGTCCGCCGGGTGCACGGGCTTCACGAGCAGCTCGAAATTGTGCCCGTTCGCACCGGCGGCGTCAAGCAAATGGGCAGTGGCGGCTTGCCCTGAAAACAACAGCACTTTGCAGTCCGGGCAGAGCTCTCGCACTTGAATCGCCAACTCGATCCCTGAGAGCAGCGGCATCACAACATCGGTAATCAGAAGGTCCGGAGCGTCAAGTCGAACCGCTTCCAAAGCCTCGAGAGGCTTAGTGAAGGACCTGGCCCGAAAGCCGCCATTCAGGCGCAAAATCGTCGCCAGGGTAGTCGCGATGACAGGCTCGTCATCCACCACAAAGACGGAGGGTTGCCGCTGCAATTCGGCCATGAACATTCCTCTTTCTCAAGACCTCGATGCAACGAGTCCTTCGTCCAGGTTTGAACTATTTCCCCTGATCATACACACAATCCGGCCAGCCTGAGCTTTCCTTATGCAGTGGTGAATCATGGGCTCGCTGCGACGACGTTTTGTCGCGGCATATCCCGAGAAAATCGTTGTGATCACGAGGATTGGGGCAGTATGCTGCCAGCATGCGACTTCCCCGCATCCTGCTGCTCACCCTTCTTGTTGCTGCGATTGCTGATCCAACCATTGCCCGCGCGGCGGCTGCGCCTGCCGCGCCCGAATACGCCCAGTTCGATGGCGGGCTGACCGCGCTCGATGGGCCGTGGCAGTTTCACCTGGGCGACGATCCCGCGTGGGCCGCAACGGAGTTCGACGATTCCGGATGGGGACAGTTGGCGGTCAACAAGCCATGGGGCGCGCAAGGCCACGAAAGCGTAGACGGTTACGCATGGTACCGGCGGCATGTGCAACTCAAGCCGGGCCAGCAGGAGCCGGATCAACTGGCAGTTCTGATTCCGGCGGTAGAGGACGCGTACGAAATCTACTGGAACGGGCATTTGGTGGGCGCCAACGGCGCGCTGCCGCCGCATCCGGTGTGGTACTACGACCTGAGGCCGCACACCTGGGGGCTGGGTCCGGCGCAATCGGGCGTGCTTGCCGTGCGGGCGTGGAAGGCGCCGTACGGCTCCTACGACAACGGGCGGCAGGGAGGGTTTTACGCACCGCCGGTGGTGGGCAGCCCGAAGGCCATTGGCAATGCGATGAGCGCGGCGGACTACCGCTGGATGCGGGGGCACCAGGTCTATTTCGCCCTGGAATCGCTTTATGGGTTGATTGCGGTGCTGGGGTTCATGTTCTGGCTGCGCAACCGGAGCCTATGGCTGGCGTTCTGGATGGCGTGTTTCGCGGCGGCGCGTCCGCTGGCGGTCATTCTCATCGGCCTGAAGCTGCCGATCTCGCTGGTTGTGGCCATGGGACTGAACCAGCCGGTATACGTGCTGGGCGACATCTCGATGTGGTACGTACTGGTTTGGTTGCTGGGCCTTCACGACTCCGAGCGGGTGGTGCGGCTCACACGCATTCTCGCCATCGTGGAGTTTACCGAAGGGATTGTGGATGGCTGTCTGACGTACGGCTTTTCGCTTCCTCATCCGCTGCCCTGGCAGGTGTTCGACCTGGCGCTGATGCCGGTGGTGATGCTGCTGGAGCTTTATCCCATCTACCTGATCGGCTACGCGGTGGTGCACAAGCGGAAACTCGATCCGGCGCGCTGGATCGTGGCGATGCTGGCGTTCCTTTCGCAGAGCATTTTTGTGGTCTCGGTGGCGTTGCAGCAGGGCAGCCGGTTTACGCATATCACCCTCGGCGACCGAATCGCCGCGCCACTGTTCACGGTATTGGGGAACGGTGTGAATGCGCGCACGCTAAGTGGGGCCTCGCTGCTGGTGGCGCTGGTGTACGCGGTCTACCGGTATTCGGCCGAGAGCCATAGGCAACAGGCGCGCCTCGAAGAAGAGATTCGCAACGCGCGGGCGGTGCAGCAGGTGCTGATTCCGGTGGCAATTCCTGCAGTGCCGGGATTCAAGGTGGAGAGCGTTTACAGGCCGGCCGATGAGGTGGGCGGCGATTTCTTCCAGATTCTGCCGCTGCGCGGCGGCGGCGTGCTGTCGGTGATCGGCGACGTGAGCGGGAAGGGAATTCCCGCAGCGATGACGGTTTCGCTGCTGGTGGGCACGGTGCGCACGCTGGCGCACTACACGCAGAGCCCGGCGGAGATTCTGGCGGCGATGAACCAGCGCATGCTTGCGCGCAGCCACGATGGAGGGTTCACCACGTGCCTGATTCTTCGCGCCGACCCGGACGGGAAGATTACGGGCGCCAATGCGGGGCACCTTGCGCCGTATCTGAAGTGCAGGGAGATGGCGCTCGAAAGCGGGCTGCCGCTGGGGCTTTCGGCGAGCGCGCTCTACACGGAGTCAACCACGCAGCTTGCCGAGGGCGAGCAGTTGACCCTGCTGACGGACGGGGTGGTGGAGGCGCGCAGCAAAACCGGCGAGCTTTTCGGCTTTGATCGCACGTCGGCCATTGCGGCCGACACGGCAGAGTCGATTGCGGCGGCGGCGCAGAAGTTCGGCCAGCAGGACGACATCACAGTGCTGACCCTGAGCCGCTCCCACGGCGATGGAGTCACGTTGGGCCGGCAGGCAGCCGCAGCGCCGGCATAGTTCGAGATTCCCCGGCTTCCTATCCTCAAAAGGGCGTGCCGCAAGATTGGCAAACTCTGCCAACCGCCCTATACTGCCTTTGAGGAGTCTCCTTTGCCGACCAGAAATGTGAATTTGACCAAAGAACTCGATCGCTTTGTGGCGAAGAGCGTAAAGAGCGGCCACTATGCCAATGCCAGCGAGGTGATGCGGTCCGCATTGCGTCTGCTGGAGCGCGACGAGCGGGAGTATGAGGAGAAGATGGCGGCGTTGCGCAAGGCGATTGCCGAAGGCGACGCCGGCGATTCTATGGATGGAGAGGAATTCTTCAAGGAACTTTCCGTATATATCGACAAGCTAGCCGCCATTTCTCACAGGGGATCGATTTGATGGCGGGCGGCGGTGCGAAGCCTGCGGGAAGAGCCATCAACCGGCTTGAAATCGGCTTGGCGATAGGTTCGGCAAGTACACGGAGAG
>JBEKGH010000134.1:0-7147 GCA_050012895.1 Occallatibacter sp.
TTGGCGCGGGGCGTGACGGCAACGCCACGAATGCCGAGGGGCGGATAGCGCGTGGCGGCGACGGCCTTGCGCGCCTCATCGGCATTCTGCACAAAAGGAATGAGCAGGGAGCGCGCGCCCACGTCGAGCGCCCGCTTGATGATGACCGGCTCGTTCCAGGGCACGCGGAAGACAGGCTCCGCCGTGCCGCCGCGCATGGCCTGCAACTGCGGCAGCAGTGTGGTGATGTCGTTGGGCGCATGCTCGCCGTCGACGACGATCCAGTCAAAGCCCGCGCCGGCCAGAATTTCGGCCGCAACGGGGCTGGCCATGCTGCACCACAGGCCGACTTGCTGCTCGCAGCGGCTGAGCGCCTGCTTGAATGCGTTGCGGGGAATGTTTCCGGGCCATTCGGGCATGGGTTCTATCTCCTTTGGCGATTGTAAGCGCAGCAAGCGCGGGCGGGGACGCCCGCACGACAGCCGGTCTGGAGACCGGCGCTACTAGGGCGCAGGTGTGCTGAAATCCAGGCGCTTGATTTCGCCGACGATGGGGCCGTAACTCACGATGGCGCAAAACGCAATGAGGCCAACAAAGATGAGCGCGCCGTTGTAGGAGTGGGTCTTCGCGACGATGTAGCCGATGACGAGCGGCGTGGTGATGCCCGCCATGTTGCCGAAGAGGTTGAAGAGCGCGCCGTTCATGCCCACCATGCCTTTGGGCGAGGTGTCGGAGACGACGGTCCAGCCCAGCGCGCCGATGCCCTTGCCGAAAAACGAAATCGACATGAAGAGAATCATGAGGCTCTGCGAGGATGCGTAATTGCAGGCAATAATCGTCATGGACAATGCCATTCCGGCCATGATGGGCAGCTTGCGCGCGAAGCTGAGCGAGTGGCCGCGGCGCAGCAAGCGGTCGGAAAAGATGCCGCCGAGAATGCCGCCAATGCCGCCGCACAGACCGGGCACGGCCGCGGCGAAGCCGACCTTCAGAACTGACATGTGGCGCGCCTGCGAAAGGTAAAGCGGGAACCATGTGAGAAAAAACCAGGTGAGCGTGGTAATGCAGAGCGTATTTTTCCTGGCGCTGGTTGCCGAGTCGGTATTCACCAGGCCGCCGCCGCGCTCGATGGCTTCAATCTCCGACTGCGAAATGCTGGGATGCTCTTTGACACCGAAGATGTTGGTGAACCAGACCCCCGCGAGCACGAGGCCGAGCACGCCCAGAAAGTAGAAGCAGGCGCGCCAGCCGGACACGTGAATGAGCCATCCGAAGATGGGCGCAAAGATGGGCAGCGCGAAATATTGCGCGGAGTTGAAGATGGCGGAAGCGCGGCCGCGCTCCGAAGTGGGAAACCACGAGGCCACGATGCGGCCGTTGCCGGGAAAGACCGGCGATTGGAACAGGCCGGAGAGCACGCGGAGAATGAAGATGGCGGTGAAGGCGGCGCTGGCGGCGAAGTAGCCGGCGAAGGCAGTGAGGAAGGCGCACACGGACCAGCCGATGATGGCGATGCCGTAGACGCGCTTTGATCCGAAGCGGTCAAGCAGGCCGCCCGAGGGCAACTGGCCCAGCGCGTAGGCCCACCCGAAGGCGAAGAGCAAATAGCTCATGCGCTGCGCCGTCAGGTCCATCTCTTTGGGCATCACCGAGACGGCCTGCGAAAGCACCGAGCGGTCGGCAAAGCTGAAGCAGCTGATGACAAAGAGAATGGCGATGATGAGGTAGCGAACGCGGGTTTGCCGCTCTCGAATCAAGCTGGATCCTTTGCAGACCGATGCTTCGGTTTCACGGTACCATGCGGGACATGTGGCTGGTGGCAATGCCCCCAACGCTGTCCTCGTTTTGCGTCAGAAAGAGCAAGCGCAGATCCTTCGGCTCCGTTTGCCGCGAAAGCGCGGCAAACTCCGCTCAGGATGACAAGTCTGGGTGGTACGAATTTCTGCCTCGCATCGCTAGCCGGATTCGTAGACAGATTGAATGAGCCCGCGAATGTAGCCGTAGCAATACGCGAAGGACTCGAGGTCGTGGGGATCGGCATTATCGGCGGCAAGCGGGACGTGGTCGGGCATCAGCATGTAGTGATAACCAACCTCCCTGTAAACGCGGATGGCTTTGAAGAAGTCCACGTCGCCTTCGTCGGGATACACCTCGATGAAGTCGTCGCGATGGCCGCGAATGTTGCGGAAGTGGACGTTGAAAATCTTTTTCCTGGTTCCGAAATAGCGGATGACGTCGAAGATTTCGTCGCCGGGGTTTTCGAGATCTTCGGAGATGGTTCCCTGGCAAAAATTCAGGCCGTGCCAGGGGCTCTCCTGGATGGCGATGAACTTTTTGAGGCCGTCGACGGTACCGAGCACGCGATGCACGCCCTGATAGCCCTCGGGCGGAACGCCGGGATCCTGCGGATGGCAGGCCATGCGGATTTTGTACTCGTTGGCCACGGGGATGACGCGATCGAGAAAGTAAGTGATGCGCTCCCAGAAGGCGTCGGCGCTGACCGCGCCGGCTTTGGTGAGCGGCGTTTCAGGATGGGCTTCAGAGAACTTCCACTGGTGGTAGAGCGCGTCGCCGCGGCCGGGCACGCGGCCGGTGCGCAGCACGCCGAGAATGCTCATGTCGTACTTGATGGTAGGAATTCCGGCCTGCGCGCAGTTGCGAATGAAGATTTGCAGTTGCTCGATGTCGCGGTCGCGCTCCGGGCTTTGCGCGAGCATGATGGCGGGATGCTTTTCGCGATCGATGTAGCTGGATGGGATAAAGGGCGGCGCGGTGCAATCGATGCCGATGCCGTAATTCGCGGCCAGGTCGGTCATGCGCTTGAGCTCGTCCACGGTGGCGTAGAGGCGGTCGCCCTCGATCTCTGGGTAGCCGCAGATGTTGCGCACTCCGTAACGCGCCAGGTATTTGAGGTGCGTGTCATTGGTGGGCGCAGTCTGGTCGCCGAGCTTCATACGCTCGGGGGTCGTGGTGGGCGCGGCGCTTGCGGGCGTGTGCGTAATGCCGGTTGAGGCCAGGACTCCGGCCGCACCGCTGGATACGAGGAACTGTCTGCGATTCATGGAGGTTTTTCCTCTGAGGTCGTCCTCAACCTTGTATGCGAACGGGGATGCATCTGTAAAGTGGAGTGGTGCGGGCGGGAAGGCTGCGGACATGTGCGGGCGTGGACGCCCGCACCACAGCCGGCCGGGAGGCCGGCGCTACATCATGCGGGAACGTCACGCGATAAGGATGTGCAGCAGAAGCGCAGGGAAATCGGAATGAATAGCAAAGAAATCAATATTGTGGGCGCAGCTGCAAGGATTGCGGGCAAATCGCCGCGGGTTGCGGCGATGCGGGTGGTGCCCGTGGCGGGCCGGGACAGCATGCTGCTGAATCTGAGCGGCGCGCACGGGCCGTACTTCACACGCAATCTGGTTTTGCTCACCGACGATGCCGGAAACACGGGCGTGGGCGAGGTTCCGGGCGGAGAAAAGATTCGCCGCGTGCTGGAAGAAGCTGCGCCGCTGGTGGTGGGACGCGAAATTGCGGGCTACAACGCGATTCTCGTCGCAGTTCAACAGCGATTCGGCGATCGCGACGCGGCGGGGCGCGGGCAGCAGACGTTCGATTTGCGCGTGACCATCCATGCGATGACGGCCATTGAGTCGGCGCTGCTCGATCTGCTCGGCCAGTTCGAGGGCGTGCCTGTTGCGGCTTTGCTTGGGGAGGGCCAGCAGCGCACGAGCGTGCCGTTTCTGGGCTATCTGTTTTTTGTGGGCGACAGCAGGAAGACAAATCTCGAGTACCGGCGCGCCGGCGAAAGCGCGAACGGCTGGTTCCGGCTGCGGGATGAAGAAGCGTTGACGCCCGAGGCAATCGTAAAGCTGGCCGAGGCGGCGCAGGCGCGGTACGGATTCGGCGATTTCAAATTGAAGGGCGGCGTGCTGGCGGGCGCGGACGAGATGAAAGCTGTGGAGGCGCTGCATGAGCGGTTTCCCGAGGCGCGCATCACGCTCGACCCGAACGGTGCATGGAGCCTGCAGGAAGCGATTGCGCTGTGCAAGGGCAAGCAGGATGTGCTCGCGTATGCCGAAGACCCGTGCTGCGCGGAACAGGGATTTTCAGGGCGCGAGATCATGGCGGAGTTCCGGCAGGCGACCGGGCTGCGGACGGCGACCAACATGGTTGCGACGGACTGGCGCGAGCTGGGTCACGCGCTTCAATTGCATGCGGTCGACATTCCGCTCGCCGATCCGCACTTCTGGACCATGCAGGGCGCGGTGCGCGTGTCCGAGACCTGCCGCGACAACGGGCTCACTTGGGGATCGCACTCGAACAATCATTTCGACATTTCACTGGCGATGGTGACGCATGTGGCCGCAGCGGCAGTGGGCGCGATTACCGCGATCGACACACACTGGATCTGGCAGGATGGGCAGCATCTGACGCGCAATCCGCTGCAAATTAAGGACGGCGAGATTGCGGTGCCAGAGCGGCCGGGGCTGGGAGTCGATCTCGATCTCGATGCCATCGAGCGCGCGCATGAACTGTACCAGGCGAAAGGCCTGGGCGCGCGCGACGATGCCATTGCCATGCAGTTTCTGATTCCGGGATGGAATTTCGATGCGAAATGGCCGAGCCTGTGTCGCGCGTGACGGCGCGACAGTGGAAAGTGGACAGAGTACAACGGAGTCAGTTTCGTGTCCCGAAGGTTTGTTGCATAAGAGCGGAAAAGCAACCGCAGATCCTTCGACTCCGTTTGCCGCAAAGAACGCGGCAAACTCCGCTCAGGATGACAACTCCATTTTGATGCGAACTTCTGACTCGGCACACTAACATAGTTTCATGACCTCAACCATCGAGCCCCGTTTGATTCGCGTACATGCCGACGACAACGTTGCGGTTGTCGTGAATGAGGGGGGATTGCGCGCTGGCGTCCGGTTGGCATCGGGTCTTGATTTACGCGAGGCAATCCCCGAGGCGCACAAGGTGGCGCTGGATGATCTCGCGCAAGGCGACGCGATTGTGCGCTACGGCGTGACGATCGGCTACGCGAACCGGGCGATTGCGCGCGGCAGTTGGGTGCACGAAGGGCTGATGACCGCGCCGGCCGCGCCGCCGCTCACCGATTGCCCGCTGGCCACGGCGACGCCCGAAGCCCTCGCTCCGCTCGAAGGATACGTATTCGAGGGCTATCGCAATCCCGACGGATCAGTGGGAACAAAAAACATTCTCGGCATCAGCACCACTGTGCAATGCGTGGCGCCCACAGTAGAGCATGCGGTGCGGCGCATCAAGGCGGAGATTCTACCGCGCTTTCCGCACGTGAACGATGTGGTGGCGATTACGCATCCTTATGGCTGCGGCGTGGCCATCGATGCGCCGGGCGCGGCGATTCCCATTCGCACGCTGCGCAACCTGGCGCTGCATCCCAACTTCGGCGGCGAAGTAATGGTGGTGAGCCTGGGCTGCGAAAAATTGCAGCCGGTGCGCCTCATGTCGGCGAACGAGTTGCCCGTGCTCGAAGAAGCCTCCGTCGCGGTGCTGCAGGACGCGAAGGAAGGCTTCGGCGAGATGATCGCTGCCATCATGGCGATGGCCGAAAAAAAACTTGAAAAGCTGAACCAGCGAAGGCGTGCGGCGTGTCCGGCTTCAGACCTCGTTGTCGGCCTGCAGTGCGGCGGATCGGATGCGATGTCGGGCGTAACGGCGAATCCCGCGGTGGGCTTTGCGGCAGACCTGCTGGTGCGCGCCGGGGCCACGGTGATGTTTTCCGAAGTGACAGAAGTGCGCGATGCCGCGCATCTGCTGACGGCGCGGGCCGCCACTCCGGAGATTGCGCGGGAATTTGTGCGTGAGATGGCGTGGTACGACGAGTACCTGCGGCAGGGCGGGGCGGATCGGGCGGCGAATCCCACGCCGGGCAACAAGCAGGGCGGCCTGGCCAACGTGGTGGAGAAGGCGATGGGGTCGATTGCCAAGGCCGGCAGCACGGCGCTCGTGGGCGTGGCCGGACCGGGCGAGCGGGTGACGCAGAAGGGATTGATTTTTGCGGCCACGCCGGCCAGCGACTTCATCTGCGGCACCCTGCAATTGGCCGCGTCGATGAACATGCACATCTTTACCACGGGGCGCGGCACGCCGTACGGGCTGGCCATGGCGCCGGTGATCAAGGTGGCGTCGAACAGCGGGTTGGCGCGGCGCTGGCCCGACCTGATCGACATTGACGCGGGGCGAATTGCGACGGCTGAGGCAACGGTGGAAGAGGTAGGCTGGGAGATTTTTTCTTTGATTCTGGAAGTGGCCAGCGGGAAGAAAAAAGCGTGGGCCGACCACTGGGGATTGCACAACGAGTTTGCGCTGTTCAATCCGGGGCCGGTGACGTAAAGACAGTGATCAGTGGTCAGTGAACAGTGGTCAGTTTATGTCGCGCGGAACTGAGTTCCGCGGTATCCCGCCCTTTCGCCGAAAAAGCGGGCGAAAGGATGGGGCACGGGAAGGTTCCCCTTCAAGCGATCAGAGACCAGCGACGCCGGTTGCAAAACGGCCAGCAATGGGATTATCTTCGGTGTGCGCGGCGCAACCGGCATGCCCGGTGCGGCTGCGAGAAAGGCGTTTCATCATGCTAGCTGCACGAATGCACCGAAAGTCTGCGGCTCATTCCTGGCTTCTTCTCGCCGCTCTCTTCCTGCTGGCCATTAGCCCGGCCGTGGCTCGAGCGGCCACCAAAGTCGTGACCGATGCCGACAAGGGCGGAACAGTAACAATCAAGATCGGAGACGTGTTGGAAGTTCGGCTCAGTTCCAATCCCAGCACCGGGTACGCGTGGTACGTGGAGAAACAATCGACGGCGCTGCTGAAGCTGACCGGCCAGTCGCAGACGCAGGCTACGCAGCCGGGCGTGGGGCGGCCGATCGTGCAGATCTTCGACTTTGCGCCCACGGGCAAGGGGACGGGCGTGTTGCTGCTGCATTATGTGCGCTCATGGGAGCAGCCCGATCCGAACGAAGAGCAATTCAGCTTGCATGTGACGATTGAGTGAGGCGGGCGCAAGAGCGCCCACCCTAGATCGTTTCTAATTTAAGTATCTACATATTTGTGCGATAATCCTCCTGTACGTTTGAGGGAGGGCTGCATGCAATCGTATTCGCAGGACTTGCGTGATCGTGTGCTCGGAGGGTTGGCC
>JBEKGH010000135.1:0-5841 GCA_050012895.1 Occallatibacter sp.
CCTGAAACCTGCGTCATCAACTGGAACACGCGCTCGGCAGCGCGAAAATCCGGCATGGACAGCGAGTGATCGCAACCCACCACGCCCACCAGCGTGACGCTGTGAATGTCGTGGCCCTTGGCAATCATCTGCGTGCCCACAAGCAGATTAATTTCGCCCGAGTGCAGGCGCGCCAGCAGCCGCTCCAGATCGCCCCGCCCGCGCACCGTATCGCGATCCATGCGCCCGATGCGCGCGCCGGGAAAAATCTCCTGCAGCCGCTCTTCGCCCTGCTGCGAACCGGCGCCGAGATAGAAGAGGTGTTCGCTGTCGCACTTGGGGCAGCGCGTGGGAACGGTGCGCCTGTAGCCGCAGTAGTGGCATTCGAGGCGCTGCCCGGCGCGCACTTCGGCCAGATCTTCCGACGCTGCTTTGTGATGGGTGAGCGCGATGGCGCAGTTCTGGCAATCGAGCTTTTCGCCGCAGGCGCGGCACATGACGGCAAAGGAATAGCCGCGGCGGTTGAGCAGAATCAGGGCCTGCTCGCCGCGCTCGAGCGCGGCTTTGGTCTGCGCGATGAGCGACCGCGAGAAGAGCTCGTCCTTGCCCGCCTCCTGGAACTCGCGGCGCATGTCGATGAGCTCGACTTCGGGCAGCGGGCGATTCATCACGCGATCGCGCAGCTCGATGCGCGTGTACTTGCCGCGCTCCGCATTGTGCCAGCTTTCGAGCGACGGCGTAGCCGAGCCCATCACCACCACCGCGCCGGCCAGCTTGGCACGCATCACGGCCACGTCGCGCGCGTTGTAGCGCGGCGTCTCTTCCTGCTTGTAGCTCTGGTCGTGCTCCTCGTCGACGAGAATCAGCCCCAGGTTGGGCGCAGGAGCAAAGATGGCCGAGCGCGTGCCGACCACGATGGGCGCGTCTCCGCGGCGGATGCGACGCCATTGGTCACTGCGCTCCTCAGGCGTGAGCGCGGAATGCAGCAGCGCAACCCTTTGCCCGAAAGCGGCGTCGAGCAGGCCCGCGGTCTGCGGTGTGAGACCGATCTCCGGCACCAGTAGGATCGACGACAGGCCGCGGTCGAGAGCCTTCTGCATGGCGGCGAGATAGACGGCGGTTTTGCCGGAGCCCGTGATGCCGTGGAGCAGGAACGGATGGAACGCCCCAAGCGCAGAAGTGATTGTGGCGAGCGCATCTGTTTGCGCGGCGTTGAGGCTGAAGGGCGCGGAAGTGGGCGGCAGCCCGCCGAGGCGGAACAGCTCCGGGCGCTCCTCGATGTGCACCAGGCCGCGCCGGACTAAAGTTTGGAGAGTCGGCGAGGACAGATCGCGGCGGCGCAATTCGGCGAGAGGCAATTCGCCGCCGCAGGCCGCGAGTTCCGCCAGAATCGCCTGCTGCTTTTGGGTCAGCGAGGGCAAGCGTGTGTCGGGAACGAGCACGGCAAAGCGCTCCATGCGGCGCGCATCGCGCTCGGCGGCCGCAGTCTCGCGCGCGATCCACTTTTTGCGCAGCATGGCGGCCAGTAGCGGCAGAGATGCCGCAGTGGCGGTGCGCAATGTGGAGACCTTGACGGGCTCACCGGAGGCCAGCCGCTCCAGAACGCGGCGCTCAGTATCCTGCCCTTCGGCAGAAAGCTTCTGCTGACGGCGCGCGCGCGGCTTGGCGATTCCCTTCCCTCGATTTCCGCTCTCTGGCTCGCCGTCGATGGTTGAGGCAAAGATATCGCGGCCCAGGTCGGTGATGCGGTAGTAGACGGTGCGACGCACCTCGGCGGCGAGGGGCAGCATGGCGCGCAACACCTCGCCGAGCGGCGCAAGGTAGTACTGCGCCACCCACTCGGCCAGCTCCAGCAGGTGCGCGCTGAGGAGGGGCTCCTCATCGAGCACGGCTTCGAGGTACCGCACCTCGAAGTCCGGCGGTGCCTTGGCCTCGATCGCCGTGACAACTCCGATCAGTTTCTCGTTGCGGAAGGGCACGATGACACGCGCTCCGCGTTGCGGCGACTGGCCCTGGCGCACACCGTAGGTGAAGGTGTGGTCGAGCGGCACGGGCAACGCGACTTCGCAGTACGCAGGCATGGGAGACAAGATTCAGTGTAGGGGATGGGGGAGGTTGGCCCCGGAGGGGCCGGTCGAGAATAACCCAGGCCGGGGTCCCCGCGGACGGGTCCTTGTCCGTGGGGTGGAGTGTGGAGCCCGCGCAGCGGACGGAACGCTGGGGCCAGGATCCCGCGCGTCATCCCCGCCCCGTAGGGCTGGCCGATTTCCTCAAGAATTCGCGATGACGTCCGTAGTCACTGAATAAATCGGCAGATTGTTCACTCGTTCAACTACTCCCTATTCCCTATCATTCAGTACAATGCACTCGGATGAGTCCAAAAGCCGCCACTGCCGCCGTCCCTGCCCCGAATACCGCAACGCGCCCCTCGCGCGTCCAACCTGCCCTGGTCACGCTCTCGATCGACATTGGTGGATCGGGTATCAAGGCCATGCTGCTCGATGCGCGCGGCAAGCCGATCAGCGCACGGGAGCGCATTGTGACTCCGGCCGTGCCGACGCCTAAGGCCGTGCTGGGCGCACTAGACAATCTGCGCGCGCGGCTGGCGGCCTTCGATCGCGTTTCGGTGGGATTTCCGGGTGTGGTCAAGCGCGGCATCACGTATAACGCTGCCAACCTCAGTCCCAAGTGGGCAAATTTTCCTCTGCAGCGCGAACTTGAAAAGCTCTGGAAGAAGCCGGTGAGAGTAGCCAATGATGCCTCGGTGCAAGGCTACGGGGCTGTCAAGGGTCACGGTGTGGAGCTGCTGCTTACGTTCGGCACCGGCATGGGGTCGGCGATCTTCACCGACGGCAAACTCTGCCCCGGCCTCGAACTGGGCCACCACCCATGGCGCGAGAAGACCTACGAGGACTACCTGGGCCGCCGCGGCCTGGACAAGTACGGTAAAAAGCTGTGGAACAAGCGGCTCGAGGAGGCCATCGAACAGACCGCGGCCACCTTCAACTGGGATCATCTCTATCTGGGCGGCGGGAATACGAAAAAGATCACCTTCAGGCTGCCGAAGAATGTCTCCATCGTCTCCAACGAGGAAGGCATTCTAGGCGGCGTGAAGCTTTGGCGAGAGCCGTAGTAGATTTCGATTTGACAAGTGACAATTGTCACTTTACGATTTATTCCAGTGATTAAGAACTTCAAGCACCGCGGCCTCAAGCGGCTTTATGAGCTCGGCGATCTCCGCGGAATACGGCCAGATTTGCTGGATAGAGTCGAAGATATCCTCGCCCGGCTCGACAACGTAGAGACAGCACAGGCGATGAATCTTCCCGGCTATCGGCTGCACCGGCTGAAAGGCAAACTGAAAGGCTTCTGGTCCGTTGCGGTGAACGCTAACTGGCGCGTTTTCTTCCGCTTCGAAGATGAGGACGCCTTCGACGTTGATCTGATTGATTACCACTGAGCCATAGGAGCAAACAACCATGCCCATGAAGAATCCCGTGCACCCAGGACGCAGTATTCGCAATGCTTGTCTTGAGCCTCTCGGACTTTCTGTGACGGAAGGCGCCGAGATTCTCGGCGTCACTCGCCAGGCGCTCAACAACGTGATCAATGGAAAGTCGGGCATCAGTCCTGAGATGGCGATTCGTCTCTCGAAGGCCTTCGGCAGCACACCGGAAACATGGCTACGCATGCAGCTTGCCTACGACCTTGCGCAGGCCCGCAAGGATGCCGCCAGGATCAAGGTCAAGCGCCTACGCGCCGCCTGAGTGCGGCATGGTGCTGCGCGCACGATTGCATCGGTCATTGAGCAGGGATAAAGAGTCCCAGCACCTCAATGATGGAAACCGACGCCCGCGGGCGATGGGGTGAATCCCGGCTGCAAGGCGAACCAATCAAGGTGCCGCTTCAAGTCGCGCAGCAGCATCCCGGCGAGGTCATGGGTGAACCCGTTGCGCACCACGATGCGCTGCACGACGGTTTCATCGCGATTTGCGGGCATGCGATAGGCGGGCACCTGCCAACCCCGGTCGCGCAGGCGGTCTGAAAGGTCGTAAAGCGTCCAGTTCGTCGGCTCTTTCAACTTCCATGCAATTACGGGCAGGTCCTGCCCCGTCGAAAGCATCTCGAACGGCCCCAGCTCGCCAATCTGGCCGGCCAATTCGATTGCCACCTCGCGGCACGCCTCATGCACGGCGCGATAACCCGAGCAGCCCAGCCGGATGAGGTTGTAATACTGCGCCACGATCTGGCTGGCCGGACGCGAAAAGTTGATCGCCAGCGTGGGCATTGTCCCGCCCAGATAATCAACTTTGAACACCAGGTCCTCGTCGAGATCGGCTTTCTCGCGCCACACGATCCAGCCCACTCCGGGATAGACCAGGCCATATTTGTGTCCGGAGGTGTTGATGGACTTGACGCGCGGCAGCCGGAAATCCCAGACCAATCCGGGCTGGATAAAAGGCGCCACGAAGCCGCCGCTCGCCCCATCGACATGGATCGGAATATCGAGCCCGGTCCTCGCCTGAAGCGCATCGAGCGCCGCGCTCAGCGCCTGAACGTTCTCATAGTGACCCGTAAAGGTTGAGCCCAGCACGGACACAACCCCGATCGTGTTTTCGTCGCAAGCGGCCGCGGCGCGTTCCGGATCGGTAATGACCTCCTCGCCTTCGAGCGCAACTTCGCGCGCTTCCACATCCCAATAGCGGCAGAACTTGTGCCAGCAGACCTGGGTATTGGTTCCCGTCACCAGGTTGGGCCGCACGCCGGCTCGCTCGGGGTCCTTGCCGGCGGCACGCATTTTCCGGCGCCAGCGCCATTTCAGTGCCAGGCCGCCCAGCATGCAGGCCTCGCTCGACCCAATCGTCGAAGTCCCGATGGTTTCAGCCGCGTCGGGCGCGTTCCACAGCTCGGCGAGCATGTGCACGCAGCGCATTTCGAGCTCCGCGGTCTGTGGGTACTCATCCTTGTCGATCATGTTTTTGTCGAAGGTCTCGGCCATCAGCTTGTGCGCCTCAGGCTCCATCCACGTGCTGCAAAAGGTGGCCAGATTGAAGCGCGAACTGCCGTCGAGAATCAACTCGTCGTGGATAAGGTTATAGGCGGTTGAAGGCGCCATGCCGTCCCGGGGGATGGAGTGGCGCGGCGTTGGCCCCAGCAGCGAGTGGCGCGTGTACATGGGGCGGACCTTATCGGAGTCGTAGTGCTTACGGATCGGGGGTGTCAATGGCGGGTTCGGCTGGCTCATGCGTTTCCTCTAGGGATGAACTATAGTAGCGGCAACGACTCGGTTTTCTGCAAATTCGCCGCAAAAAACTGCCGCGAACCTGCTGCCACCCCTCCTGGTCGGGTTCCTGCAAATGATCCAAGTCAAACCGCGCGGTTCTTCTAAGCCTTCGCCGGCGCCTTCAATCCCAGCTCCTTCATCGCAATCTGCAAATCCGCCCACGCTTCTTTCTTCTGGCGCGGGTCGCGCAACAGAAACGCCGGGTGATAGGTGACGATGAGGCTCATGCCGCGAAAGGCGTGGACGCGGCCGCGCAGTCCGGCCAGCGGCTGGCGCTGGCCCAGCAGATAGGTGGCCGCCGTCGCACCGAGCGCCACCAGCACCTGCGGACGCACCACGTCGATTTGGCGAAAAAGAAACGGTGAGCACGTGTTGGCTTCCTCGGGCTCGGGCGTGCGATTGCCCGGCGGACGGCACTTGACCACGTTGGCGATGTAGACCTCTTCGCGCTTGAGGCCCATGGCGGAGATCATGTTGTTGAGCAATTGCCCGGCGCGGCCCACAAAGGGCAGTCCCTGCGCGTCCTCGTCTGCGCCCGGCCCTTCGCCCACAAACATGAGGCGCGCGGTGGGTGAGCC
>JBEKGH010000136.1:0-5421 GCA_050012895.1 Occallatibacter sp.
CCTGATTTTTCTGCTTCTATCACCCATACTTAACAAATTAGGCCACACCACCCCACCCCGCCACCGCCCCCCCGGCCCGGCCCCCCCCCTCCCCCCACCCCCACCCCCCTCCCCCACCCCCCCCCCACCCCGGGTCCCGGCACTTGAAACCTGAAAACTGACACCCGGCGGCCACGCCGCGAAAGTCGGGTTGTGAAACTGTGAAGCCGACATTTCCTAATAAAATCAAACACTTGCACGAAAAAATCCCACAGCCCCACAGTTTCTGTGGTTCTATCGACTGTGAAGGGTTCTTTGGACGCGGGAATCGCCGTTCAGCGCAGCACAACAGCCATCGCAAAGCCGTCGAGCCCTTTGACGCCGACGGTTTGCAGCGCCACGGCGCTCAGCCGCGGATGCGCGGCCATCATCTCCAGACACCGCCGCGTGCCGCGAATGTCTGGCGCTTTGCTTTTGGCTTCAATCACCGTGCCGTGGCGCGCCACGTTATCGACCACAATCACGGTTCCAGGCCGCGACAGCTTGATCGCCCATTCAAGATACTGCGGATTGTTTTCCTTGTCGGCGTCGATAAAGATCAAATCGAACGGACCTGCGCCTTCGGCCTTCAGTCGCGGCAAACTCGCGAGCGCAGGACCAACGCGGATCTCCACGCGGCGAAGCAGTCCGGCGCAGCGCAGATTGGCGCGCGCGATCTCCGCGTGGCGAGGCTCGAACTCGAGCGAAACGATGCGTCCGCCTTTAGGCAACGCGCGCGCCATCCAGATCGTGGAGTAACCGCCGAGCGTGCCGATCTCGAGCACACGTTTGGCCTGCGTCATCTTGACCAGCACGTGCAGAAACTTGCCCTGCAGCGGCGAAACATCAATGGCAGGAAGGCGAGCCGCGCGATTTCGCTTGACCGCAGCATCCAGCTGCTCGTCATGCGCAGCAAACAGATCGCCGAAATAGCGATCGACGGCTTTCCATTGTGATGGAGAGTTTTTTCTCATGGGTTCTTAGCCTGTAGCCAGTAGCTTGTAGCCAGTAGCTTCACGTTTCTGCGGTTTGCTGATTGCGGTCTGCCGTCTGCCGTCCGCTGTCTCATGTTCGCTGTGAGCTACTGGCTACTGGCTACAAGCTACTGGCTACAAGCTACTGGCTACAAGCTACTGGCTCATTTCTCCCGCGCCACCACAAAATCAGGAACCCAGAGCAGGGCGCGCTTGTACTCGGACTCGGCGAGCGGAGCCAGCGCCTGGCGCGACTGCTCGGCATAGCGATCGGCAGCGGCCATCGCATATTCGACAGACCCGTTGCGCACCAGGATCTCCTTGATCTGCTGGCGGCTGACGTTTTCAAAGCTGCGGTCGTCGAGCACGCGGCGAATGGCCTTGCGATCGGCTGCAGTCCCATGATCGGCGGCGTGAATCACCGCGAGCGTGGCTTTGCCCTCACGCAAATCGCTCGCCACAGGCTTGCCGAGCACCTCTTCGGTGGCCGTCAGATCGAGCACGTCGTCGACAATCTGGAAGGCGAGGCCGACAGCGCGGCCGAAAGTGGCCAGGCGCGTTTCCTCCGCCTCAGGAGCGCCAGCCAGCACTGCGCCCAGACGCATCGAAACCGAGAACAGACAGGCAGTCTTGCGGAAGATCAGGTCGTAGTACTCAGCCTCGGAGACGGATTTTCCGAGCTTTTGAATCTGCAGAAGCTCGCCCTCGACCATCTGCTGCGTGAGCCCGATAAGCAGGTCGAGGACGCGCAGGTTACGCTCTTCCAGCGCCACCTTGAAAGCCTGCATGTAAAGCCAGTCGCCGGCCAGCACGCACTTCTCGTTGCCCCAAGTAGTGTTGGCAGAGGGCCGGCCGCGGCGCGTGTCGGCGCCGTCGATGATGTCGTCGTGGACCAGCGTCGCCGTGTGCAGCATCTCCACCACTGCGCCCAGACGCACCGCGCCTTGGCCCGTGTAGCCAAGCAGATGCGCCGCCAGCAGCAACAGCGAAGGCCGGATGCGTTTGCCGCCGCCCTCGCGCAGGTACTCGGCGATCTCCGTGATGGTGCTGACGCTGGATGCCGCGTCACGGCCCAGTTCCTGCTCCACCGCAACCAGGTCTTCGCGCAGAAGCTCAAAGACTTCTCTCGCCGCGGCTATGGTCAGTGTGCTCAAAGCTCTCCGATTCTAGAACATTTCGAGAAGAACGCGCGACTATACCGGTTCCAGAACTGCCATACTCCAGAACCGCGGCTGTTAAGTGGCATTTTCATCAAGAAAATGCCACCTTTCACCTCCCTCAGCAGGGCAAGTGAATTCTGGAACCGGTCGCGTGCCGCTTAATGGCCTGTTAACAGGCCATGACTCAATTCGTCCGGTAGTTGGTGAACTGCAACTCCAGGCCTAAATCCTTGCCACGCAGCAAGGCGATAATGGCCTGCAACTCATCGCGATCCTTGCTTGAGATTCGCACCGAGTCGCCCTGGATGCTGGCTTGCGCCTTCTTTTTCGAATCCTTTACCAGGCGCGCGATCTCCTTGGCCTTCTCTATGGGAATGCCCTGCTGCAGGCTGATCTTCTGGCGCACGCTCTGCCCCGCGGCCGGCTCAATTTTGCCGTAGCTCAGGTTCTTGAGCGAGACGCCGCGCTTGACCAGCTTCTGGCAAAGGATGTCCTTCACCGCTTCCAGCTTGTATTCGTTGGCCGAGGCGAGCTGGATGCTGTCGTTGCCCTCGAGCGTGACCTCGGAGTGCGAGTCCTTGAGGTCGAAGCGCTGCCGAATCTCCTTGATGGCCTGGTCGATGGCGTTGCGAGCCTCCTGAATGTCCACTTTGCTGACGATGTCGAATGAATTGTCCTGAGCCATGTTTCTATCCTCAAACCCCGGAAAGCGCCGTTGCCGGCTGTGCCTTTATCAGTGTCCCACGTCTGGGCGAAGCTGAAAAAGCCGGTTGAAGTTTTTCGTGGTCGCGGCAGCTATCTCAGCCTCGGAGACGTTCAGCAGCCCGGCGAGGGTCTGGGCGGTTTGGACGACGAAGGCAGGTTCGTTGCGCTGGCCGCGCAGGGGTGCAGGCGCGAGCCAGGGCGCGTCGGTTTCGACAAGCACTCCGTCCAGCGACATGCGCGCGGCCACGTCGCGCAGCGGCTGCGCCTTGGGGTAGGTAAGATTGCCCGCAAAGGAAACCAGAAATCCCATGTCGAGCGAGCGCCGAGCCTGCTCCCAGCCCGCGCCGAAGCAGTGCATGATGCCGCCCAGCCCAGTTCTCGCCCAATGCTCATCCAAAACCAGGAAAAGATCGTCCCACGCATCCGTCGATTCATTCGTCCCGCGGCAGTGAATGAGGATGGGCCGCCGGCGCGTGGCAGCAATTTCAAGCTGGCGGATCAGGCCCTGCCGCTGCACGTCGCGCGGCGCGCCCTCGTGGTAGTAGTCGAGGCCGATCTCGCCGCAGGCGATGACTTCAGGCTCGGCCAGAAGCGCGTCCAGCATGGCCAGCGCTTCCTCGTCGGCTGCGATGGTGCTGTGCGGGTAAATGCCCGCGCTCGCATAAAGGCGCGGCAGGCCAGGCCTCCCTTTGAACTGGCGGCAGAGATCGAGCGCCTGGTGCATTTCCGCCGGGCCCTCGCCAATGCCGATGGAGAGCACCGCGCCCACACCAGCCTCCCATGCGCGGCTGAGCATGGCCTCGCGATCGTCCGCGTAGCGCGAACTGTCCAGGTGAGCGTGGGAATCGATCAGCAAAGGGGCCTCTGTGAATCTGCAGGCAGCTGTAGATCCTTTCAGCGTTGTCTCAGCTCAATGTACGGAAGCCATGGGCAGCCGAAACACAGATAAACCGAGATAGGCCTCGAAAGGGTTAAAATCCCGATCGGCGTGCAACAACCGATAGCCGTTCTCAATGCAAAATGTCGCGATAATGCAATCGACGGTGTTCCGCACGGTAATCGCCTTCGCCCGCAGAAATCTATAGTTCCGCGCTGCGCGAGACGCGAGTTCAGGGCTGATGGTATCGAATACCGGCAGTTCCGAAAGAAACCGCTCGGACTTGTGAAACTGCTTTTCGCTGCGAATCCCTTGCAATACCTCGCAGAGGATCAGGGTCGTCAATCCAATTTCCTCGCTGCCAAGCGCTGAGTTTAACCAGACAGTCTTGGGGTTCTCGATTCCCCACAGCATGTCGATCCACACCGAGCTATCGACGATAATCATGTGCTTCCGCTTTCCGCTCCATCAATCCGCCGCCGTTGTCCGGGAGGACACACGGCCAGGAACGCCACGGAAGGAGTGCTCCGTTTTCTCTCGGTCCTCCGGCCGTTTGTGGAAGCCTTCTTCGTCCAGGAATCGGCTTTCTCGCATCCCTGCCAGATCGCCTTCCCACTGTACCTTTCCAAAGAGTTCCCGAATGCGCTCTTGACGCTTCATCTGCACTGCGAGGCGCAGGGCCGCCTCTACCGCGGCCTTCTTGGTGGGCGTTTTGCTGGCTTTCATCGCCCGCCGCAGCAACCCGTCGTCGATTTCAATGTTGGTTCGCATGGGGGGATTCCTCAAGCTTGGTTCCATTCTTTACCAATTCCGCGTACCACTCTTCCAGACGGCCTGCACGCATGGCCGCCCGACGCTCCCGCTCCTGGCGCCGCATGGCCCGATCCATTGCCTGCTCATTGGCATGAACCTGAAGCAGCTTGCGCAATGAGGCATCGACCGCCGCGCGCTTGGTAGCGGCTCCGGTGGCTTTCATCGCCTGCTTCATCAACTTGTCGTCTATGTCGATGTTGGTGCGCATAGGTCATCTTCTCGATGTGTAAGTATGACACGTTTTATGTGTATGCAGCAACGCCGCTCCAACCTGAGCCCGGCGCGCGGCTCCGCTCGTCTACCATGGGAAGCAGATGCCGCAAAAACCCAAGCTCGGACAGAATCTGCTCGTAGACGCGCACGCCGTCGAGCGCATCGTGGCCGCATTGGGCGATCTCGCCGGGCGCACGGTGGTGGAGATTGGCCCCGGACGCGGCGCAATCACCGGCGCGTTGGCAGCGCGGGCCCAGCGCGTGGTGGCAATTGAGCTCGACCGCGACTTTGCCGCGGGATTGCGCGGGCAATTTGACCCCCAGCATGGGCCGCCGGAGCGCGAGACCCCCGGCGGCGTAATCATCGTCGAGCAGGATGTGTTGCAGTTCGATTTCGCTGCGGCGGCAGCCGCAGCCGGTGAGCGGCTCCGCGTGGTCGGGAATCTCCCCTATTACATTACCTCACCGATTCTGCTCAAACTCGCGGCCAGCCATGCCACGCTGGATGTGGCTGTGCTGATGGTGCAGCGCGAAGTTGCGGAGCGCGTGACGGCAGCCCCGGGCTCGCGGGACTATGGGCTGCTTTCGGTGACGGTGCAGATGTACGGACCGGCCGAGCAGCTCTTCACGCTGCCGCCATCGGCATTTTCGCCGCCGCCCAA
>JBEKGH010000137.1:0-9494 GCA_050012895.1 Occallatibacter sp.
GGAATATCCTTGCGCTCCTTGAAGGTGAGGCCATAGAGCTCGTGCGCGGCGTAGAAGACGCCGTTCTCGAGCACATTATTCAGCTCGAAATAGGGCTTGATTTCGGATTGATCGAGATCGAATTTCGCCTTGCGCACCTGCTCGGAGTAGAACTCCCAATCCCAAGGCTCGACGGCGAACCCGCCGTGCTGCGCATCAATCAGTGCCTGGATGTCTTTGGCTTCTCCCGCAGCTCTGGCCGTCGAGGCCGGCACCAGCGCATCGAGAAAATGCTTCGCCGCCTCGGGCGTCTTGGCCATCTGATCGGTCAAGTTCCATGCCGCGTAGTTGGGGAAACCGAGCAGCGCGGCTTTTTCGGCGCGCAACTGCGCCAGGCGGGCAATCGTGGCCCGCGTGTCGTTGGCGTCGCCGCGCTCGGCACGGTTCCAGGAGTTCAAAAAGATCGCCTGGCGCGTGGCGCGATCGGTGAGATCCGCGAGAACGGGCTGCTGCGTGGTGTTCTGCAGCGGAATCCGCCAGCCGTGCGCCTGTGCAGATTGTGCAGCGGCCGCGATTTGCGCCTCGCTCAGCCCCGCAAGCGCCTTTTTGTCCGTGGTGGAAAACGCGCCCCCCTTGGCGGCTGCGAGCAATTGATTCATAAACGTGTTTTCGAGCGTCGACTCTTCTTCATTGAGCTTTTTCAGTTTGGCTTTGTCGGCGTCGGAAAGGTTGGCTCCGGCCTTCACAAACTGTTGATAGTCGTACTCCACGAGCCGCAGCGATTCGGAATCCAGATGAAGCGAGGCGCGCTGCTCGTAAACCGCTTTCACGCGCGCAAAGAGCTTCGAGTTCAGATAGATCCCGTCCTGGTGCGCGGCCAGGCGCGGAGCCTCGTAGGCCTGCACCTTTTGCAACGCATCGTTAGTATTCGCGCCGGTCACACAGTTGAAAACGGTCATCACCCTCGTGAGCAACTGGCCGCTGCGCTCCAGCGCGACCACGGTGTTTTCAAACGTGGGCGGCGTGGAGTTGTTGGCGATGGCCTCCACCTCGTTGATCTGCATCGCCATGCCCGCATCGATGGCGGGCTGGTAATCGCTGTCCTTGATCTTGTCGAAGGGCGGCGCCTGAAACGGCAGAGTGCTGGGCGCGTAAAAGGGGTTGTTCGGCCCGTAAGCAGCGACTGCACTTTGCGCGGAAGCGGAAGCAACCCCCAGGGCCATGGAAATTCCAGTCGTCAAAACACTCCTCTTCATCCATTGGATATGATGCTTCATCATGGCGATATGGGCCCCTCGGAAAGCCGATTCGTCCATTCTCGATTGTAGGCGAATCCGTGAATTCGATCGAACCCACCCCCGCGGCGCATCATGCCCCGGAGCGGCGGTCTTGTGCCGTGACAGACGGCACGCATGACCCCATACAATAGCAACATCCGGCCAGCGGCCCCGAAGACCTCGGCATGTTGATAGACGGAATCAGAGGGAATTGAGAAGCAATGACACAAACTGCAACTGCTCCTGAAGCTCGCACGCAAGCCGAAAATCTGGATTTGCTCGCCGACGTGGCCGTGAACGTGGGGCTGAGCCTGAAGCCGGGCCAGGAACTGGTGATGACCGCGTCGCTCGATTCCGTGGCACTGGCGCGTCGCATCACCGAGCACGCGTATCGCGCCGGCGCGTCGCTCGTGACTACGCTTTTGAATGACGAGGATTCTGCCCTTCTGCGCTACCGGCACGCACCCGATGCCAGCTTTGATCACGCGGCCAAGTGGCTCTACGACGGCATGGCAGCGGCGTTCAAGAGCGGCGCGGCGCGTCTGGCCATTGCCGGCGCCAATCCTGCACTGCTCTCGAACGAGGATCCAGACAAGGTGGGCCGCGCCAATCGCGCCGTTTCGCAAGCCTACCGTCCTGCCCTCGAACTCATCACGCGCCACGAGATCAACTGGACCATCGTAGCCGGCGCCACGCCTGCCTGGGCTGTGGCCGTGTTTCCCAACGACACCCCAGAGGATGCCCTGCGCAAGCTGTGGGATGCCATCTTCGCAACGACGCGCATCGACACCGTGGATCCCGTAAGCGCGTGGAGAGCGCACGACGCCGAATTGCAGAAGCGCGCGGCCTTTATGAATGCCAAGCGCTACTTTGCCTTGCAGTATCGAGGCCCGGGCACCGATTTGCGCCTCGGCCTTGCCGACGATCATGAGTGGCTGGGCGGCGGCACCACCGCGGGCAACGGCGTTTATTGCATCGCCAACATGCCCACGGAAGAGATTTTCAGTGCCCCGCACAAGGACCGCGCCGACGGCACCGTGACCGCGACCAAACCGCTCTCGCACCAGGGCACAATGATTGAAGGCATCCAGGTTCGCTTTGAAAAGGGCCGCATTGTGGAGATCCACGCCACACGTGGCCAGGAAGTGCTGGAGAAACTGATCGACACCGACGAGGGTGCGCGGCGGCTGGGCGAAGTGGCGCTGGTTCCTCATTCCTCGCCCATCGCACAAAGCGGACTCGTCTTCCTCAACACGCTTTTTGACGAGAACGCGGCATCGCATATCGCGCTCGGCCAGTCGTATTCGTCGTGCCTGCGCGACGGAGACAAGCTCTCGCCCGAAGAACTCGCCGCCAAAGGCGCCAACGACAGCCTGATCCACGTGGACTGGATGATCGGGTCCGGCGAATTGGATATCGACGGCATCACCGCATCCGGCGCCGCCGAACCGCTGATGCGAGCAGGCGAGTGGGCAACCGCTGTCTGAACCCTGAGATTGGATCGCAAGACGCATGGAACCTGTCACGCATTTCCTTACCGGCGCCTGCATCGGCCGCGCCGGATTCAATCGCAAAACGGCATATGCCACGCTGGCCGCGGTGCTGGCCGCAGAGGCCGCCGATCTGGACGTGCTCTGGAGCTTCGCGGGCCCGGTGGAGGTTCTCAAGCACCATCGCGGCATCACGCATACTTTCCTGGCGGTTCCTGTGGTGGCAGGTGCGGCAGTGGGTGCAGTGTGGCTTCTTGATCGCGGGCTCAAGGCACGGCGGCGAAATGCTGAGGGTGCCCCATCCTTGTCGTCCGCCGCAGCGGACGATAAGGGTGGGAACGCACATCAGCCAATCCACTGGGGCTGGCTCTATCTCACCGCGTGCATTGCGGCGCTCAGCCACTTGCTGCTCGACTGGACCAACAACTACGGCGTGCGGCCGTTCTTCCCTTTCAATCCGCGCTGGTATGAGGGCAGCTTCATGTTCATAGCCGAGCCCGTGGTGTGGCTGCTGCTCTTGCTGGCCCTATTCATGCCGTGGGTGCTGGGGCTTGCCGATCGCGAGATCGGGGCGCCGAAACAGAGGTTTAGCGGCCGCGGCTGGGCCATCTTCGCGTTCAGCGCGATGCTGGTGCTGGGCTGCTGGCGCTGGGCTGAGCATGCTCAGGCGCTGGCGATGGTCAGCAACACGCAAATCACCGCCGAGCCGGCTCTGCGCATGGCTGCCGAGCCGTATCCAGTGAATCCCTTCCGCTGGCACGCGATCGTCGAGACGCCGGATTTTTATCAGACCGCGGAAATCAACACCTGGACGGGATCGATCGACAGCGATCCGCGCCGCGACGTGCTCTACAAGCCGGCCGATACGCCAGCCGTCGAGGCCGCCAGGCAAACGCTGCTGGGCCGCGTGTATCTCGATTGGGGAGGGTGGGCCGTGGTGCGCGACGTGGGCCCGGAACCGGTGCCGGGACTGGAACCTCCGATTCTGCCACCAGGTCGCACGTGGACCACGGTCGAGTTTAGCGACCTGCGCTTCGATTATTCGTTTCTGTCGACGCGTGACGGTGCGGGCCATGCACCGCTCGGCGCATGGGTCTACATCGTGGACGGACGCGAGGATGCGGGCGAGTTCTTGAACGGACGGGAACAGCGGTAGGGCATCGCACGATCTCACACTATCTCCGCAAAACCCGCGGAAAGAAAGTGGCAACCCAGACCACGTGGGCGCAAAAAACCTTCGCCAATTTGCCGCGGCGAAAAAAAATGTTGCTTTGGTGGAAGGGTTCGGGTTGACCGCACGACGCGCGCACCGCAGAATGAAAGAAGTCCTTTGTTTTTGTAATTGGGCTGTCTGGGCCCGGAATCTCCGGAAGACCCTGCATCATGAGGTGGACATGGCCGCTTATTTGCTCTTGCTGGTTGCCGTTTTATCGCGCGTAATTCCTCACGCTCCATGGTGGAGCTTTACGGCAGTCACCGGTTGCCTGCTTTACTTTGGCGCCAAGCGTCCGTGGCGGGAGATGCTCGCGCCCCGTGGCGTGAGATGCTCGCGCCTCTGGCGGCTCTGATCACGACCGATTGCTATCTGACGGTCTTCAAGTATCCCGGCTATTCCATGCACTGGAGTTTTTCGGCGTTCTCCTGGGGCTGGTATCTGGCTGCGATGGTGCTAGGCTCCATTCTGCTGCGCAAGCGCGTGACGTTGGCGCGCGGGGCCGCGGGCGCAATTCTGGGGCCGACTTCGTTTTTCCTTGTCTCCAACTTCGGTGCGTGGGCCTCAAACCCCTTCAACACGTATCCGCACACGCTTGCCGGGCTCACCGCCTGCTATTGGGCCGGCGTGCCGTTCTATCGCAACGACCTGGTCGCGACTTCGCTCGTGCTGACCGTGATGCTAGGCGTTCCCGCGCTGGTGCGGCGCATCCACGGGGTAAGCGCACAAGAAGCGCTGGCAGGAAAGTAGCGTTGTTTTTTGGAACATTCGCCCGGGACAGGAGGATGAATGGCAGCGGCGACACAACCCACCTACGTGCCCCTGGAAGTCTATCTGAAATCCTCCTATGAGCCCGACGCCGAGTATGTCGACGGCGTGATCGAGGAAAGACCGATGGGTGAGAACGAACATTCTGCCTGGCAGCATGCACTTGACGTTTGGTTCGGCCAGCATGAAAAGGAGTGGGGCATTCGCGTACGCCCAGAGCTTCGAGTGCAAGTAGCGAACCACAGGTTCCGCGTTCCCGACCTCGCGCTCCTTGATCGCAGCCTGCCCACTGAGAGATTTGCGACACATCCACCCATTGCCGTATTCGAGATTCTTTCTCCTGAAGACTCGCTCAACCGCATGATGACCAAGCTGGCCGACTACGAACGCATGGGGATCAAGACGATTCTCGTCCTCGACCCGAATGGGCGGCATTTCCGCTATCTCGACGGAAAGCTGGAGCCGCTGCTTCCGGAGCCATTCGATCTTCCCGCCAGCGCCTGCCGCTTCGACCTTTCAGCGATCGAAAAGCTGCTGGACTGATCCAGCCCCGCCTCCTGATTCGCCGGGCGTCGGCGGTGCCCACCGGCAACGGATGAAACAACCCGTTCATTCCTTCGCAGGTTGGCGTCGCTTCGCGACATCGCGAGTTGGCGGGTTCGCCGGGGAGTTTCCCGTTAGCCTTCCAGCAGCCTGCCCTGGCGCTTCTTGCGTATCCACCACCACGCGAATCCGAGCACGGCCAGTGCGCCCACAACTAACACCACGATCAGGGCGTGCCGCGCCACCAGATCGACGGCGCCGGGACCGAACTTCAGCACAAGCAGGGAGAGCGCCAGCCAGCGCACCATTCTTCCCGCGAACACAGCCAGCAGAAAATCGGGCACGCGCATCTCAAATACGCCGGAAGCGAAGATGAACACCTTCCACGGCGTTGGCGGCGGCATCATCGAGGGAATCATGACGGCCAGGAACTCCTGGCGCTCGAAGCGATCGCGCAGCCTTTCGAATTTGGCGCGGTTCACCCGCTTGAGCAGGAACAGTTCGCCCCCGGCGCGGCCCAACCCGTAGGGCAGCAACCCGCCGATGGCCGAACCCGCGGCCGCCATCAGGCAGTAGAGCCAGAAATGGGGCTTGTCATTCCACACGTAGAGGGCAAGGATCGCGTCCATGGGGACGGGAATGCTCGACGAATCGAGTACGGCGACCGCGCCCACGCCCCAAATTCCCCATTTCAACAGCGCCGGCAGAATCACCAGGTTCCAATCTGCCAGGATGTGCACAGCAAATCGCTTCAATCGCGGTCCCTTTCCGGCCTATAGTACGTCAATTCAACAAGAACCATTGTACGGGGCCAGGACTTGGCCTCTGCTCTCGCGCAAGGCTTTGCCGGAAATGAGAGAATAGACAGAAAGGATTTGAGAACGGAGCCGGCAACAGAGTTCGTGTGTTTTGAACGGCTCCCTCGCACTGAATGCCCACCAGCGAAGCGCCAGCCGAAGTAAACGAACCCAAGGGACCGGCCGAGGCCAGCCCGCAAAAGGGCAGCTCTGCGCAGGAAACCTCTATCACGGGCTCGATCCTGGGCTTGGACACCTTCTCCGCGAGCGATCTGGAACCCCGTAAGGAAACCCCGCCGCAGGAACCTCGTGAAGAAGATGCGGCCTCGCCCGCAGCGCACGGTTCGCGCTGGCTGGACTACGACACCCACGAACTACTGGAGATGATCAGCGATCTCGAAGACGAGCGGCGCTGGGCACGGCTGCGCGAAGGCGTACTGTGGGCGGTGCTGGTGCATATTGTTCTGCTCTCGGTCCTCACCTGGATTCCAAGGTACTTCTTCAAGACGCCGAGAATCGATGACTTTGACCTTATCAAGCAGCACGAGGACCAGATCGCTCTCGATCAGATGCCCGATGCGGTGCGCCAACTACAGAAGCAGAAGGTTGCTCCCAAGCCGCTGTCGAAGCCGCTCATCGACAAACAGACAATGGACAACATGAAGCGGCAGGCAGAGCAGACGCCGCCTCCGCCTGCTCCCGCGCAGCAGCAGGCGCCGGAGCAGCCCAAACCGCAGCCCACGCAGCCGCTGCCGCCCAATCCGCAATCGCAGGCACCCGAGGCGCCGCACCCACAGGCCGTCCCCGCCAAGCCCAACTTCGCCATGGGCTCGCAGAATCCTGCCGATCAGCTCCGCCAGGATATGCAACACGCCCTTCCCGGCCAGGGGCAACCGAGCTACGGCAATCAGGGTTCGCGCGGGTTGCCGGGGCATCCCGGCGCGGGCACCGGCGGCATCCAAGTTCTTTCTGACACTCAGGGCGTCGACTTCAGTTCCTGGCTGGCTCGCTGGCACTACATTACGCAAATGACGTGGGACCCATTGATCCCCGACGAGGTCAACCCGCCCATCCTTAAGTCGGGCGAAGTGGCCATCAGCTTCAAGGTTCTGCCCAACGGCCAGGTCATGGACCGCAGCATGAAGCTGGATGGCAGCTCCGGCGATCCGGGTCTGGATCGCGCGGCCTGGGGCGCCATTCAGGGGTCGAGTTATCCCGCCCTGCCGCGGGACTTCCACGGTCCCTATCTAGAGTTACGCGCGTATTTCCTTTACAACGAACAGCCGCAGTAGTCTTTGCTGTGAATTTTGATACTTTCCTGCCGGCGCTTTGCGTTCGCGGTGTTCTACGAGCGCGCGTCCACGTTCAACTCCCCCGCATCGTGCGACTTCGCAACCGCGCGCTGGTTGTCGGGATTCGATACGGCTTCCCGCTCCAGATCGATGCCATCCTGCTGCAATAGCGCCTCGTAGATTGGCGTGTGCCGCCAGTGCCTCGCCAGAGCAAACGCGCTCATGTTGGCGATCATGAGGGGCAGCACCAGCCCGTAACCGCCGGTCATCTCGAAGATGATAAGGATCGAGGTCATGGGCGCGCGCACAATGCCGGCGAACACCGCGCCCATGCCCACTACGGCGAAGGCGCCGATGGAATCGGCCGGGTGATGGAACACCGTCACGTCGAGGTAGCCGACCGCGCCGCCCAGCATGCCGCCCATAAACAGTGCCGGCGCAAAGATGCCGCCTGAACCGCCGCTGGAGTATGACGTGACCGTGGCGGCCAGCTTCAGCACGCACAAAACCACCATGGCCGTAACCGGAAGTCCGCCAAGAAGCGCCAGCGTGAGCGTGGGATAAGGATTGCCGGCGACGCCTTTCAAGTGGAAAAACGCCATCGCAACCACCGCCAGGCTACCCGTGGCTGCGCCGCCGATCGCAGGACGAACCCACGGGGGAACGCTGGAGAGTCCCCTGAACCATTGGCGCAGCCACAGCAGCGAATCGGTGAAGGCTACGGAGACGATAGCAGCCAACAGGCCGAGCAGCGCATACCAGACCAGCGACGAGCTTTTGGCGAGCGTGTAACTCTGCAGCCGCGGCACAAAAAATACGGGGTTGGAGCCGAGAATGCTGTGCTCCACCACGCCTGCCAGCGCCGCAGCCACAATCACACCCGAAAGCATGGTCTGGTCGAGGCTGCCGATCAGCTCCTCCAGCGTGAACGTGACGGCGGCAATGGGCGCGTTGAAGGCCGCGGCAATGCCTGCCGCCATACCCACCGAGGCCATGCGCTTCTGGTTGATCGGGCTCAGCCGCGCCATGCGTGCAAGAAAGCTGCTCACCCCAGCGCAGATCTGCACCGTCGGGCCTTCCACGCCCAGTGAGGCTCCGCTGCCTAGTTGCAGCGCGCATAGCACGAACTTCCCTACTGTCTCCTTCATGGTGATGGCGCCGGCGCGGAAGGTATAAGCGACTTTCACCTGGGGAATGCCGCTGCCCGCCGCTGCGGGAACCCAGTAGGTGAGTCCCAGACCGGCCACGAGCCCGCCGATCGCCGGCGTCAGAATCATCCACCAGATCCACGCGTGCCCCGGAGCCGCGGAGGCGCGATCGATCATCAGCGTATAAAGGCGTGCCACGCTTATGTGGAAGGCAACCGCGGACAGGCCGCATAGGCCGCCAGCAACGATGGTGATCGACAGCAGCCGCTGCCGTTCGTTGGGCACGCGTCGCGCCAACCACGCAAAAAAACGCGTATCGAGGCCCTGAATGCCAACCCAGTATTTCAATGTAGGGGAACCCTCATCGCGAAGAACCGCACACTTCAAGTATAGGAGCAGGATCCGGCGGCGATTTGAGGCCTGGGATGACTCCGCAACCTGCGGGGTTTGGCCCCAGCTCTCTTGCCGGCTCACAGGCTGACTTGCGCCGATGTAATCTATGGGTTACAATTATAGAGGATTGAATCGATTGGGAACCGTGCAAGTTCGTCGTACTGAAGAATTCGCGGTCTGGCTGAGTGGCCTGAGAGACAAGCAAGGTCGCGCAAAGATTTTTGACCGAATCTATCGGCTGGAGGAAGGAAACCCCGGCAAGACGAGGAGCGTCGGCGCTGGCGTCGTCGAGATGAAGATCGATTTTGGCCCCGGCTACAGAGTCTACTACATCCAGCGGGGACGGCTGCTGATCATTTTGCTCTGCGGCGGCGATAAGAGCACGCAGGAGAATGACATCAAACGGGCAAGAGCCATGGCGATTCAATGGGCCGAAACAGAAGGGTGAGATTTAGAGTCACTCTGTAGTCAAGCGGGTTCGCCCGTACCACTCGAAAGAGGTGAATAAGTCATGCAGCGCACTCCCCGGCAAAAAATCCAGCAGGCGATAAAAACCAAACCGTACGATGTAGCCGAATTCCTGACCGATCCCGA
>JBEKGH010000138.1:0-4905 GCA_050012895.1 Occallatibacter sp.
CTTCGATCTAGAATGGGGACTGCGTGAGCGTAACGTGCAACTCCGGAGGGTCTTTGACCCGGAGAAAGTCTACAGACAGGAGTGCAACGGGGATGGCAGACGAAGAGATGAGTCAGGGGGCCGTTCTTCCCCAACCGCGAACCGGTACAGAATCGGTACTTCCCAGCGACGCCGTGGTGGTCCGCCGGCCCCATTTCCGGTTGCAGGGAGATTCGTTGTTTTTCTTGATCTCGAAACGTCCGTTTGCGACTTTAACCCCGACGGAACAGAGCTTGTGGGACGCGTTGGAGAAAGAGGCGACGGTCGGCGAGCTGGAGGTGCGGCTGGGCGCGTCGGCAGGCGAAGACATACACCGCCTCGTAGCGCTCGGTGTTGCCGAAGTGCTGACGCTTCCTCCGTCAGGGAAACGGCGGCGCGTAATGGTCATCGAACCGCACATGGACGACGCGGCTTTAAGCGTTGGCGGGTTGATGTTGCAGCGGCGCGCCGAATGTGAATTCCTTCTTGTTACGGTGGCCACCCAGAGCGTCGCTACTTCTTATCGAGGGATCGACCGCGATTTCTTCGATGTCGAAACCATCTCGAATCTCCGCAAGGCCGAATCCCAGATCGTGGCCCGGCTGGTTTGGGGACGCCACATTTCCCTCGACCTGGTCGAGGCCACTTTGCGCTACTTCCCGCAGAAATGGACACTCGATTGGTTCAGACGGCACGAACAGGCGGTTTGGGCATATTTGGAACATGCCGCCGGGCGCGGCGAATTGGAACTGTGGACCCAGGCCATCGCCAAGGCAATCGAAGATCTGCAGCCGGAGGAGATCTGGATGCCTTTGGGCATCGGCGTACACGTGGATCATCAGTTGACCCGTCACGCCTGTCTCAATATCCTGCGGACCAATCCGAAGCTTCTCGAGGAACGCGTCTGCCGGTTCTTCCAGGACGTGCCCTATGCGGCAAACTTTCCCCATCACACCGCTGCGCTGGTGGAAACGCTCCGCGGCGCCGGAGTCAGGCTCGAAGAGGAACGCGTGGACGTTACAGACGTGAAGCAGGAAAAATTGCACCTGCTTTCCGTCTACTTGTCGCAATGGAAGACCGAGATTATCTGGCGGAGGGTGGAGAATTGTTCGAAGGGTCTTGGCGGACCGCCGGGGAGTTTTAATGAATTGTGGTATCGCATCGCGGTCGCGCCTACCGACGATTTCGATATGATCGATACCTCGGCGATGAAGGAATCCATTTATCGCGTCGCGCGCGACGTTGCGCCCTGGTTGCGCCGCAACCGGAATGCCCGGAAGATCGGCATTGTGCTCGCCGCGCCCATGGGCCGCTGGGCGGACGACCTCAAATATCTGCTCGATTGCTTTCCCAACGCGCAATTCGAGGTGCACACGCAGACCAAATTCGCGGGGCATGCCGAGATGTTCGCTTCGCCCAGGGTCGAGGTCCGGCTGGGGGGCGATCGCTGGCGTTGGATCCTTGGCGATGCGCTGACAACCATCCTCGGGCGGCGGATGCCACTGGTGATCATTACCGGCCGCGAAAGGGAGAAGCATGGCCGGTGGCTGGCCCGCTTCGGCCTGCTCTCGGACCCGGTGGTCGCGGCGACGATGAGCGATTTTGTTGAGGCGCTTCGATATGTCGCCAGGAAGACGAGGGTCGCGTGAGCCTGTCTCGTACTTCTGAGGGACTTTTTACTCGAAGTATGTCCGTCAAATCGGAGCATGTGCCGTCACTCGATGGGCTTAGGGCCATATCGATCTCTCTCGTTTTTCTGGGACATCTTATGGGAACGCGCAGATTCTTCAACATGGATTTGGGTATTGGGAACTACGCGCAGCTGGGAGTGGTGGTTTTTTTTGTAATCTCAGGCTATCTGATCACCCGCTTGATGCTGTTAGAACATGCAAAGACCGGTCGCGTGTCACTCAAGCTATTTTATGAACGCAGGATCGTGCGTCTTTTCCCGGCTGCTTACACATATATTGCCTGCGTATGCCTTTTGTGCCTTGCCGGGATTGTGCATCTGCGCGCTACGGATATTTGGCATGCCGTCACCTATACGGTGAATTTTCTGCCCAATAGGGGGAAACAGATTGGACACTTATGGTCTCTTTCTGTTGAAGAGCAGTTCTATCTGATCTGGCCTTGCACATTGGTCCTATTGGGACGGCGGCGGGCAGGCTGGGCGGCAGTTGGCGTAATTCTATTTGGCCCCGTCGCCCGCTTCAGCAACTGGCTTTTCCTGAGAGGAACGCCCTATCACGATCTGCAGATGTTTCCGATGGTCGCAGACAGTCTTGCAATAGGTTGCCTTTTGGCAATGGTCAGCAGCTGGCTCGAAGCAAGGAACTGGTATCTGCAGTTGTTCCGGCCGGTCTATTCGATCGGATTGCTTGCATTAGTCGTGTTGATCAATCGTTATCTGGGATACACGGTAGTCTACGTCTTTGGCACATCGGTCATCAATCTGTGCCTTGCGGTTCTTATCCACAGATCTGTTTATTGCTCCCGCGACCTGGCAGGAAAGGTCCTTAACTGGAAACCGATTGCATTCGTAGGTGTCCTCAGCTATTCGTTGTATCTGTGGCAGCAATTGTTTCTCAACGCGGATTCGTCCGCTTGGGCGTGCTCCTTTCCGCAAAACCTAGTTTTTGCGATTGCCGCTGCGCTGGCATCTTATTTTCTCCTCGAGAAGCCCTTACTCGAGTTGCGCCGCCGCCTGCGAGCTCCAGGAACTGCCGAACAAGTCCCATCTTCGCATCCTGCTTGATGGAATCAGTGTGCGGAGAGCGGTGCAATGCAGCAGCAGCTCTCGCGCTTCTGAGAGGCTCGCAATTACGCCAAGAATGTCGAGAGCCCTTTAAGACCGTGTTGCAACACGGTCCCGCGATACCCTTCTCGAGCGGGAGCGCGTGTGTGCGCGAATTGCTCCGGAAACTCCCCTAAAGGAAACTCCCCTAAAGCACCGCCAAATCGGGTTTCTCGCTCAAACGGGAAACCGCGACCTCGATCTTATTATTTGGAGTGCTTATCCGTCGGTTCAGACAAAGGCGCCGCGCCGGATAAAGACTGAACTTCGTTCCCATTCTTAGAAATCGTGTTCGCGGGGATAGGGATCTCAGGCGCCATCGTCTGGTCAACGATGCTGTCGACCCGCTCGCGTCTGGTCTCGCCCTTCATGTCAGCATCGGAACGTAATTCTTTCAGTCCACGACGTTCAAATTCGTCGAAGGTTCTGATGAACTTTGCCGGTACCCCGGCGACCACACAGTTATCCGGTATCGAGCGATTGACGACGCTGCCTGCTCCGACGATTACGCGGCTTCCGATTCTTACTCCGGGCAAAATGATGGAATTAGCTCCGATGAAGACGTCGTTCCCAATTTCAATCGGCGCATTGCGGTGTCGCCTTCCCTTGCCGTCCCGGAGGAGCCATGAGGCGCCGTCATGGGTGACAAATTGCACGCCGTCTGTGATCGTCACACGATCTCCAATGGAAATCAGCCATGGCTCGCCCCCGAAGTTTAACGAATATAGCCTGCAACCTTCGCCAATTTTCACACCGCGAGCGCGCGCCGCATAGGTGCTGCCTTTTAGTGCGTACAGGACACGCGACTTGATCCAGGTAAACATATGTCTGCCTCACTCTTCATCCATGCATCTCTGCTTTTTCTTGCCATAGCCGTCAGGCGCGGTTTCACTGATCCAAGGGGTGCTCTGCAAGTATCGAAAGCTTGCTTCACATGCCGATTTTAGACTATTCAAGGGCGCCAATCGCATGAGGATTTGACTGGGTAAACGCATCAAAATATCTGTGAGGCCTTCGAAAGGATTACCGCATACGATCGCAGGATCTCCTTTCATCAAGGGGCAATCTATCGCTGAATCGAACTGCGGGTTCGCAATGATCCAGAGGCTGGTGGCCGGCGCGGTGCTCCCAGGAGTGTGCTGGCTGTACCGGAGACTGTTCGAATGCTGAGATCTACACCGGCTTGTGCGTAGTTTCATCCGCGGCGGGAAGGTCAGCAGCCCAGGCGCAGGTCACGAGCGTGCGTAGGAGCCGATAGCGGCGTGCAGGCGCACAACTCCTATGAGAAGCGTCCCGAGTTCAACTGAGGTTTCTGCAATAGCCTAAACTGGCAGCCCCGGTTCAGCCCCTTACTCGACGATGAGCGTGACATTCGCTGTTTGCGACTGGGACGCTGAAGTTGTGGTAACCGTGATGGTGTAAGTTTGCGAATTCTGGCTGGAGAACTGGCCGGCAGGGCCGGTGCACCCGGCAAGCCCCACGACCGATGCAAGTCCAAACAGCAAGAGCACCATGCCGGAAAGTTGCAGCAGGCGTTTGCCGGAGCGCCTGAAGCGGCCGCCAAAGGGCAGCAGCAAGATACAGAACGCCAATGCAGACAGTCCGGCGTGCAATTTTCTGTCCCGCTCAAGCATTGCGGTCGCGGTCTGCGCGGGAACCTGGATGGTCAGAGTGACATTGGTGGCGCCGCTGCCCGCAGCAATTGTCTGCGGAGAAAAGGTTACCGTGTATCCCTGGGGAAGACCGGAGGTCGTAAAGGTGATTGCCGGCAGCGTGGTTCCAAGGGCAGGGCTAACATTCAGCGTGTAAACCGCCGAATTTCCGGGCTGAACTGTCTGCGATAGAGTGCTGCCGGTTGTGTTCAGGCTGAAAGCCTGATCGGTGGTCACGGTTTGTGCGTTCACCGTCAACGACACTGCAGCCGAGGTGCTGGCGAGGAGGTTGGTATCGCCCGCATACTGCGCCGTCAGGCTATAGGTCCCGGCAGCCAGCAGCGTAGTGGTCAGCGTGGCAACACATGAGGAATTGAGAGTGACCGTTCCCATCAGCGTTGAGCCGCTCAGGAAGCTTACCGTACCGTCTGGCGCGCCAAG
>JBEKGH010000139.1:0-8712 GCA_050012895.1 Occallatibacter sp.
TTGCGCTACCGGATCCGCGGTAGCAGTGAACAATCTGAACCTTCTGGACACGTCCGTCGTGCCGGCTGGAAGCCCAGCAGCTACAACTGCGAATATCAGCTACCTGGCCTACGTGCCGTAGTTGCTCGAATACCGGGATACCGGGGCTGCATCCGCGTCGAGAGTCCGGGTGCAGAAGTACGCCAGCCAGACCAGCCGCGTCATCCAACGTGGTCGAAGTATCCGAAGTGATTCCTGCCTGAATGAGGGGAACTCAGTCGGGATCTGTGTGGAAAAGGCGCGCGCGGCGCTCCGCTCCGCAGGATTGAAGGGAGAGGTGATTGTCGCAGGCAATGGCTCGACTGACGGGTCCCAGGAGATCGCCCGGAATTACGGAGCCCGCGTAGTTCCAGTGCCGCAGCTTGGGTAAGGCGCAGCCTTGAAAGCTTGCTTCCCGTGTATCGGAATCTGGCGGAAGCTAGATCCTCGGTTCCTCCGAGCCCGCCCTTTTCAGTTCCTTCCCGAACGCCACAACGGTTTCCCGAAGAGCGTTGGGACTGAATTCGCCCAGGTTCCAGGTCCTACGCGCCTTTGAAACATCGAGCGAAAACTGGTCACGAATGGCGGGATTGGTGATCTCAAGCCTGCCTGCCCCGTATCCCTCGATTAGCCACGAGGCGATATCACCGCATCTGGTTGCGAAGCCGGCGCCAATGTTGAAAACGCCCGCTACTGGCCGCGCGGCAATCTGCATCAGGGCCTCCGAAAGCCAGTGCGCAGGGAAAAAGTCGCGCTGTGTCCCGGAGCCCATGTCGAAGATGATCTTTTTGCTTCTCGCCAGGGACTCCATCATTCGTCCAAAAAAGCTGTCGCGCCCCCGCTCCAGCCCAAAAATGTTGGAAAGGCGAAGGACAGTCAAACGGCTGGGTCCAAGAGTCGATTCGAGGCACTGTTCAACCTCCAGCTTCGACCTGCCGTAAAAATTCGACGGCTTCGGCGTCTGGCTCTCCGTCAAGCCGAAATTCTCGTCCCCCTGTCCGTAGACCATGCGGGAGCTGAGCATGACGTAGTGCACGGGTCGTGTCCTGATCATCCTGGCGAGCATACTGTCAATGTCGCATTGCGCGTCGTATAGATCTGTCTTAAAGAGGTTTGGAAACGAAAAGTTGACGACCGTGGAGGCGTCGTCCAGCCACCCCGTCTGCGCCAGCGCTTCGTCATGCGAAAGAAAAAGCCATGCGCGGCTGATAGGATTTTTCGCCGCTTCCCGCGCCAGAAAGCTTGATCTCCCGACAGCGACGATGGTCATTGACTGTTTGCCGGGTGCGTGCCGGGTGTGCGGATGGCTTTCCTGGCATCCTCATAACGGCCGAGATTCGCGGCGTACCACTGCGCGATGCCGGGCAGCTCGAGCTTCAATTGGCGTTTGGCTGACCAGCCGAGCGCCTCGATCCGACTCCAGTCGAGCGAATAGCGGGCGTCGTTGAAAGGCCGGTCCTGCACGAAGGTAATGTGCTCGTCGGCGTCCAGACCAAAAAGATTGCAGAGCATCTGCGCCATCTCAAGGATGGTGTATTCCTCCGTCGCGCCCACGTTGTAGCAGCCGCCAATCTCGCCTTTCCTGACCAGAAGGTCAATCGCGTCGGCCAGATCCCAGGCGGAAAGGTAGTGGCGGACGTGACGGCCCGTGCCGTGGATGGTCAAGTGGTGGCCCATCATCAGCGACAGCAGGAATTTTGGAATGATCTTTTCCGGATATTGCCGGATACCGAAGATGTTGTTGGCCCGCACAATAATCACCGGAAATTTGAACGACATCCGGTAGCCTTTGATGATCATCTCCGCCGCGGCTTTTGACGCCGAATAGGGATTCGTCGGGAGCAGGGCTGTGTCCTCGTTCGCGTTGCCGGTGAGCATCTCGCCATAAACTTCGTCGGTGCTGACATGGATAAATTTATTGACACGGGCATTGTGACAAGCTTCGATAAGACAGTGTGTGCCGAAGACGTTGGTCTTTGTGAATTCGTAGGAATTGGCGAATGAATTATCAACATGGCTCTCAGCGGCGGCGTGGATGACAAGGTCCGCACCGTTGACCGCCCGCTCGCAGGTGCCGGGGTCCACGATGTCGCCGACAATCAGTTGCACCTGCCCTGCAGTCATAAGGGGCATGATGTTGCGGATATCGGCGGCATAGGTCATTTTGTCGAGCAGGACTATCGCGCTTGTCGGGTATAGCTCGGCAAAACGCTCGGCAATGTGGGAGCCGATAAAGCCGGCCCCACCGGTGATAACTATCTTTTTCATTCGGGACTCTCCATTGAAGAATCGATGCGCGGGTCAGCCTTCGCATAGAGACGATGCCCCCGATCACTCGGCGTTTTGGACTTTGCCTTCAAAGAAGCGAGACGGTTCTTCATCTCTCTATGAAACCGTCGTTTCTTGAACCAAACTCGGGCGAGTGTAACTGCACGAATTCATTCGCCATTTAGCCATTCCCGCCATGATAACCTATCTCAGACAGGTCGTTGACCACGTATCCAGGTTTGAGGCAAGTCGTGATAGATTCGTCTGCAGCCGAGCATCGCAATATCGGATCTCTGGAAGAGCCCAATACGACTTTGGCGGATGGTGCAGTGGAGGTTTCCGTAGTCATCCCTTGCTTGAATGAGGCCAATTCGTTGGGGGACTGTGTGGACAAGGCTATGGGAGCCTTCCGTTCCGCAGGATTGAACGGAGAGGTAATTGTCGCCGACAATGGCTCGACCGACGGGTCCCAGGAGATTGCCCATAGATGTGGTGCACGCGTCGTGCCGGTCCCGCAGCGTGGGTATGGCGCAGCCCTGCAAGCCGGCATCCGAGCCTCTCGCGGACAGTTCATCATCATGGGCGACGCCGACGACAGCTACGACTTCACTGAAGTTCCCAAGTTCGTCAGCAAATGGCGGGAAGGCCACGATATTGTCATGGGTAACCGCTTCCGAGGCGGGATCAAACCGGGTGCCATGCCCTGGCATCACAAATACATCGGGAATCCAGGGATTACAGCCTTCATGAACTGGTTTTTTCACACCGGTATCGGCGACTGTAACTGTGGCATGCGTGGTTTCTCCCGCGCTGTCTTCGACCGAATGGACTTGCGCAGCAGGGGGATGGAGTTCGCGGCCGAGTTTGTAATCAAGGCCGCGCAGCTCGGCGCGCGCATCACAGAAGTTCCGGTTACGCTTTGGCCGGACAAGCGGGGACGGCCGCCGCACCTGAGGAGCTTTCGCGACGGCTGGCGGATTTTGCGCTTCATGCTTCTGTACTCGCCGAATCGCCTTTTTTTGCTACCCGGCACGATGTTGATGCTGGTCGGCCTGTCGCTGGTGTGCTGGCTGCTGCCAGGCCCGCGGCATATCACCGACCGGGTGGAAATCGACCTGCACACCATGGTATTTGGCGTCATTTTCACCTTGATGGGAGCTCAAATCATCACAGTTGGATTCTTCGCCAAGGCCTTCAGCTATGCGGAGCGTTTCGACCACAATCCAGTCTCGCTCAAGCGCATGTTGCGGCATGTGCAGTTAGAGCATGGGTTAGCGCTCGGTGGGGTACTCTTCCTTGCTGGATTTGCGGGATGTGCCTGGATCACATGGCGGTGGGCTGCGAGCGGCTTTGGCCCGCTGTATGTGGGTATGCGAGGAGTCCTGTTCTGGTCCATGTGGATGTTCCTGGGCCTGCAGGTGACCTTCTCCTCTTTCTTCCTCAGCATGCTCGGTATCAGCCGCGACACCTACATTGGAGACTATGAGCGATAGCCCAGGTATCGAATTAGTTGGCAAGGCGCATGGACAACTGGTTCATAAGCGCCGTATCGCTGTGCTTGGGCAGCGGCTCGCAGCCATGCTTCCCGCAGCCTCCACGCTGCTTGACGTAGGATGCGGAGACGGTACCATCGCGAAAATTGTCAGTGAATCCGTGCCCGGCCTCTCCGTCACCGGCGCCGAATTTATTCCCCGCCGCGACTGCGCCATCCCGTGTGTTGCCTTCGATGGCGTTCATTTGCCATTTCCGGACCGGTCATTTGATGGCTGCATGTTTGTTGATGTCCTGCACCATTGCGAGGATCCGCTCGTGATTTTGCGCGACGCCGCCCGCGTGTGCCGGAACTTCATCCTCATCAAGGACCATGTCGCGGAGAGTGCCTTCGACCATTTGACTCTCCGCTTCATGGATTGGGTAGGCAATCGGCCGCATGGGGTGATGCTGCCCTATAACTACTTGTCTGGGCAACAGTGGCAGAAACTCTATCGCAATGCCGGTCTTACGGAGGTGCGGGTGGAACGGAAGATCCCAATCTATCCCGTGCCGTTCTCTTACCTCTTCGGCAGGAAATTGCATTCAATCGCATTGCTGAAGAAGCTAGATCAGTAGATTGATTGACTCCCCTCAGGGAGCGGCTGCGACATATGGAGCTAAGCGGGGCGGCATGGAATCGGGTTCGACAAGCCAAACCTGGCGTCCACGAAAGTAATCAAACAGCGGCTGCAGGCTCACGCCCGGAATCTCCCGCGCCCAAACTACTTTGGAATGATCGATATCCGCGTCGTTGTAGACCCACTCTCGCAGCACATAGTGCTGAGGGGAATACCGCACAACGACGAGGTGTTGGCCAGGCATGTGATCGAGTTGATCGATGAAAGCGGGGTCATTTCACCGATCTGATTGAATGGGGCCAAAATTGCCACGAGCACAACAACCATGCGCGAGAGGCCAACGCCCACCGGACGGCCGCCGAACCGCCAGAGCCGCAGATGGCGCATGCCCTGCAAGATCAGCGCAAAACCGGTGGCTGTCAACGGAGCGAGATAGTGCGGCGCAAACCAGACAGCCAGCAGCAACGCGGATGAGCACACGACAGCTTGAACGGCTAGAAATCGAACTCTGCGGTCGCGCAATACCCACGGCAAAGCGAGCAACGGTAAGCAAAGCTCGGGCCATAGGAAGAAGTAGATGGACTGTCTGGTGGTATTGAACAGCACGCGCATGGCGGTCGATATGCCAGTAATGTGCCGTTGAGACCAAATGATCCGGCAATACTCGTTATAAAACTTATCGAATTGCGGATTGGCGTAGTGAAGCGGGGTTTTCGGAGCCTGCCACGTAAATGCCGGTAAGCTGAAGTACGTCTTTTCATTCACCATGTAGGGCGCCAGGATTGCACTCCCAGTCCCGCGCCAATTGTAGTAGCCGATGAACGAACCTCCGAGAACCCCAATGAGCATGAGCGGCACAACGACTCGCAGCAACACCACTTTCAACGGTGGTCGGCGCCGCCCCCACAGCCGCGCAAGAACCACAATGAGCACTGGTAAGCAGAGAAAGAGCCCCTCGAACGGGCGACTGTTCGCCAGGATGACCGCACCCAATCCCAAGACAAGCGAATCCCGCGCGCGCCAACGGCGAACGAGACGGGGCAGGGCGCCCACAACCAGCGCCCCTCCAATCGCCGCTACCGAACCGCCCCAGTAGCTGTTCATCCAATAACTGAAAATCGCGAGCCTGAGAAGGACCAGCGTTCCACCCAGCAGTGCCCAGCGCGGCGGGAACCATCCCTGCAACATCCAAAGTACGACTCCGCACATTGCTCCGGTGCTAAGCAATACGCCCAGCCAGGGATGGCCCATCAACTGCCCCAGCGCGAGCACGGCTCCCTGGGCGGGCGGGTACTTCGACATATAAGTGGGGTGTTGGTTGACGTGAATGGTGTCGAAGAAAATCCACATCGGGTGGGTCGGATTGGTCAGGCGACCGTGAGCAAACGTGTCACTGGCAAGCAGATAACTGAACTCGTCGTGGATACGCGGAAAGGGAACCGGATACCACCAAAGCAGGCTGAGACGAATGACAATCGCAGCTATCGCCAACGAGAAGGTCGCCAGCAGCTTCCGCTCGGCGAGGCGGGAGCCAAATCCTTCGATCCGGCAGAAAAAACCTTCCCCAAATCGCGGCACAAGACATGCCAGGATCAGGCTACCGAGGAAGATCAAATCGCGGAGGATTTCTCCGGCGGGAAAGTAGTTCCGCAAAGTCCAGGACATGCTTCAAGAAATGTAGCGGTTCGCGGCTAAGTTAGCAAGAATGTGCTCTTGGGCCGGCTTCGGATGCTTTCATTCGCGGGGCATGGCCCGACGCCTTGTAGTACGCTGAACGGAAGGTGGGCCCACAATAGATACTTCCGATTATTTACAGGAAGCACTCTGGGCAACAAGGTGTTTCCAGCCGGAAGGAGAATTCCATGTCCAAGGCAACGCAATGCAGGCTGTTTTTCATCGGCCTTTCGCTCATGATCGCGCTGCGGATCGTCTTCCTGCTGCCATCGGAATTGGACTTCCGCAATTTTGCCTTCCGAGACCTCGGCAGTTTTCAGCATCTCGATCGGCTCATCGGTCCCGGCCTGCGCCCAGGAGTGGACTTCGGATACACATACGGTCTGCTTCCGGTCCTGCTACAGCACATATACTTCGCTCTTTTCGGCGCGGGGTATTGGACAACTCTCGGCATTTTGGCGATCTACTTGCTGATGATGCTGGCCTTTTGGACACTGCTCTGCTGGGAAATCGGGCCGTCGTTATCAAACTTTGGCATTCTGCTCGGTCTTTCAAGCCTGATGATTTTTATCGATCCGTGGCCGCCGACGCCCGCGCATGCCTTGATGGATCTGTCTCTCGCTTTTGCTCTCTACTTCCTGCTCAAGCACCGTCTGCCGCTCGCACTGCTCATCGCGGCGCTTGGAGCTCTGACGATCCCGTCTTTGCCCATCGCTTTGACGGGTTTGATTACGCTGGTTATGGTGCGGGAATGGTGGCAGGCTCCAGGCCGCACCGCGCGCGGATTGGCGACACAGCTTGCGCCCGCGGCGGCCGGATATGCCGGCGCCGTCTTGCTTATGGTGGCGTTCTTTGGATGGCGCTCCGTCCTGCAATCTCTCTTTCCATTGGGTGGCGCAAGGCTATACCGCGCGATGCATTTCGGCATTTTGGGACAGGGCCGGTACTTTTGGGATCCGCCCGATGCTCACCTCGGATACTACTTATTGACGACAGCTGGAATCTGGATTTTTTGTTCCGGCCTGCTCGTAGTCTTCGGCTGCGTGGGCATGGTTCGGCTCGCTAGAACAGGAAAGTTGCAGGGGCAGGCGCTTTTCGTCGTTGTTTGCTGCGCACTTCACCTGGTTTTTGTTTTCGTGGCATATGGCAATTACCTGAGCTATGTGTATTACTCGTTCTTGCTTACTGCCGGCGTGGTTGCCGGTGTCTCCGGTTTGAATGACCGGCGACTGAGGATCGGCCTCAGTTGCTTGTTGCTGTGTTTCGGACTACTCAGCCAGGTTACCGGAGTGAGGGCGGGATGGCAGTTGTGGTTGACCGAAAGTGCATCTCCGACCACCGCATCGCTCTATGCTCCCAAAGACTTTCAGCCTGAGTGGAATAGCGTTTTGTCATTGGCGAGAAACCGGCGGGTTTTCCTGCTTTCATACGGAATGGGGGTCGAGTATTTCTATCCTGAAATTGGGACCGCTCGAAGCTGGTTTCTGATGCCAGGCCTCCTTTTGCCCCAAGAGGATTCCTACGTTGCGCAGCAGATTCGCTCATCCGACATCGTCGTCGAAGAGCTTGAGGTAACTACACGGTATATCGACCAAAACAAGGAGTGGCAGACTGCTCTTGGAGATTTTCCAGTGATGGTGTCAGGGCGATATTTCCGTATCTGGTCGAAAGACCCGGCGACTCGAGCCGAGCTGCTGGAGACGGCCTCTTTCCATGCAAATAAATGATCGGCGCCGCAATCTGAGTGCCTTGGCGACCTGATCTATGAACCAGGCCGCTGCGCCCGCAATCACAGCCAGGCTGAGTAGCTCCGCCGCTCTGCGGCCGACTTCCGCGACGATGAGAAACTGCCGCAAAAGGCACGCGTAGAGGACAACGATCAACAGGTCGGCCAGGATGAAACCTGTCGAGCCGGCAAGTCTATAGAAGATGGCGTGGATCGCGACCGGTAATAACGGGAAGGACCGGACGCCCGTCCCGGCGTATTCCTTGACTACGCGCTCACCGAATTCGAGATGGGCAGCCCACGCCACCTAGGGAAGGTAGTCGCAATCGCCGCTTTCGCGGAACAGCACCAATCCATCCAGGCTCTTATCCGGCGCAGTCAAAATCGGAACGATCCAATACGCACAGGAAATCGTCAGTGCCAACGTCAGAAACAGGGCCGACGGCGCGGACCATCCAGGAATTCTCGCTCCGCCCACTTCCGTCGCAGCTGCTTTCAACTCCGTGGCTCCTTACGCCAGACGGCAACGATCGTCTTGCCGATAGAATACAGGAACAGCTTATCGAGAACCATCGAGAGGGGGACGAACCAGCGGTCCCAGAGTAGAAGCTGTGCTTTGGTAGGCATCGATTGCCTGAGCAGCATCGCGTTGGCGGCCAACAGGATCATTCCGGCGCAATCCAGGTACCTTATTCGTTCCAGTTGCAGGCTGGTGGGCGACATCCTCCGCAGGATCGCGGAATTGTAACGCCTGAAATGCCCGATGGCTACGTCGAACGGAGAAAAGAGCCATTGGTGTGCGGGCGACAGGACAATCAGGTGACCACCATCCCGAAGGTGCTCTGCGGCTCGATTCAGTTCTTCCTTGTCGTTTTCGACGTGCTCGAGGACGTCAATGTAAATGATCGTATCGAA
>JBEKGH010000140.1:0-3561 GCA_050012895.1 Occallatibacter sp.
AATGGTCGGGGAGAGAGGATTTGAACCTCCGACCCCCTGGTCCCGAACCAGGTGCTCTACCAGGCTGAGCCACTCCCCGACACCTAATTTTCACCTGCAGACTCGGGATCTGAAACGCGCTGCAAGCCGGAGTGCTGGGCTGAAGAAGGTTTCAGACCCGGCCGCCGCTCCTTGCGGTGCGGCGTCGAACGCAAGGCAGTCCACACGGCCCCCTCGGCATTCGCAACTCCTCATTGATTCTATCGCAGTTGCGCATTTTTCGCTGGTCGCGCTGGCCGCGACGGCGCCCCGGGCCACTGGGCTTCCCGCATCCGGGCTCCTATCCGCAATGCGCCGTCATGCGAGAATGACAAAGGCCCGGCGTGGACGGCAGATCGCGCTCACACGCCGCTGCGCCTTCCACAAACTCGGAGGTACATCTTGAGCAAAATAATTCTTGAGCCGCGCCGCACTGCAGTCGTCGTCATCGATCTGCAAAAAGGCATCGTGGGATTCCCCGGAAATCCGCACTCCGCGTCCAGCGTCATCGCCCACACTGTCGAGCTGCTCGACGCCGCGCGCAGTGCGGGCGCGCAGCCGATTCTGGTGCATGTAGGCCGCTCGCCCGACGGCGCCGATGGCCTGGAAGTGGCTTGCGACGAACCCATGCGCTTGGCGGGCGCGCTGCCGCCCGATTGGAGTGAGCTCATTCCCGAGCTCAATCGCCAACCCAACGATCTTGTCATCCTCAAGCGCCAGTGGGGCGCATTCTACGGCACCGATCTCGAACTCCAATTGCGCCGTCGCGGCCTCTCGACCATCATCCTCTGCGGCATCGCCACCGCGTTCGGCGTTGAAAGTACGGCCCGCGACGCCTACGAACGCGGCTTTGAACAGATCTTTGCCGAGGATGCCATGACCTCCCGCACTGCCGAAAGCCACACCAACGCCATCGCCAACATCTTTCCCCGCATGGGCCGCGTGCGCAGCACAGCGGAGATCGTCGCCGCTTTGCGCGCCGGCCAAGGTGGTTCGTAGCCAGCGCACACCTACGCGCTCAGCCGACTCGCGCCGCAAGATGGAAGCTTGGAGGTTCGGTGCTACGCGGGGGAACTAACTTCGCTAACTCCGCCAGCCCCGCTAGTTTCTTAAAGAATGTACCGCGACAGATCCTGGTCCTTCACGATCGAAGCCACCATCTGCTTCACATACGTAGCGTTGATCGTGAAAACCTTCTCAGGGCCGGACGTCGACATGCGTTCCTCGTAGGGCAATGGCGTGGTAGCTTCGTCGCTGATGGCCCTTGCAATTGTCGCCGCGGCCTGCTCATCGGATGTGCGGCGCGCCACATCGGGCGCCAGGAAGCTGATGTCCTCGAGCACGCGTTCCATAATGGTATGCAGCCGGCGCGCACCGATGTTTTCGGTCTGCTCGTTTACCTTGAAAGCGAACTCCGCGATCTCGCGCAGCGCGTCCGGCGCGAACTCCAGCCGCACGCCCTCGGTCTCAAGCAGCGCCGCATACTGCTTGGTGAGCGAGGCCTTGGGCTCCGTCAAAATGCGTAGAAAATCCTCGACGGTCAGTGATTGCAGCTCTACGCGGATGGGAAAGCGCCCCTGCAGTTCGGGAATCAAGTCGCTGGGCTTGGAAACATGGAACGCGCCCGCGGCAATGAAAAGAATGTGGTCGGTGCGCACCATACCGTAGCGCGTATTCACCGTTGTGCCCTCGACAATCGGCAAAATGTCGCGCTGCACTCCTTCTCGAGATACATCGGGCCCATGCCCGGTCTCGCGTCCCGCAATTTTGTCGATCTCATCCAGAAAAATGATCCCGTTCGATTCGGTGCGCTCCACGGCCGCGCGGTTCACCGAGTCCATGTCGATGAGCCGCCCCTCCTCTTCCTGCACCAGGTAGTCGAAAGCGTCGGACACCTTCATCTTTTTCTTCTTCGTGCCGCTCCCAAAAATGTTGGGCAGCATGTCTTTCAGGTTCATCTCCATGTCTTCAAGGTTCTGGTTGCTGATGATGCCGAACTGCGGCGTGGAGCGTTCGCGGGCGTCAATCTCCACGATGCGGTCGTCGAGCTTGCCCTCGCGAAACTGCTGGCGGAGCTTTTCGCGCGAGCGCTGATGGCTCTCGGATTCAGGCAGTTTGAGTTGACCCTCCTGCCCGTGAGGCGCGGCGGGCGGCGGGGGCAGCAGCACGTCGAGCAACCGCTCCTCGGCGTTCATCTCCGCGCGGTCTTCCACCTCTTCCAGGCGTTCTTCGCGCACCATGTCGATCCCGATCTCCACCAGGTCGCGGATCATCGACTCCACGTCGCGGCCCACGTAGCCCACCTCGGTAAACTTCGACGCCTCCACCTTCAGGAACGGCGAATTGGTCAGCTTGGCCAGCCTTCGCGCAATCTCGGTTTTGCCCACGCCCGTCGGCCCGATCATGATGATGTTCTTGGGCATGATGTCGTCGGCCATGTCGGGCGGCAGCTTCTGCCGGCGCTGCCGGTTGCGCAGCGCAATCGCCACCGCGCGCTTGGCGGCCCTCTGGCCCACCACGTGTTTGTCGAGCTCGGTCACAATTTCGCGCGGCGTCAGCTCGTCCAGCGAGACGTCCTGTTCTTCAGCGGATGCGGGGAGATAGATGGCCATGTTTGTTTACGCTTCGTCTATTCTCTCAGGCTCGGTCGCCGCGCGCGAGGCCGAGGCTGATCATTAGTGCCCGGTCTACCGCTCTCATGGTTTCCGGGGAAAGCACGTCGAAGAAACGGCCAAATCGCTGTTGATCGACCGTGCGGATTTGATCGCACAGCACAAGGCTATCTTTCTTCAACCCTCCGTCGCCCTTAGCTGCGAGCACATAGATCGGAGATCGACGAGCGATATTCTTGGCGTCGGTCAAAGGAACCACAATGGCCGTGGAAGCAAAACGATTGCTCACATCGTTCTGAACCACTACGCAGGGTCGAAGCCTACCCTGCTCGTGCCCAACCACCGGCTCCAGATCGACCACAACGATCTGCCCCCGCACGATGCTGGCCGTCACGGCAGCATCTCCCACGTCTCGCGATCGACGTGTTTGAATTCCTTAAGCAGCTCGAGGTTTCTTGCGTTGTTGGCGATGCAGGCCTCGGCCAACTCGCGCTCAAACTCTGCAATCGAATTTTCCGCAAGCCGCTCCTGCACGGCCGAGCGAATGAACTCACTGCGGCTGACTCCGGCGGCGCGCGCAGCCGCGTCGGCGCGGCGCAAATCGGCGGAAGGAAACTCTATAAGTACACGCTCCTTCACGGGCCTGCGGGCGGGACCGGGTACGATTTTGCGGGCGTTGTTCGTCGAAGCCATGGAGCCTCCAGTTGGTACAGTATATCATGAAGTATATATCAATATATATAATTAGCCATATCTAAGACCCTCAAAACTAGCCCGTCAATTCCTCAACCGTAATCCGGTCGTTGGTATAAATGCAGATCTCGCCAGCGATTCTCATCGCCTTCTCGGCAATCTCGCGGGCGCTCAAGTCGGTGTTCTCCATCAATGCGCGGGCCGCGGCCGTAGCGTAGCTTCCGCCGCTGCCGATTGC
>JBEKGH010000141.1:0-3420 GCA_050012895.1 Occallatibacter sp.
GTAATTCGAAGCTCGACCCTCCGGCAACGCCGAGGTACTGCTTGTATTCCCGAGTGTTCAGTCGTCCCGCGCCTTCGGCAATGTTGCTTGGTATCGATACTGCCGCCCGGCGCATCTGGTTTGAGAGCCCGTAGGTCTCTTCGCGAGGAAACTGCTTCGATAACTGGTAAACAAGAACTGAAAGCTGGATCCCCCTCTGCCAAACCAATAGCTCACGAAAAGACTTTGCCATCTCACTTGCCTTTCACACTCACACTCACACTCGCGTACTCACACTCGCGCACTCACATTGCCGCTGCCGCCACCACCATCTCCGCCGCGTCCTTCATCGTTGCGCCCACCTGGAAGTTCAGGCCCGACTCCTTCAAAATCTTGCGCCCCTCTTCCACATTGGTGCCTTCGAGGCGCAGCACAATCGGCACCTTAACGTTCAGGTTTTTCGCTGCCGCCACGACTCCCGTCGCCAACCGATCGACGCGCAGAATGCCGCCGAAGATGTTGATGAAGATCGCCTTCACATTCGAATCGGAGAGCAGAATCTCGAAGGCGTGCTCGATTTGTTCCTGAGTCGCACCGCCGCCCACATCCAGAAAATTCGCAGGCGAGCCGCCCGCGTACTGAATGATGTCCATCGTCGCCATTGCCAGGCCCGCGCCGTTTACCATGCAGGCGATCGATCCATCGAGTTTGATGTAGTTGAGCGCGTATTTGCTGGCTTCGACCTCGAGCGGATCTTCTTCCGCAACGTCGCGCAGCGCCTTGATGTCGGCGTGGCGGAAGAGTGCGTTGTCGTCGAAGTTGATTTTGGCGTCGAGCGCGAAAAGCTTGTCGTCTTTGGTCGTAATGAAGGGATTGATCTCGACCAGCGATGCGTCGGTCTCGACGAATGCCTTATACAAGCTCTGGAAGAACGCGACCGCCTGGTTGATCTGCGTCGGCTTCAGTCCCAGCGCGAATGCCAGCTTGCGCGCTTGCCACGCGCCAAAGCCAACCGCGGGATCGATGGTCTCCTTGAAGATGGCCTCGGGAGTTTTGGCGGCGACCTCTTCAATCTCCATGCCGCCGGCTTGCGATGCCATAAACACCAGCTTGCCGGTGGCGCGGTCGAGCACAATGCCGAGATACAACTCGCGATCGATGGCCGCTGTTTCTTCAATCAGCAGACGCTGCACTTTCTGGCCCTGCGGTCCGGTCTGGTGCGTCACCAGCGTCATGCCCAGGATGTTTTTGGCATGCAGCTCGGCTTCTTCGCGTGTCCTGGCCACCTTTACGCCGCCGCCTTTGCCGCGGCCTCCTGCGTGAATCTGAGCCTTCACCACCACGCCGGAAGCCCCTTCGGCAAACAGCTTGCGCGCCACGTCGTTGGCTTCTTCCAGCGTGTTCGCCACCTCGCCCTTGGGCACGGCAACGCCGTATTTCGCGAGGATTTCTTTAGCCTGGTATTCGTGGATTTTCAAGGGTAAGGGACCTCGAGCAAGTCCCAGATTATCACGCAGATTCAGGGTGGATTCTCGGCGATTCGGGCGGTTGACGCGTTGCCACAACGGACATCGCCGACGGAAATCGCGCACGAGCACGAGGGGCCTGAGCATATTGCGCTGGACGACTCTGCACAGTGCGACGCGCCGCCCTAAGCGGCGTCAGTCCGCCGCTTGCTCCGCTACTGCGGCGATTTCGGTGGGCTGATTCGATTCGCGATCGAGCAGAACGGGCAGTAGCCAATAAATCCCGTCAGCGCCATCAATACGCCCGCGGCGGCATACGAGATGAACTGCCACGAAAAGTGGTACCAGTAGAGTCCGAGCCCGATCATCACGGCACCCAGAACCACTCGCAGCGCTCGCTGGCGGCTTGGAACATTCTTCGAGTAGAACATCGATCACTTCCTTATTTTTGAGACGATTTACCTCTATTGAGTCCAATTGTGCCCGTACAGTTACAGGAAAGGCGAAAGAATCGGACAGGCACGCGAACTGTTTCGGTGCATCACCATCATTGAACAGAATGAAACCCGTCTGTCTACCACCAAAGAGTGAGTCTCGGCAGGCGCCGGGTTTAGGTTCGGCCACCCGATCGCCCCTTCGCCCCCGCACCCCGGCTCTGCCATACTTCATTCATGTCTTTGGTGAAGGAACTGCTTCGCCCATTGGCCGAGGATGGCGCTGCCCTGACGCGGGAGCAGGCTGCAAGCGTGCTCGAGGAGATCCTTGCCGGCAGCGTGCCCGACGTTGAAACCGCAGCGCTGCTGGCCGTGCTGGCTACGCGCGGCGAGCAGGCTCCGGAGCTGGCGGGATTTGTCGACGTAATGCGCAGGCAATCCGTGCCATTACCTTTCTCCGAAGGGGAAAGAGCTGAGCTTGTCGACTGCGTGGGCACCGGCGGCGGCGGGCCGCAGACCTTCAACATCTCCTGTGGCGCGGCGCTGGTGGCAGCGGCTGCCGGCGCCAAGGTAGCCAAGCACGGCAACCGCGCTGTTACTTCCCGCTGCGGCGCAGCCGACGTGTTCGAGGCTCTCGGTGTGCCCATCGAGCTTTCGCCCGAACCGGCCGTTGCATGCCTGCGCGAGACGGGATTCGTCTTTCTCTTCGCGCCCCTGTATCACCCGGCGATGATGGTCCTCGGACCGTTGCGCCGCGCGCTGGGCTTTCGCACAATTTTCAATCTGGTTGGCCCGCTCACCAACCCGGCGCACGCGCGCAACCAGGTGATTGGCGTGCTCGCGCCGAGCCGGGTGCTGCTGGTAGGGCGCGCGCTGGTCATGTTGGGTGCGAAACGGGCGTTTATCGTTCACGGCACCGACGGCATCGACGAGCTCACTACCACCGGCGAATCCGTTGTGGCGCGGGTCGAAGAGTCGGAAACCGGACGGCCAGAGATGAAGGCCGCGCGCATCACGCCAGAGATGGCGGGTTTGCCGCGCGCCACCCTCGATCAATTCACCGGCGGCGACGTTGCAACGAACAAGGCACTGCTTTACGACGTGCTGACCGGGACCCAGGGAGCCCGGCGCGACATTGTGCTGCTCAACGCGGCGGCCACATTGGTCGCGGCGGGGCTGGCCGGCGATCTGAAACAAGGCGTCGCCATGGGTGCTGAGGCCATCGACACCGGCCAGGCGGCGGCGACGGTCGCGAAGCTGCAGCAGTTTGGCGCGAAGATCTCATCACAACGCAAGTAGCGCGGACGTCGCGCGGTTTCGTGAAGGCTGGAACGCGGTGCACTATCGTGCGCGCGTGCGAGTTGCGGCTACAGCCACTTGCCTGACGGCAGGTTCAAAAGCATCAATCGCTCGTCGTGGTCGAGATTGTCGATGGCGCGGCTCTCGGGCAGGTCGAAGATCATGGTAGTTCGCTTCGCGGTGGTGAAGGCAGGCCAGTGTGGCAATCCGCTGCGGTTGGGGCTGCCGTGCCTCGCGAATGC
>JBEKGH010000142.1:0-5942 GCA_050012895.1 Occallatibacter sp.
GGAAGCCGGTGCCCATTTTCGCCCTGCCGGATGATGTTCATCCAGCCGATGAAATCCTCGTTGATGTAGCGATGGTCGACGGGAAAGCGGAATCCGGGAACCCGTTCTTGATCGATGACGATGCTCAGGCAACCACCGTGACCGCGGCGCGTGTGCAAGGTGCGGAAGTCCAGCACCTCGGGCCCAGTGATCAGGGGGCCTACCAGGGCGCCGTCGTGGGACATATGCCGGTAATCGTGGTAGATAAAGCCGTAGCCGTGCGTCGTCATCCAGTCCACGGCGCGGGCGAGTTTTTCCGGGTGCCAGAGGTCGTCGGCATCGAGAAAGGCGATGAACCGGCCGCGCGCAGCTTCCAGCGCCAAGTTGCGCGCTACCGCGGGACCTTTCCGGCCAGATGTGCGTAGCAAACGGAAGCGCGGATCTTCAGCCGCCACGGCCTTGATGATGACTAGCGAACCGTCCGTCGAGCCATCATCGACCAGGACCTGCTCCCAATCAGTGAGCGTCTGCGCGCGAACGGTGGCGAAGGTCTCCGGCAACCATTGGGCGGCGTTATAGACCGGGGTTATGATCGAGACGCGTGGCATGGAGCAGCCTTTTCGCGGAAGCGCTATGAATTCCAGAGCGACCGCCTGAGTTAGGGGCGGCTGAAGCAGCCGGTACCGCAACTGACACGGGCTGCTCGATTCTAATCATCGCAGCCCCATGTGAATCCTGAATGCCCAAGGCGGCAGATTCTTTCAGGTACTGTAATGGCGAAAAACCGTTTCACGGTCGATTCACACAGGTGATCTGCTCAGCTCACTATAAAGTGTTGTGTCCGCACCTTTCCAGCGGCAATGGAGGTTCCAAACCTGGGATCAGGACAGAAAATTCGCTTTTGCTTAGGTTCGCCGTTCGGGGCATTTCAGGAGGGGTGGGCCGAATGAAGGAAGCTTCTTCGCTTTCAACAAGGAAGAAACCTGGCATTGATTCCCTCGAAAAGTGGAAAACTTATTCTCCGCGCAAAGGGAAACTCTTTCATGCAGCGAGAGAATTCTCGGAGACTTGACGGGGATCAAGTCATTCCGCTGTTGGGCATTTGAATTGCTATAAAGAGGGTCACAATGAAGGTACCCACAGGTTTTATTACGGAGCTTACGGCTTAATACTACAGTTGGAGTTAAGGATTTCGGAGGGAGCAGGGGCCTTCAGGCCCCTGAAAACAGGTCAAAAGGAAACGGCCTTTAGGCCCGGGCCTCTATCGTCCGGCCAAATACAACCGCCCGTGGTAACTGCAAATCACTGAGTGAGGGTTGAACCTTGCAGGTTGAATCGATGTCTGAGGACCGAACCAGGCGGCCCTTGCAGAAGCTTCATTTTCTCTACCATGAGTTGAGGCAGCAGCGGTGCGATTACTCATATGTTATTGAAACCAATGAGTTTGATAAGCACATTGATCTATTCGGGCAGATGCGGAATGCCGCGAATCCCGGCTTGTGGCCAGAGGTGACCTTCGACGATGGACACATTTCAAATTTTGACTATGCGCTACCTGCGTTAATGTCGCGAGGTATCTCCGCACGGTTCTTCATTACCGTGGGCTGGACGGATAAAAAGCGGGGCTACATGGGATGGCGGGAGTTGAGGTCACTGCATGAGTCTGGCCAGCTGATTGGTGCGCATGGATGGTCGCATACCTATTTGACGCGCTGCGCTCCTGGAGATCTTGATGTTGAGCTCGGTAAAGCCAAATCGGTCCTGGAGGACAAGCTCGGAACATCGATTACAACCATGTCCCTGCCCGGCGGCCGTTTCAACTGGCAGGTTCTTGCGGCCTGCCGGCAAGCGGGATATACGCAGGTTTACACGTCCGTGCCCAGGGTCGAACACGAGCCGTTGGGGTTTACGGTTGGCCGCCTCAATGTCCGCGGCGATTGGTCGCTGGAGTGGATTCGGAATGTGCTTCAGCCCGGAAGCCGTGCGCTATCGAAGATGGAGCGTCAACACCGGATCAAGGCAGTTGCGAAGACTGTGGTCGGGGACCTGTTGTACGAAAAGCTTTGGGCGCTCCTGAATCGAAAAGAGCGGGACGGCGGTGACGCTGGAGACTACGCGGAATGAAGATTCTGCACATCATCAGTAGCGGCGGGATGTACGGTGCAGAGGCCGTGATCCTGAACTTGTCGCGCACGCTGAATGAGGGGCCGCATCGCAGCATGCTGGGCGTGTTCTCGAACTCTTCAAATCCGAATCTGCAGCTGCATGAAAACGCAACAAAGGAAGGCATCGAGTCGTATCTCGTTCCGTGCAACGGGCAGATTGACCGGAAAGCAATCACGAGTATTCGAGAACTGGCTCAACGGACAGGCATCGATGTCGTCCATGCCCATGGCTACAAAGCAGACATCTACGCATTCTTTGCGTTGCGAGCATCGGGAGTTTCGCTGGTCTCAACCTGTCATAACTGGCTTGATAATGACCGGAAGACATCCTTCTATGGAATCCTGGACCGGTTGATTCTGCGTGGCTATGCGCAGATCGTGGCAGTGTCTGAGGATGTACGGCAGAGGCTCCTCAAATCTGGTGTCAATGCGAACAAGGTCAGCATGATCAGGAACGGAATCGATTTGCGCCCGTTCGACCGCGCATCGGCAGTTGTGAGACACGAGCTGGGCTGGAATACATATCAGATAGTTGGCCTTGTAGGCCGTCTTTCCGTGGAGAAGGGCGTAGACATTTTCCTGCATACCGCAGCGCGTGTATTAGCTCATTGCCCCGATACAAAGTTTGTCGTGGCCGGGGATGGGCCGGATCGTGCCGAGCTGGACACGTTGATCGATAAACTTGGCATTCGTGACCATGTGCGCATGTTAGGTCGCTGTGACGATATGCCCACCTTTTATGCCTCTTTGGATGTCATGGTTTCCGCGTCGCGGCGGGAGGGGCTACCGATTGCCATTTTGGAAGGTATGGCCAGCCGCCTCCCGTTGGTAGCAACAGAAGTGGGTGAGATTCCGACCGTTCTTCAGGATGGCTGCACCGGAGTGCTGGTGCCTGCGGCGGAACCAGAGATACTGGCGGCAGCGATCATAGAGCTGCTCGGTGATCCTGCAAAACGCGAACGGCTCGGCTCCGCAGCAAGGCAGCTGGTCGAAGATGAGTTCTCCGCGGAGCGGATGACGGCTGATTATCTCCGGGTATATGAAGAGGCAGCATGCAAGTGTTCGTAGACCGTCTACAGGGGCTGCCGACGGATCAAAACACTTACTACACGATGGCGGGAGCGCCTTCTCCGATTTGGCAGGCGGTCCAGTTACTCGAGAGGCACAAACCTGATCGAGTGAAGCTCGTATACCGGAGCTGTCAACGGTGGATGAACAGCTGGTTAGAGGCAGAGATAATCACAGGCTGCTGATAACCCATTTCTTTGCACAAAAAGTCGGCGGTGCCGGGAGACGTAACTTCCACCATTAGGGTCGGATGGTGCTGCTCTAATGTGCGTCTGCCTCCTTGAAGCACTTTGAGTTCGTGCCCCTCAACATCAATCTTCACAAAATCTACGCGAGGTAGTTGTAGCGAGTCGATGGACACCGAGTCGATCGTGAGTGTGTTTCCCGACTGAGAGTTACTGACGATGCTCGCCTCGTATAGGTTGTCGCCCAGGTTGTCAGCATACCGTGGCACAAACATATTCACCGTGCCAACAGTGTCCGATAGGGCTTTATTTAAGACCCGAACGTTACTCATGTGATAGCGTTTGACGCCAGCCGCGAGGGTTCGGAACGTCTGTGGAATTGGTTCGAATGCGAGCACTGAACCTTGCGGGCCAACGAGCTCGGAAAACAGCTTGGTAAAGACTCCGAAGTTGGCGCCAATATCAAGGACGGTGTCGCCCTTGTTAACCACTTGCCGCACCTCTGCCTCTTCAGGCTCCACGGCGGTTGCCAAGTCCCGAAGATGCTTACGGTGCCTTAGTTCGTTCAGAACAACCTTGGGAATCAAGAAGTAAGCAATCGTTTTTAATGTCATCGGCCATTGAAATAGCAGTTCCGATCTCCAATGTCAAGCGGGCCATACGTCGGGCCCTCACTTGTATATCGGATTGCACTGCTGTGCCCGAATGCTGGGGTGCGCGCTCGACCGTCATTCTTCAATGCACTCTGTGCATTCGCCATGGTAAGAACATCATGTCTAACGGATTGCGAGTTGGCCTAGTACTACAGTTGTATTTGGCCGGACGATAGAGGCCCGGGCCTAAAGGCCGTTTCCTTTTGACCTGTTTTCAGGGGCCTGAAGGCCCCTGCTCCCTCCGAAATCCTTAACTCCAACATGGCGCTACCCACTCCCAGAGGTGGCAGCGGCTGAGGGCTGACGATACCGGTCAAACTCTCTGTCAATCCGCAAGGCAGAAAAGATGAGCGACCGCCGAATTCGCGTTTTTATGATGGACTTGTGGGCAACCGTGCCCTATTACACGGCATATCTCTCCAAGGCTCTACTTGGGGAGGGCGTCAATTTGACGGTGGGATCGATCTCCTACTACCTCGATCCGGATTGCTTCTCAAGCCGTGGAATCAAGGTCGATCCTGGGCTTCTCGATGTGGTGGGGAGGTTCCCATTGCCGCGCGTGCCGCGCAGGGTACTGAAGCTGTCGGAGGCGCTCGTAAATTTGTCTGCGCTGACGGTGCGTTTTCTGGTATCACCCCCGGATGTGATCCACGTTCAAGTCCTGCCGATGTTGAAGTGGCGCCTTCCGCTTGATTTCTGGTTCCTGGAGTTCTGCCGCAAACGGGGCTCGAAGATAGTTCTGACGGTCCACGATCTGCTCCCACACGATACGGGCGAGGCGCACAAGGAGACTTTTCTTGAGCTTTACCGAATGGTCGATCGGCTCATCTGCCACTCGGATCACATCAGGACGCGGCTGGTGGCGGAGTTTTCAGTACCTGAGGAAAAGGTATCGGTGATTCCGCATGGGCCGTTTTTTTATGACCTGCCTGCCACCGGCTCCGAGCAAACGCCGCCGGGTTTCGAGAAGAAGCCCGGCACGGTGCTGGTGCTGTGGCAAGGGATCATCTTTCCCTACAAAGGAATCGATCTCCTGCTATGCGCGTGGCAGCGGGTGGAGACCCACGACGACGATTGCCAGCTGGCGATTGTGGGTACCGGGACCCCCGAGTTGCTGGAGCAGATTCGCGAGCAGGTGAAGAGCCTGGGGCTGAAGCGCGTCCAACTGGAGCCTCGTTTCGTCTCCGCCCGGGAGCTGGTGGCGCTGTATCGAGCTGCGGACGTGGTCGTTTATCCCTACCGCGCGATTACCACTAGTGGGGCGCTGGCCACAGGGCTGGCGTTAGGAAAGACGATCGTGGCCAGCGATCTACCCGTGTTTCGCGAGCTGCTGACGGACCGGGAAAACGCGTTGCTGGTCGATCCCGAGGATGCCGCCAAGTTTGCCGAAGCGTTAACCAAGTTGGTACAGGATGCCGACCTGCGGGAGCGTCTTGCCAGCAGGGTGCGCGCGATGGACTTTGGCGAGCAATCCTGGATCTCGATCGCGAAGAAGACCGTGCAGGCTTACAAGAGCGCGTTGGTTTCTTCCCCAAATTCCGCGTTTCCGCCTTCGCGATCTGCAATTTAAGATGTTTATTATCTTATTGTTATTTGCAAATAGTTCAACCTATCCCTGCTCAGCTGACTTCCAAAATGGTTGGTGATTCCAACTCTTGGCCTGCCTTGTGGCATTGATGTGAAGCTGAGAGCCCCAGCATTGTGGATCTCACATATAGCAAGTCCTGCTGACAAACTCCTTATGTCCCGAATGAACCTGCCAACAGATCTTGCGGATCTGTAACCCGTCTGTGTACCAAAGTAACCCATTACAGTGATTTACGGTAACCGCATAAACATTACTGTGGACTATGCTGAGTGCATATCAGTACTCATTCAGTAATCATTTGTCA